>NZ_JBFRGB010000034.1:0-59820 GCF_052115125.1 Ensifer sp. 2TAB8 | reverse complement strand
GATTACTCGACGATGGAGGCAACGATGCCTGCGCCGACGGTACGGCCGCCTTCGCGGATCGCGAAGCGCAGCTTTTCTTCCATCGCGATCGGAACGATCAGCTCGACGGCAACCGTGACGTTGTCGCCCGGCATAACCATTTCCGTGCCTTCCGGAAGCGTAACGATGCCCGTTACGTCCGTCGTGCGGAAGTAGAACTGCGGACGGTAGTTCGTGAAGAACGGCGTATGACGGCCGCCTTCTTCCTTCGTCAGGATGTAGGCTTCAGCCATGAACTTCTTGTGCGGCTTGACCGAACCCGGCTTGCACAGGATCTGGCCACGCTCAACGCCGTCACGGTTAACACCGCGGATCAGCGCGCCGATGTTGTCGCCGGCCTGGCCCTGGTCGAGCAGCTTGCGGAACATTTCAACGCCCGTAACCGTCGTCTTCGACGTGTCGCGGATGCCRACGATTTCRACTTCTTCGCCRACCTTGACGATGCCGCGCTCAACGCGACCGGTCACAACCGTRCCACGGCCCGAGATCGAGAACACGTCTTCGATYGGCATCAGGAACGGCTGGTCGATCGGACGCTCAGGCGTCGGGATGTAGGCGTCAACAGCAGCCATCAGCTCGCGGATCGCGTCTTCGCCGATCTTCTTGTCCGAATCTTCCAGAGCAGCAAGAGCCGAGCCCTTGATGATCGGAATGTCGTCGCCCGGGAATTCGTAGGACGACAGAAGTTCGCGAACTTCCAGCTCGACGAGCTCGAGAAGCTCGGCGTCGTCAACCTGGTCGACCTTGTTGAGGAACACGACGATTGCCGGAACGCCAACCTGGCGAGCAAGCAGGATGTGCTCGCGGGTCTCCGGCGCGGCGTCGATCTGGTCATACGCCTTGAACTCGCCGAAGTACTTCGTGATCGCTGCGGTCAGCGACGTCTTGCCATGGTCAACGTGGCCAATCGTGCCAATGTTAACGTGCGGCTTGTTGCGCTCAAATTTGCTCTTTGCCATGGGTACGTTTCCTGTGGTCAAGTATGAATGATCAGCCGGCAGGGCCGGTTTGTGGAGCCGTTTAAGGGTTTCAGGGGATTTGCGCAAGACTTAATTGCGTACGCCCGGACCGGTCGCAGACGGCCTTTTCCTGTCGATATGTAGGAATGCTGAAGCGCTGCCACAAGAGACGGCATCCGCGAATCGCGAATCACCGGGGGCGCAAGACAAACAACGGTTTGCGGCGAAACGTTGAAGCGATGGGTCAATGTGAGAAAGATAGCTTGTCGCTGCTGGAGCGGGTAGCGGGAATCGAACCCGCGTATTCAGCTTGGAAGGCTGCTGCTCTACCATTGAGCTATACCCGCGGGCCTTCGATCCAGAAGCAGAATGGTGGAGGGAGTTGGATTTGAACCAACGTAGGCTGAGCCAACGGATTTACAGTCCGTCCCCTTTAACCACTCGGGCATCCCTCCATTATTCTGTCGGGATCTTTCGACCAAGCATTTGAGATCGTGAGACAACCAGCGACTTGTCGTTGCCGCTCTCGATCTGTGGCCGGGTATATGACTGCCTCGTTTCGTCCTGTCAACACAGGTCGATGGAAAATTTCTGAATTTCTCCACAGCCGCAAAAAACGACCCCACGCTGAAAACCATTTCGCCCCGCGTGCAACCTCTCTATAAGACGCCAATGAGCAAAGATCGCACCGGCGACAAGAGCGCCAAAGACACCCATTACGCCAACCTGAGGCGCGCTCACCGCGACGCCAAGCGGGAACGTGGCGAAATCCCAACACCGAAACTGGAGAAGCGCCGCAAGGCGCCAGCCGACTGGAAGGCGCCACAGCTCGCGCCGGAGCAGGTTCTGCTTTACGGCCTGCACACGGTCCGCGCCGCGCTGGACAATCCGGCGCGCCAGATCGTTCACCTCAGCGTGACCCCAAACGCGGCCGCAAGGCTAGAGATCGGCGAACTCTCGGCCCTTCCCTTCCCGGTCGATACCGTGACGCCGCAGGAGCTCGACAAGATCCTCGGTCCCGATGCGATCCACCAGGGCGTCATGCTCGAGACACGTCCCCTGCCACATCGCAGGCTCGAAGCGCTTCGTGATTGCCCGCTGATTCTGGTGCTCGACCAGGTGACCGATCCGCACAATGTCGGCGCTATCATGCGCTCGGCCGTCGCCTTCGACGCCGGCGCGTTGATCACCACCATGCGCCACAGCCCGACCGAATCGGGCGTGCTCGCCAAGTCCGCCTCCGGTGCGCTGGAAATGATCCCCTATATCCAGATCACCAATCTTGCCGACGCCATCGAAGAACTGCACCGGCTGGGCTTCCAGACGATCGGCCTTGATTCGGAGGGACCGCAGCCGCTGGAGGGGACGTTCAGCGGCGAGAAGATCGCGCTGGTCCTCGGTTCCGAGGGCAAGGGGCTCAGGCAAAAGACCCGTTCGATCGTGACGGACCTTGCCCGCCTCGACATGCCGGGTGCGATCAAATCGCTGAACGTGTCGAACGCGGCGGCGATCGCCATGTACGCGGCGCGCCAGTTCCTGAACCGCTAAGATCTCCAGACGCGTCCGCCCGTCCTTGTGCCCACGGCGGGCGGACGCGTTTCCTACGGGGTCGAAACTGGCATCGAAGGCCAGCACATTGACGCGAAATTGAGCCTGTGGAAATCTCCGCTTCGTTGGGATCGGAGGGCCTCTATGGTCGCGGCTGCGTCACGCATTCCTATGTTTCGGCTGCTGGTTTTGGGGGCGCTCTGTCTGGGGGCAACCACCGCCTTTGCCGCCGGCGACATCGACCCCGCCATCATAGCGGCGCAGACAGGCGACTACCTCGTCGCCCCGCTCGACGGTGCCGAAGGATGCAGGCTGACGCTCACCGCCGATGAGGCGATTGGCGGCTACGCCGTCGCCGGAGCCGACGGCTGCGCCAACAACCTGCCGCCCCTTGCTGACGTCGTCGCCTGGAACTTCGATGGGAGCGGAGGCCTATTGCTGATCGACGTCCTGCGGAAAGTCCATGCCCGGTTTGAAGAGAGCGAGGGATCGCCGCTCCAGACGAAGGGCGGGAACGGGCCTCCGTTGGCACTCGTACCCGCGATGGACGGCATCTCGCATCTGCCGGCTCCGACAAACATGAAAGGCGCGTGGCAGATGAAACGACCGGATGGAACCGTCATCTGCCATGTGAACTTCAAAGAGGCTGCTGACAACGACGGCAATCTCGCCTTGTCTGTCGAAGAACCTTGCCATGGCGCTGTCAAAAAACTGAAGCTGAAATATTGGACTGCAATCGGCCTGGGCATAACGCTGCTCGGCGAGGATGGCAGCTCGCTCGCTTTCACCTCCACGGCTTCCGGTTTCGAAAAGGACCGGAACGAGGGCGGCAAGCCGCTGCTCCTCATCAGAAACTGACCGATTGCAGCTGATGGCCCAGGGGTACACTCATCCTGGCAGCCGTCGGGCAGCCGTCGCGCAATTTCTTCCAGGTGGTGACGTTGAGGTTCATTTCGCAACGCGCAAGATAGGTGCCGCCGTCGACGCGCAGGCAGGCGACCTGCCCCAGCTCATATTTCGAACCGTCGCGGTTGCGGCAGGTGCAGCCGTGATCCGGCGGCGCCGCGAGCGCGGCTTCGGCGGCGACCACAAAGGCCATCGCAGCGGTCATGCCCCAGAGGATCGTGCGCCCGCTCTTCATACACGCATTATAAAGCAGATCGTCACAATCGAAAACGGACAATGCCGGCTGCGTTTGCAACCGGCACCGTCCGCACGCAGGGCCTAGGCCCCTCCACCGGATCACCTCGGTGACCCGCTGAACCTATATATTAGCTCGCAAGGCGAAGGACGCTGCCTTCGGCAATCGTCTTTTCAGCTTCGGCGATCGCGAACTGCTTGGAGTCGGCGCTGAGGTTGAGGCCCTCGGCGCGGACGAATTCGACATCGGTGACGCCGAGGAAGCCGAAGACCGTCTTCAGGTACGATTCCTGATGGTCCATGACGGCAGCAGGACCGGCCGAGTAGTGGCCGCCGCGGGTCGAGGCGACGATGATCTTCTTGCCCTTTGCCAGGCCTTCCGGACCATTCTCGGTGTAGCGGAAAGTCTTGCCGGACACGGCGATGCGGTCGATCCAGGCCTTCAGCTGGCTCGGAATGCCGAAGTTGTACATCGGCGCACCGATGATGATCGTGTCGGCTGCGAGGAATTCTTCGAGCATGTCGCGGCCAAGCTTGACGTCGGCGGCAAGGTCGGCGTCCACGCCTGCAAGATCGGCGGGGGCCATGATCTGGGCACCGGTCAGATGCGGAAGCGAGCTGTCGGCGAGGTCACGATAGGTCACCGTGGCATCCGTGCGATCAGCCTTGACCTGCGCGGCAAGTGCCGCCGTCAGGCGACGGGAAACCGAGTGATCACCGAGGATACCGGAGTCGATGTGAAGAACGTTCATGGGAACACCTTTGTGTGTGCGTTGCGGTGATCCACATATGAGGGGAAAACAATGACCCGATAAGCCAGCGGATATTTGACATACTGTTTCCAGACGGAAACAATCATGACCAACATGCGCACTTCGGAGACAGGACAATGCAGGATCTAAACGACCTCGGGCTTTTTGCCGCCGTCGTGCGAAACAACGGCTTCAGCGCTGCTGCACGGGACCTCAATATACCCAAATCCAAACTCAGCAAACATGTTGCTCGTCTTGAGGAGCAACTCGGCGTGCGGTTGCTGGAACGCTCGACCCGCAAGCTGCGCGTCACCGACATTGGCCGCGTGTTCTACGAACACTGCCAGGGACTGCTCGACGGTGTCGCCGCAGCAGAAGCCGAGATCGCTGCCGTGCGGGCGGAACCCTCGGGCACGGTGAGGCTCGCCTGCCCGCTCGGGTTCACCCCGATGCTCGCAGACATCCTTCCGGCGTTTCACCGGCGCTATCCCGGCGTTCGGCTGCTGATTACGGCCACCAACCGCCGCATCGACCTGATCGAAGAGCGGGTGGATGTGGCGCTTCGCGCCCGCGGACAGCTCGACACCGACAATCAACTCATCATCCGCAAGTTCGGGGAAGTGCGCGAACGGCTCGCGGCGAGCCCGACGTTTCTTGCGCGCTCAGGCGAGATCACGATCGACAACCTCAGCCAGCAGGCAACGCTGTCGATGAATGAGCAGCACCCGACCGATGTCTGGCGGCTGGTCTCGGTCGATGGCAACACCACGGAAATTTCCCATCGTCCGATTATCGGCTGCAGCGACTTCATAATCCTGGAACGTGCCGCGATCGAAGGCATGGGCGTGGCGCTCTTGCCGGACCACATCTGTGAACGGGCCTTCCGCGCGGGTGTTCTGGCGCCGGTGTTGCCGGAATGGACCTCCAACGACGTCGTGGTCCACCTCGTCTTCCCGTCCCGCCAGGGCATGCTGCCGGCAACCCGGGCGCTGATCGACTATCTCGCCGAAAACCTTCTCAACGCCTTGCAGAAATGCCGGGAGGTTCCGGTGCGGATGGCACCTTCCTTCGACATCTGACGTCTCTGTCTCGTGCTGCTCAACACCGGCAAATCATCAAGACATTGCCGTCGGGGTCGCGGATCGTGAACCATTGCTCGAATTGCACCGGCGTGACGATTTCGACATCGAGGCTGGTCGCGTAGCTATACGCGGCCGCCACATCTTGCGTGTCGAAGTGGAAGAGCGGCGCTTCCCGCCGCGAGCCGGAAGCAAATATCTTGGCGTCGAGAAGCAGCCGTGCGCCACCCCCTCTGGGAAAAAACCGCGAGATGGCCGTAGAGCGTTTCCGGCGCATCGACCTGAAGCAAGTGCGCATACCACGCTTTGGCTCGTTCGATGTCCGAAACCGGAACAAAGACGGCGCCGATATCCAAGCCGATAGCCGGCATGTTCCCCTCTCCCTGCCGTGAGCAGAAACTGAACTGAGACACGCGTTCAATCAAGATCTGACGAAGGTATCGAACGCGTTTTGCCAACGCCTAGAAGGACGGTAGTGTCCGGCATCAAGGGCGGGGTCTAATGGTGGCAGAGCGTGCCACCGTTCTCGAGTTCGGCAAAGACCTTCGCCGCCGCATCATACCGATAGGCTATCACCCGCGCCGTGCAGACGTCTTCATATCGCGCGCAGATCTGCATCGAAACGCAGAGATGTCCTTGAACGCCCCAGACCTTGGCGGGCGGATTGTCGTAAATGCCGTCGTAGATGGTTTGCGTCCGACCGGCGCCATCGCGCCATTGAACGAAGATCTCCGAACGAAAGTGATCATACCCGACGCTGCTGTATCCAACCGAGTACCGGATAGGCCCCACACCCGGAACATGGGTGGCGCCTGAGATCACCTCAGCCCAAGCGGATGCCTCCTGTGCACCGGCTGAGCCTGCCGCGAGCACGACAAGGCTGCAAAGCAAGACGACGGCGCATCTGATCGACGCCAGCAGCGCACACATGGCCAAGGTGATTTTACGTGTCCCTGAATGGAAGCGCTTGATGACAACAGACCTTTGCAAAGAAACCAATAGGGAAAGCGTCATTCGGCACTCACCCGTCTCGAACAATCGACGTTGGCCGGACCGGCAATTCTCTATATCCCAGGGCTATGAGAACTCTTGGGACCCTGATCGTCTCTGCGGTCTCAGCAATCCTTGTCAGCCTGATCGTCGCGGGTTTGTTTCTGCCTGTCTATGGCATCTTCGAGGGCGGATCGTACAATTGCCTAAGGGATGGCATCGGAGAATGTGCTTCGATGATTCCGCTCAGTGCGCTGATCTACGGCCCGTTGTTCTCCATTGTCGGCGCTCTGGCCGGCACGCCTGTTTTCATGATGATCCTTGCAGGGCGCAATTGACTGCTACGCAGGAAACGCCTGGCGGAAAAATAGACGAGTTTAGTTCCCGTACCTCAGATAATGATCCGGTCGAGAATTCTAAAAATGAGATATTTCAGCAGGGATGAGTTGGTTGATGGTGCCCCCAGAGAGACTCGAACTCCCGACCTACTGATTACAAATCAGCCGCTCTACCAACTGAGCTATAAGGGCACTTACTGGGCTCGGAGTTACCATAATCTCATCCGGTGTAAAGCAAAATTGCGAATTCTCCCAACTTTTCAGATGCGTTCGGCACTGGGCCGTGCCAGAAACGGTGGACAGAGATCGCCGTAAGCGGCATGCAACGCATCGAACGGACTACTATTTCATGGCCCGAACGTTCAATTCCTTCGCCTTCCTCGCCTCTCCTGCGGAGGAGGCGCAAAAGGCTGCGGCCGATCTCAAGGCGATCTATGGCGACAACGATCCGGCGAAGGCCGACGTGATCGTGGCGCTCGGTGGCGATGGTTTCATGCTGCAGACGCTGCACCAGACCATGAACAGCGGAAAGCTGGTCTACGGCATGAACCGCGGCTCCGTTGGCTTCCTGATGAACCGCTACAGCACGGAGAACCTGACGGACCGCATCTGCCTGGCCGTCGAGAACGCGTTCCACCCGCTGGAGATGCAGACGACCGACGTCTATGGCGAGAGCTTCACGGCACTCGCCATCAACGAGGTCTACCTCTTTCGCCAGTCTTACCAGGCCGCAAAACTGCGCGTCCTGATCGACGGAAAAGCACGGCTCGAGGAACTGACCTGCGACGGGTTGCTTGTGGCGACGCCGGCCGGCTCCACCGCATACAACCTCTCCGCCCACGGACCGATCCTGCCGCTTGAAGCACCGCTACTCGCCATGACCCCGGTCAGCGCCTTCCGCCCTCGCCGCTGGCGCGGTGCGCTGCTGCCAAACCATGTCACCGTCGAGATCGAGATCCTCGAAGCTGACAAGCGGCCGGTCAACGCCGTCGCCGATCACCAGGAGGTGAAGTCGGTGGTCAAGGTGCGGATCGCCGAATCGGAAAACATGACGGCGCGCATCCTCTCGGATCCCGATCATTCCTGGTCGGACCGCATCCTGGCCGAGCAATTTTCGAACTGAACGCACGGTCCCCGCGCGACATATGTTATCATCCTCCCGGCCCGATTTCCGCCGGCCAGCAGCAAAACGGCAGCAAGCCGCCGCCCCAAGGACGACGATCCAGATGCACAAACCCGCCCTCCTCGCGCTGCTCCTGTTTGTAAGCTGCGGCAGCGCCAAGGCCGAGGACGCCAACGTCGTGCCGCCGCAGGCAACCTTCGTGACGAGCACAGGCTACTGGGAGGAAAGTGGTGAGCCGCTTTCATCCCTTGATCCCAACGCGGCTGCCGAGAAACCGAGCGACGCCCGGCGCGGCTACTACAAACTGATCGCTCTTCGGCAAGCGGATGGCAGCGCACAGATCCACCTGCAACAGATCGAGGCGACCGCCGCCGGACCCGTGGTGGTTTCTTCGGCGGAGCTCGAAGAGTTCTCGGCATTCAAGGCCTATGTCACCGACATTCGCCCGGAGACTTCGACGGGCGTCACCGCCCAGCCAGGCATGTTCGCGACCGTCTATCTGAAGACCGACCCCAGCGCGCGCGAACCGGAAACGTGGACGGTGCTCATCGACGACCTTGGCGACATCAAGATCGAGCGCGCGTCCAACTGAGCAAACGAAAGGGCCGGATGCGAACACCCGGCCCTGTTCAAATTCTTTAGACCGCTTCCGGCCTCAGTTCAGATCGTCGACGGCTGCATCCGCCCCACCGCTGACACGGTGGGCCAGGGCCGCTTCCATGAACTCGTTGAGCTCGCCATCAAGAACGTCGCCCGGTGCCGTGCTTTCGACGCCGGTACGCAGGTCCTTGACGAGTTGGTAGGGCTGCAGAACGTAGGAACGAATCTGATGGCCCCAGCCGATATCGGTCTTCGACGCAGCTTCGGCGTTTGCCGCCTCCTCCCGCTTCTTCAGTTCGGCCTCGTATAGGCGGGCGCGCAGCATGTCCCAGGCCTTCGCCCGGTTCTTGTGCTGCGAGCGCTCCTGCTGGCACTGCACGACGATGCCCGACGGGATATGCGTGATACGCACGGCCGAGTCGGTCGTGTTGACGTGCTGGCCGCCGGCGCCCGACGAACGGTAGGTGTCGATACGGCAATCGCTCTCGTTGATGTCGATCTGGATCGAATCGTCCACGACCGGGTAGACCCAGATTGAGGAGAACGAGGTGTGACGGCGCGCGTTGCTGTCATAAGGCGATATGCGAACGAGGCGATGCACGCCTGATTCGGTCTTCAGCCAGCCGTAGGCATTGTGGCCCTTGACGAGCAGCGTCGCAGACTTGATGCCCGCTTCTTCGCCGTCCTGGATTTCCATCAGCTCGACCTTGTATCCCTGGCGTTCGGACCAGCGGGTGTACATGCGCAGAAGCATGTTGGCCCAATCCTGGCTCTCGGTACCACCGGCACCGGAATGCACTTCGAGATAGGTATCGTTCTGATCGGCCTCGCCGGAAAGCATGGCCTCGACCTGCTTCTTGGCTGCTTCATTGCGCAGTTCGCGCAGCGCCTGTTCGGCATCCGCGATGATCGCCGCGTCGCCCTCTTCCTCGCCGAGCTCGATAAGCTCGATGTTGTCGTTGAGCTGCTGCTCGAAACGACGCAGGCCGTTGATGCCGTCGTCAAGCTGCTGGCGCTCGCGCATCAGCTTCTGTGCTTCCGAAGCATCGTTCCAAAGGGTCGGATCTTCCGCCTTGTTGTTCAACCAGTCCAGTCGTCTTACCGCCTGATCCCAGTCAAAGATGCCTCCTCAGCAGGCTTATGGCCTGCTTGATTTCGTCGACAATGTTCTCGATTTCGCTGCGCATGATCCTGCTTCTTGTGAACCCGATATGAAGTGAGCGTCAAATAGCGATGCCCGCCGCTGATGTAAAGGCGGCGGGCATTACAAGAGGGGAATGGCTTAGAACAGGCCGTTGGAGCCCGAGGTTACCGCCTGGTTCGCCTGCGGCGAATTCTTCAGGATCTCCTCCGGCGGCACGTACTGGTCGAGGCCACCGATGACCGAGAAGGTGTCGGCCGGGCCGGTGCCGGGCTTGAAGGCCTCGATGATCGTGTCCGGCTCGCCCTCTTGGGCGGCCATGCCGGTCTTGCGGTTGACAGCGACCATGCTCATGCCTTCAGGCACGACGAACTTGCTCGGGCGCGTGCCCTTGACCGCTTCGGTCATGAAGTCGTTGAAGATCGGCACGGCGAGGCTGCCGCCGGTCGCGCCACGCCCGAGCGGGGCCGGATTGTCGAAACCAAGATAGAGGCCGGCGACCATGTCCGGCGTGTAGCCGACGAACCAGGCGTCCTTTTCGTCATTCGTCGTACCGGTCTTGCCGGCGACGGGACGATCGAGCTTGATCTTTCCGGCGGCCGTGCCGCGCAGCACCACACCCTCCATCATCGACGTGATCTGGTAGGAGGTCATCGGGTCGAGCACCTGCTCGCGGTTGTCGGTCAGGACTGGTTCTTCCTGGCTCTGCCAATCGCCTGCGTTGCAGTTGTCGCAGGTGCGGTCTTCATGCCGGAAGATCGTCTTGCCGTAGCGGTCCTGAATGCGGTCGATCAGCGACGGCTTGATCTGCTTGCCGCCATTGGCGAGCACAGAATAGGCTGAGACCATACGCAGAACCGTCGTTTCGCCCGAGCCCAGCGACATCGCCAGCAGCGGCGGCATCTTGTCGTAGATGCCGAAGCGCTCGGCATATTCGGCAACCAGGTTCATGCCCATGTCGTTGGCGAGGCGGACGGTCATCAGGTTGCGCGACTTCTCGATGCCGAGGCGCAGCGTCGACGGACCGGCGGAGCCGCCACCATAGTTTTCTGGACGCCAGACCTGTCCGCCCGCAACGATTTCGATCGGCGCATCGAGGATAACCGATGCCGGCGTATAGCCGTTGTCGAGCGCTGCGGCGTAGACGAAGGGCTTGAACGACGACCCCGGCTGGCGCATCGCCTGCGTCGCGCGGTTGAACTCCGACTGGCCATAGGAAAAGCCGCCGACCATGGCCAGCACGCGGCCGGTCTGCGGATCCATCGCCACGAGACCACCCTGAACCTTCGGCGGCTGGCGGAGACGATATTCGCCCTTCTCGGGCAAGGGTTCGACATAGACGACATCGCCGGCGCCGAAGACCCCCTCAGGGGACTTGGCAGACTTGCGGTCACCGTTGGCGGAGCGATAGGCCCACTGCATGTTCTTGGTGGAGATGTGCCCGGTGACGCGCTCGGCAACGATCTTGCCCGAGGCTTCCTTTTCCGGCTGGATGCCGATCTCGGCACCCTGCGCATCGACCGAAAGTACGACGGCAAGCTTCCATTCCGGAACATCGCTGAAGGCGGCAACCGCTCCCAGCGGTTCGCCCCAATCGCCGCCTATCTCGATGGTCTTTACGGGACCATGGAAGCCACGGCGTTCATCGTAGCTCAGCAACCCTGCCTGCAGCGCCTTGCGCGCTGCGATCTGCAGACGCGGGTCGAGCGAGGTACGAACCGACAAGCCGCCTTCATAGAGCGCATTGTCGCCGTACTTCTGAATGATCTGCCGACGGACCTCTTCGGCGAAGAAGTCGGAGGCGAAGAGATGCGCGCCGCCGCGGCGCGGGTTGACACCGAGCGGCTGCTTCTTGGCTTCTTCGCCGTCGGCCTTGGTGACGTAGCCGTTCTCCACCATGCGGTCGATCACCCAGTTGCGGCGTTCGATGGCGGCTTCGGTCTTGCGGAACGGATGGTAGTTGGCCGGGCCCTTCGGCAAGGCGGCAAGATAGGCGGTTTCGGCAATGGTGAGCTCGGTGACCGACTTGTCGAAATAGGTCAGCGCCGCACCGGCAATGCCGTAGGAATTCAGGCCGAAGAAGATCTCGTTGAGGTAGAGCTCAAGGATCCGGTCCTTGCTGTAGGCCTGCTCGATGCGGAAGGAGAGGATCGCTTCCTTGACCTTGCGGTCGATCGTCTGGTCCGAGCTCAGCAGGAAGTTCTTTGCCACCTGCTGCGTGATCGTCGATGCACCAACCGGGCGACGGCCGGAGCCGAAGTTCTGCAAGTTCACTGCGATGGCACGCGCCAGACCGGTGATATCGACACCCGGATGCTGGTAGAAGTTCTTGTCTTCGGCCGAGATGAAGGCTGCCTTGACGCGATCCGGAATGGCCTGGATCGGCAGGTAGAGGCGCCGTTCACGGGCATATTCTGCCATCAGCGCGCCGTTTCCGGCATGAAAGCGCGTCGTCACGGGCGGCGAATATTTCGCCAGAACCTCGTAGTCAGGTAGATCCTTGGTCACGACGCCCAAATAAAGCGCCGCGGCTCCAGCCACGCCAAGCAGCAGAAACGCACCAATCCCGAAGAAATATCCAATCAGCCTGATCATCAGCCAGATACCGGTACCTTAATTATCGTCCAATTGCCGGACCGCCGAGCGACAGTCCATGCTCTGTCCCGCCGGCTTACATAGCGTCGGTCCGACCAAACTCTTCCATCAGAAATCGTCTGGCATCACAGCGCCCCGCCAGCCCGGCTCCTCATATGGCGAGGAACCCCGGGCATCAACTCGTTTCTCAACAAAACCGGGCGCAATTCCGGTTACGTCCCGGATTGTGCGTAAAATAGGGCTGTTTCCGATTATAGCGTGCGCATCCAGTTGAAAAGCATAACGCTGTTACCGAGGCGACACAAATCACTTCGTTCCCGCGCATGCCGTCATTTGTCAGCCGCCGCTGGCGACTGCCTGCTCGCGATAACGCTGAACGGCGACCGCAAGACGCTCCGAAACCTTCTTGCGCCACGCCGGATCCAGCAGCAACTTCTCATCCTCCTTGTTCGACAGGAAGCCCAACTCCAGCAGGATCGACGGCACATCGGGAGCCTGCAACACGCGGAACCCGGCGAAGCGGTGCGGATTGTTGATGAGATTGATCTGGCCCTCGAAGGAAGAAACCACAGCGCGCGCCATGTTGACGGAGAAGGCCTGCGTCTCGCGGCGGGTCAGATCGATGAGGATATCGGCGACCTCCGCAGGCTCGCTCTGAAGCGGTACGCCGGCGATTTCGTCCGATAGGTTTTCGCGCGCCGCGAGACCTGCGGCCAAGTGGTCGGACGCCTTGTCGGAGATCGTATAGACCGTCGCGCCGCGAATATCCTTTTGCCGGAGCGCGTCGGCGTGAAGCGAGATGAAAAGATTGGCGCCCTTGTTGCGGGCAATCTGCACGCGCTGCGGCAGCGAGAGAAAAACATCCTTGTCGCGGGTGAGAAAAGCCTCGATCCCGGCGCCCTTGTTCAAGGCCTCGACGAGATCCTGCGCAAAGGCCAGGGTGACGTGCTTTTCTTCCGTCTTCGTCTCGCCGGCGAGCGCACCGGTGTCGATGCCGCCGTGGCCGGCATCGATCGCGATGATGAAGGGTCCGCCCTCCTTCGTCGGCGCAACGGCGACAGGTCGGTCGGTTTTCGTCGCGGCGACCGAACCGGTCCATTGCTGTTCGCCAAGAAGCGCATCGAAGCGCGTCTGGTCGACCCGTTCAGCGTCGAGGACCAGGCGGTAGCCCTTGCCCCCCTCCTCCGCGATCACTTCCGCATGAGTCACCGCAACGGGCCCCTTCGCGGAAAGAACGATCCGGGAATTGCCGGCACCCATGCCGCCGTAGCGGATCGCGTCGAAAAGGCCGCGCGGCTCGAGGCTCTCCGCCTTCAGGCCGAAAGCCGTTTCCGGCAGGTCGACGACGACGCGCACGGGATCGGCGACGTAATGGAGGGAAAAGTCCGGCTTGCGATCGAACTCGACGACGACACGGGTGCGCGCGTCGTCGCCGGCGATCCGCGCCCCAAAGGCGAGCAAGGGGCCCGGCTCGGCAGCATGGACAGCCGGCACGCTCAAAAGGAGACCGCCGACGAGCAACGATGCACCGAGCAAACGCCAACCCGTCCGCGACATCAACGACAACAGCGAACCGCGCATACAAACCGCCAAAGGCTTCACCTTGGGCTCCCCACCACTTTCTCGAAAATCAGATGGCAGCCGACGCGGCCACCAAGCACATACCTTGATCAATGAACTCTTATGGTTAACCAAAGCTTGACAAACGTCATCTTCCACCCCGCGCCGGCGCCATCGATTCATCATTTGCCGGCCTACTCCACGTGGACAAGCGAATCGATCATTATTGTGGCGGCACGGGCTTTTCCCTTGCCAATGTGACATAGAAAACATAAAAGCGTCACAAGGAGAAAGTGTTGACGGGATAGAACAGTCGACCGGGCAGCCGGAGCTTCTCCAAAGCTTGGCGCCAGGGAGTGGTCGAACCGGATCAACCGGTTAAACGTATCGCACTTCCGCGGTCGCAAGGTGTTCATCCGCCGTCGCTGCATTTCCTCCTCGTACACTGGATCGCAAATTTCCGGCGGTGGCCGGAGTTCTTGATGGTGATTTTTCACCAACGCCCGCAAGCGGGCGCATTCATCGGGTCTCTATGAGACCTTGGACATTGGCATTCTTGTTTGGTCATTGATGTTGACTCAGCAGTATCGGTCAGAAGTAGAGCGGCCCCGGAACACAGGTGTTCCGGCTGTCGTCTGGCTGCTGCACCATCACCTGCGCCAGACGAGAACTTTCATATCCGGCGCACCTTCCGACGTGTTTGGCAGTCTTCCCAAGGAAGCAGGTCTGTCTCCCGTTCCGCTGGTGCGCCGAGGAGCACAGCTTAGATGGCAGAGAAAATGCTTATCGATGCGTCTCACTCCGAGGAGACGCGCGTCGTTGTCGTACGCGGGAACCGCATAGAAGAATTCGACTTCGAGTCGGAACATAAGAAGCAAATCCGCGGCAATATCTATCTGGCGAAGGTCACCAGAGTAGAGCCTTCGCTGCAGGCCGCCTTCGTCGACTACGGCGGCAACCGCCACGGATTTCTGGCCTTCGCCGAAATTCACCCCGATTATTACCAGATCCCCCTTGCCGACCGCCAGGCACTGCTGAAGGCCGAAGCTGAAGAAGCGCGGCGCGACGACGACATCGAACATGTCGAAACCGCACCGGCGCCGGCAAGCGAACTGTCCGTTCCCGTCGATCTCGCGGTCGTAGCGGAGACCGATATCGAGGCGCAGCCGGCAGAAGCCGTTGTCGCCGAACCGGTGGTCGAAGAAGAAGCACCGGCGGAAAAGCCTAAGGCAAAGCCGAAGCGCACGCGCAAGACCAAGGCAAAGGCCGCGGAAGAAGCGGCAGCCGCTTCCGTCGACGGCGACGAAAGCAACGGCGGCGAAATGGCCGCCATGGTCGACACCGACGCCATCTCCGAGGACGTCGACAGCCGTCGCCGCCACGACGACGACGACGACGATGACGACAGCCACGACGGCGAAAAGGAAATCATCGAATCGGTCGGTGCCGAAGACGCCATGGAAGAGGTTCCGGACCGTCAGGTCCGCAAGCCCCGCAAGCAGTACCGCATCCAGGAAGTCATCAAGCGCCGCCAGATCCTGCTCGTTCAGGTCGCCAAGGAAGAGCGCGGCAACAAAGGCGCGGCGCTGACGACATACCTGTCGCTCGCCGGTCGCTACTCGGTGCTGATGCCGAACACCGCGCGTGGTGGCGGGATCTCCCGCAAGATCACCAACCTGCAGGACCGCAAGCGCCTGAAGGAAATCGCGCGCGGCCTCGAAGTGCCGCAAGGCATGGGCGTCATCCTGCGCACGGCCGGTGCGAACCGCACCAAGGTCGAGATCAAGCGCGACTTCGAATACCTGATGCGTCTTTGGGAGAACGTCCGCACGCTGACGCTCAACTCCACGGCCCCCTGCCTCGTCTACGAGGAAGGCAGCCTGATCAAGCGCTCGATCCGCGATCTCTACAACAAGGACATCGGCGAGATCATCGTTTCCGGCGAGGAAGGCTACAAGGAAGCCAAGGGCTTCATGAAGATGCTGATGCCGAGCCACGCCAAGGTGGTTCAGCCCTATCGCGACGTGCATCCGATCTTCTCGCGCTCCGGCATCGAAGCGCAGCTCGACCGTATGCTGCAGCCGCAGGTAACGCTCAAGTCCGGTGGCTACATCATCATCAACCAGACCGAAGCGCTGGTTTCGATCGACGTCAACTCCGGTCGTTCGACCCGCGAGCACTCGATCGAAGACACGGCGCTCCAGACGAACCTTGAGGCAGCGGAAGAAGTTGCTCGCCAGTTGCGCCTGCGCGACCTTGCCGGCCTCGTCGTCATCGACTTCATCGACATGGAAGAAAAGCGCAACAACCGCGCTGTCGAGAAGAAGCTGAAGGACTGCCTGAAGAACGATCGCGCCCGCATCCAGGTCGGCCGCATCTCGCATTTCGGCCTGCTCGAAATGTCGCGCCAGCGCATTCGTGCCTCGGTGCTCGAATCGACGATGCAGACCTGCCCGCACTGCAACGGCACGGGTCACGTTCGCTCGCAGTCCTCCGTCGCCCTGCACGTGCTGCGCGGCATCGAAGAGTACCTGCTCAAGAACACCACGCACGACATCACCGTGCGCACCATTCCGGATATCGCGCTATACCTGCTCAACCAGAAGCGCGGCACGATCATGGATTACGAAGCCCGTTTCGGCGTTTCGATCATCATCGAGGCTGATGCCCATGTTGGTGCGCAGCACTTCGCGATCGATCGCGGCGAACCGGTCGAAAACCCGGTCAAGATCGAGCAGCTTCTGCATTTTGAGCCGGAGCCGGAAGAAGATGACGTCGTGATCGAAGAGGATCTCGACGAAGAAGAAGCCGAAGAAATCGCCAGCGAGCCGCGCCAGGAGCAACCGAAGGCTGCACAGTCTGCCGACGACCAGGGCGGGCGCAAGCGCAAGCGTCGCCGTCGCCGCCGTGGCAAGGGTGGGCAGCAAGCCGAAGGCGCCGTCAGCCAGGTTTCCGAAGCGGCAGACGACGCCGACGAGGATGCCGACGAAGGCGATGCTGACGACGAGGGCGTGGATGCAGAAGCCACCAACGCTGACGGCGAGCAGAAGCGCAAGCGGCGCCGCCGTGGCAAGCGCGGCGGCCGTCGCAACCGTCCGGAAGGCGAAGGTGAAGGCGAAGGCCAGCTCGAGGCCGATGCGGAAGGTGAAGACGCCGACGAACCGGAAGCCGTAGAAGCGCCGGCCGTGGCCGCAGAGATCGAAGTGACCGTCGCTGCAGAAGAAACCGCTGCAGTCGTCGAGGAAGCCGAGGTCGTCGAAGCCAAGCCGGCCAAGCCGAAGCGGACCCGCAAAAAGGCAGTGAAGGCCGAAGAGCCAGTCGCAACCGTCGATGAAGCTGCCCAGGCGGCTGTCGAAGACCAGCCAGCGGTCGCCGATGTCGCCGTCGAGGCGGTAGAAGAGGCCGCTGCCGATCTCGCCGAAACCAAGCCGGTGCGCGCGAACCGCGATCTTTCGAAGATTGCTTCGGAGCCGGTGGTAACCTCGAGTGCGGTGAAGACCGAAGGCGAAGAAGAAGAGGCCAACAAGCCGAAAAAGGGCGGTTGGTGGCAGCGCCGCGGCTTCTTCTAAGAAGCCGCCTCCAGGCTCTCAGCCGAGGCCCTGACGCCTCGTGGCGTTGAACTCGAAGGATTGAAAATAGAAAGGCCCGGATCGCTCCGGGCCTTTTCTTTTACCGATGAAAGCCACAGCAGACGGGCCGCGCTCGCACCCTATCCGTCCAGCCGCGCAATCAGGCAAGCCAGCGTGCGATCCTGTCCATTGCCTCGACCATGTCGGCCTCGGCCCCCGCATAGGAAAATCGCATCGTGCGATGCCCCTCAAGCGGGTCGAAGTCGAAGCCCGGCGTCGCCGCCACATTGATTTCCGCCAGCATCCGCCGGGCAAAGGCCATGCTGTCATTGGTGAAGCGGCTGACATCGGCATAGGCGTAGAAGGCACCGTCCATCGGCGAGGCGATCGACAGGCCGATCTCCGGGAGGCGCTTCAGCAACATGTCGCGATTGGCCGCATAGGCAGCCTTGTAGCGGTCGAGTTCCTCATGCGCGTCGAGTGCTGCTTCGGCTGCGATCTGCGACAGTTCCGGCGGCGAAATGTAAAGGCTTTGGGCAATGCGCTCGAAGCCTCGCACCTTGTCGGCCGGCAGTACCATCCAACCGATGCGCCATCCGGTCATGCAGTAATATTTGGAGAAGGAGTTGATGATGATCACCTCGTCGGTGACTTCGAGCGCACTCGCCTCCTCGCCGGCAAAGGTCAGACCGTGATAGATTTCGTCTGAAATGAAAGCGATCTTTTCCGCACGGCAATAGTCGGCGAGCGCCTTGAGGCCGGCCCTGCCCGTCACCGTACCGGTCGGGTTGGCCGGGCTGGCCAGCAACACGCCCTTCAGCGGGCGACCGACCTTCTCGGCAGCGCGCGCCAGGCTTTCCGGTGTCAGCGTGAAGCCGGTCTCGGCGTTGGCCTCGACTTCGACCACCGTCAGGCCGAGCGCTGCGAGGATGTTGCGGTAGGCTGGATAGCCGGGCCGGGCAATCGCAACGCAATCACCGGGGTCGAAGAGCGCAAGGAAGGCAAGATTGAAGCCGGCCGATGAGCCCGTGGTCACGGCGACCCGCTGCGGATCGAGCGCGATACCGTGACGCTTCTCGTAGTGGCGGGCGATCGCGGTTCGCAACGACAGAGTGCCGAGTGCGTCGGTATAGCCAAGACGCCCGTGCTGGAGTGCGTTGCGCGCGGCTTCGAGTGCCGCCTGCGGTGCCGGGTGGGCAGGCTGCCCGACCGCCATCGAGATCACCGGGTGGCCGGCATCGCGGCGGCGTGTTGCCTCCGCCAGCACATCCATCGCGTGGAAAGGTTCGACGGCGCTGCGTTTTGACAAGTCTACCAACGGAAAATCCTCGATAAGCGGCTGTTCTCCAGCCCCTTTGCCCGATGAAATTGACCTTCACAAGTCCGCGAGTGCCGTATTTCCGCCGATTTTGCCGTTTCGTTTCCGCGACACCCACCCTATGCTGCCAGCATGTAGCGGATACGAGGATTCCTGTTGTCTGACAGAACTGCCGGTTGACGTGACGACTGGGGATGGACCACACACAGGATACGCAAGGACAACGAGGTAGAAATGAATTTCAGCACCAAGATGATTGCCGCCGGAACGCTCGCCGCGCTCGTGGCCGGGGTCAGCCTGCCGCAGAGCGCATTTGCGCTCGACGCGAAGCAGAAGGAAGAGATCGGCGCCTTCATCAAGGAGTATCTGATCGCCAATCCGGAGATCATGCTTGAAGTCCAGGAAGCGCTGGCGACGAAGCAGCGCGCCAAGCAGCAGGAAGCGGCAGAAAGCGCGATCACCGAAAACAAGAAGGCGATCTTCAACTCCGACTACGACATGGTGCTTGGCAACCCCAAGGGCGACGTCACCATCGTCGAGTTCTATGACTACAACTGCGGCTATTGCAAACGCGCGCTTTCGGACATGGACGCTATCATCAGCAAGGACAAGAACGTCCGCTTCGTGCTGAAGGAACTGCCGATCCTCGGCCCGGACTCGCTGGCAGCTCACAAGGTGAGCGCCGCGTTCCGCCTCGTGGCCCCGGAGAAATACGGCGACTTCCATCGTGCGCTTCTCGGCGGCGAAGACCGCGCCACGGAAGAGACCGCCCTTGCAGTCGCAGCCAAGCTCGGTGTCCCCGAGGATCAGTTGCGCGCCAAGATGGAAAAAGAGCCGCATGACGCGGCCGTGCGGGAAGCCTATGGGCTTGCCAACGATCTCGGCATCACCGGCACGCCATCTTACGTCATCGGCAACGAGGCCGTCTTCGGTGCCGTCGGCGCCGAAGAGATCGAGGGCAAGGTCTCCAACATGCGCGAATGCGGCAAGACCGCCTGCTGACAAACCTTCCCATGACTGTGGACAAATCCCGCGGGGGGCCAAAGGGCTTTTCCTCGCGGGACCATCAGTCTATAGGTAACCCTCCATCACCGGACCGGAATCCCTTATGCCATCGACCATTTTCGTGCTGAACGGCCCCAACCTGAATGCGCTGGGCAAGCGCGAGCCGGGTATTTATGGCGGCCAGACGCTCGCCGATATCGAGGCCATGTGCAAGGCGGAAGGCAAATCGCTCGGCTTCGAGGTCGATTTCCGCCAGTCGAACCACGAGGGTACGCTGGTCGACTGGCTGCATGAGGCCGGCAGCATCGCGGCCGGAGTTGCGATCAATCCCGCGGCATACGGCCATACGTCGATCGCGCTTCACGACGCCATCCGCGCCATTGGCATCCCGGTGGTCGAACTGCACCTCTCGAACATCCATGCCCGCGAGGAATTCCGTCACAAGTCGATGATCGCGCCGGCCGTCAAGGGCGTCATCTGCGGCTTCGGCGCCCAGAGTTACATTCTTGCGCTGCATGCGCTAAAGAACCTGACAAATCCGTCGAAATAAAAAGAACACAAGAGGCTCATATTCCATGGCTGACAAGAAACCAGGTATCGACCAGGCGCTGATCCGCGATCTCGCCAACATTCTCAAGGACACCGATCTGACCGAGATCGAAGTCGAGCAGGACGACCTGCGCATTCGCGTTTCGCGCAACGGCACGCCGGTTGCCATGCCGATGGCCATGCCGCAGATGCCGGCTTACCAGATGCCCGCCGCAGCGGCCGCCCCGGCAAACGCCGTTGCCGCTCCGGCCGCCGAGAGCGCCCGCGCATCGAAGAATGCCGTGACCGCGCCGATGGTCGGCACTGCCTACCTCTCTCCCGCACCGGGAGCCCGCCCCTTCGTTGAGATCGGCGCCACGGTTAAGGAAGGCCAGACGATCCTCATCATCGAAGCGATGAAGACCATGAACCAGATTCCGGCGCCGCGCTCGGGCAAGGTCACTGAAATCTTCGTCCAGGACGCAGCCCCCGTCGAATATGGCGAACCGCTGATCGTAATCGAATAAGGCGGCGCGGCGATGATCTCGAAAATTCTCATTGCCAATCGCGGCGAAATCGCCCTTCGCGTGCTTCGTGCCTGCAAGGAACTCGGCATCGCCACGGTCGCCGTTCATTCCACGGCCGACGCCGACGCCATGCATGTGCGCCTCGCCGACGAGAGCGTCTGCATCGGCCCGCCGCCCTCGCGCGATAGCTATCTGAACATTCACCAGATCGTCGCTGCCTGCGAAATCACCGGCGCCGACGCCGTGCATCCTGGCTACGGCTTCCTGTCGGAAAACGCCAAGTTCGCCGAAATCCTTGAAGCGCACGACATCACCTTCATCGGCCCGACTGCGGAACATATCCGCATCATGGGTGACAAGATCACCGCCAAGAAGACGGCGCAGGAGCTTGGCATCCCGGTCGTTCCGGGTTCCGACGGCGAAGTGAAGCCGGAAAACGCGCTGGACGTCGCGCGCAAGATCGGCTTCCCGGTTCTGATCAAGGCGACAGCCGGCGGCGGCGGCCGCGGCATGAAGGTTGCCCGTAGCGAAGCTGATCTCGAGGAAGCCGTCGCAACGGCGCGCGCCGAGGCCCTTGCGGCCTTCGGCAACGACGCCGTCTACATGGAAAAGTACCTCGGCAAGCCGCGTCACATCGAAATCCAGATCGTCGGCGACGGCGCCGGTAATGCGGTGCATCTTGGCGAACGCGATTGCTCGCTGCAGCGCCGCCACCAGAAAGTCTGGGAAGAGGCCAACTCCCCCGCTCTCAACGTCGACCAGCGCATGAAGATCGGTCAGGTCTGCGCCGACGCGATGAAAAAGCTGAAGTACCGCGGCGCCGGTACGATCGAGTTCCTCTACGAAAACGGCGAATTCTATTTCATCGAAATGAATACCCGTCTTCAGGTCGAGCATCCGATCACCGAAGCGATCACGGGCATCGACCTCGTACACGAGCAGATTCGCGTCGCCTCCGGCGGCGGCCTCTCGGTCAGGCAGGAAGACATCGTGTTCTCCGGTCACGCCATCGAGTGCCGCATCAACGCCGAGGACCCGCGCACCTTCGTCCCCTCCCCGGGCACGATCACGCATTTCCACGCGCCGGGCGGTCTTGGCGTGCGCGTCGACTCCGGCGCCTATCAGGGCTACCGAATCCCGCCCTACTACGACAGCCTGATCGGCAAGCTGATCGTGCACGGGCGTACTCGCGTCGAGTGCATGATGCGTCTGCGCCGCGTCCTCGATGAATTTGTCATCGACGGCATCAAGACGACGCTTCCGTTGTTCCAGGACCTGATCAATAATCAGGACATCGCCAACGGCGACTATGATATCCATTGGCTGGAAAAGCATCTGGCCGCCACGTCCGAGTAAGGGCCACAAATTGAAAGGGACGCGCAGCAAGCAGCCCGACATTACTGCGGACATGCTGCTGCGCGCCTATTCGATCGGCCTGTTCCCGATGGCCGATTCGGCTGACGACCCGGAGCTTTTCTGGGTCGAGCCGGAAATTCGCGGCGTCATCCCGCTCACGGACTTTCACGTCTCCCGCAGCCTTGCGAAGACGATCCGCCGAAAACCCTTCGAGATCCGCTTCAACACCGCCTTCGAAGCGGTGATGGATGGCTGTGCGGCCCCCGCCCCGGACCGGCCGACGACCTGGATCAACAACAAGATCCGCACTCTCTACGCAACGCTCCACACGATGGGTTACGCCCATAGCGTCGAGGCCTGGGAGGACGATATGTTGGTCGGCGGTCTTTACGGTGTTTCTCTCGGTTCGGCGTTCTTCGGCGAGAGCATGTTTTCCCGACGTACCGACGCCTCGAAGATCTGCCTCGTGCATTTGGTGGAGCGCCTGCGCGCCAAGGGCTTCGAGTTGCTGGACACCCAGTTCACCACCGAGCACCTGAAGTCCTTCGGCGCGATCGACGTGCCGAAGGCCGAGTACGAAATCATGCTCGGCAACGCGATGAACTCTCCAGACCTCTCGTTCTAGACGCATACTCTTCTTTGGATATCTCCACCTGGAGATGTACTTACTTCATATGTTCATCCAGACTTCGAGCGTTTTCGAGGGCACCAGGATGAACAAGATTATATTGGCATTGTCGGTTTTGATCGCTTCCAGCACTGTTGCGGAAGCAAAGACCTATCGCGAGATGTTCGGCGGCGAACCGAATCTGCCCCCGGAATTGTCCGCCATCATCGGGTCGCTCGATTTCAAGCAGGGCAAGGTGGCATTRCCTTCCGCTCACGCACAGCTCGATATTCCAGCGGACTTCTACTTCCTGGATCCTGCCGACACCAAGAAGGTCCTTGTCGACCTGTGGGGCAATCCGCCGGGCTCGGCCGAGGGTTATCTCGGCATGGTCTTTCCCGCCAAGTACCCGCCGGACGGTGACAAGGCCTGGGGATCGGTCATCGACTATCTGAAGGACGGTTACGTTTCGGATGCAGACGCGCTGACCATCGATTTTACGCAACTTCTGGCGCAACTGAACGAAGCCTCCGCCGAAAACAACCTCGAGCGAGAAAAGCAGGGCTACGATCCGATCACGCTGGTCGGCTGGGCCTCCCCTCCCCATTACGATCTGGGTACGCACACGATGCACTGGGCCCGCGACCTGATCTTTGGCAAGGACCCGAACGCCCCCCACACCCTGAACTACTCTGTTCGCATCCTCAGCAGAGAGGGCGTGCTGCAGATGAACTTCGTTTCAGGGCTGGAGCAGCTCGACGAAATCAAGTCAGGCCTGCCTGGTGTAGCTGGCATGGTGCAGTTCGATCCCGGGCAGGCCTACGCGGACTTCAAGGAAGGCGACGCGGTCGCGGCCTATGGCATGGCGGGCCTTATTGCCGCCGGCGCCGGCGCCAAGGTCGCCGCGAAGGTCGGCCTGCTTGCCGTCGGGCTGGCATTCCTGAAAAAGGGCGGCGTGCTCATCGTGATTGCGGGCGCCGCTGTCGCCCGGTTCTTCAAGGGCCTGTTCGGCCGCAAGGAACCGCCAAGCGCATAACGCCACCGTGATATCGAAGGATGGAAGGTGTATCGGCTGCCGCTAGGTTCGGCAGCCACAGCGAACTATTGCTTCGCTGCGGTATCCGGCGGCGGCAGATCGGATGTCGCCTTGCAGGACTGCAGCCAGACGTCATAGACCGGATGTTCGACGGCGTTCAGGCCGGGGCTGTCGGCAAACATCCAGCCGGTGAAGATGCGGCGGATCTTGCGGTCGAGCGTAATCTCCTCGACCTCGACGAAGGTCGTGATCTTCTGCGCTTCGGTATCGTCGCGGCTGTAGCAGACGCGCGGCGTCACCTGGAGGGCGCCGAACTGGACCGTCTCGCCGATATAGACGTCGAAGGTGGTGATGCGTCCGGTGATCTTGTCGATACCGGAGAAGACGGCAACGGCATTGGAAAGGCGCGCTGCGTCGACGGCTTCGGCAGACGCGATCAGCGGCAAAGTGGCAAGCAGGGACAAGCCCAAACGCCGTGCTCCTTGGCCGATTGCCTTGCGCAGATCAGAACCTGCCATTGTCGCCTGTCTCCCGCGTGCCCTGTTCATCATCGATGGATTTCAGGCGCTAACCATCAATTGTGGCCGCGCCATGATCGAGGAACCTATTCCGCGGTCCGTCGTCTTCACTGAGAACAGATTATTAGGAACCCGGCGTCCAGGCATCATAGTCGCCGGTCACGCGCGGACGCTTGCCGGTGGCTGCGATCGAGCCCTGGGGGCGGTAGGCATTGGCTGTACCGGTCGGGTTTGCGCGGTGCGGCTTCTGCCATTCGCGCGGCGCGTACTTCTCATCGGCCGGGGAAACGTCGGTCCGGTGATGCATCCAGCCGTGCCAGCCTGCCGGAATGGCCGAAGCTTCGGCGTAGCCGTTGTAGATCACCCAGCGACGGGTGCGACCTTCGGAGTCCTTGCCGCCCTGATAGTAGACATTGCCGAGTTCGTCTTGACCAACCCGTTGACCGTGGCGCCAGGTGTGAAAGCGCGTTCCGATCGTCTGTTCGTTCCACCAGGTGAAAATCTGCAGCAGGAGCTTCATGGATGCCGTCCTTGACCGGCCGTTGGGAAGGCGGCCAGATACCAAAACTATGTTCCCGCTTATGCCCCGCCGCTCATGGCTTGTCCAGTGATTCCGAGGCAAGGGCCGTCATTTCAACGGCATCAGGAAGCCGACGTGACTGCGCGTGAAGCCGATCCGCTCGTAGAAGCGGTGCGCATCGGTGCGCACGCCATTGGACGTGAGCCGCACCTTGCTCGCGCCGCGTTCCCGCGCTTCGGCAATCGCGTGGCACATCATGCGTTCGCCGATCCCGCGCCCGCGCATGTCTCCCCGTGTCTGCACCGCCTCGACAATCAGGCTGGAGCTGCCACGCCCGGACAGCGTCGTATGCAGCGCCGTCTGAAAGGTACCGACGATCTCGTCGCCGAGAACCGCGACAAAGAGTGTCTGTAGTGACGAGGCCTCAATCTTCTCGAAGGCGGCCACGTAGTCCCCAAAGGCTTCCTCATCGGTCGTGTCACCATGCCCGCCGATCTCATCATCGGCAAAGAGGCCGATGATTGCCGGCAGGTCTCCGCGTTCGGCCTTGCGGATCAAGAGTTCGGCGACTGCGTCCATGGTTCTCCCCGTTCGCTTCATTCATCGACGGCGGACCAAGCACTACAAGGTAACGGTTTCACGACAGCGCCTCGCCGCATGGGGTTTTCCACAGGACGTTGCTCGGAATCGCCGGAACGAGCCTTTAGCCGAGCAGCATTTTCTCAAGGATGATGGCCGGCAAACCGGGTTCATCGCCGTGACTGGCTGTCGAGCCCACCTCGTTGAAGCCGTGCGTCCGGTAGAAAGCAAGCGCGTGCAGGTTCTGCGGCTCGACCTCGACGCGCATGCGCTCGGCGTCCGGAAAGCAGGTTTCGAGTTCGGCGAAGATATCGCGGCCGATGCCCTGCCGCTGGAACTTCGGCAGCACATAGAGCTGGTGGAGCACGGCAGTCTTGGCTTGCATGTCGGACATGGCCGCAAAGCCCATTCCGCCGATCTGGCGACCATCATCTGCCACCAGGAACTCGGCGTTCTTGCGCACGACCTGCGCTTTCAGCGCCGGCAACGAGTGCCAGCGCCCGGTCAGTTCGTTGACCTTCTCGACGCCATAGAAGGTGTCGTAGGTCGCGTGCCACGTTTCGGACAGCAGAGTGCGAACCTTTTCCAGATCGCGCTCGCTCGCCGTGCGCACGAAGAACATCGTTATTCCTCGATGCCGAGCTTGGCCTTGACGAGCGCCTGTACGGCCTGCGGGTTGGCCTTGCCGCCGGTCGCCTTCATCACCTGGCCGACGAACCAGCCGGCGAGCGAGGGCTTGGCCTGAACCTTGGCGACCTGATCCGGGTTTGCGGCGATGATCTCGTCGACGGCCTTTTCGATGGCGCCGGTGTCGGTCACCTGCTTCATGCCGCGGGCTTCGACGATCTCCGCCGGGTCGCCGCCCTCGTTCCAGACGATCTCGAAGAGATCCTTGGCGATCTTGCCGGAGATGGTCTCGGCCTTGATGAGGTCGATGATGCCGCCGAGCTGGGCCGGCGAAACCGGAGTCTCTTCAATGGCTTTGCCGGCTTTGTTCAAGGCGCCGAGCAGGTCGTTGATGACCCAGTTGGCAGCAATCTTGCCGTCGCGACCTTCCGCCACCGCCTCGAAATAATCGGCGATCGACTTTTCGGAGACGAGCACCGAGGCGTCATAGATCGAGAGGCCGAGGTCGCGAACGAAGCGCTCCTTCTTGTCGTCGGGCAGTTCCGGCAGATCGACCTTCAGCGCCTCGACGAAAGCGTCGTCGAATTCCAGCGGCAAGAGGTCCGGATCCGGGAAGTAGCGGTAGTCGTGCGCATCTTCCTTGGAACGCATCGAGCGGGTCTCACCCTTGTTCGGGTCGAACAGGCGGGTCTCCTGGTCAATGCTGCCGCCGTCCTCGAGAATGCCGATCTGGCGGCGTGCTTCATACTCGATGGCCTGGCCGATAAAGCGGATCGAGTTGACGTTCTTGATTTCGCAGCGCGTGCCAAAGCCTTCGCCCGGACGACGGACGGAAACGTTGACGTCGGCGCGCATCGAGCCTTCGTCCATGTTGCCGTCGCAGGTGCCGAGGTAACGCACGATCGAGCGCAGCTTCGTCATATAGGCCTTGGCCTCATCCGACGAGCGCATGTCCGGCTTGGAGACGATCTCCATCAGCGCCACGCCCGAGCGGTTGAGGTCGACATAGGACATCGACGGATGCTGGTCGTGCATCGACTTGCCGGCATCCTGTTCCAGATGCAGGCGCTCGATGCCGATCTCGACATCCTCGAAGTGTCCCTGACGGTCCGGTCCGATCGAAATGATGATCTTGCCTTCGCCGACGATCGGATCCTTGAACTGGGAGATCTGGTAGCCCTGCGGCAGGTCCGGATAGAAATAGTTCTTGCGGTCAAAGATCGAGCGATTGTTGATCGCAGCCTTCAGGCCGAGACCGGTGCGCACCGCCTGCTTCACGCATTCCTCGTTGATGACGGGCAGCATGCCGGGCATGGCGGCATCGACGAGCGAGACGTTCGCATTCGGCGCGTTGCCGAACTCCGTCGAGGCGCCCGAAAACAGCTTCGAATTGGAAAGCACCTGAGCATGGACTTCCATGCCGATGATGACCTCCCAGTCGCCGGTGGCGCCAGGAATGAAGCGTTTCGGATCGGGGGTACGGACGTCGACAATGCTCATATCATGCTCTTCTTTGAAGCCTGAATTCTTGGTTTCTCGGTAGAACAATTGGCCCGCCGGTGCAAGTTGTTCGGCGTCATGCGGCGCCTATCTCCAGGCAACCTCGAATGCGACGTGCCACTTAACCACCGCTTAGTACCCTTGCGCCAAGATTTACCGATGTCCACCGCCACCGCACTCGCATTGTACGCAGCCTACATCAACATCTTGAGCTTCGGGCTGTTTTGGTTCGACAAACGGGCAGCGCGCGCCGGCCGCTGGCGCATCAGCGAGCAGACACTGCTGACAATTGCTTTTCTCGGCGGAAGTCCGGGGGCGATGGCAGCCCGACATGTGTTTCGTCACAAGACGCGCAAGGAACCCTTTCGAACGCGGCTGGCGTTCATCATCGTCCTCCAGGTGGCGGCGGCAGTGCTTGGTACCCTGGCGTTGCACGGATACCTTGACGTTCTCGCGAGCGTCTTCTAGGAAAGAACCGTCTTTCTGGAGTTTTGATGTTCACTTCTTCGTCTGAGTCCCGGTAGGGGCCCGTCCCCGCAATCCCCTTTTGATTGCGCGCACGGGCCGGAAACGTCACCCCGCTTTCCCAGTGATTTGCGGAACGTTTTCCTGCGTTCTTACGAACGCTATTCCGGAACATTCAGAAATGGACATCTCACGCGCCGAACAGCGCATCCTTCATCATTTGGCCCAGGGCGGCCGCATCGAAATCATCCGCGAAAGCAAGGCGATCACCGAAATCCGGTGCTTCACCCGCGACGGTTGGGTTTACCCTGGCTTCGACCTGGAGCTCTTCCGCAAACTGAAGCGCAAGAAGGCAATCTCGTCTTCTGGCGGAAAGCCCTATCGCATCACGGAGCGAGGCTTGCTGCTAGTGCGCTCTGAACTCAACAACCGCTAAGCGGCAAAAACCGACGATATCGGACGTCTGATGATATCCGATATCGTTGGCTCTTTACGTAAGGTGAAGCGTCGCCATTACCTTGAGCCAACCAACGGCGCACCGGACGCAATCGCGTCCGGTGTCCTTCGCCTGGTAACGCGCGGTCCGCAGCAAGCAGCAATCCGTCCACTGCCGATACTGGGCGGCTCAGAATGCCGAGCGCGCAGGCGGCGAAAACGAACCCCGAGAACCATAACCCAAACGGCTGGTGGAAGGGTTTCAGAACCAACGGCCGCGCGGCCGCCTTCTCCAGCATCTGCAACAAGCGCCCTCAGCCATGCACGGATAGGCACGGGGTCAGCGGCACTCGTCCTACTCGGTCAGGGCTTTGCTCAGGCCGATGAACTCGACATCGCTGTCGAGTTGCGGCGCGTAGGCGGTGGAAAGCCAGCTGACCCCGTAGCCACGGTTGCGGAAGAAGGCCACGGCTCGGTCATTGCGCGCATGGGTCTTGGCGGTGGCGACATCGAATCCGTCCGAAGCAATGCGGCGCTCGATCTCGCCAAGCAGCATGGCGCCGAAGCCCCTGCCCTGGGCCGCCGGCTCGATCCACAGGTCGGATATCACGTTGTCGAAATCCTCACGCGCCACCCAGCCGCGAATGCCGCCTTCGGCTTCGATCAACAGAACGGACAACCAGTGCTCGGAAAGAAAACGGAAGAACGAGGCCTCTGCCACACGCCACATTCTCTCACCATCGGCAAGACCGGCAATCGCGGATTGCCAGGCGGCGAGACCGACCTCCGTCAGTCGGTCGACGTCGCCGGCGCGGGCATGACGGATGGCTGGCATGACGCAGGCCCCTCCGCGACAGGAATGGCTACAACGGACTCAACAGAAGAAAGGGCGATACCTTGTCGGCACCGCCCTCAAGAGATTACCACCACTTGGCGGGCGTGAAGCGGCCGGCGGCCTGCTCGATGACGTGTGCCGTCTTGAACAGCGTCTCTTCCTCGAACGGCTTGCCGATCAGTTGCAGGCCCAGCGGAAGGCCCTTGTGATCGAGGCCGCCGGGAACCGCGATGCCCGGAAGGCCGGCCATGTTGACCGTCACGGTGAAGATGTCGTTCAGATACATCTTCACCGGATCGGAGGCCAGGTCCTCGTCGGCGATGCCGAAGGCAGAAGACGGCGTTGCCGGCGTGAGGATCGCGTCGACGCCGGCGTGGAACGCCAGTTCGAAGTCGCGCTTGATCAGCGTGCGAACCTTCTGCGCCTGCAGATAGTAGGCATCGTAGTAACCGGCCGAAAGCACATAGGTGCCGATCATGATACGGCGCTTGACCTCCTGGCCGAAGCCGGCGGCACGGGTCTTCTCGTACATGTCGACGATGTCCTTGCCGTCGACGCGCAGGCCGTAGCGCACGCCGTCATAGCGGGCGAGGTTCGAGGAAGCCTCGGCCGGAGCGACGATGTAATAGGCCGGCAGCGCGTATTTCGTGTGCGGCAGGGTGATGTCGATGATCTCGGCACCGGCGTCCTTCAGCCAGGCAATGCCCTGCTGCCAGAGCGCTTCGATCTCTTCCGGCATACCATCCACGCGGTACTCCCGGGGAATGCCGATCTTCATGCCCTTGAGCGATTTGCCGATCGAGGCTTCGTAGTCCGGCACCGGCAGATCGACCGAGGTCGTGTCCTTGGCGTCGACGCTTGCCATCGACTTCAGGAGGATGGCGGCATCACGCACGTCACGGGCGATCGGGCCTGCCTGGTCGAGCGACGAGGCGAAAGCGACAGTGCCCCAGCGCGAGCAGCGGCCATAGGTCGGCTTGATGCCGACGGTGCCGGTAAAGGCTGCCGGTTGGCGGATGGAGCCGCCCGTATCGGTCGCCGTGGCGCCGGCGCAGAGATGCGCCGCGACGGCCGCTGCGGAACCACCGGACGAGCCGCCCGGAACGAGATCCATGTTGGAGCCCTTGGCACGCCAGGGGTTCTTCACCGCACCGTAATAGGAGGTCTCGTTCGACGAGCCCATGGCGAACTCGTCCATGTTGAGCTTGCCGAGCATGACCGCCCCGTCGTTCCAGAGGTTCTGCGTCACGGTCGATTCGTAGCGCGGTGCAAAGCCATCGAGAATATGGCTGCAGGCCTGCGTGTGGACGCCTTCGGTGGCGAAGAGGTCCTTGATGCCGAGCGGGATGCCTTCGAGCGCACCGGCCTTACCGGCGGCGATACGCGCGTCCGAGGCCTTGGCCATCTCGCGTGCCTTTTCAGGCGTGACGGCGATATAGGCGTTGATAGCCTCGTTGGCGGCATCGATCGCACCGAGATAGGCGTCGGTCAGTTCGACGGCGGTGATGTCCTTGGCGGCGAGTTTCGCGCGGGCTTCGGCAATCGTCAGGCTGGTAAGGTCGGTCATGGTAAAATCTGGCTTTCGCAATCAGAAACGTCGGGGCGGCTGGCGGGAGATTACTCGACCACCTTCGGAACGAGGAAGAAATTGCGATCGGAATTCGGCGCATTGGCAACGATATCGTCAGCCTTGTCGCCGTCAGACACCATGTCGGTCCGCTTCTTCATCTCCATCGGCGTTACCGAGGTCATCGGCTCGACGCCTTCGACATTCACTTCGGAGAGCTGCTCGACGAAACMGAGGATGCCATTGAGCTCGCCCATCATCCGCTCGGCTTCCTCTTCGCTGACGGCGATACGGGCAAGGCGCGCTACGCGCTTCACGGTGGCAAGGTCTACGGACATGATCGTCTCCGGTAACTGGAACTTCCCCCGCTATAATGGCGCAGGGCGAGCCACGCAACGGGGGAATTGCCGGAGTACCGGGCCTCTCGTCAAAAGGCCAGGCGCAACATCAGACCTCGACGACGCCGCCGACCTGCGGCGTCGCCACCTTGGTGGACGCGCTTTCCATGCCGGCAACGAAGGTCTCGGGCGTCTGGTCGATGATCGGGAACGAGCCGTAATGGCAGGGGATCGCCGTCGAGAACTTGAAGAAGCGTTGGCAGGCAAGTGCCGCAACCGCCCCACCCATGGTGAAACGATCGCCGATCGGCACGATGCCGATCTCCGGCTGGTGCAACTCTTCGATCAGCGCCATGTCGGAGAAGATGTCCGTATCACCCATGTGATAGAGCGTCGGCTCGTCCTCGAAATGCAGCACCAGGCCGTTGGCATTGCCGAGCGAATGGGAGACCCCGTCCTCTGTGAGTTGCGCCGACGAGTGGAGTGCGTTGACGAAGGTCGTGGAAAACGCGCCGAGCTGAATGGTGCCGCCGGTGTTTCCCATCTCCAAAGCCTTCACGCCATGTCGTGCGAGCCAGGCAGCGAGATCGGCATTGGCGACCACGGTCGCCCCCGTCTCCTTGGCGATCGCAATCGTATCGCCAACATGGTCGCCATGGCCATGGGTCAAAAGGATGTGGGTAAGCCCGGCAGTTGCGTCACGGCGCTCCTCGTCCTTAAAGGCGGGATTGCCGGTGAAGAAGGGGTCGATGAGGATTTTGGACTTTGCCGTTTCGATGTGAAAGGCGGCATGCCCCAGCCATTTGATCTTCATGACGATCTCCCTGATGATTTGCGTGTCGGAACAGCATATGGATCAGACAGTCCTCCGCGCAAAGATCGAATCGACACCGACATGGCAATTCTCACCATCGAAGAGCTGGCAGCCCAGCTTCAGCAGAACCAGGCGATTGCCGGGCTCGACCTCGGCACCAAGACGATCGGTCTTTCTGTCTCCGATCTCGGTCGCCGCTTCGCGACACCTCGCGAGGTGATCCGCCGGGTCAAGTTCGGCGCGGACGCAGAAGCGTTACTGTCGGTGGCGGCAAAGGAAAAGATCGCGGCCTTTGTCATCGGTCTGCCCGTCAACATGGACGGCAGCGAGGGACCCCGTTGTCAGGCGACCCGCGCCTTCGTGCGCAATATGGAGCAAAAAACTCCGCTCCCTTTCATCTTCTGGGATGAAAGGCTCTCGACCGTTGCGGCCGAGCGTGTGCTGATCGAGATGGACGTGTCGCGGCGGAAGCGGGCCGAACGCATCGATTCGGCTGCCGCGTCCTTCATTCTTCAAGGCGCACTCGACAGGCTGACGTCGCTCGCAAGGGACGCTCTCTCGGACTGAGCTTCGCCGGCACCGAAACGACGACGATACCAGGCCGCAATCTGGCGGCGCTTGCGGAAACCGATGATGGCAAAGACCACGAAGCTATCGAATACGATCGCTCGCGCGACGAGCGGCGGGATCGTCTCTGGCGGAATGCCGAGGACGTTGCCGTAGACCTGGAACACCAGATCATGGGTCTGCCGCGTCAGCATGAAGAAGCCGAAGCTCATGTCGTAGTAGGAAAGACCGTACCACGACGTGAGGAACATGACCGGGCAGGCCCAAAGGATCAGAAACCACTTCATGCGGCTCCCCTTTCCGAAATGCGGCGGTAGACTAGCGGATATATGGCGCGATCTGCCACCAGCAAGGCGAGCAGGACCATCGTCGGGACCGCAATATCGAGCGCCAGTCCGGCGAAAAACATCATCATGATGATCAAAAGACCAGTTCTCACCGAACCGCTCCATCCGGATTCTGTTGAAATGCCTGGTCAATTTCCTCCCTATGCGGAAGGCGCGCAACGTAAACCATTTGTTAAGGTTAATTTTCACAGGCCAAGTCTTTTCTTGCCCCTGGGGGCGATCGCGCACCGATCTTTGGCGACCAGGCGGCAAGCCCATTCCGGTCCTTGCAAATTTCGGGTAGCGATATCTCTCCCCCATGCAGGCCCTCCCCCATGACCGTCGTCTTCGAAAGCATCCTCCCCATCTTTCTGCTGGTTCTGCTTGGCGCCTGGCTCAAGCGCTCGACATTCGTCGACCAGAGCCTCTGGCTCGGGCTTGAGCAGTTCGGCTACTTCATCCTGTTCCCTGCCCTCCTGTTCTCGACACTGGCCCAGGCAGATTTTGCCGGCTTGAAGGCCGACGCAACGGCTATCGCGACAATCGGCAGCGTCAGCCTGATGTCGGCCTTCGTGCTTTTGCTCTGGCCGGCGTTTCGAGACAGACAGGTGTCAGGTGCCTCCTTCACCTCAGTCTTCCAGACAGCCACACGCTGGAACGGCTTCATGGCGCTCGCGATCGCGCAGAAGCTCTATGGGCCGATCGGCCTGACGCTGACCGCGCTGGTGATGACGCTCGTGATCATCCCGATCAATCTCTACAACATCGGCGTGCTGGTCTGGTTCGGCGGGGGAAATCGTGACTTCAGGCGCTTCTTCGCCAAGATCGTCACCAATCCGCTGATCGTTGCCTCCGTGCTCGGCATACTCGTCAACATGATCGGACTGAAGATCTACGGTCCCGTGATGACCACGATTGAGATGCTGGCCAGCGCCTCTCTCAGCCTCGGGCTGGTGATGGTCGGCGCGGGCCTGCGCGCATCCGATGCCCTGAAGCCGAGCGCAACGGCACTGCTCGCAGTCTTTCTCAAGCTGATCGTCATGCCGCTGTTCATGGTGAGCGCGAGCTACCTGCTCGGCATTCGCGGCGACGCCCTGCTGGTCATTGCGCTCGGCGCGGCCGTGCCGACGGCGATGAACGGCTATCTCTTGGCCAAGCAGATGGATGGCGACGCCGAACTCTACGCCGCGGTCGCGACGATCCAAACGGTCGTCTCGTTCTTCACGATCCCGCTCGTCCTCTACCTGACCGCATACGCCGCAGGGCGCTGACGTGAGGCCCGGCGACCTACGTCGCGGGAACCGACGACCTACGTCGCGGGGGGATAGAGAAGGTCGAGGATGTACGCGGAATCGAAACGCGAATCGAGCATGCCGTAGGTCGAGCGCCATCCGGCGGCGAGACGCGATTCGAGGAACGCGTCGGCGATACGACCGGCACCGAGACGATAAAGTTCGGCGGCAGCACCTGCGAGCGCCAGTTGCTCGACCAGCATGCGGGCCGCCCCCTCATCGCGTTCGCACAGCGACATGGCCGCGCGCAGCACGTCGATCGTCTTGCGTCCGGATGGCCCGAGATCGCGCGCCAGGACGACGAACAGCTGCTCGAAGAGATCCTTGCCCTTGACGAGCACGCGCAGCACATCCAGCGCCATGACGTTGCCGGAGCCTTCCCAGATGGCATTAACAGGCGCTTCGCGGTAGTGGCGCGCCAGCGCGCGTTCCTCCACATAGCCGTTGCCGCCCAGGCACTCCATCGCCTCGTAGATCAGCGCCGGCGCGATCTTGCAGGCCCAGTATTTCGCTACGGGCGTCATGATCCGCGCGTAAGCCGCGTCTTCCGAACTGCCGCGTGCCTTGTCGAAGGCTTCCGCGAGACGGAACGAGAGAGCGCTGGCCGCAGCGACATCGAGCGCCATGTCGGCAAGCACGCGGGTCATCATCGGCTGGCTGACGAGCGGCTTGCCGAAGACCTTCCGGCCGCGCGTGTGGTGCACGGCTTCGGCGAGCGAGGCACGCATCATGCCGGCCGACGCTAGCGCGCAATCAAGCCGCGTCAGCGTAACCATGTCCAGGATCGTCCGGATGCCGGCATCCGGCGCTCCGAGGATGAAGCCGAACGTATCGGAGAACTCGACCTCCGACGAAGCGTTGGAGCGGTTGCCAATCTTGTCCTTCAGCCGCTGGAAACGCAGGCCGTTGGCGCTGCCGTCCTCCAGAAGCCGCGGCACGAGGAAGCACGCGAGACCGTCGCGGGTCTGTGCCAGCATGACGAATGCGTCGCTCATCGGCGCCGACATGAACCACTTGTGGCCGTTGAGCCTGTAGATGCCCTCGCCCACCCGTTCCGCCGTCGAGGTGTTGGCGCGCACATCGGTGCCGCCCTGCTTCTCGGTCATGCCCATGCCGACGGTGACCGCCGACTTCTGCATCCACGGACGGTTGGTGGAATCGTATTTGCGCGACAGGATCTTCGGCGCCCATTCCTTCTGCACGGCCGGTGACGCGGTGATCGCGGCAAGCGATGCGCTGGTCATGGTCAGCGGGCAGAGGTGACCGCATTCGAGCTGCGCCGTCAGATAGAAGCGGATGGCGCGCGTCTTGTGCGACTGATTGCGCTCATCGGGGAGGTTTTCCCAGGCGGACGCATGCAGGCCGGAGGACATCGAGCGGCGCATCAGCGCATGCCATGCCGGATGGAACTCGACGACATCGAGACGTTCGCCGCGGGGGCCATGCGTCTTAAGCTTCGGCGGACCCTCGTTCGCCATGCGCGCCAGTTCCTGCGCTTCCGGCGAGGTGACGTAACGGCCGAGCACGTCGAATTCGTCGCGCAGCGTCTTGCTCATCGACGAGGTGATGTCCACCACCAGCGGATCGGAGCGATAGGCGTTGACACCGGACCAGGGCTTGGGCTGGTTCAGCTCGGCGAGTTTCTGTTCAGTCCGGTTCATCTGATTCATGGGCCGGTTCTAGCGCAAGTTTCACGGCCACGGAACGGGGCGCGAAAAAGATACGATCGCCGTTGCAAGTTTTCTGCGGACGGTGGCGCCCAAGCCTTGCCGTGCCGGGGGGCAAGTCTTATAGAGCGACCACATTTCCAGAGCGCAAGGGCGGCCCATGATCACTTTCCCGCATCGCCACCTGCTCGGCATCAAGGGGCTCACGGAGCAAGATATCACCTATCTGCTCGATCGCGCCGATGAAGCCGTCCAAATCTCCCGTCAGAGAGAAAAGAAGACCTCCACGCTTCGGGGGCTGACGCAGATCAACCTCTTCTTCGAGGCCTCGACCCGCACGCAGTCTTCCTTCGAGCTTGCCGGCAAACGCCTCGGCGCTGACGTCATGAATATGTCTGTCGGCAATTCCTCGGTGAAAAAGGGCGAAACGCTGATCGATACAGCGATGACGCTGAACGCCATGCACCCGGATGTGCTGGTGGTGCGCCATTCCTCTGCCGGCGCTGCCGCGCTTCTGGCGCAGAAAGTTTCCTGCTCCGTCGTCAACGCCGGCGATGGCCAGCACGAGCACCCGACCCAGGCGCTGCTCGATGCGCTGACGATCCGTCGCGCCAAGGGCAAGCTCTCGCGGATCATCGTGGCGATCTGTGGCGACGTGCTTCATTCGCGCGTGGCTCGCTCCAATATCCTGCTCCTGAACCAAATGGGGGCGCGGGTCCGAGTCGTAGCACCTGCGACGCTGCTGCCCTCCGGGATCGCCGACATGGGCGTCGAGGTCTACCATTCGATGGCCGAAGGCCTGAAGGATGCGGACGTCGTCATGATGCTGCGCCTGCAGCGCGAGCGCATGGCCGGTTCCTTCGTGCCTTCCGTGCGCGAATACTTCCACTACTACGGGCTTGATGCCGAGAAGCTGAAGGCCGCCAAGGAGGATGCGCTCGTGATGCATCCGGGTCCGATGAACCGCGGCGTCGAAATCGCCTCGGAAATCGCCGACGGCCCACAGAGCGTGATCGAACAGCAGGTCGAGATGGGCGTTGCCGTGCGCATGGCGGTGATGGAAACGCTGCTTCTCTCGCAGAACCAGGGGCCGCGCCTATGACCAGACCACTCGTTCTGAAGAACCTCCGCATCGTCGATCCCTCGCGCAACCTTGACGAAACAGGCACGATCATCGTCGGAGGCGACGGCCGTATCCTCGCTGCCGGAGCAAATGCGCAAAACCAGGGCACGCCTGACGGTGCCTTCGTCAAAGATTGTGCCGGGCTCACCGCCGCCCCGGGCCTCGTCGATGCCCGCGTCTTCGTCGGCGAACCGGGCAGCGAGCACCGCGAAACCTTCGAGTCCGCGTCGCGCGCCGCCGCCGCCGGCGGCGTCACCAGCTTCATCGCGATGCCGGACACCGACCCTGTGATCGACGACATCGCGCTTGTCGAATTCGTGAAGAAGACCGCGCGCGACAAGGCGCTCGTCAATGTCTATCCGGCCGCAGCTCTCACCAAAGGGCTCGTCGGCGAAGAGATGACCGAATTCGGTCTGCTGCGCGAAGCCGGCGCCGTCTGCTTCACCAATGGCCGTCGATCGATCCACGACACGCTGGTTMTGCGCCGCGCCATGACCTATGCGCGCGAATTCGGTGCCGTCATCTCCCTTGAGACCCGCGACAAGTATCTCGGCGCAACCGGCGTGATGCACGAGGGCCTGCTCGCAAGCTGGCTTGGCCTTTCCGGCATCCCGCGCGAGACGGAAATCATTCCGCTGGAGCGTGACCTGCGTATCGCCGGCCTGACGAAGGCCGCCTATCACGCAGCTCAGATTTCGGTTCCCGAATCGGCTGAAGCCATCCGCGCCGCGCGTGCGCGTGGCGCCAACGTTACCTGCGGCATCTCCATCAACAACTTGGCGCTCAACGAAAACGACATCGGCGAATACCGCACCTTCTTCAAGCTTTCGCCGCCGCTTCGCAGCGAGGACGACCGCGTCGCCATGGCGGAGGCGCTCGCCGACGGCACGATCGATATCATCGTTTCCTCGCATGATCCCCAGGACGTCGACACCAAGCGCCTGCCGTTTGCCGACGCCGCCGATGGCGCAATCGGCCTTGAAACGCTCGCGGCTGCCGCCCTGCGGCTGTACCACAGCGGCCAGGTTCCGCTGATGCGCCTGATCGACGCCATGTCGACCCGACCGGCCGCGATCTTCGGCCTCGACGCCGGCACGCTCAAGCCGGGCGCCAAGGCCGATATCACGGTCCTGGACCTCGACGAACCATGGGTGCTCTACAAGGAAGCGATCGTCTCGCGCTCCAAGAACACGCCGTTTGAAAATGCACGCTTTACCGGCCGGGTTGTGCAAACCTATGTTGCCGGTAAGCTTGTGCATTCCGCATAAGCCCAAAGCGGTCGCGCGGGAGGGGAACCGGTGGATCTATTTTCCTGGCAGCTTGGGCTGCCCTTGACGTTGTTGAGCCTTGGCTTCGGCTACCTGCTCGGCTCGATCCCGTTCGGACTTATCCTGACCCGCATGGCGGGGCTCGGCGATGTGCGAAAGATCGGCTCGGGCAACATCGGCGCGACCAATGTGCTGAGAACCGGAAACAAGAAGCTGGCAGCGGCTACCCTGCTGCTCGATGCCCTGAAGGGCGCCGCGGCTGCGGCCATCGCCGCCTATTGGGGTGTTGAAGCGGGCATCGCCGCCGGCTTTGCTGCGTTTCTCGGCCACCTCTATCCGGTCTGGCTCGGCTTCAAGGGAGGCAAGGGTGTCGCCACCTATATCGGCGTCCTGCTCGGCCTCGCTCCAATCATGGTGCTGGCCTTCGCAGCGATTTGGCTCGCCATGGCGAAAATCAGCCGCTACTCCTCATTGTCCGCCCTGGTTGCAATGGCTATCATTCCGGTTCTACTTTACGCGGTAGGGAATGAAAAGGTCGCTCTCCTTTTCGCGGTAATGACTGTCATTAGCTGGGTGAAGCACCGCGCCAACATTCAGCGGCTGCTCGCCGGCACGGAAAGCAAGATCGGGGACAAGGGATAATGTCTGAAGGCAGCGCAGGACGAACCGGAGTGGCGCTGACCGAACGACAGAAAATCTCCTGGCTGCGGCTGATCCGCAGCGACAACGTCGGTCCTATCGCCTTCCGGGACCTGATCAATCACTTCGGCACCGCGGAGAATGCACTCGACGCGCTTCCCGAACTATCCCGGCGCGGTGGCACCAAACAGGCCTATCGCGTCGCGACCGTGAGTGAAGCGGAACGGGAGCTCGAAGCGGCAAGACGCTGCGGCGCCGTCTTCATCGGCATCGGCGAGCCAAGTTATCCTGCAGCGCTGCGGCAGATCGACGGCGCTCCCCCTCTTCTGGCAATGAAGGGCGACCTCAAAGCGGCCACCCGCCCATCGCTTGGCATCGTCGGCTCGCGCAATGCCTCGGTCAGCGGCGCCAAGTTCGCAGCGATGATTGCGCGCGACGCCGGCCGCGCCGGTTATATCGTCACGTCAGGCCTTGCGCGCGGCATCGATACGGCCGCCCATCGCGCGAGTCTCGAAACCGGCACGATCGCAGCACTTGCCGGCGGTCTGGACCGGCCCTACCCGCCTGAAAACATCGGCCTGCTGGACGAGATCACCGCCGGTCGGGGGCTGGCCATCAGCGAGATGCCGTTTGGCTGGGAACCGCGCGCACGCGATTTCCCGCGGCGCAACCGGCTGATTGCGGGTATCAGCCTCGGCGTAACCGTCGTCGAGGCAGCCCACCGCTCCGGGTCCCTGATAACCGCCCGCTATGCAGCCGACTTCGGACGGCTCGTCTTTGCCGTTCCAGGGTCACCGCTCGATCCCCGCTGCCATGGTACGAACGACCTTTTGAAACAGGGCGCAATCGTCACGACGTCGGCGGACGATGTCCTTGAGGCATTGGCGCCGCTCAGCCAGTTCGAGCTGCCGTTGCCGAGCGTCAGAGAACCGGAAGGACAAATGCGACCGAGCGCCCCAGCCGCCACCAGCGACAACGACCGTGCGGCCATCGTCCACGCGCTTGGTCCGACACCTGTTGAAACCGACGACATCGTCAGGCACACCGGGCTTTCGCCGGCGCAGGTCTACCTGCTTCTCCTGGAACTCGATTTGGCTGGCCGGCTCGATCGCCACACCGGTGGGCTCGTGTCGCTCACCTCGATCGAATGAGCGTCAGCGATGACGGTCAGCAGCCTTGAGGAAGCAGTGAGAGATCCATTGCAGATTGCGGATACGGTGCAATCTTGTGCGAGTTGCATCGCGTCCTCTCATCGTTATTTTGGGTGAACCCTCTTGACCCCGCACGAATCCCTGTCCATTTCGGGGCATCGATACAAGGCGACACATGGCGCGAACGGCGCTGACGCCCGAACCAGAACCGGTTGTCTCAGAAAATGACGATGAATGTTGTAGTGGTGGAGTCGCCTTCCAAGGCAAAGACGATCAACAAGTACCTCGGGCCTGGCTACAAGGTGCTGGCTTCGTTTGGCCATGTGCGCGACCTGCCGGCGAAGGACGGATCGGTCCGTCCCGACGAAGACTTCGAAATGTCCTGGGAGGTCGACGGCGCTTCGGCGAAGCGCATGAAGGACATTGCCGACGCGGTCAAATCCTCGGACGGTCTCATTCTCGCAACCGACCCGGATCGCGAAGGCGAAGCCATTTCCTGGCACGTGCTCGACCTCCTGAAGAAGAAGAAGGTGCTCGGCGACAAGCCGGTAAAGCGCGTCGCCTTCAACGCCATCACCAAGAAGGCGGTTCTCGAGGCGATCGCACATCCACGCGACATCGACATATCCCTGGTCGATGCCTACCTGGCGCGCCGCGCGCTCGACTATCTCGTTGGCTTCAACCTTTCGCCGGTGCTCTGGCGCAAACTGCCGGGCGCCCGCTCGGCCGGCCGCGTACAATCGGTCACGCTGCGCCTCGTCTGCGACCGCGAATCCGAAATCGAACGCTTCGTCTCCGAAGAATACTGGAACATTTCCGCGTTGCTGAAGACCCCGCGCGGCGACGAGTTCGAGGCTCGCCTCGTCTCGGCCGACGGCAAGCGTCTGGCACCCAAGGCGATTGGCAACGGCGAAGAAGCAACCCGGCTGAAGACCTTGCTCGACGGCGCCGCTTATGTCGTCGACAGCATCGAGGCAAAGCCGGTCAAGCGCAATCCGTCGCCGCCCTTCACCACTTCGACGCTGCAGCAGGCCGCCTCCTCAAAGCTCGGCTTCTCGGCTTCGCGCACCATGCAGGTCGCGCAGAAGCTCTATGAAGGTGTAGACATCGGCGGCGAGACCGTCGGTCTGATCACCTATATGCGTACCGATGGTGTACAGATGGCGCCGGAAGCGGTCGAAGCGTCGCGCAAGGCGATCGCCAGCCAGTTCGGCGAACGCTACCTGCCGGAAAAGCCGCGCTTCTATTCCACCAAGGCGAAGAACGCCCAGGAAGCGCACGAAGCCATCCGCCCGACCGACTTCAACCGCACGCCGGATGAGGTTCGCCGCTTCCTCGACGGCGACATGCTGAGGCTCTACGACCTCGTCTGGAAGCGCGGCATCGCGAGCCAGATGGCATCCGCCGAGATCGAACGCACGACGGCAGAAATCACCGCCGACAATGGTGGCCAGAAGGCTGGCCTGCGCGCCACCGGCTCCGTCATCCGCTTCGACGGCTTCATCGCTGCCTATACGGATGCCAAGGAAGACGGCGAGCAGACGGACGACGGTGACGAGGATGGTCGCCTGCCGGAGATCAACGCGCGCGAAAGCTGCGCAAAGCAGAAGATCAACGCCTCGCAGCACTTCACCGAACCGCCGCCGCGCTACTCGGAAGCGAGCCTGATCAAGAAGATGGAAGAGCTCGGCATCGGCCGGCCCTCCACTTATGCAGCGACGGTCACGACGCTGCTCGACCGCGACTACATCACCAACGACAAGCGCAAGCTCATCCCGCAGGCCAAGGGGCGGCTGGTCACAGCGTTCCTGGAAAGCTTCTTCACGCGCTATGTCGGCTACGATTTCACAGCGTCGCTCGAAGAAAAGCTCGACCAGGTCTCGGCCGGTGAAGTCAACTGGAAGGACGTGCTTCGCGACTTCTGGAAGGACTTCTTCGCGCAGATCGAGGAAACCAAGGAACTGCGCGTCACCAACGTGCTCGACGCGCTGAACGAGGAACTGGCACCGCTCGTCTTCCCGAAGCGCGAGGATGGCGGCGATCCCAGAACCTGCCAGGTCTGCGGCACCGGCAAGCTGTCGCTGAAGCTTGGCAAGTACGGCGCCTTCGTCGGCTGCTCGAACTATCCGGAGTGCAACTTCACACGCCAGCTTTCCTCCGACAGCAGCGGCGATCAGGAGGCTGCGGTCTCGAACGAGCCGCAGGCGCTCGGGAAGGACCCCCATACCGGCGAAGAAATCACGCTGCGCAGCGGCCGCTTCGGTCCCTATGTCCAGCGCGGCGACGGCAAGGAAGCCAAGCGCTCGAGCTTGCCGAAGGGCTGGACGCCCTCAACGATCGACCACGAGAAGGCTGTGGCTCTCCTGTCGCTGCCTCGTGATATCGGCGCGCATCCGGAATCCGGCAAGATGATCTCGACCGGCCTTGGCCGCTACGGACCGTTCGTGTTGCACGATGGCACCTATGCCAACCTCGAATCGATCGAGGACGTCTTCTCGATCGGCCTCAACCGCGCCGTCTCCGTCCTCGCAGACAAGCAGTCCAAGGCCGGCGCCGGCCGTGGACGCACGGCTGCCGCTTCCCTCAAGGAGCTTGGCGACCACCCCGACGGCGGTGCGATCACCGTTCGCGACGGTCGCTACGGCCCCTACGTCAACTGGGGCAAGGTCAATGCCACCCTGCCGAAGGGCAAGGATCCGCAGTCTGTGACGGTCGAAGAAGCCCTCGTGCTCATCGCTGAGCGCGCTGCAAAGGGCGGAACGACGAAGGCCAAGGCAACCAAAGCCAAGACGACGAAGGCTGCTGCAAAAACCGAGGATGGCGCCGCCAAGCCGAGCAAGGCCAAGGCGACCGCCAAGAACAAAACCAAGACGGCCACCAAGGCCAAGAAGAGCTGAATTTGACCAGAATACCGCGCGACCCGACCGAACGGCCCGGCAAGAGAAACATGGGCAAAAAGCCTGATCGCGCGGCCAAGGCTGGACCGGCCCCCGAAAAGGAAAACATCATTCACGGCGCGGTTCCGCCGCGCGACGTGCTGATGCGCTTCATTGCCGAAAACCCGGAGCGCGCCTCGAAGCGTGAGATCGCCAAGGCTTTCGGCCTCAAGGGCGAGACCCGGGTCGAGCTCAAGGCACTGCTCAAGTCGCTCGAAGTCGATGGACTCGTCGAAAAAAAGCGCAAGTCGCTGGTGCGCCCGGGAGCCCTGCCTCCGGTGACGGTGCTCGACATCACCATCCGCGATGTCGACGGCGAACTGATTGGCCGGCCCGCCGAGTGGCTGGACGACGACGGCGTCGCGCCCGCGGTGCTGATCAAGCAATCTGCTGTCGCCAAGGGTAAGGGCAAGGCTCCGGTCGGCGGTCTCGGCGACCGCGTGCTCGCCAAGATCTTCCCGGCCAAGGAACGGGGCGGCCCGGCCTATACGGCGCGCATCATCAAGGTGCTGGACAAACGCAAGGATGCCGTGCTCGGCGTCTTCCGCTCGACGCCCAGCGGCGGTGGCCGCCTGATGCCGATCGAAAAGCGCGGCGAGGAAATCCTTGTTGATCCAGAGTTCACCGGCAACGCTGAGGACGGTGATCTGGTCGAAGTGCAGCTCTCGCGGCATGGCCGCTACGGGCTGCCACGCGCCCAGGTGCAGAACGTCATCGGCTCGGTTGCGTCCGAAAAAGCGATCTCGATGATCGCCATCCATGCGCACGGCATCCCCCATGTCTTCCCGGAACGGGTGATCGAAGAAGCAAATGCCGCCGGCCCCGCCACCATGGCGCACCGCGAGGACTGGCGCACGCTGCCGCTCATCACGATCGACCCAGCCGATGCGAAGGATCACGACGACGCTGTGCATGCCGAACCGGACCCGTCCGAAGACAATCCCGGCGGCGTCATCGTCACGGTCGCGATTGCCGACGTCTCCTATTATGTTCGGCCGAAGTCCGCGCTGGACCTTGAGGCCTTGAAGCGCGGCAACTCGGTCTACTTCCCCGACCGGGTGGTGCCGATGCTGCCTGAACGGATCTCCAACGATCTCTGCTCCCTCAAGGAAGGCGTCGACCGCCCGGCGCTGGCCGTGCGCATGCGCTTCTCCAAGGAAGGCCGCAAGGCCGGCCATACCTTCCATCGCATCATGATGAAGAGTGCGGCAAAGCTCTCCTACCAGCAGGCGCAGGCGGCGATTGACGGCAATCCTGATGACAAGACCGGACCGATCCTTGAGACGATCCTGAAGCCGCTATGGGAAGGCTATCGCATTCTCACGCGCGGTCGTGACCGGCGCCAGCCGCTCGAGCTCAACATGCCCGAGCGCAAGATCATCCTGAAGTCCGACGGCACGGTCGACCGTGTCTTCGTTCCCGAACGTCTCGACGCCCATAAGCTGATCGAGGAGATGATGATCCAGGCAAACGTCGCTGCTGCGGAGACACTGGAGCAGAAGCGCCAGGTCCTGATCTACCGCGTGCACGACCAGCCCTCGCTCGCCAAGCAGGAGAGCCTGCGCGAATTCCTGGCGACGCTCGACATCTCGCTCGTCAAGGGCGGCAACATGCGCTCGAACCATTTCAACGGCATCCTCGCCAAGGCCGAAGGCAAGCCCTTCGAGACGATGGTCAACGAGATGGTGCTTCGCTCCCAGAGCCAGGCGATCTACAGCCCGGAAAACATCGGGCACTTCGGCCTGAACCTTTTGAAGTATGCGCATTTCACCTCGCCGATCCGGCGCTATGCCGACCTTATCGTGCATCGGGCCCTGGTTACCTCGCTCGGTCTCGGTGAAGGCGGGCTGACGCCGCAGGAAGAGGGCGTGCTCGACGACATCGCAGCCGAGATCTCGACCTTCGAGCGGCGCGCCATGGCAGCAGAGCGCGACACCGTCGACCGGCTGATCGCGCACCATCTGAATGGCCGCGTCGGCGAAGAGTTCGAAGGCCGCGTTTCCGGTGTCACCAAGGCGGGACTCTTTGTCACCCTGCCTGCCTATGGTGCCGACGGTTTCGTTCCTATATCTACGCTCGGACGCGACTACTTCATCTACGATGAGGCTCATCAGGCGCTTTCCGGTGAGAAAACCGGGCTCGGCTATCGCCTCGGCGATCCGGTGCGCGTCAAGCTCGTCGAGGCGGTTCCGCTTGCGGGTGCGCTCAGGTTCGAGATGCAAAGCGAGGGGCGCAAGATGCCGACAGCGACACGCTCCTTCCACAAGTCCGGCCGTCGCGATCGCACCGGAGCAAGCAAGAAGCCGGGAACTCGGCCGCCGAGAGGCAGGCGATAGATCCCCGTAAGGCAGAGGAATAGGCATGAAAGCAGCAGCAAGCGAAACACTTCATCTGGGCGGCAGCGAAAGCGACGAACGCTCCGTTGGCCTTTCGATGAGGCGTGGCTCTCTTGGCCGCTGCCCGGCCTGTGGTAGCGGCAAGCTGTTTCGCAGATACGTCAAGTCGGTCGATGCCTGCGCCGCCTGCGGCGAGCGCATGGACCATCACCGCGCCGATGATTTCCCGCCCTATATCGTCGTGACGATCGTCGGTCACCTGGTGCTTGCAGGCTACATGATGACCGATCTCGTCCTGCCGCTGAACAGCTGGCAGCATCTGGCGATCTGGGCGCCGATCACCGTCATCAGTTCTCTGGCGCTGCTGCAGCCGGTCAAGGGCGCCGTCATCGGCCTGCAATGGGCGCTGAAGATGCATGGCTTCGGCGGTCACGAAGACGCGCCGGAAGACGTCCTGCCGCCGCGAGACGACAGGGCATGACGTCCGCGCGGAGCCCGGGCGGCGAGGTCGAGCGCCAGCGTTCCGCGGCCGTCAGACCACGCGACGCGGCTTCCGTCATGCTGCTTGACCGCCAGGGGGCACGCGTGCGGGTCTTGATGGGCAAACGGCACAGCGCCCATGTCTTCATGCCGGATCTCTATGTTTTCCCCGGCGGGCGGCGCGATGCCGGCGATCACCGGATCGGCTTTGGCTCCGACTTGCATCCATCCGTCCTGCACGCGTTGAAAGCGGTCGGCGCGCGAGAACTCACGGACGCGCGCGCTCGTGCGCTCGCCCTTGCCGGACTGCGCGAGCTTTACGAAGAGGCCGGCATCGCCGTCGGCCAACCGGCGCCGTCTGCTACCGCATCGGTCCCGTTCCTTCCCGACCTGGAAAAGTTGCGCTATATGGCTCGGGCCATCACCCCTCCGGGCCACGCGAGGCGGTTCGATACACGCTTCTTCGCTTTGTTTGCGGACGAGGCTAAAATCGATCCGACGCGCTTCCTGGACAGTCGGGAGCTTCAGGATTTGCAGTGGATCGATGTGAACGATTCTCCGTCCCTAAGGATACCTGACATCACCGCCATCATTCTCGCGGACCTCAGAAGCAGTCTCGACACCGATCCGTCGCTCTCCTGTGAGCGAGCGGTGCCACTTTATGCCGCGCGCCGTGGGCGCCTCATCCGCACGTTGCTCTAAGGATCCTCGTCGCATGTCACAGCCGTCGCCCGGTACAGCCGCACCGGTTGAGGAAATTCACTGGCGGTCGCTGATCGCCGCCGTTGCCGCGATCAGCGCGGTTGGCATCGCCATCGGCCTCGGCCTGCCGCTGCTCTCCATCATCATGGAGAAGCGTGGGATATCCTCGACGCTCATCGGGCTCAATTCGGCAATGGCCGGCCTCGCCTCGATGGCTGCCGCGCCGCTCACGACCAAATTCGCCCATCGCCACGGGGTCGCGCCGACGATGCTATGGGCCGTTCTGGTCGCCGCCATCAGCTCCTTCGGCTTCTATTACATTACCAACTTCTGGCTCTGGTTTCCGCTGCGCGTGGTCTTCCATGGCGCGATCACCGTGCTCTTCATCCTCTCGGAGTTCTGGATCAACGCCACCGCACCACCGAGCAAGCGCGGGTTCGTGCTTGGCATCTACGGCACGGTGCTCTCGCTCGGCTTCGCGACGGGCCCCCTGCTCTTCTCCATCCTCGGCAGCGAGGRCATCCTGCCCTTCGTCGTTGGCGCAGGCGTGATCCTGCTTGCGGCCGTGCCGATCTTCCTCGCGCGCGACGAGAGCCCTGTCATCGACGAGAAGCCCGAGCGGCACTTCCTGCGCTACGTCTACCTCGTGCCGACAGCAACGGCCGCCGTCTTCATCTTCGGCGCCGTCGAATCGGGCGGTCTTTCACTGTTTCCCGTGTTTGGTACCCGGTCCGGCTTTACCGAATCACAGGCCGCGCTGTTGCTGACAGTGATGGGAATCGGCAACTTCATCTTCCAGATTCCGCTCGGCATGCTGTCCGACCGGGTGAAGGATCGGCGCGCGCTGCTTTCAGCGATGACGGTGGTCGGCCTGATCGGCGCGCTCTGCCTGCCGATGCTTGCCGAAAGCTGGTTCCTGATGGCGGTCGTACTCCTCTTCTGGGGCGGTTGCGTTTCCGGGCTCTACACCGTGGGCCTCAGCCACCTGGGCTCCCGCCTGCAGGGCGCGGATCTTGCGGCCGCCAACGCTGCCTTCGTGTTCTCCTACGCAGTTGGTACGGTCGCCGGGCCGCAGGTCATCGGGGCTGCGATGGACGTCACCGGCAACAACGGATTCGCCTGGGCAATCGCCGGCTTTTTCGGGCTCTATGTCGCGCTTTCGGTGGTCAGGATCGTTTTGAATCCAAAACGGCCTTGACTTTTCGGCCGCGATTTGTAGTTTCGCGCCAACCTTGCCCGTGGCCCGCAACCGGTTGTCCACGGCTTTCATTGTTACAAAGGCAGGACGACCATGGCAAAAGCCACCACCATCAAGATCAAGCTGCTTTCGACAGCCGACACGGGTTTCTTCTACGTCACGACCAAGAACAGCCGTACGATGACGGAAAAGATGACCAAGACCAAGTACGACCCGGTCGTCAAGAAGCACGTCGAATTCAAGGAAACCAAGATCAAGTAAGATCGAGCGTTTCCCGGGGATTGAAGGGCGCCGACCGCAAGGTCAGGCGCCCTTTCCTTTTGGATGCTTGCGTTTCGCAACGGGGCCCTCGGTGGTCTCGGCGGCAGTGAAAGGATGCCTGGAAGGCGCGCCATCTGGCGCCCCGCGCCCGTTCGCCACAAAAGCAAAACGCCGCCCCAGGCTGGGACGGCGCTTACGAAAAGGGGGTCGGCTGGCCCCTGACTGCGGCACGAGGATTCCGCAGAGGTCAAAAGCCAACCGACCGACCCCACGACCCAGGAGATGCGGCGGACCTGAGCATCATGGGGTAAGCAAATTGTTAGGAGGCGATGCCTACTTGTTCATCAGCATCACCTGAAAATGGAAAAAAATCAACGAATTCTTAATGCGCGAAGCGGTGCCGCTAAGCGCATGGTTAATTCTGTATCAGTCTAAGACAGGCACACGCATGGGCGCCGCGGCTACCCAAACTCCCCGGTAGCATCGGCTGCGGCGAGAATACAACTTTAAATGCAACCCGCAAGAGGTGGCGCACGAATATCACGGGGCATGGAGCGGCGGGATTGGACCGCCAAATGCTCAGGCGGCAGCGGCCACCACACGGTTGCGGCCTTCATGCTTGGCTTGATAGAGCGCCGTATCCGCGCGCTTCAACAGGGCCTCGGCGCTATCGGCATCCGGCCTCAACGTTGCTATTCCCATCGACGCCGTGACCTTCAGGACGCCATCGGCCTGCGGGACAGGGAACGGCAGGCTTTCGATTATGATGCGCAAACGCTCGGCGACGCCCGCTGCCATTTCAGCCGACGTGTCCGGCATCACGACGACGAATTCCTCGCCGCCGAAGCGGCAGGCAAGGTCGGCCCCGCGCACCGTCGTGCGAATGCGGTTGGCGAACTCACGCAGCACTTCGTCGCCGGCATCATGGCCGTAGGTATCGTTGACCTGCTTGAAGCGATCGATATCCGTCATGCAGATGGACAGCGGCCGTCCGCGCGCCGCGGCCCGGTCCATCAGCAGTTTCAGGTGCGTGTCGAAGTAGCGGCGGTTGTGGAGGCCGGTCAGGCCATCTGTCACGGCAAGCTCGATGGTCTGCTGCACGCTCGCGCGCAGCCTGTCATTGCAATGCTTGCGGCGGATCTGGGTCATCGAGCGGGCTATCAGCTCGTTCGGATCAACCGGACGCATCAGATAATCGGTCACGCCGAGATCAAGCGCACGCACCACCATCTCGTCGCTGCCCTGCTCCGCAATCAGCAGGATCGGGATAAAGCGTGTCCGCTCCAGCGAGCGAAGCTGCGAGCACAGCCGCAATGGATCGTAGTCGTCGAAATTCGCGTTGACGATGACCAGGTCGAAGTTGTTTTCAGCCGCTTCGAAGAGCGCCGCCTGCGGATCGGAAATTACAGAGACATCGGCGATCGGCTTGAGCGCACGCTGCAACCGTTCCTGCGACGAGCCACGGCCGTCGACCAGCAGGACATTGCCCGGCTCGTCCGGACGGTCCGCGCGACCGGCATCTTCCAGGCCGATGGTCTGTGCCGTCTGGGCACGCAGGCGCAATTCATCGCTGACATTCTTCAACCGAACCAGGCTCTTCACGCGCGACATCAATTGCAGATCGTTGACGGGCTTGGTCAGAAAGTCGTCGGCGCCCGCCTTCAGCCCGCGCACGCGATCCGACGGCTGGTCGAGCGCCGTCACCATGACAACAGGAATATGCGCCGTGCGCGGATTCGCCTTCAGCCGTTCGCAGACCTCGAAGCCATCGAGACCCGGCATCATGATGTCGAGAAGAACGAGATCGATGGGCGTCTTCTCGCAAAGCGCCAGCGCCGAGTAGCCGTCATTGGCTGTCAGCACATCGAAATACTCGGCGAGCAACCGGGCTTCGAGCAACTTCACATTGGCAGGAACATCATCAACGACAAGAATACGCGCAGTCATATCAATTTTCCCGCCGCTCAGGCATCGCCCAGGTAGGTTTTGATCGTTTCAATGAACTTCGGTACAGAAATCGGTTTGGAAACATAGGCTTCGCATCCGCCTTGGCGAATCCGCTCCTCATCTCCCTTCATTGCAAATGCCGTGACGGCGATGACCGGGATGACGTGCAATTCATCGTCCTCCTTCAGCCATTTCGTCACTTCAAGTCCGGATACTTCCGGTAGCTGAATATCCATCAGGATGAGATCCGGCCGATGCTTGCGCGCGAGCTCAAGCGCCTCCATGCCGTTGCGCGTCTGGATCGTCGCATAGCCGGAAGCCTCAATCAGGTCGCGGAACAGCTTCATGTTCAGCTCGTTGTCCTCAACAATCATTACCTGTTTGGGCATGTCGATCCCTTGCTGTCCATCGTCACCTTGCAAGTCGCCTCAGGACATTTAACTTGCAGAGTCGACGACTCGACCCATTTCCTCAACTTCAGAGATAGGCCGATTTGGTTGAAAAATAGGTAACTCCGCACGTAAAAACCATACGGGAACGAAGCATTGAAGAGCGCTGACGAAATCGCCATCGACATCCTTGCCTGGCTCGCCGGCGAGCCGGAGCTTCTGTCTCGTTTCCTGGCGCTGACAGGCACCGACCCTACCGCCTTGCGCAATGCCATCGCCGAACCCGGCTTCATGGGTGGCCTCATCGCTTTTCTCATGGACCACGAGCCGACGCTGATTGCATTCTGCCAGGCGACCGGCACGGCGCCGGAGGATGTCGTGCGCGCCCATGCGGCGCTGTCGGGCCATTCGGGTTTTGAGGATTGAGCGTGCCAGGCGCCGCCACAGACGAGCGCATCCGGCTTCAAGAGCGCCCGCTGATCGTCAGCGACGTCGATGAAGTCGTGCTCGAATTCATCAATCCGTTCAAAGCTTTCCTCCAAAGCTGCGGCCACGCTTTGCTGCCCCGGTCCTTTCGCCTGACCGGAAACATCGTCGATCTTGCAAACGAACAACCGTTGGCCGAGGCCGAGGTCAAGGCGCTGCTCGATTCGTTCTACGGGTCGCAGGATCGCTGGCAGACACCAGCCGAACGGGTCGCCGACACGTTGGCCGCTCTGTCGCAGGACGCGGATATCGTTTTCCTGACCGCCATGCCACCGCACCATGCCGCGGTCCGCCGTGCCCTGCTCGACCGACTTGGCCTTCCCTACCCGCTGCTTGCGTCGGAGGAACCCAAGGGACCGATCGTCCAAAAGTTGCACGGTGGTCGCACGGTTCCGCTGGTCTTCATAGATGACATTCTTCGCAACCTGCAGTCGGTCCAGCACCACGCGCCATCCTGCCTGCTGATCAACCTGATGGTTAACGCGGAGTTTCGCGCGCTCGCCCCAAAGCCGGACGCCAGCATCCGCGCCGTGGCCGACTGGCCAGAAGCGGCGGCCGCCATTCGCGCACATCTTGGAGGCTAGCCGGCGGCGATCGATCGTCGCGCAAAAGCCAGTCGCGCCGGCACGGCTCGAAGCCCACCCGGCGATCTCTGCCAACGCCAATAATTGCGGTGTGTTTTCCAACCGGGCCTCCCTTGAGACTCGCTAGCGTAGAGCGTAAGGTCGCGATGTTCAATATTTGTTCCCGATATGCCCGACAGCGCTGCTCAATCTCCAGGCTTCTGCCGCGACTGCCTCAAGGAACAGGCTGCTAGCGTACGGCGCTGCACGGCCTGCGGCAGCCCGCGCCTGCTGCGCCACAGCGAACTTTACGATCTGACCTTAGCGCATATCGATTGTGACGCCTTCTATGCTTCGATCGAGAAACGCGACGATCCGGAACTGGCCGACAAGCCGGTGATCATCGGCGGCGGCAAACGCGGCGTGGTGTCCACCGCCTGCTACATTGCCCGCATTCACGGCGTGCGCTCGGCAATGCCGATGTTCAAGGCACTGGAAGCCTGCCCGCAAGCCGTGGTCATCAAGCCGAACATGGAGAAATATGCACGCGTCGGCCGCGAAGTGCGGACGCTGATGCAGGAGTTGACGCCGCTGGTGCAGCCGCTGTCGATCGACGAGGCCTTTCTTGAGCTCAAGGGCACCGAGCGCCTGCATCACGATCCTCCGGCACGCACGCTCGCGCGCTTCGCCCGACGCGTCGAGCAGGAGATCGGCATCACCGTGTCCGTTGGCCTCTCCTATTGCAAGTTCCTCGCCAAGGTCGCCTCCGACCTACAGAAGCCACGCGGCTTTTCCGTCATCGGTCAGGCCGAGGCACTCGAGTTCCTGAAGGAGAAACCGGTCACCATGATCTGGGGCGTCGGCAAAGCCTTTGCCGCCACGCTGGAGCGCGACGGCGTGCGCACGATCGGGCAATTGCGAACCATGGAGGAAGCCGATCTCATGCGGCGCTACGGCACCATGGGGCAGCGGCTCTTTCGCCTGTCGCGCGGGCTCGACGAGCGGGCTGTGGAAATCGACGGCGAGGCCAAGAGCGTTTCAGCAGAGACGACCTTCAACGACGACATTGCGCGCTATGACGACCTTGTCGTGCATCTTAGGCGTCTCAGCGAGCAGGTGGCCCATCGGCTGCGAAAGTCGGATCTTGCCGGCCAGACCGTCGTCTTGAAACTGAAGACGGCCGACTTCAAGATCCGTACCCGCAACCGGCGCCTGGACAGCCCCACCCGGCTCGCCGACCGCATTTTCCGCACGGGACTGCAGCTCCTGGAGAAAGAGGCTGACGGCACGAAGTATCGGCTGATCGGCATCGGCGTCAGCGATCTCTCGGCCCCCGACCTTGCAGACCCGCCCGATCTCGTCGATCCGGCCGCAACCCGCCGGGCGGCGGCCGAAGACGCCATGAACAGGCTGCGCGACAAGTTCGGAAAGGCCACAGTCGAGACCGGCTATACCTTCGGCAACCGGAAACGTGACCCCTCGACATAGACACACCGCGATCACGCAACCTTGATCTGGCCCACACGCGGTCTGGATGAATTCCTTAAAGATTGCCCGATAGGCTCGTTCGCCAAGTCACGTGTCGGGTTGAGTGTATGGTATCGCGTTTCGCTCTCACCGCCAGCGTCGTTGCTCTGCTTTTGTCACCGGCCACCGGGTTTGCAGGCAGTCGCGGGCCGCTACAGATCATCGTCTCGAAAGACCAGCAATCGCTCGTCGTCTATGACGGCGACGCCGTGATTGCGACATCACCCGTGTCGACCGGGAAGGCCGGCCACGCGACCCCGACCGGTATCTTCTCGATCCTGGAGAAGCGGCGTCACCATAAATCGAACATCTATTCGAATGCGCCGATGCCCTTCATGCAGCGTCTCACCTGGTCGGGTATCGCGCTGCACGGCTCCAACCACGTACCCGATTACCCCGCGTCGCACGGCTGCGTGCGTCTGCCGAGCGCCTTTGCCGCCTCTCTCTACAAGATGACCGAGCGCGGCGTGCATGTGTTGATCTCGGATCGGCAGATCACGCCCACGGAGATCAAAAGCGCGCTCCTCTTTCGACCGGCCCCGATCGATCTCCAGCCGCCGCTCTCCGATGTGCCGCTCAGACCGGCGATCAGCCAGGCCGGCGACACGCCGGTCGAAGTTGCCATGACCGAGCCGACGGGCGGAGCGGCCGCGACTACCAAATCCATGGCGGAACCGATCCGTATCCTGATCACGCGCAGCGACGCGCGGGATACGATGCGCGAGATCCAGATGTCGCTGGAGTTCCTCGGATACGCGCCGGGCACGATCGACGGCCATGCAGGTCCAGCAACGATCGCAGCGCTCCGCGCCTTCCAGACGAGCGAAGGCCTCGAGAGCGACGGCAAGCTGACGCCAGAGTTGACCGACAAGCTCCTGCACCAGGCTGGCCGCACGCCCCCACAGAACGGCAAGATCCTCGTGCGGCAAGGGTTCAAGCCGCTCTTCGAAGCAGGTCTTACGATCGACAAGCCGGAAGAGGCTCTTGGGACACATTTCCTGCAGTTTCGCCACAAAGAAGAACAGGGCGCCGAAGGCAAATGGTTCGGCGTTTCGCTTGAAAACCACCTGCCCAACTCGATGAAGAAGCGCCTCGGCATTTCCATGGAGGCCGATCCGTTCGCCTATAACGGCATACAGCGCACGCTCGCGCGGATGACGATATCCAACGATGTTCGCAATCGTGTGGAAGAACTGTTGGCCGAGGGATCGTCGCTTTCGATCGCCGACACTGAAAGCGGGCTGGAAACCGGACAGGGCACCGATTTCATCACCGTCACGCGGTCGCGCCCCGGCGACTGAACAGGAGCGACAGCAGGAAAGCGCGGCGCGGTTTCGGCTCCCCGGCCGGCTTCCAGGGAACGCAGGCATCGTTTCTGCGCTTCGATCGAGCGGAGATTAACGCCGGATCAAACCAGTTCGACGTCGACCACACCCGGGGCCGAGCGCAGCGCTGCGGCGATCTCCGGCGAGATCCGGAACTTCTCGCTCAGTTCCACCTCGATCTCGCGCTGACCATTGTCCTTGATAACGACGAACGAGACGAGACCATCGCCCTTGGTGTTGAGGTGCGATGCGATCGATTTCAGCGGGCCGGAATCGCGCACATAGACGCGCAGCGCCTTCTGCAGTTGCAGCGATTCTTCCTCCAGCGAGCGCAGCGTCTGGATGCGCAGACCGATACCCTCCGGCCGCTCCTCTGCGGCAACGGTCATCACAAGCGATTTGCCCGGCTCCAGGAGGTCACGATACTGGTGCAGCATTTCGGAGAACAGCACCGCCTCGAACTGACCGGAGGAATCCGAGAAGGCGATGATGCCCATCTTGTTGCCGGTACGCGTCTTGCGCTCCTGCTTCGAGGTCACGGTGCCGGCGAGCCTACCGGCAGTCGCGCCCTTCTTCACCGCACCGGCGAAATCGCCGAAGGTCTGCACCCGCATCTTGGCAAGCAGCGCATTGTAGGTGTCGAGCGGATGGGCGGAGAGATAAAAGCCCAGCACCTGGAACTCACGATGCAGCTTTTCCGAAGCAAGCCAAGGCGTATAGGTCGGGAGTGCGATGCGTTCCGGACCCGTTGCGGCACCCGCACCGAACATGTCGCTCTGCCCGCTCGTCTTGTTCTCTTGCGCACGCTGGGCGAAGCCGAGGATGCGGTCGAGCCCGCCGACCAACTCGGCCCGGTCATAGCCGAAGCAGTCGAACGCGCCGGCCGCGATCAGACTTTCGAAGACGCGGCGGTTGAGAAGTTTTGGGTCGATCCTCAGGCAGAAATCTTCGAGGCTTGCAAAGGTTCTGTCGCCGCGAACCTCGACGATGTGCTCAACCGCCGATTCGCCCACACCCTTGATCGCAGCCAACGAGTAATAGATGCGGCTTTCACCCGTTTGGAAGTGCCGGAATGAGGTCTGCACCGATGGCGCAATCACCTCAATGCCCAGGCGCTTCGCATCCTGACGGAAGTCGTTGACCTTCTCCGTGTTGGACATGTCGAGCGTCATCGACGCGGCCAGGAACTCTACCGGGTAGTGCGCCTTCATATAGGCGGTCTGGTAGGAGACGATCGCGTAAGCCGCCGCGTGCGACTTGTTGAAGCCGTAGTTGGCGAATTTGGCGAGAAGGTCGAAAATCAGGTCAGCCTGCGGCTTCGACACCTCGTTCTTGACAGCACCGTCGACGAAGCGGGCGCGCTGCTTGTCCATCTCCTCCTTGATCTTTTTGCCCATGGCGCGGCGCAGAAGATCGGCCTCGCCGAGCGAATAGCCTGAGAGCACCTGGGCGATCTGCATCACCTGCTCCTGGTAGACGATAACGCCCTGCGTTTCCTTGAGCAGATGGTCGATCTTCGGATGAATCGATTCGACTTCTTCCTCGCCATGCTTGCGGGCATTGTAGACGGGAATGTTCTCCATCGGGCCTGGGCGGTAGAGCGCCACCAGCGCGATGATGTCCTCGATGCAGTCTGGCCGCATGCCGATCAGCGCCTTGCGCATGCCGGCACTTTCCACCTGGAACACGCCGACGGTCTCGCCGCGAGACAGCATTTCGTAGGTCTTCAGATCGTCGAGTGGAATGCTCGCGAGGTCGACCTCGATGCCGCGTTGCTTCACGAAATCGACGGCGACCTTCAACACGGTCAGCGTCTTCAGGCCGAGGAAGTCGAACTTGAYGAGACCCGCCTGCTCCACCCACTTCATGTTGAACTGGGTGACCGGCATGTCGGAGCGCGGGTCTCGATACATCGGCACGAGCTGCGACAGCGGACGGTCGCCGATCACGATGCCGGCGGCGTGGGTCGAGGCGTGACGGTACAGACCCTCGATCTTCTGGGCGATATCGAGAAGCCGGGCGACGACCGGTTCCTTCTCGGCTTCCTCCTGCAGGCGCGGCTCTTCCTCGATCGCCTTGGAGAGCGGTGTCGGGTTGGCGGGATTGTTCGGCACCAGCTTGCAGATCTTGTCGACCTGACCGTAAGGCATCTCGAGCACGCGGCCAACGTCGCGCAGTGCGGCGCGCGCCTGCAGCGAACCGAAGGTGATGATCTGCGCTACCTGCTCGCGGCCATATTTGCGCTGCACATAGCGGATCACTTCTTCGCGCCGGTCCTGGCAGAAGTCGATGTCGAAGTCGGGCATCGAGACGCGCTCAGGATTGAGGAAGCGTTCGAACAGCAGCGAGAAGCGCATCGGATCGACGTCGGTGATCGTCAGCGCATAGGCGACCAGCGAGCCTGCACCCGAACCGCGGCCCGGTCCGACGGGGATATCGTGCTGCTTCGCCCATTTGATGAAGTCGGCAACGATCAGGAAGTAGCCGGGGAACTTCATGCGCTCGATGACGCTGAGCTCGAAGGCCAGGCGTTCGCGATACTCCTCTTCGCTGTGGCCGGGCGCCATGCCGAGCCTGGCCAGACGTTCTTCGAGCCCCTCCTCCGCCTGGCGACGCAGTTCGTCCGCCTCGGCGCGCTCGGCCTCCTGCGGATCGGCCGTGGCGCCGGTAAAGCGCGGCAGGATCGGCCCACGGGTCTTCAACATGAAGGAGCAGCGCCGTGCGATTTCGACGGTGTTTTCCAGCGCCTCGGGCAGATCGGCAAACAGCGCCGCCATTTCCTTGCGGCTCTTGAGATAGTGATCCGGTGTCAGGCGGAAACGGCTGTCATCCGAAACCATCGCATTGTGCGCGACCGCCATCAGGGCATCATGCGCATCGTAGTCGGACGGCGACGGGAAGAAGGCCTCGTTGGTGGCAACCAGCGGAATGTCGAACTTGTAGGCAAGGTCGATCATCCGGCTCTCATGGCGCTTGTCGTAGCCTCCGTGCCGCTGCAACTCAATATAGAGGCGATCGCCAAAGAGATCGTGCAGGGCTTCAAGACGCGCTTCCGCCAGTGCTGTCGCGCCCGCCTTCAGGGCCAGATCCACCGGACCGCCTGATGCACCCGTCAGCGCAATCAGCCCCTCCGTACCACATTCGGCAAGCCACGAGCGCGTGATGCGGGTCGCCTGGCTGCCCTCGCCGCTGAGATAGGCTCGGCTCACCAAGTCAACGAGCCGCGCGTAGCCGTCATCGGTTGCGGCGATCAGGACGATTGCTGGGAGCTTTGCGAGCTGGTGCGCGTGGCCACGCCGTTCACCATCCACCTCTTCTTCCATGTCGATGGAAAGCTGACAGCCGGTGATCGGCTGCAGTCCGTCGTCGGCTGCCTTCTGGGAAAACTCGAGCGCGGCAAAGAGATTGTTGGTATCGGCGATCCCGATCGCCGGCTGATTATCGGCAACCGCCTTACCGATGACCTTCTTCAGCGGCAGCGCACCTTCGAGCAAGGAGAAAGCCGAGTGGACACGCAGATGCACAAACTGCGGGTCCGTACCAAGCGCTTCGCTCGATGCTGCTTTGCCGTCATCTGCCATTATTCGCACCCTGATTCCTGTCTGGACGGCAGGATATCCCGTTTATCATCCGACATGTCCAGTTTCACCTGACACGTCGTCCCCCTTATTCAATCCAGGGGGCGAAATTCGGGAGGCGCGTGAGAGAAAGGATCGGCGCTCCTCAGAGGCCGAGTGCGATGAAAGAGATGCTTGCGATGAACAGGCTCATCGAAGCGAAGGCGGCGAGGTCACGAACAAAATCAGTCATAACATGGCTCCTTTTCCGTTATGTTTTTACTTTGTTCCATTTTTGTTCACTCGTCAAGCGATACACAGGCGTTCTGTTCACGATGGTTAACACGGCCGGCGAATGCCGGTTAATAGCCGGGTAGCCGCTTGAGGAAAGGGCCATGCGCGCATATTGAGAGGAACAACCAAGCGGAGCGCTCCAACATGTCTGCACGCCTGATTCTGCCGTTACTTATGCTGTTTCCCAGTGTCGCCTCGGCGACGGAAACGATCGATCCCGCACGCATTGTCTCCGCCGCAACCGGCGACTGGGACAAGGACGGGGATACGGACCTCGCGCTGATCGTACGGTCCGCCGAGGGCAGCGACGACGACAAAGGCATCTATATCTACTTCGCAGGCGACAATCGCGCGCTGGCGCTGAAGTCAGCGATCCCGAACAAGGTCTGGGGGCAGTTCGATCTTTCGGGACAGGCGCCTTCGATCGAGGCACTGCCGAATGGCTCGCTGGTTGTCACCAGCCACAACGACGCCATCGGGCGCGACCGCTGGGAACAGAAACTGACGGTCGCCTACCGCAATTTCGAGTTCGTGGTCGCCGGCTACACCTACTCATCCTATGATACCCTCGATCCCGACAACACTTCGCAATGCGACCTCAATGTCCTGACCGGCAAAGGCAAAGCGAAGGACAAGGCCGTTTCCGTCAAAGGCGAACTCGTCCTTCTCAAGGACTGGAACGACGACCGCGGCCAGAAGGCTTGCGGCATTCAATAGTCGGGAGAATGTTCCCTATTTGTTCTTTACAACTTTCGCGGATCCGGGCATCTTCACCAAAGAACATACGAGGAACAATCATGACGGCGCTCGAACAACTCACGGACTTCATCGTCGAGGCAAAATCACGGGCCTATGTGGGTGGCGGCACGCCGCGACCGTCGTCGCGCCCGGGCTCCCAAGACATCGGTTATGAGCGGGATCGCTGGCGCTATCTCGACAGCTACTTCGGTGGGACCGACTTTGCCGGACAGGAAACCGTATGGCGGGGGGAGGAGCCCTACTGGGCAATGAACTATTTCGGTCGCATCATCCGCCCTGAGCTCATCGACGGGGCAAAGGCGGGACAGGTGATCAAGGCTGCCCTGCAGGCGATGTATCGGGAGAAGCGGCACTTTCTCGGCGGCATGCAGTTTCGCCATGCCCACGGCTACTACATCGACAGCAGTTGCGGTGACACGGAACATTTTTCCGGTCACGAGGTCATCTTCGTCGACGGCGAGGAAGCCTACGAACTCGACTATCGCGGCGGCCTGATCAAGTGTTGAGGGCAACACCTAAAGCATGTGGCGCAAAAGTGCGCAGCGGTTTTGCGATAAAGACATGCGAGATACCGAAAACCTGGAGCGTGACCAGCAAATCTGAAAGGTCGCGACGCGCTTTAGGCGTCAAGCGGCGAGGATGGCCGGCGAGGACGGTAATCGCTGAGGCCGTACGCCCATTCATTTAAGATGATGTCCTCGTCAATCGTAGCGCAGGGCTTGCACCGGATCGAGGCGCGAGGCACGCCAGGCCGGAAAGATCGTGGCGAGGAAGGAAAGGGTGAGCGCCATGACGACGACGAGAGCAGTCTCATCCGCATTCATGTCGGCCGGAAGCTGGCTCAGGAAGTAAAGCTCGGGGCTGAAAAGAGTCGTTCCGGAGATCCAGGAAAAGAACTGGCGGATGGATTCGATGTTGAGGCAGACGACGACGCCGAGCGCCACGCCTGCGACCGTTCCGGCGACACCGATCGCAGCACCCGTCATGAAAAAGATGCGCATCACCGAGCCTGAGGTTGC
>NZ_JBFRGB010000033.1:0-64107 GCF_052115125.1 Ensifer sp. 2TAB8 | reverse complement strand
CCGGTCTCGGGATCGATCATGGTTTCGCAATTGCCGTGATCGGCGATGACGAGGAGGGAACCCTGCCTGCTTCGGACACTTTCGCAGATCTTGCCGAGCGCGGCATCCACCGTTTCRACGGCAACGATGGCCGCTTCCAAGCTTCCCGTATGGCCGACCATGTCGGGATTGGCGTAGTTGACGACGACAAGATCGTACTCGCCGCCGTCGATGGCGGTGATCACTTTCTCGGTCAGTTCCGGCGCGGACATGAAGGGTTGCAGGTCATAGGTCGCCACCTTCGGCGAGGGGACCATGGTGCGCACTTCACCCGCATGGGGCGCTTCGAGCCCGCCATTGAGGAAATAGGTGACATGCGGGTATTTCTCGGTTTCCGCGAGATGGATCTGCGTTTTTCCAGCCTTCGAGACCGTTTCGCTCAATCCGTCGGCAAGCGATTGCGGCGAAAAGAGCGTCCTCATGGCGGCGTCGAGCGTGGTGCCGTAGGAAACCATGCCGACCCCAAGGGCAATGTCCGCCTTGCGCGACCGCTCGAAGCCGTCGAAATCCGGCAGCAGCAGCGCCGAAAGGATTTCGCGGACGCGGTCCGAGCGGAAATTGGCGCAAAGGATCGCATCGCCATTCTGCAGTCCGCGATAATCGCCAATCACGCTCGGCGTCAGGAATTCATCCGTCTCGCCACGCGCCGCCGCCGCCTCGAGCGCCTGTTCGACGGAAGCGGCAGGGATACCCTTGCCCTCGACGATCGCGGCATAGGCTGCCGCAACGCGATCCCAGCGATTGTCGCGATCCATGGCATAGAAACGGCCGCTGACCGTGACGACCGCCGTATCCTCGGGAAGCCCGTCGGCAAGTTGCTTCAGATAATCTCCGGCCAATCCGGGCGGCGTGTCGCGTCCGTCGGTAAAGGCATGGACGACCGAACGGATGCCAAGATCGCGAAGCGCCCGCGCAAGGGCTGCGATATGAAGCAGATGGGCGTGCACCCCACCCGGCGATACGAGACCAAGGAGGTGGCACACGCCGCCCGTGCGGCCGAGCACATCGGGCAAGCCGCTCTCGGCAAGACGTTGGCGCAGGCTGCCATCGGCGACCGCCGTGTCGATACGCGGCAGCTCCTGCATGACGATGCGGCCGGCGCCGATGTTGAGGTGACCAACCTCGGAATTGCCCATCTGTCCCTCGGGCAGACCCACGGCAGGACCGTGCGTCGTCAACAGAGCATGCGGGCATTGCGACCACAGACGATCGAAATTCGGCGTGTTTGCCTGCAGCACGGCATTGCCATGCGGCTCTTCACGCCAACCCCAGCCATCCATGATCATCAGGACAGTCGCTCGTTTTTCGCTCACCACCTGCTCCATAGTTGCCGCTGCGGTCTTCGGTCATCTCTTCACGTCGGTCAAGCACTGATCGCTATCGGCTGCCGGGCATCGACGTTTATCATGTCTGGTGGGATCACGCCTTGGGCGATCAGATCGCCCGTGCGGGAAAATCGAAGAGGATCAAAGCCTTCTACATCTGCGACTTGCTCGTCCCTACAACCGACCTTCTCCTGGACCGCGGGATGATGGGGAACGGGGTCATCGGATAGCCGCACTTCGGCAAGACGTAGAAGCTGCTGGCTATGCGGGCTTCGTCGAAACCGAGATATTTTCGCTATGCGCAGAGCGCGTGATGTCCGTTTGCTGAACGGAGGCGGACCTCTTGGTCCGCCACCAGATGATCGAGGCAAGGACACTCCTCAATCGTTTGTTGACCGCGCAGCGACGGCCGCGCGGTCAACAATCATCCAGTTAGAAATCGCGCTGCAAGCGGACGAAACCGCTTACGAAATCGTCCGAGCCCTGGCCCAGATCGCGGCTGGTGTACTGAACCGAGACACGCGAAGCCAAGCCGTCGGTGAGCTTGTAGTCCAAGGTCAGGCCACCGCGCCATTGATCCGCGTCGCTTGCGAAACCGAGATCGCCCCAATATTGAATACCCGGAGTAATCGCGAGCTTCTCCGTCGCATTGTAGCGATAGGATGCCGCGAGGGTCCATTCGGACGCAGCCCAGTATGCGTTCGGGTCAGACGCCCAGATACCTGCGGCCTGGAGAACGCCTGGACCGAGATCGGCGGAGATCAACGCACGGATCGCCCCTTCTTCAAATTCGGTGTCGTAGCTGCCAAGCAGATCGAGCGTCACGCCGCCGACGGTGACTGACGCAATCCCCTCGAAACCAACACCGTTGGCCTTCGTGGAGGTGCCTTCGAGTTCATCGACCGAGGCGCCGAACTGGTAGGATTCACCCTCGTAGACATAGGCGATCGAATTGAATTCGGTGACGTTCCCAAGCTTGTCGGTCTCGCCGTTCAGTCCCTTGTCCCACCAGCTATAGAAGAAGCCGGCCTTGAAGCCTCCGAGCTGAATGTAGGCCACGTCGACATTGATCAGACTGTCGCCGACGTCGGTGTCGTTGTCAGCATTGAACTCGCCGGCGAACTGCCCCGTCAAGGTTCCAAGTTCCGTGTCGCTCTTGGCGGTGAACACGATGAGCGCACGCGAAAACGCGTCCCAGTCCGAGGTTCCTCGGGTACCCCAGCCCTGGCGCCCGTTGACTTCGTCCGGACCGAACGAGGTCTGGAATCGGACGTACCCGTTGATCTTCAGGCATGTTTCGGTGCCGGGGACGTAGAAATAGCCGACACCGAAGGCATCGCAGACGCGCACGTATTCCATGGGTTCCGGTTCAGCAGCCACAATAGCGTCGGCGGCACGGGCGCCGTTCATTGCCAGAAGGGCAGCTGCGGAGCCGAGAAGCACAGTTTTCATTCTCATTTGATCGGTTCTTTCCTCTGAAGGTGATCAAGGGTCTGGCAGGTCGTGAGCCTCCCTGCTCGCGGACCATTTCGGGCTGCGGAGGCCATCGAAGACGATGCGCAGCGATCGGGAGTTAGCATTGGAAATTAGCGATTAGAACCGGGTTCTGGCCACAATATTCCGACATAATCAAATACAAGTAGCTTGTATCGAAAATAATACAAATATTTGTCGCATTATGTATATTCTACGTCACGAACAGAATCTTCATCTCAATCAGATATTGAGCAATATTTTGCTGCAACTGAAGAGAGAATATTATTTGTTACTTTAAACGTGAATTGCTTATTCGTCGGTCGCGAGACGCGTCCCGTTCGGGGCCTTTTCGGTTTCGCTCGTCGGCGCGCGGCCATCATCCCTCGCAAGACGACGGCTGGACGATGGTTTGAAGCCATAGGCGTTTTTGTAGAGGACCGAGAACCTGCCAGGATTGGAGAATTGAAGCCTCGCCGCCAATCCGGCGATGGACGTCACCTGACCTGCCTGAAGTGTGCTGTGCGCACAGGCGAGCCGGTAGTTGCAGAGAACGCCCATCGGCGATGTTCCGCGGTAGCTCCTGAAGAGCCGCTGAAGGGTACGCGAGCTACAGCCCGCCGCCTCCGCCAGGTCTTCTATCGTAACCGGTTCGGCTAGATTCCGCCGCATGAACACCTCCGCTTGCAGCAACGGGCGAGGCGCATAGGGACGAGATCCACAGCCGAACGCATCGGCCAGGTTGTGCGGCAACTTGGTAAATAGCTTGACGAGGGCAAGTTGCTCATACGCCTTTGCCAGATTCGGCTTCTCCCCGAGAGACGCCGAACTCAGATCATCCAGCGCCCCGCGAAGGGTCTGGTACAAGCCGCTGCCGTCCCCCTCATCGAACCCCGTCGGGGTCAGGACGAATTCTTGAACATACGGTCTGCCGGTCGCGCTCTCGAAGTGCTGCCGGAGCGTCGCCTCCGAGACACTAAACGCCAACCAGGAGCTTCCCGCCTGGACACTCAAGCGCCGGCCTGCGAAGTCGCGCAGGCTTGCAACTTGACTGGCAGAAATGCAAAGCGCCTTCCGCCCTCGCCGAACCGCCACCTCGATCTCTCCCGCCAAGACGAACAGCAGACCTATTTCGGCCCCGCCACGACGCGAATGCGCCTCAAGGGCGCCCGACTGGTCTACGGCCGTGATCGATCCTGACGGAAGGTTCTGTCTTTTGAAGGTGAACGGGGAATTCCCGGCGTCACCAAAGACCTTCCAGCGCACGTTCGGTTCATGCGCCTCGAGGCCGCGAAGGACGTCGCTTCGAGAATGGGCCTCAAAACTCCCGCTCGGAGCCTCAGGGATGCCTGAATACACTCTCATCGGTAATCCGCCTGAAATCCAAAGCCACGCAGCCTGCCATGGCTCTTCGGGCGCAAAGTACGGGTCCACCGCGCCCGCGCTAAGGGAGTTGAGTTCACTGCTTGAACGGACCGAAGTAAGCCTTGGGGGACGTTGAAGGGCCTGTACGCTCCTCCCCCAAGCCGCGCAACGGCAACCCCTTCTTGCAGAATAGGGTGGCCGAGTGGCCACCCTATTTCATCGGCGCGATCGGCAATTCGCCTAGCGGCCGACCCTTTCCCGCCAGGAGCGGAAGTCAACAAGGCTCTGCTCATCGGTCGCAGGGTAAAGGCCGAGAATTGAGCGTCCTTTGAGAACCTCCTCCGTCACGAAGTCCTCGTACACCGTCATCTCGGTGGCCTCGCATGCGATCTCGTCGGCAAGTGCCGCGGGGATCACAACCACGCCTTCACCATCCCCCACCACGACATCGCCAGGAAACACTGGCGTGTCCCCACATCCGATCGGGACATTTATGTCGATGGCCTGGTGAAGCGTGAGGTTTGTCGGGGCTGAAGGCCGGTTGTGGTAGGCGGGGATGTCAAGTTTCTCGAGATCCGGCGTGTCGCGGAACCCTCCGTCCGTCACAATCCCCGCCACGCCTCGCACCATAAGCCTAGAGACGAGAATCGACCCGGCGGAAGCCGCGCGTGGGTCCTTGCGGCTGTCGATGACGAAGACCGCGCCGGCGGGGCAAATCTCTACGGCTTTTCTTTGCGGATGCTCCCGATCGCGAAAGACCTCCAGTTGATTGAGATCTTCTCTCGCCGGCATGTATCTCAGCGTGAACGCCTCCCCCACCATCGTTTCACCTTGGCGATTGATACGGTGAACGTCCTGAATCCACTGGTTTCGCAGACCTCTCTTGTAAAGAGCTGTCATGATGGTCGGCGTCGAAACAAGTTTCAGCTTCTCGCGCGTTTCGACCTTAAGCTTTGTCAATTGAAGACTCCTCGTGTGATTGGCGTACGGAAATTCGCCCGTTACCCGCTGGTTTCTATCGCATTTCTATCCGCATCAGTGCGAAGAGACACGAAAACCGCGGCAACCGCAGAACGTGAACCACCGACACTCTGAGCGTAAGGGCGTCATCCCCGGATACAAAGCAGAATACCGATCTGGTTAAATCTGTCAATAGTTGTAACATGCAGAATGACGCCTAGTGAACGATTCATCCCAGCGTGTAGCCGGTCTTCACGATGGTGAAGAACTCGGCGGCATGCCTGCCCTGCTCGCGCGGACCGAACGACGAGGCCTTGCGACCGCCGAAGGGAACGTGGAAATCGACGCCGGCGGTAGGCAGGTTGACCATGACCATGCCGGCCTCGGAATTACGCTTGAAGTGTGTGGCGTACTTCAGGCTCGTCGTGGCGATACCCGCCGACAGGCCAAGCGGCGTGTCGTTGGCGACGGCGAGCGCCTCGTCGTAATCCTTGACCTGGATGACAGAAGCGACCGGACCGAAGATTTCCTCCCGCGAAATGCGCATCTGGTTCGTCGCCTCGGTGAACAACGCCGGCTGCAGGTAGAACCCAGGCGTATCTCGCTTCAACACCTCGCCGCCAAAGGCAAGCCTGGCGCCTTCCGACTTTCCGATCTCGATATAGTCGGTGTCCTGCCTCAACTGCTTGTCGTCAACGACCGGCCCAATTTGGCTTCCGGTCTTCAGCGCGTTGTCGACGTTCAACGTCTTCAGCTTTTCGGTCATCGCCGCGACGAACCTGTCATGGATTCCAGCCGTAACGATCAGGCGGGAAGACGCGGTGCACCGCTGACCGGTTGAAAAGAAGGCCGAGTTGGCGGCGGCCTCGACGGCAATGTTTAGGTCGGCATCGTCCAGGACAATCATCGGGTTCTTGCCGCCCATTTCGAGCTGGAACTTGCGGTTATGCTCAATGGAGGCAAGCGCTACGCGCTTACCCGTGCTGGTGGAGCCGGTAAATGTGATGCCGGCGAGATCCGGACTCTCAAGCATGACCTGCCCAACAACGGAGCCCCGGCCCATGACGAGGTTCAGCACGCCCTTCGGAAGGCCGGCACGGTGGAGGATGTCGACGATCGCCCAGGCTGAACCCGGCACAAGATCGGCCGGCTTGAACACGACCGTGTTGCCGTAGCAAAGCGCCGGGGCGATCTTCCAGGCCGGGATGGCGATCGGAAAGTTCCAGGGCGTGATGATGCCAACGACGCCCAGTGGTTCTCGGGTTATCTCAACTCCGATGTTCGGGCGCACCGATGGGACCACTTCGCCCGTCAGACGCAGCGTTTCACCCGCGAAGAAGTCGAAGATCTGGGCTGCGCGAGTGACCTCTCCGATCGCCTCCGGAAGAATTTTGCCTTCCTCGCGAGCGAGCAACGCGCCAAGTTCGTCCTTGCGAGCCAGAATCTCGTCAGCGGTTTTCCTCAATATGGCATGGCGCTCGAGAATTCCCGAACGCGACCAGGTTGGAAATGCCGCCTTGGCGGCGGCGATGGCATGTTTTGCGTCATCGGCGCTCGCCCGCACGTACATGCCAACGACGTCATCCGTGTTCGACGGATTAATGTTTGGCGAGGCCTCGTCACCGACCCACTCGCCGGCAATCAGGTTCTGGTAAATAGTCATCTTCGTCATGGCTTTCTTTTTTGGTCCGAGTAAATGCCTACCTCTGAAGTAGACAGGAACTTACAACGTCGGGATCGCTCACTGCCGAATCCAGACAATTGACACTGATTTGTAATTTGTGCGATGAAGTTGTCAATATTTGCGTAAACCAATTGAGGTGAGGAGCCATCGTGTCTGTTATCGGATTTATCGGTTTGGGAACCATGGGCCGGCCAATGGCGGAACGGCTGATCCAGGCGGGGCATCAAGTCCGCCTTAATCGCGTCAAGGCTGCATCGAGCAACCTGGTCGAATTGGGAGGGGTTGGCGTCGATACCCCCGCGATGGCCGCCCAAGGTGCGGAGTTCGTGATCTTAATGTTGCCAAACACGCCCGACGTCGAGGCCGTGCTCTTCGGGCAAGCGGGTGTTTGCGAAGGCCTCTCCCCCGGCGCCCTTGTCATCGACATGAGTTCGATCGATCCGGTAGCCACCCGTGACTTCGCAAAGCGAGTCGAAGCCAAGGGTGCTCGATATCTCGATGCTCCGGTGTCGGGCGGTGAAATTGGAGCAAAAAACGGAACGCTTTCGATCATGGTTGGCGGTGACGAAGAGCAGTTTTCCCGTGCGCGACCTTTGTTCGAGACGATGGGCAAGAACATCACGCTCGTCGGCGCGAACGGTGCCGGCCAAGTAGCGAAGGTTGCCAACCAAATTATCGTGGGCCTCACGATCGAAGCCGTCAGCGAGGCGCTGGTCCTGGCTGAACAGGCGGGTGCAAACCTCGAGAAGGTTCGTGAGGCGCTGCTGGGTGGCTTCGCCCACTCACGCATCCTGGAGGTTCACGGCAAGAGAATGATCGACAAGACGTTCGATCCGGGCTTCGCCCTTCGCCTTCATCACAAGGATCTTAGTTTGGCAACAGACGCCGCGCAGGCCCTCGGAGTTAAGATCCCCAACACATCCGCTACGCGCGAGCTCATGTCCACTGCCTTGAAAAAGGGTAACGGTGACCGCGACCATTCCGCGCTCTTTCTGGAGATCCGGGATCTGGTCGAAACGCAATGAGCTGGCGCCGGTTGGGACGAGCCGTTTGGCGCGGCGATTGCCTGTCAATGGTTCGGCTCGCCAGCGTTTTAGGCTTTGAAGTTCCGTCGTCGACATCGGTTCCTGGGAGGAGTGGACCATGATGGATGAGGCTGCGAGATCGGGATCAGTCCAGTCGGTCGACCGAGCGATGTTCTTGCTTGAACTGCTTAGCCAGCATGATGAAGGATGCCGTTTGTCGCAACTCGGGCGTGAGGCGCGGCTGTCCCCGTCGACCACGCACCGCCTGCTCACCACGCTCGAGAAACGCCGCCATGTTCAATTCGACCCTCGCACGGCGAGGTGGCACATTGGCCTGGCGATGTTGAACATCGGCTCGGCCTTCTTGCGTAGGGCAAGCTTCGTGTCGCTGGCCCAACCGTTTCTCCAGCGTCTTCGCGACCAGACGAAGGAAACGGCGAACCTGGGAATGGCGGACGATGGCGAGATCACCCTTGTCTCTCAGGTCCCAAGCAGACAGATCGTACGGTCGATTGGCCGCATTGGAGGACGCGTGCCCATGACATCATCGGCTATGGGGAAGGCGATTCTATCGACCTACCCCTCCGAGGATATCGAGGAGATCGTCGAACTGCGGCGAATGTTCAGAAAGACGTCGCATTCGATAACGCGGCTCGAGGCACTTCGTCTCGAACTCGAAACCGTGCGAGCGAACGGCTATGCGATCGACAACGCCGAGAACCGTAGCAACGTCAGGTGCATTGCCGGTGTCGTCTACAATGAGCGTGCTGAAGCCATCTGTGCGATCTCGATTTCCGGACAGGTCGACCGAATGCCGGCCGAACGCATCGACCAGCTCGCGCCTTATGTTGTCGATACGGCGCGAAAAATCACAGCTGCGGTGACCGGCTCCGCTGAGTTGATGCGGTCGATGTAATAGTTCCGGCCGAATGTCAGTTTGAAGTGCGGCCGCACACATTCCGCATGGTGAAAAACCCAGAACTTCGATTGTCCCTTCCACGCCGTGACTCGTATCGAACGGCATTCGGCGCCCGGAACACCCCGCTGCCCGTGCGACGGCAGCCCCTCATCGTGGCCGATGACGAGCGCCGACCTACATGGTTCTTAGAAAGGAAAATCATGCTGACTGTAAAGAGACTGAGCCTGGAAGATGCGCGCGTACTCATCAAGGGGGCACGCGAGAAATCGGTCGAAATCGGCGTACCGATGTGCATCGCCATCACTGACGAATCTGGACAACTGATCGCATTCGAACGGATGGACGGCGGAAAGATAACCAGCTCCATAATCGCGCAGGACAAGGCTTTCACTGCTGCAGGCGCGAAGCGCACAACCGAAAGCTACGGCGTGGCCAGTCAGCCAGGCAGCCCGGCATATGGCATCAACGCCGCGATCGGCGGGCGGCTGATGATTGTGGCTGGCGGGTTGCCGGTTGTCGTCGAAGGTGAAGTGGTCGGCGCCATCGGTATTAGTTCGGGGACACCCGCACAAGATACCGAGTGTGCGCAAGCGGGTATTGATCGCTTTCTATCGTCTCTCTGACCGAGCCCTAGGATCCTCGGTCCTCCGCAGCGCGACTACGTTGGTGTCGCGCTGCCTGCTGAAGGCAGACGCCGATCGAGAACATCAAGAAGGCGGCGGCCGATTGACGCAAGCGCCGCCGAGCGATGTCTCGCACTTTCGAGCGTGAGAGACATTATTGACCACACGGCTCTACAAGCAACCGTACTTAAGGAAGAAACGACTGCTGCGCTGAAGTCCCAGCTTGAAGCTCTGTCGAATTCTGTTTCCGCGGGAAAGGCCTAGGCGCCGGTATGGGGCAAGCAGTTGCGCGGGAGCCAAAGCGGTGTCACCCGAGACGCCAATCCCAATAAGACTGTTTCTCGCGCGCGGTTTTAGCTAAGCGATCGACGGAGTTTCACCGGATCTGGCGAACGCGCTCAATCATTTCATGGAGAAAATTTTGAAAAGTCGGCCTAGCCCCCATCGGCCCAGCTGAATTGAGGCCACACCCGGAGTACGGCTATCGCCGCTCACGGTGACCAATTCTGGCGCGAAAGACCCCTAGCCTCCGCTGAATATACCGCTGCTTTCGCTATGGCTTGTACTTCGCTCAACAGTGGTCGATCGCGTAGATCGTTAGCCTTCAACTCCAAGTGCCGTGAGCTTTTTCGGCTTCGGCCCCCCATAGGCCCAGTCGAGCAGTTCGACCGTGTGCACGATCGGAAGCGCCGTTCCCGAAGCGATCTGCGTTATGCAGCCGATGTTGCCGGTGGCGATGATATCCGCCTTCGTCTTCTCGATGTTCTTCACCTTGCGGGCCTTTAACTGCGCTGAGATCTCCGGCTGAAAGATATTGTAGGTGCCGGCCGAACCGCAGCAGAGATGGCCTTCCGCCGGATCACGAACGGTGAAACCTGCGTTTTTCAGAAGGTTCTTGGGGAGCATGGTGATCTTTTGGCCGTGCTGCATCGAGCAGGCGGAGTGATAGGCGACGGCGAGCTGCTTCGGTTCCTGTTTTGGGAGGTCAAGTGTCGAGAGATACTCGGTGATGTCCTTGCCGAGACTAGAGACCTTTGCCGCCCGTTCCGCATACATGGGGTCGAGACGGAGCATATGCCCATAGTCCTTGATCGTCGTGCCGCAGCCCGATGCGGTGATGATTATGGCGTCCAAGCCACCGGTTTCGATTTCTCGCATCCACACATCGACGTTGCGGCGGGCGAAGTCGAGGGCCTGCTGCTCGCGGCCCATATGGTGCACCAGCGCGCCACAACATCCCTCCCCTTGTGGCACCACCACCTCCACACCGAACCTGTCCAGCAGACGAAACGTTGCCTCATTGATACCGGGATCCAGGACTGGCTGCGCGCAGCCGGAGAGGATCGCCACCCTACCACGCTTTTGAGCGCCGGCCGGTACGGCACCAACGGTCGATGAAGCGGAAGTGACGATGGAGGTCGGTGCAAGATCCAGCATCGCCCCGAGTGGCTTCAGTGCAGGTATACGACTGAAAATTGGAGCAAAGGGCCGAGCGAATTTCGCCAAAGAGAGAGCCGCGCGAAATCGGTTCGGATATGGCAGTACAGCAGCAAGCAGGCTGCGGAGCATCCGATCGATCAGCGGGCGTCTGTAAGTGTTCTCAATGTGGACGCGAGCATTGTCGACCAGATGCATGTAGTCGACGCCGGACGGGCAGGTTGTGACGCAAGAAAGGCAGGAGAGACAGCGGTCGATATGTGTGACGACCTCCTCGTCGGCGGGGCGGCCATGTTCCAGCATGTCCTTAATAAGATAAATGCGTCCTCGGGGGCTGTCGAGCTCGTTACCGAGCGTCACATAGGTGGGACAGGTGGCGGTGCAGAAGCCACAATGTACACAGCGGCGTAGGATCTTCTCGGATTCTGCCACATGCGGGTCGGCAAGTTGCGCAGGTGTGAAGGAGGTTTGCACTAGACGGTTCCTCCCATCTTGCCGGGGCAGAAAATGTCGGCTGGGTCGAGCTTCATCTTTATGCGCGCTGAAAGCGCGGCTACCGCGGGCGCCAAGGGTTCGAAAGCCAGAGTTTCGGCGGCTACCGCGTCAGACGTCCGCATGAGCGTTGCATGTCCTCCGCCGAGGGCGCTGATCTGCCGTCTGAGCAGCTCCGCTTGGGGATTGGTTTCCATTCGCATCCAGATCAGGCCACCTTGCCAGTCGAAGTATGCGTCGACATCGGTCTTCAGCCGCAGCGCAGCGACGAGCTGGACTCCGGCAGAGGGTGCGACGGAGATACGCCAGAGCGGTCGCCGCGTACCGTCGGCATAAGGGTGGACGTCTCGAATCTCACTCCAGAGCACCTGGCTTTCGTCCAATCCAAGACGAGATGTCGAGCCAAAGCTCTCCATCGCGGCGACAAGTTTCTCGGCCCGCGCAGAAACGGAGGCTGCGGTGCCTTCGAGGCGAAGAACAACCGCTTCGCTGTCCCGAAGCGCACCGCCACGGAAGCTCTCCTTGACGCTTGCTGGCAGGTAGGCCGCTCCCGATACTTCGACCGGCATCGCCATCGCAGTCGACATAGCCTTTACGGGGTCAACACCATCGAAGCTTGAGACCACAATCGTCTCGATTGCCGCCGGCAGCGGTTGGACGCGGAACGTCACTTCGGTCATGAAACCAAGCGTGCCATGGGAGCCGGCGAGAAGTTTCACAAGGTCGAGGCCGGTGACATTCTTCATCACGCGACCGCCTGCCCGGATCGCCTCTCCCCTGCCATTGATGAAACGTACGCCGAGCAGACCGTCGCGGGCCGCCCCCGAAACAAAGCGACGGGGACCTGACACATTGGCCGCGAACACACCGCCGATCGTTGGCTCGCCCGACGTCCCCAAGACTGCCCGAGGGTCCATCGGCTCAAAAGCCATCATCTGTCTCTTTTCCGCGAGGGCCGCCTCCACCTCCGCCACCGGCGTGCCGGCTCTGACGGTCATGACCATCTCTTGAGGCTCATAGTCGACGATTCCCACGAGGCCAGTGGATCGCAGGACCGTCCGGGCGGGCGCGCCAACGTAGAAGTTAGAGCGGGTAGATCCGCCAGCAACGGAAAGTGGCGTCCCATCCGTCATTGCTGCGCGCACCATTTCGGCCGCCTCGAGATCACTGGCCGGTATCAATGTTGTCATGCTGGGCGTCCATCTAACGGAAAAACCTTTGACGGGTTCAGGATCCAGTCTTCATCGAAGGCGGACCGCACCGCCATCTGCTGATTGAGGTCCGCGTCGGAGTATTGATGTCGCATGAGATCACGTTTCTCGATCCCGACTCCGTGCTCACCGGTGAGGCAACCACCGGCATCGACGCAGAGCTTTAGTATCTCATTGCCAGCGGCCTCTGCCTTGGCTGCATCGTCCGGATCATTGGCATTGAACAAAATCAGCGGATGCATATTGCCGTCGCCAGCATGGAAGACGTTTGCGACCCTCAATCCAAACCTCTCGATGATTTCGGAGGTCTTGTTGAGGACATAGGGGAGCTTGCCTAGAGGCACCGTCCCGTCCATGCAAATGTAATCGGCGATGCGACCGGTCGCACCGAAGGCGGACTTTCGGCCTTTCCAGATCAGTGCGGCCTCCGTGGCAGACTGACTTTCTCGTACCGTCTTGACGCCATGGCGATGTGCGATCTCGACGATGCTTTCAAGCATCGCCTCCATGTCGGCATCGGCCCCCTCGACTTCAACGATCAAGAGTGCACCCACATCGAGCGGATAACCCGCCTGGGCAAAAGCTTCACAAATCTCGATGGCCTGCTTGTCCATGAACTCGATCGCAACGGGAATAATTCCGGCCCCGATCACATCGGCGACGCAGGCGCCCGCCTCCTCCGAAGTTTCGAAGCCGAACAAGACCGGCCGTGCACCCTCCGGCTTGGCAATCAGCCTGACCGTCGCCTCAGTGATGATACCGAGCTGTCCCTCCGACCCGCAGACAAGGCCAAGCAGATCGTAACCCGCCGCGTCCAGGTGCTTGCCGCCAAGTTCGATGACCGTGCCATCAACCAGGACCATCTTGACGCCAAGCAGATTGTTGGTGGTGACCCCATACTTCAAACAGTGCGCGCCGCCGGAATTCATGCCGATGTTGCCGCCGATCGTGCAGGCGAGCTGCGAGCTCGGGTCAGGCGCATAAAAGAAGCCATCGGCGCTGACGGCTTCCGAGATGCTTAAGTTCGTCACTCCAGCTTGGACCGTCGCGGCGCGGTTGACATAGTCCAACTCCAGAATGCGTGACATCCTGGAAAGACCGAGCACGACCGCGTCTTGCTGAGGTATCGCGCCGCCGCACAGCGAGGTACCCGCGCCCCTCGGGACAATGGGAATTCCATTCCTATAGCAATAGCGCGTCACTGCGGCGACCTGTTCCGTCGTTCTGGGCAGAACGACGGCGAGCGGCAATTGCCGATAGGATACAAATGCGTCCGTTTCAAAGGGAACCAGCTCCCGCGCCTCATGCACTAGGCAATCCGTCGGCAGTAGACTGGCTAGGTCGGCCAGAATCGATTTTCTGTTCGCGATCACAGCCTCGCGTGGCGGTAGAAATCTAATTTGCTCAGCGATCATGGGGGTCCTGGAGCAGCAAAACAATGGTTATGACCGATGTAGCGGATTGATCGCGGAGCTTCTGCATTCGGCTTTGAACTTTCCACGATGCGGAAAAGGCAGGGGAGCCGGTTAACCAGACCCGGACTCAACGCTAATCATGCCACCGTTCAAGGAACACAAGCCAAGCTGCATGCTGGAGTGGGGTATGGAAAGCAGATCGCTCTTAACCGACTTGTTCGCCGCCGCCGTCGCGGCGGCGGATCCGACAACGGGTATGAAGAGGCACCTGCCCGCGCCGCCCCACGAAGGAAGAACCGTTGTGGTCGGCGCCGGCAAGGGAGCAGCCCAAATGGCGGCGGCGCTGGAACGACTTTGGCCAAAACCTCTGACTGGGGTCGTGGTCACTCGATACGGTTTCGGATGTCCGACCCAGTCGATTGAGGTTCTGGAGGCTTCGCATCCCGTTCCTGACGCCGCCGGCCTGATCGGCGCGAGGCGTCTTGAAGAGACAATCATACATCTCACCGAAAAGGATCTCGTGATCGCCCTGATTTGCGGCGGCGGGTCAGCTTTGCTGCCTGCCCCGCCGGACGGGGTGACGCTGGAGGACGAGATCGCGTTGAACAAGGCGCTCTTGGCTTCTGGCGCTCCCATCTCAGCTATGAACGTAGTTCGGAAACATCTCTCGACGATCAAGGGCGGTCGTCTCGCCGCGAAAACACGGGCGCGTGTGGTTAGTCTCATCGTCTCAGACATTCCTGGCGACAACCCGGCCTTCGTCGCATCGGGCCCAACCATTCCAGACGCTTCGACGAGACAAGACGCGATCGCGATTGTCGAGCAATACCGGCTGAAACTCCCCGACGCGATGCTTGCTCATCTCCATTCGCCAGCCGCCGATGCGCCAAAGGTCGATGATCCCATCTTCGCTCGTCACGAGCACTTCATCGTCGCCTCGGCGGCAAAGTCGCTCGAGGCCGCAGCCGAAGTGGCCCGCACGCAGGGCGTTGCCGCGCAAATTCTTTCGGATTCGATCGAAGGTGAAGCGCGTGAAGCGGCGCTCGTCCATGCCGCCATCGCCCGAGAGATCCTGTTGCGCGACCGGCCGTTTGCAAAGCCGGTCGTCCTGTTATCTGGTGGCGAAACCACTGTCACGTTACGCGGCAAGCACGGAAGAGGTGGGCGCAATGGCGAGTTTGCACTGGCGGTCGCACTGGCAATAGACGGCTTCGACATTACCGTGCTAGCCGCCGACACTGACGGAATCGACGGGTCTGAACAGAACGCGGGCGCTTTCGCCGACGGCACCACCGTGCGACGTCTAAGGGCTCTAGGACTCGATGGAGCGAAGCTGCTTCTCGAGAATGACAGCTTTTCGGGCTTCGCCGCCCTTGGCGATGCCTTCCACACTGGTCCGACCGGCACGAACGTCAACGACTTCCGCGCCGTGCTCGTCACGTGACCTCAAGCCCCGTCAGTGTGGATCGCACATTGGCTCTGCCCGCTTTCCATCAGGTGGAAAAGTTGGCGACTAGGAAGCCACGGCGACCGCGATCTCCTTAAAGCTGACGGAATGCAAAACGCCCCCTGCCCCGTTTCTGCAGCGACGCGTCTCACAACACCAACAACCGACCCTGACTTCAGACTACAAAGAGGAAGACGCCATGGACAAGCTCACTCGCACGCGTGCATCGGTGACCGAACAGGAAGCACTCGACTTCCATGCCGAGGGCCGACCGGGCAAGCTCGAAATCAACCCGACCAAACCGATGGCGACACAGCGCGACCTGTCGCTTGCCTATTCGCCGGGCGTCGCCTTTCCGGTAAAGGCCATCGCGGCGGACCCGGCCTCCGCCTACGACTATACGGGTCGTGGCAACATGGTGGCGGTCATCTCGAACGGCACAGCCATCCTCGGCCTCGGCAATCTCGGTGCGCTTGCGTCAAAGCCTGTCATGGAAGGCAAGGCCGTGCTGTTCAAGCGCTTTGCCGACGTCGACTCCATCGACCTTGAAGTCGATACCGAAAACGTCGACGAGTTCATCAATTGCGTGCGTTTCCTCGGCCCCTCCTTCGGCGGCATCAACCTCGAAGACATCAAGGCGCCGGACTGTTTCATCATCGAGCAGAAGCTGCGCGAGGTCATGGACATCCCGGTGTTTCATGACGACCAGCACGGCACGGCGATCATCGCCGCGGCGGGCCTCATCAACGCGCTGGCGCTGACCGGCCGCGACTTCAAGACGACCAAGCTCGTCTGCAACGGTGCGGGTGCGGCGGCAATCGCCTGCATCGAGCTCATCAAGTCGATGGGTTTTGCCTCTGACAACATCATCCTCTGCGACACCAAGGGCGTGATCTTCGAAGGCCGCACCGAGGGCATGAACCAGTGGAAGTCGGCGCATGCGGTCAAGACCGACCGCCGCACGCTCGCCGAAGCGCTCGACGGCGCCGACGTGGTCTTCGGCCTCTCGGCAAAGGGCGCCCTTTCGGAAGACATGGTGCGCTCGATGGCGCCGCGGCCGATCATCTTCGCCATGGCCAACCCGGATCCGGAAATCACGCCGGAAGAAGTCGCCCGCATCCGCGACGACGCGATCGTCGCCACCGGCCGTTCTGACTATCCGAACCAGGTCAACAACGTGCTCGGCTTCCCCTATATCTTCCGTGGCGCGCTAGACGTGCGCGCGACGACCATCAACGACGAGATGAAGATCGCAGCGGCTGAAGCGCTGGCGAGCCTTGCCAAGGAAGACGTTCCTGACGATGTCGCCGCAGCCTACCAGGGCAACCGTCCGCGTTTCGGTCCGCAATACATCATCCCGGTCCCCTTCGATCCACGGCTGATTTCGGCGATCCCGATGGCGGTCGCGAAGGCGGCGATGGAAAGCGGCGTCGCCCGCAAACCGATCACCGACCTCGAAGCCTATGGCCGCCAGCTTTCCGCCCGCCGCGACCCGATCGCCGCCACCACCCAAGGTCTCTACGAACGGGTTCGCCGCTTCCCCAAGCGCGTTGTCTTCGCAGAGGCGGAGGAAGAGCAAGTCATGCGCGCGGCGATTTCGTTCTGCAACCAGGGCCTCGGAACAGCGATCCTGCTCGGTCGCGACGACCTGATCCGTGCCACGGCGGAAAGAGCCGGCATAGAGCTCGACCGGCCGGGCATCGAAGTCGTCAACGCGCGCCTTTCGCACCGGGTGGATGCCTATGTCGAACACCTCTATGCCCGCCTGCAGCGTCAAGGCTTTCTCCATCGAGACGCTCAACGTCTGATCCACAATGACCGCAATCACTTTGCGGCGACGATGGTTTCTATCGGCGATGCCGACGCCATGGTGACCGGGACAACGCGGAATTACGCAACCGCATTGCAGGATATTCGCCGGTGCATCGACACCAAACCCGGACACAAGGTGATCGGGATTTCTCTTGTCGTTGCGAGAGGGCGCACCATTTTTGTCGCCGATACGGCGGTTCATGACATGCCAAATGCGGAGGATATCGCCGACATCGCCACCGAAGCCGCGCGCGTTGCCAAGCGCATGGGCTACGAACCGCGTGTCGCGCTACTAGCCTACTCCACGTTCGGTCAGCCGATTGGCGAACGTTCGCAACGGGTGCGGGAGGCGGTCGCAATCCTGGATCAGCGGCGGGTGGAGTTCGAATACGACGGCGAAATGGCCGCTGACGTAGCGCTCAATCCGCACCGGATGGAGCAGTATCCTTTCTGCCGGCTCTCAGCTCCGGCGAACGTGCTGGTGATGCCGGCAATCCATTCCGCGTCGATTGCCACCCGGATGTTGCACGAGCTCGGCGCTGCGACGGTGATCGGCCCCCTGCTACTCGGTCTCGACAAATCTGTTCAGATCACCTCGATCGGCGCGAAGGACACGGAGATTGTCAATTTGGCGACTATCGCGGCCTACAACGCAGGCGAGTAACAATTCACGTGGTGGCGGTCAGTCGCCGGAGGGGTGTTCTCGAGGTTCCTTTTAACTCCATTGGTAAAGGCGATACGTGATGATTGAAAAGGACACGACTGTCGACGAGACCTCCGACCGGTGGTGGACGCGGGCCTTCTCAAATGTGCAGACTAACATCCAGGAGATCGATGCAACGATGGACGTCGAGCAGGCGCTTGACTTCATCGAAGCTCAAGGGGCCGATACTTGGCTTCTCAACGTCGGGGGGATCGCATCCTTCTATCCGACGGACCTCCCGTTCCAGACCCGCGTCCCATTCCTCAAGGAGCGCCCATCAGGCGATCTGATTGGAGATGCGGTCGCCGCCGCGAGAAGGCGCAATGTCAGGGTGCTGGCCCGAATGGATTTCTCCAAGGTCTCGACCCGGATTGCCCAAGAACACCCGGACTGGCTTTTCAAGTCTCCGAATGGGAAAGCTCAAATCTACAATACGTTGTACACAACCTGCCCCTGTGGGGACTATTATCAGCATCGGTCGTTCGACATCATCGATGAAATTCTAGACCGCTATGAAATCGGCGGCTTTTTCGTCAATTGGTTCCGCTTTTCGGAATTCGACTATAGCCGTAACTATCACGGGGTCTGTCACTGCGAAAAATGCAAGACTGCGTTCGCGGCCTTCGCCGGCGACGCGGAAATCCCCGACACACCCCAACACCCCAGCTACTCACTGTGGTTGCGGTTTGCCACAGGGGTCCTCCAGGGACTTGTTGACAGACTGGCAAAGCACATAGAGGAGAAGAATCCCGGCGTTGCCCTGATCATGAGCCGCAGGTCGCCGATCATCTACTATGAGGCCAACAATGGCGTCGGACGCGAACCCTGGCATCACGCGACATCGGAAGCCGTGAGCGTCTACCGAACGGGCATGCCGACTTCGTCCATCCTGGTGAATTCAACCTCCTTCGTCGACATGCCCTACAGGATGGCAGGCGAGCAGCCCGAGCATTTCGCGCAGTATCTGCTCCAGGCGATCGCGCGAGGTGGCAATCCGTCAACGTACCTGATGGGCGCGCCAGGGCGCATCCCGTACGCGAATCTGCCGATTGCAGGCGAAATCCAGAGGTTCTACCAAGATAACCGCGCCATCTACAGTGACTACCGTCCGGGCTCAACGGTCGCGCTGATCCGACCCGATCCCTTACGCAAGGCGGAGGAAGGATACGTCGATTCCGTCTCGGAGTTTCGGGGGCTCTATTCCATACTGAAGGAGAAGCACATTCCCTTCGACGTGCTTGCCGCCGAGTTGATCGCAACGATAGCCGGTGACGGAAGTCTGGCGCGCTATTCGACGATAATCCTTCCCGACCTCGGTGAAGTGGGCATGGCGGCTGAATGCCTGGATGATTATGTCGTACGGGGCGGCAGTCTCGTGCTCACGGGAAGCAGCGCTGTGACTTCGGAAGGAGGGATCGAACTTTCTTCGGCTCCGGCCGCGATGAGGGCATCCAGCCCCAAGTCCGGAATTGAACTTTGGGCAACCTACATCTCCGACAGCGCACAGCCGAACGCCAGCGCGTTCCAATACGGTGGTGCGATCGTTCCCGTCTTCGGCGAACACGCAAGCTTTGTCTGGAAGCCGTCGAGCAGGAAGTCCAGTCACCTCCTCCCTCAAGCGCCTTACGGGCCACCTGAAAAATGCTACGGCCATATCAGCAGTGGCGAACCGGGAGCTGTTCGTATGTCGAGTGGCGAAGGAGTAGTTGTCCAGATCCCCTGGACAGTGGGGCGCACGTATCACGAGTTTGGCACGACCGCGATAAGAGACTACTTCCTCTCGACAATCGACGATCTGGTCAAAGCCCGCGTTTCCGCCAATCTGCCCGAGCAAGTCGAGGTAATCGTTGGGAAGGTCGACGGCGGTGAGGTCATCCACGTAATAAATCAGTCCGGGGCACGGCGCAGAACATTCGGGCCGCATGTTCGGATTACCGGAGGAAGTCTCCGGGTCCGCGACGGATCGGGATCGCCGAAGCTCTTGGTTTCACAGCGGCCGCCGGAGACGAAACGGGAAGGTGACGATCTGATTATCGAACTGCCGCCTGTCGAGCTGTTCGAGGTCCTCTTTGTCCCTACGTCGCCATAACAACAGCGTGCGCCCAAGCGGAGGTCGCAGCCCCTAACGACCAGACGTGTCTATCGGGCCGTTCGCAAGCGTCGTCCGAACGGCCTACGACGCCCATGAAGTCGCGGATTGTCACTGTGCTCGCAAGCTTCGGTGCCAGACGGACATAGACCAGTTCGCTGACAAGCTCGACGAGCGTCTGCGTTAGAATCACTGCGGGAAGCACGGGGACTTCGCCGGCACGGCGAAGGCCAGCGGCAAAACGACCAGAGAGTTGCGGGCGGCGGCGCTGAAGGCGACCGAGCGTGCCGCCGGCACGTCGAGCCGGAACAGGTTGGCGATGGCCCAGCCCGCAAGCGGTGCGATGACGGCGAAGGCCACGTAGATCGGCAACACCTGCAGGGCGTCATTGAGGGCCGGGTCGAGCTGCGGCACCACCGCCGCGACGACGACAAAGAGCACGACGGCGGTCGCCGGGACGGGCAGCAGGGCCAGTGCGACAGAGGTCCTTGCTCCGACCACGCTTCTGCCAGCCCAGAGCTGGACGAGCAAGGCAGCCGTCAACGGAACAGCAGTGAGCCAGACAAATGCATGCACGAATGGCCCGATCTGAACGAGTGCCGCCGCATCGGATCCGAGGAATAAGACCAGATAGCCCGGCAGCAGCAACATCTGGACGATCAGCAGCGCAGGCGTCGCTGCAAGGAGCAGCCGGGCGTCGGCACGGCCAAGATGCGAGAACGTGACGACATAGTCGATGCAGGGTGCGAACAGCACCAGCAGCACGCCGAGCCGCAGCATGGTATCGACAGGCAGAAACTGGACGAGCGCGGCCACGATTGCCGGGACGACCAGAAAGTTGGTGGCGAGCAGGATCGCGAGGAATCTGAAGCGGGAGAATGACTTGCCGTAGTTCGGCGAGCGGAACCTGAAGAAAGGTCACGAAGAGCATCAGCGCGAGGGCAGGATAGATACCGACCTCCAACGCCGTGGTGCCGGGGATGACAAGCGCGACGAACGTGGCAAGGACCACGGCGAAAAAGTAGATTCTTCGAGGATCTCGCGGAGGCTGGTCAAACGAAATGCTTTCCACTGTCAGATGAATCGCGGCAATGTTTCATGCAGTCGGAGGGACAACAACACCGGTCAGATTTTCGGGGTCAGCCGTCGGAGCCACTTCGCCATTGCGCTTTCAATGGCCGCCCTGCCCGTTCGACTCCGGAGAGGGTCATTCGTCGAGTTGATAATCCCGAGGTTCTCTTAAATAGAACTGTGATTCAGTTCCCGATGTCTACCTGGCGGCGGCGAGTGAACGAGTCAATTCTCTGAGGCCGCGGAACCGCGGCCCTGCCCAAGTTATACCTTTGATCAATCAATTGACCTGGTTAGGCGATGTTCAGTGCTGCTCTGCAGCCATCGGCGACGAAGCCAACAACGACTTCGTATACTCATGTCGTGGGTTCTCGAATACCGATGCAGTGGGCCCTGCCTCGACGAACGCTCCCTTGTTCATCACGGCGACCTTGTTTGCAACGAGGCGCACGAGAGGCAGGTCATGCGAGATGAATATGTATGCCAAGCCACGCCGCTCCTGAAGCGACATCAAGACCTTGATCACCTGAGCCTGAACCGATACGTCCAACGCGGACACCGGCTCGTCCAAAATCAAGATCTTGGGCTCAAGTGCGAGCGCTCGAGCGATCGCGACACGCTGTCTTTGTCCTCCCGACAGTTGGTTGGGATAATAGGAGGAAAAGTGCTGTGGAAGATTGACTTCCGCCAGCAGCGCATCAATCCGCGCCTTGCGCGCAGATTTCTCGACCACTCCGGCATGGATCTGCCAGGGCTCCGAAATGATTTCTGCCACCGTCCTTCTGGGGTGAAGGGACGCATAGGGGTCCTGAAACACCATTTGCAGGTACCGACGCTGCCGCTGCATGTCGGCATGCGAGAAGCGCAGGATGTCGTCGCCTCGGTAGAGAACGGCACCACTATCGGCGTCAACCAGCCGCAGGAGTGTGCGAGCGAGCGTCGACTTGCCTGAGCCGGATTCTCCTACGACAGCCAAACATTCCCCTTCCTCGAGGGTGAAGCTGATATCGTTCACCGCGACGATTGCGCCCGGCGTCTTTCCGCGACCACCGAAGGTCTTGCGGAGATTTCGCACCTCGAGCAACGGCGGTTCAGTGGCGGTGTGCGTTTTGTCGTTCATAAGGCATTCCCTATTGGCTGATCACGACCTGCGGGGCGGATGCGCTACCTCCGCCTCCCGATGACGAGTCCGTCACAAAGGCCTCTGGAATGGGTTCCAAGTCGCGCCAAGATTTGACCCGACCGGGATGTGCCATAAGCAATGCGCGGGTGTAGGGATGGCGCGGCCGTTGGAAGATTTCCTCGGTAAGCCCCTCTTCCACGATTTGACCGGCATACATGACGATGATCCGCTTTGAGATCATCCGGGCGACGGCAAGGTCGTGCGTCACGAAGATAAGGCCCATGCCGGTCTCGGCCTGCAAGCTCTTGATCAAGCGCAAGATGCCTGCCTGAACCGTTACATCGAGGGCGGTAGTCGGTTCGTCGGCGATGAGGATCTTCGGCTTCATCCCAATCGCCATCGCTATACAGATGCGCTGCCGCATGCCTCCCGAAAACTGATGGGGGTAGTTGTCGAAACGGTCCTTCGCGTTGTGGATACCAACTTGTTCCATAATGCGGATTGCTTCCGCCCGTGCAGCTTTAGTGGACATCCCCATGCGTACGGCGAAGATCTCGCTGAGCTGCGAGCCGATGGTGTATACGGGGTTCAGTCCGTCGAGGGCATCCTGGAAGACCATCCCGATCCCGAGCCCACGGATGTCTTGCATGGACTTTTCCGACCGGCCCACGATCTCGGTGCCGTTGAACATTATGCTGCCCCGAACAATGCCCGGCGCGTCGACGAGCCCTAGTAGCGACCGCCCCATCACCGTCTTGCCGGAGCCGCTCGCTCCAACCACGGCAATGGCATCGCCCATCTCCATCGAGAACGAAACACCGCGCACGGCGTCGACCGTCCCAAAGCCGCTCTCGAAAGTGATCCTTAGATCGGATACTTGAAGCAAGCTCATTGGGCTGCTCCTTTCTTCTTCTTAGCTCGGAAGAACAGCGTGCTCTGGGCGGGGTCTTCCACCGCACGGAGCCAGTTCGACAGGATGTTGGCCGACAGGGCGGTCAGAACGATGACCGCACCGGGGAAGACCGCGACGAACCAGGCCGATTTCAGATAGGCGCGTCCGTCCGAGACCATCATTCCCCAGTCCACGTCGGGGCGCTGCAGGCCGATCCCCAGGAACGTGAGACTTGCTGCAGCCAGGATGACGGCCGCCACCTCCAGCATCGCCAGAGTTCTGATTGTCGGGAACACAAGAGGTGCTATCTCCCGTGTCATGATCCGCCAGTTCGACGCGCCTAGCGATCTTGCGACTTCGACGAACATCCGCTCTCGAATTTCCATCGTCTGTGCACGGGTAGTCCGCAAGTAGACGGGAATGCGGGTGATCCCGAGGACAATGATTAGGTTGAAAATGCTCGGCTGGAGTACAAACAGCACGACCAGCGCCATCAGGAGCGAGGGAATGGTGTGCAGAATGTCCGCGATGCGGAGCAGGATGTTGTCGATCCAGCCCCCAAAGTAGCCCGACACCAGGCCGATTGCGTAGCCAAGGGCGGCCGATATTCCGACGGCGAATACCGCGATGAGAACCGATGTGCGCGCCCCGACGATCAATTGAAGCATGATCGGGCGTCCCAGGCTGTCTGCTCCGAGGAAAAAGGCAAAGCCCTTGTCCATCTGGAACGGTGCGAAGAATCGCAGCGCGATGGTCTGGTTGTTCGCCTGCTCGATGACAAGGGGCGCGACGACGAAGGCCATCACGATCACGAACAACAGCCAGCATGCGGAGGCGACAGCCAAGGGCGAAGCGACGAACATCTGCCAACGAGGGGAGGCGCGCCAGCGCGTCAGGCGATTTCCGGCTGTTGAAAGAAAAGCGGTTTGCAACGGAGTTACTCCCTCACGTCAGTCTGATGCGGGGATCGACGATCATGCAGATGATGTCGATCAAGAGATTGAGAATGATGACAGAGAGTCCGATGACCACAACGCTTGCTTCCAAAACCGGAAAGTCTCGGTTCAAGATTGCGCCCACGATCGACCGTCCGATGCCCGGAAACGCGAAGACCACGCTTACGATCACCGCGCCATTCACCATCCCTGCCGCGATATCGCCGGCAACGGAGATGATCGGAAGGGCGGCGTTGCGAAGCGCATGACGGTAGATGATCCGCCGTCCAGCGATGCCACGTGCTCTGGCGTTGCGAATGTAGCCGGACGAGAGGACGTCGATCATCGCGCCACGAACAACCTGCGTCAGCACGCCGATAGGGCCGATGCTCACGGTCGCGACTGGGAGGATCCAGGACAGCCAACTATTGCTACCTGATGTGGGCAAGACCCGTAGTTGCACTGCAAAAAGCAGGATCCCGACGAGAGCGAACCAGAAGTGGGGCATGCTGCTTGTCATGAGCGACAAGATGGTGATGACCCGGTCGGGGGTGCGAAAACGATACACTGCGGCAAGCGACCCTAGAGCCAGAGCTGCCGCGATCGCGATAGCCATGGCGATCGCCGCCAGGAGCAGCGTCATAGGCATCTCGCTCAAAGCCGCCTCCATCGCGGGGCGCTGTTGCCAAATAGACATTCCGAAGTCGCCGTGCGCGAGCCTGCTGACAAAGATCCCGAACTGCTGGATGACGGGCTTGTCGAGCCCATAGGCTCGATTGAACGCCTCGATCACTTCCGGCTCGGCGCCTTCCGGAAAGAACAGGTCGATGGGCGACCCGGTCAGTCTGGAAAGGAAGAACACGACGACAACAACGCCGAGAAGGGTCACGAGACCCGAAACCAACCGGCGGCCTAAAAAAGTTAACATTTCTAATTCCTCCGATGCAGGAGCCGCCTGGAGAACGCGGCTCCTGCATGTGGACCACGTTCCAATCAATCGTCGAGGGTGATATCCGCGATGCGAATCTCGAGCCCCGACAGCGGGTTTGGCTGGTAGTGGACACCCTCCGCCAGCATGATCAGCCTGATCTGCTCGGCGACGCCGATCATGCCCGCCTCCTTGAGGAGAAGGCTCGACGCCTGCTGGTAGAGTTCCGCGCGCTTGTCGCCGGAGGCGACTTCAGCGTCGGCTACAAGCTTATCGAGCTCAGGATTGCAGATGGCCGAATTGAGGCCCTTGCATGTGATGTACTTCGGGTAGCTGAAGCTCGCGTCGCCCGACGTGTTATCATGCGAGATCATCTGCAGCGTGGCGGGCTCTTCCGGCGGGAACGGCTGCCGGAGGAATTCGCGCCAAGCCGTGTTCTCCATGCTCATGATGTTGGGATTGAGGCCCACTTCACGCAGGTTTTGGGCGATCGCCTGTACGAGTTCGCCTCCATCAGGAAGAATGTCCGGGCGGGTGATGATGTCGAACGAGGTCTCGACCGCATGACCATCCGCCTTTGCCGCTGCAATCAGTTCTTTCGCCTTCGCCGGATCGAACTTGAAGGCCTGTTTGTCGTCATAGCCCGAGAGATATCCGTTCACCTGCGGTCCGAGCATCTGGTAGTACGGGGCGCCTGTCACGCCCAGGATGGCCGGCACAAGCGTGTCGCGATCCACGGCGTAGGAAAGCGCCTGGCGTACGCGTGGATCGACGAACGGCTCCTTCATGGTGCTGGGGCGCATGATGAAGATACGGTTGTCCTTGAACGTCACCGTCCGGCCGTCGTCTGTGGCATCCTGCGCTTGGATGCTCAAGGCAATCTGAGCCTCACCCGTCTCTACCATGCTTGCGCGAACCGACGGCTCCTTTCGGTAGATATAGGTGACGTCCTTGATCTGCGGAGCTTTGCCCCAGTAACCATCGAAGCGGCTCAGCTTGACCGACTCGCCCTGCTTCCTGCTGACGAACTGGTACGGGCCGGTGCCGACAGGGTTGAGGACTTTGTCGGGCTTGGTTTGGCTGGCCAGATCACCAATGTCTATATAGGAAAGTCGGAGCGGCAGGATCGGATCGACGACCGTCGTCGTAACTCTCAGCGTCTCGTCATCGACGACTTCAGCTTTCACCGGGTCCGGAATTTGCCCGCTGTTGAGGCATGCGAGGCCGGGGTAGTTCGGTCCGCCCTGAGTTCGCATGATATTTGCCGCAGCGGCGGCGGCGTTGAAGTCGGTGCCATCATGGAACTTGACACCTTTCTTCAGCTTGAACTCCCATACGACGTCGCTGGTCTGCTTCCAGGACTCCGCGAGAAGCGGCTCCACCTTGCCGTCGACCGGACTGACATGCGTCAAGGATTCGAACAGGTTTCCTCGTGCGATGTTCCCGTTCTGCGCGGGTTGGGTGTCGCAAGGGTCGAGCGAATCCAGCTCGACGGCCAGAACAACGGTGATCGGCTTGTCCGATGCCTGCGCAAAGGCCGGCATCGCAGTCAGCATAGTGGCAGCGCTCGCCGCGGCAATGGCGCTCAGTACGAGATTGCTTTTCATTTCATCCTCCCTGATGTTGAACCCACTGGCTGCGGTGGTCGGTTCCTCCCGCAAGCCAAAACTTCGATGCCGCCCTCACGACTTGGGCGTGAACATATCTTTCGCGCTCAGCGCGTTGAGCATGGGCTCGCCTGAAAGGTAGCGGCCGATGTTGTCCAGTATCATGTTGATCGACCGGCGACGCTTGTCGGGCAATCCAGGCGTCATGTGCGGCGTTATGAGGACGTTCGGTTGATCCCACAACGCCGAGTCCGCCGGCAGCGGCTCTTTGCTGAAGACGTCGAGGCCCGCGCCCGCGATCTCGCCGGACTTCAGGGCCTCTAGCAATGCGGCTTCATCGATCACCAGGCCGCGCGCCATATTGATGATAAGCGCCGTGCGCTTCATCTTCGCGAACTGCTGCGTCGAGAACATATGATAGGTGACGTCGGTGAGCTGCGTCGCCAACATGATGACGTCGGCTTCTTCGACCAACTGGTCGATGCTGTCTCCCCGCTCGGAGCAAAGCATAAGGTCGACGTTGGAAGGTGAAGAGACCACGCTACGATTGTAGGCAATCACCTTCATCTGGAACGCCTTTCCGAGAGCTGCCATCTCCACGCCCGTCTGACCGTAGCCGACAATCCCGAGCGTCTTGCCGGCAAGTCCCAGCTTTTCGCCATAGCCTGGAATTCCCCGCCAGACATGAGCGGTTTGCATCTCGATAAGTTGCTTGGCGTCATAGGTGAGCGCCAGAGCAAAGTAGAACGCGTGCTGAGCGAGTGCAGCGGCTGATCTTCCTGCCGCGCCGGTGACGATCAGACCCTTCTCGAAGACCTCGGGCCGTGCTGACTTCGTTAGCCCCGAATGGTCGCAGTGCACCCACTTGAGGTTCGGAGCGTTGATGTACCGGTCGTCGAGATCGCCGGCGATAATCGCAACATCGACGGCCTCGAGGGCGGCTGCAATTCCCTTCTCGTCCGTCGACGAGCAGTGAATGAAGTCCGCCGGCGCAACCGCTGCCCGCAACTCGTCGAGTTCCTCCGGCGCGTAAGGGAGAGTGACGAGCGCTGCCTTGATCGGGCGATCATGGGACATTCTCGGCACGGCTGATGGCTGCTGCATTGCGTTAAATTCCTCCGATTCAATTTCCTGCGAGGGCGCCGCTCGTATCGCCGGCGCTCCGTCATGGTCCTGCGACCATTCTCACACTGCGATCTTATATAACAGACAGGAAAAGGCAAGTATTAACAACTTTTATCGACCGGATTTGAGCAAACATTTCCGAATTCCCGGATTTTGGCGGGTTTTCGCCTTCGAGAGCCTCCGAGACAAAACAAATTTTGCCCTATCTGAGGGAGCCACGACGGTATCTCGGGAAGGAATTAGACGAGAGTAGCGAATTCTGCGGTCCGCTCAGGGTCGGAAGACGCCGCCAATTGCGCTCTATCTGGCGAGGATGTTCTCACTGAACCTTGCGACAGGTGCGCCCGGCACGTCGACGGGGAATGCTATGACGGTTCCCGCAACCTCGGTGCCTGTGCGCGCCGAAGTCAAGGAAGTGACGAACATCGTCTTCATATCGGCCCCCCCGAAACAGGGCATGGTGGGCGCTGGCACGGGAAGCATTACCTTGCGATCAATGCGACCATCGGGAGCGATGCGGTTAAGGCATCCGGCGGTAACCCCGGCTGACCAATAGAATCCCTCCGCATCACAAGCCGCGCCGTCTGGTCTGCCGTCGTCTTCGGTCAGTTCCACGACAAGGCGCCGGTTTGAAAGCGCACCTGTCTTCAAGTCGTAATCGAAGCTTTGAACGTAGGAACTGCGGCTGTCCGAGTGATACAGCGTCTTGCCATCCGGGCTCCAGGCCAGGCCGTTCGAGACGATCAAGTTTCCAAACATCCGCGTCGCCTCCCCGTCAGGATCGACACGAAACAAAGAGGCGACACGCTCCTTCTCGGGTCGTGTGTCCATGCTTCCCACAAAGAAACGACCGTCGGGAGAAACCTTGGCGTCGTTCAGCCGGTTCATCGGCCGATCCGCTTCTGGGTGACAAATGAGCTCAAATCGCTCGGCACCAGGGTCGAAGTAGTGCACCCCCCCGCGCAGTGCGACGATCAATCGCCCATCCCGACATAGACCGAATCCGCCGATAGTGCTCGGCATGACCCACCGATCGAGCTTCATGCTGTTGAGGCTCAAACGAAACAGCGCCGGACCCCTAATGTCGATGAAGTACAACGCCTGCTCCCCGGCACTCCACAGCGGCCCCTCGCCCGCTCCGATGGGCTGGTCTAAGAGATATTCAACTGTTGGATAGTCGATACGCACGGCTGGTCCGATCTTGGTACGATGTAGCTGGTCGCCTGAGCAGCAACGATAACTCGAAAGCCCTGATTTGCTGCTTTGCGGGCGGACAGGGTAGACTGGGTTGTCCCAGCCTACCCTACAGGGCGCGCGACGCCGCCCGTTCTGCTGGTGACCGCGCGCTATTCCTGCGGCTGGCTCAAACGCAGGCGTGCTCGACGGCGAAGCCGTGGTTGGAAGTAGACGCATTCAGTGAGCGTACCAGGCTCATAAGCACGCCCGTCGTCCGGCGGCATGTCGCCGATATTTCGCCGGCTCGGATACTTTTCGATTTCTTCTTCGATGATCTCGACGCCCAATCCGGGCGCATTGGGAACCGGTAAATGACCGTCCGTGGCCTTGAGCACCGGCTGTACGACCTCGTAGCGCCCCGGCCAGTCGATCTCCACGCGCTCGAGCATAAGAGCGTTCGGAATCGTGGCCATGACATGTAGTGCGGCGAATTCCGCAACTGGCCCAAGCGAGCCGGAATGCGGCGCCACGGTGATGTAGTGCGCCTCCGCCATTGCCGCCATCTTGCGCATCTGCGTGATTCCACCGGCACGACCGGTGTCGGGTTGAATGACGTCCACCAGATCACGATCGATGTAGGGACGGATGCCCCAAATATTGCTGACGCGTTCGCCGGCGGCGAGCGGGATGTCGACTGCGTCGCGAACCCTTTGCAGGGCATCGAGGTTTTCAGGTGCGACCGGATCTTCGAGGAAGAGGAGGTCGAGAGCCTCAAGCTCGCGCCCTAAGATGATAGCGTCCTGCGCCGTCATCCAGGATGGGCCGTGCGCATCGACCATGACATCCACCTCGGGGCCAACGGCCTCGCGCACTGCAGCAACCTTGCCGATGTCAACGGCCCCGGTGAATCCGACCTTGACGGCCCTATATCCCCGTTCGAGCAACTCGCGGGCCCGCTCCGGGGTTTTTGCGTGTCCATAAACGGGAATCCTGTTGCGGAACTGGCCGCCAAGCAGGTTCCAGATCGGCTGTCCCAACGCTTTGCCCTTGATATCCCAGAGTGCCATTTCGATGCCGGTCAATGCGCCGCCACCGATCGTACCAAGCATGCCGTGTCCCATCGATGCAACGAACATCCGGTGCCAGAGGCGATCGATGTCGCGAGGATCCTCGCCGATCAAAATCGTCCTGTAGTCCTGAATTGCCGTCTGGACCACCCTTGGCCATCCGGAGCATTCACCAACACCGGTGACGCCTTCGTCGGTCTCGATCTTCACGAACAGCCAGTTGCGCGAGCCACGGAAGTCCGCCTCACCGGCGACGCCAGTCGGCGAAGCGCCGGGCAGGCCCGGCCGCGCACCGACCTGCATGAGATAAGTCTTGATGTCTGTAATCTTCATTCTAATTCACCCTTGCTTTTATGCGTCTTCACGGTAGCGGACACGTTCTGCCATGCCGCGCTTCTTGGGGTCGGCGACTGGAACTGCGGACAGGAGCGATCGCGTATACGGATGTTGCGGATTGCTGCAGACGACTTCCGTTTCGCCCGTCTCAACTATGCGCCCACGGTACATGACCGCCACGCGATCGCAGAAGTAGCGGATGACTCCGATATCATGGCTGATGAAGATGAAACTCAACTCGAGCCGTTCCTGCAGGTCGAGGAGGAGGTTCAGAATTTGCGTGCGTAGGCTGACGTCGAGCGCGGAGGTCGCTTCATCCGCAATTATGACACGCGGATTTGGCGCAATGGCGCGAGCGATCGAGATTCTCTGACGCTGACCTCCCGAAAACGCGTGCGGATAGCGCTCGATCGCCGATGCCGGCAATCCAACGAGATCCAACAGTTCCGCCACCCGTTCGCTGAGGGCCTGGCCGGACAGTAACCCGTTGGCGACTAGCGGTTCGGCGATGATCTGGCCGACGGTCATGCGGGGATTGAGCGAGGCAAACGGATCCTGGAACACCATGCGCACGTCGCGCCAGGGCTGTTTCAAGGCCTGACCCTCAAGTGGAGCGAGATCGATCTGCCCCCCTGCCCGGTCTGTGTAGAGGATCTTGCCGGAGGTTACGTTGTGCACGCGCTGCAGGCATCGGCCCAACGTCGTCTTTCCGGACCCGCTTTCGCCAACGATACCCAGGTTCTCCCCTTCCCTAAGCTCCAGATCGGCATTGTCGACCGCGACCAGGCTGCTGCGTTGAAGTCCCAGGAAGCCCTTCGAAAAGTTGTACTCCTTTCGGACCCCTTTCGAAACGAGGCACGGTGGGCCAAGCGGCCGCTCCTTGCGCATCGAAAGGCGCCGTTCCGAAGGACGGTCGAGTTCGCGAACGGCCTCCAAGAGCCGTTGGGTATAGGGGTGTTCCGGCTTCTCGAAGATTTGATGAACATCTCCACGCTCAACAACCTTTCCGAAGCGCATGACCGCAATTTCGTCCGCAATCTCCGCAACCACGCCCATGTCATGCGTGATGAACAACACGGCCATATCACTGGACGCTTGCAACGACTGAATGAGAGCCAGAATTTCCGCCTGTATTGTAACGTCCAGTGCAGTCGTGGGTTCGTCAGCGATGAGGACGGAAGGGTTGCAGGCAAGCGCCATAGCTATCATCGCACGCTGCCGCATTCCGCCGGAAAATTCGAAGGTGTATCTATCGATCGCCGACCCCGGATCGGGAATCTCCACCTTGCGCAACAACTCAACAGCCCGCTCGCGCGCTTCCTTTTTGGAAACGTGTTCGTGTAGGCGTATCGCCTCTCCGACCTGATCGCCAATTTTATGGACCGGCGACAGTGAGCTCATTGGTTCCTGAAAGATCATCGCGATGTCACGACCGCGGATTGCGCGGATGGCCGCCGACTTCGGATTGAGCGAAAGAATGTCCACGCAGTTTGGCTCGGCGCTACGATCCGAGCTGCGATGGAGGATCACCTGACCTCCAACAACCTTGCCCGGAGGATCGACAATCTGCAGGATCGAACGAGCCATAACGCTCTTTCCCGAGCCGCTTTCCCCGACGACGCAAAGCGTCTTCCCTGCCCGCAGCTCGATCGATACATCATCTACTGCGCGATATGGACCAAGTCGGGTCTTGAACTCGGTGGTTAGGTTTTTCACTTCCAGAATTGTTCTGCTATCCGAAGTAACCATGGCTCGTTCCTCTTCAGCGGCTGTCTTGAGCGTAAGGGTCGGCAGCATCGCGTAGCCCGTCACCAAGGAAGTTCAGTGAAAGCACTGCGAGGCAAACGGCGGCTCCGGGAGCGAAAAGCCAAGGCGCTTGCGCTATGGACCTGATGTTTTGGGCCTCTTTGAGCAGGACGCCCCACGAGATCGTGGGTGGCATCAAGCCAAGGCCAAGGAACGACAATGAAGTCTCGGCAATGATCATCACGGGAATGGCCAACGTGACAGAGGCGATGATGTGGCTCATCATCGAAGGCATCATATGCCGAAAGATAATTCGCGTCGTGCTCCCACCGTCGAGCCGGGCCGAGATCACAAAATCCTCGTTTCGGAGGGCGAGGAAACGTCCTCGCACCACACGGGCGAGTTCGGTCCATGCCACGAGGGAAAGGATTACAGTGATCGCAAAATAGCGCTGAGGCGGCGACCAGGACTGGGGGAGAGCGGCACTCAGCCCCAGCCAGAGCGGTATCGTCGGCAGGGAGAGGATCAGTTCGACAACTCTTTGGACGACCATATCGATCACCCCGCCGTAGTAGCCGGAAAGCCCCCCGAGCATGAGGCCGAGCATCAGGCTCATTCCAACACCGATCAAGCCGATCGACATGGACACACGCGTTCCATGTATGATCCTGCTCAGCATATCCCTGCCGAGGCGGTCCGCTCCAATCAGATAGAAATGTTCCTCCTGGTTCACGGGAGCGAGCAGATGCCGCTCCATCGGTATCAGCCCCCAAAGCGCGTAGGGATCACCCTTGCCGAATATCGAAAGATAGATCTTCTTGCCCGGATCCGAAACAAACGTGGTCTCGAGTGTAAACTTATCGCGCTGCGCCTTCATTCCGTCGACATGAAGGCGCAGTTGCCAGCCGCCTTCAGCATCTCGATCGATGAACCGCAGCATCTGTGGTGGATGGTAGATGTCCTTCGCAGAGGACGCGTTCGGATCGAACGGTGCCAGGAATTCGGCGAAGGCTCCAATCATGTAGAGAGACAGGACGACGATCGCCCCTGTCATTGCTAGGCGATGCCGCCGAAAAGCTATCCAGATGAGGCGCCATTGCGAGGCCTGATCTTCGGCGGAGGTTGTAAGAAGACGTGGATCTGCTGTCGCTGTCATCGGTTCACCTGTAGCGAATTCGCGGATCGATCACGGCCAACAGAATGTCTGAGACCAGCATGCCAATGATCGATAGGCAGCATAAGAGGAGGATGAAGGCGCCGGCCAAGTACATGTCCTGCGCAAGCAGAGCTTGCAAAAGCAGCGGCCCCGATGTTGGCAGCGAGAGCACGAACGCTGTGATTACAGCGCCGGAAATCAGATGCGGAAACGCCCAACCGATCGTAGACACGAACGGGTTCAGCGCAAGGCGCACTGGATATTTCATTATGAGATGGAATTCCGACAACCCCTTGGCGCGAGCCGTCGTCACGTATGGCTTGTGGAGCTCATCCAAGAGATTTGCGCGCATGATGCGGATCAAGCTCGCCGTGGAACTGAGACCGAGGATGATCACCGGTATCCACAGATGCGAAAGCAGGTCACCAACCTTGCCCCAGGACCAGGGAGCCTGTTGATACTCGGGAGAGAAAAGACCGGAAACATCTGCGCCGAAGTGAACGACCGCGACGTACATCAGCACGAGCGCGACGAGAAAGTTCGGAGTGGCGAGCCCCATGAAACCGATGCCGGTGATGATGTAGTCTCCAACGGAGTACTTCTTGACAGCGGAGTAGATGCCGATCGGAAACGCAAGCGCCCACGTGAAGAGAAGGGTTGCAAACGCGAGCGTTACCGACAGCGCCATGCGTTCACCGATCAACTGAGAGACCGGTTGCTGCCACTCGAACGAGATACCAAAGTCGCCCGTGAGAACGCCGGATATCCATCGGAAATACTGAACAAGGAACGGCTGGTCGAAACCGTAACGCTCTCGAAGCGCGTCGAGTCGGGCTTGGTCTACCACGTCTCCTGACTGGGCAAGCGTCGCCGCGAACGTGGTGAGATAGTCGCCGGGTGGGGCGGATATCAGAGCGAAAGCGATGAGAGATGCCGCGAACAGGAACGGAACCGCCCATAGAATGCGCCGCAGGATGTAAGCAAGTAGCATGAGCTCATCTTTCTGCGAAAACCGAAAGGCGTGGCGCTGCATCAGCAGCGCCACCTGTAACCATTCCTGATCTTCAGGCTCCCCAGAACCACGTCTGGGGGAGAGCCTGCGACGGAGCGGCGCAATACCAGGTGTTCGGAATCTCTTCCGGCACGTTCTTCATCTTGTTTTTGACGATGCCATAGGTCGACTGCGCCTTCGCCAGCCCGAAAACCTCGAATTCATCAGCGGCGATATCCGCGATCTTCTCGATGAGTTCCTTCCGGCGCTCCGGATCCACCACGCCTCGCGCCTGGTCATAGAGCTTGATCCTTTCCTTAACGCTTTCCGGAGGCTCTTCGCCTTTCGACCCGCCGCTCACGTACCAGTCGCGCCAAGCAATTCCCCATCGGCTGTCCTGGTGCAGCGGTACGATATGTTGCGGGATCTGGCCCGGAACCCAGCTTTGAATGGCCGTCCACACCGCCGCGTCATGATCGTTGCTACCGGATGTCCGCTCGAAGAAGAACGTCCGTTCGAGGGGATTGATGTCCACGTCGACGCCGATCTTTGCCCACTGCTGTTCCACAAGCTGCAGGATGTCGACCCACTCCGGATTGAATGTCGGGATGACGTCGATCTTGAACTTCAGCGGTTTTCCGGTTGGCAAAAGCCGCATCCCGTCAGCGCCGCGCTTCTCCAAGCCGATTCCATCGAGAAGGCCGTTCGCCTTGTCCGAGTCGAAGTCTAGGTATTGCGTCGAAATTCGCTTGTGGAAGTACGGATGGTTCTCGAACGGGCCGTGCTGCCACGGCTCGCCCTCCCCGAGCAGCACCGTGTCGATGATCTCGCGCCGGTTCAGCCCAAGGGAAAGGGCGACGCGAAAGTCCTTCTTGTTGAAGAGCTCGCGCAGCTCAGGATTCTTATGGGTCAGATTGAGGTTGAAAATGGTATCAACGCCGCCGGGAGGCGTCGCTGCGAAGAACCGATAGTCGCCCTTCTCGCGATTGGCCGCCAGCACCGGGCGGTTCGCCGGGGGGTCAAGGTGACGCAGTCCGAAATCGACGCGGCCGCCAATTGCCGAGAGCACGAGGCTTTCGACATCCTGCGAGATGGCGCCGCTTACGCTGTCGATATACGGCAACTGCTTGCCTTCGGGATCGACCTGCCAGAAGTATGGATTTCTAGCAAGCACCACTCGGGTCGCTGCTCCGACATAGGGCTCCCTTACCACCCAAGCATCGAGCGTCGGGCGCTCGGGATTGGCCCATCGGGACGGGATCTCGATGTCACCGCATTTCTGAAGGAAAAGAGTCTGCCAGTCGCTGGCCCCGTTTTCCTTGATTAGTTGCTGGATATTGCCGCTGTATTTGGGATGGAACTGCGAGCAGTAGTGCTTCGCATAGAGGACGGGGTGCTGCCCGAGCGGGCTCGCGAGCTCCGCCAGAAAGTCCCCGTAGGATTCCTTGAAAGTGAAGCGGACTGTCAGGTCGTCGACTTTTTCCACCTTCATGGGCTCGCCGCCCATGATGTAGCGTGGCTGCGTCGGCGCGAATTCGTTGTTGAGGACGATGTCCTCGATGTTGAAGAGAATGTCGTCGACCCCAAATGGATGACCGTCCGACCATCTCATCCCTTTGCGGAGATGGAATGTGAAAACGCGCCCTGTTTCATCAACGTCGTAGGACTTTGCGACGTTCGGCACGATCTCCGTGTAAGTCGGGTTCCACCGCACCAACCCCTGAGGGCCGACCATGCGGAGGATATTGTTGTGATCGGAGCTCCCCCGCAGACCGAACCGCAACTCGCCACCGTAGGTGCCGCCCCCCTCCAATGGCTGAACGATCAACGGCTCGGGGCCAACGCGTTCGGCCAAGGGCGGCAGTTTCCCCTCCTTTACAAGATTTGCCAAATCTGTCGCCTCATTTTGCGAAGCCTGGCCGCTAGCGACAGATCCCAGCAACGGCAGCGCTGCGACGCCTGCCATACCCTTCAACACTGCTCGACGCCCAAATGACCGGGTGTCATGCTCACGATTGTTGCGCATTCAACGTTCCTCCTCCACTTTAAAAGCCTCGGTCAGCCTCCAGGGCCTTCCGTCCTCAAGCCTTTTGTCGCCGTGAAGTCGTATTACAGCTATTTACAAGTGTCAACGCTATTGCCCGTATTCGTAAAATGTGATTTTAATAGGTAAACAATAGTCCGAAAGCGAATATCGGACGGACGCAGGAAGGAGCGAACTTGTCTTCGCGAAGCATACGTTGCTATAAGTTCAACAGTCGGAATTCGCAGTGGGAATTCCGTTCGCTTGCTGGGCGACTTCACACTGCCTTTCGGAGAGAAGCACTTCTTACAAATCGGGATAGAGCGACATGACCGATACCGGGTTAGAACTCGCGGCCAGGGATACATCTCCGGAGCGATTGAGCGATGTCGTCTATGACGGGATCGTGGCGCTTATCGCCCGTGGCGATCTGAGACTGAACAGCAGACTCCCCTCAGAGACCGATCTTTCAACCCGATTTGCTGTTTCAAGGCCCGTTGTACGCGAAGCTCTGGGTCGCCTTCGGGAGGATGGCGTCGTCGTCTCCAGACAAGGCTCAGGTACCTACGTAAAGCGGCAGCCTGATGTGGCGGTTCTTCGGTTTGCGCAGGTTGGATCACTTGCAGACGTTCAGCGCTGTTTCGAGTTCCGAGCGGGTCACGAAGCCGCGGCCGCTGCGCTGGCTGCTGAAAGGTGGCAGGAGGAAGATCTTCAGAACCTCAGGGAGGCGCTCGAAGTGCTGGAACGTTGCGTCAAGACCGGTACGGTCGGGATTGAAGAGGATCGTCAGTTTCACGAAGCGGTGGCCCATGCGACACGAAATCCATACTACATCTCTATACAAGAATCCCTGGCACCACACATCGCCACGGGCATGAATATTACTCGTCAGCTCAGTCTGCTACGTACACCCGAGCGTCTACGGTCCGTTCAGTCGGAGCACGACGCAATATTCGAAGCGATCCGGCAGCGTGACTCGGAAGGCGCACGTATTGCGATGCAGCGCCATATCCTGAACGCGCGCCAGCGAATGTTCGACGGAGTTTAGAAAGTGCAATACCCGAAAACATTGCCTGATGCAGCCGCTGCATCAGATGGAGAACCCGTGTCATATCGGTCGGACCAGGTCGTGGCGCTCACTGGTGGCTCAGGCAGAGTGGGCCAGAGAATTCGAGAGGCCCTTAAAGGGAAAATCCGATCGATCCGTATCCTGGACACTATGGATCCCGGCGATGTGCGTGAGGACGAGACCTGGTCCCAGGTCGACATTTGCGACTTGGGAGCTATGCGGAACGCCTTGGACGGCGTCGACGCGGTCATTCACCTAGCCGGATATCCCGGCGAGAGAGCGATCGAGGATATTCTTCGTGTGAACGTTCTCGGCACGCACAATCTGTACGAGGCCGCGCGGGAGCTCGGCATCAAGCGGGTGATACTTGGATCCAGCAACCATGCCACTGGATTCTATCCCCGCGATCACCAGGTGCCATCGGATGGCTTGATGCGCCCCGACAGCTTCTACGGCCTTGGCAAGTGCTGGAATGAACTTGAAGCCGGCCTGTACTTTGAGAAGTTCGGAATCCGCAGCCTCATCATTAGGATCGCGAACGCTACGATCGACCCGCATGATCCACGCAGTGACTCACGCAGTCTCGGCACGTGGGTCAGCCCGCGAGACCTTGCACAGCTCATTCTAATCGGGCTTGAACATCCCGACGTCGATTGCACCACTGTCTATGGGGTTTCTCAGACCGAGTACGACTGGTGGGACAACTCGATTGCGAAGAAGCTTGGCTATCGGCCGCTGGATCGGGGCACCGCGCACGACGCGGCCGCTTCGTTGAACGCTCAGGCGCCGACAGCGGAAAACATCCACGTCGCCGACCATTTTCAAGGCGGGCGGTTTTGCGCGAAGGATCACGACGGCGCGATCAGGCGTCGCCGGGTAGGACCGTAGGGACGCTGGGCGGCATGATTCAAGGCCTATCGGAATGTGATTGGAGCTTATCGTGCCCGATCTGACCATCAACAGCGGTGCGCTATCGGCTACCTTCCGGCCCGACCTTGGAGGACGTCTGGCGCGGTTGTTGCACAGAGATTACGGCGACGTCATCGTTCCACTGATCGATTTGGACTTCGATCCTCTCGACTGGCCAAAGGCTGGCGCCTTCCCTTTGTTTCCGTTTCACGGACGACTGGCAGATGCCCGCTTCAAGCAAGGAGACGGAAGCCATCAGCTTCAGCCGAATCCATACCGCGGCGCGGATGCCATGCACGGACCTGCGCATCGCCGACCGTGGGATGTTCTGTCGTCAACGCCGGACGAGTTGGTGCTGACGCTGCACTACAAGGCTGATCCCGAATGGCCTTTTGAATTCCTGGCGATGCAACGCTTCCGCATAAGCGGTTCAAGATTGGACGTAGAGCTTGAACTCACAAATCAGGCGAGCACTTCGGTACCGGCTGGACTGGGTTGGCACCCATATTTTGTTTCAACTCTGGACACTCCGGTACAATGCAATGCAGGCTTGAGGCGGCCGTCGTCGGTCTCCAGCCAGCCAACCGATGGCTGGGAACGGCGGCCTCTGCCAACGGAGCCACTAATCAACCGCCCCTTCACCGAGCATTTTTCGGAATGGTCCCATACGACGATATCGACGGACGCAGGCAGGCTGGAAGTCTCCCGGCAGTCCGGGCTTCCATTTGTCGTCGTGCACCGGACGACCGGCTACATTTGCGTTGAACCGGTCTCTCATGCCGCGGGCGCATTTGCCCTCTCGGAAACCCTCAGAGAAAGCGCAGGGCTGACGGCATTGAAACCCGGAGCAACCATTCGTGGACGTATCTCGCTTTCCATAACCTGACAGGTGATCGTCTATCAGCCGACTCTCCAAGCGGCCTAACCACTCACCGAATCGTGGGCGGCCATCACACGGCGAAATTGGCGACCAGGCAAGATCATACACAGGCGAAAACGGACCTGATGCCGGCAATCACGAACTCGTCCCACTAGATACATTATGCGATCCTGGGCGCACAAATCGGAAACAAACACGATACCGTATGCGGTAATCTGGAGCACGATCGGCTCGACGTTCATTCTGATGCAGTTCGGCGCCCCGAAGGAATTGACCGCGTCGTCTCCGCCATGACTAGATGCTGAGATGGACTAGGACAGTGGCTTGCGATCATGTCGAGGGTAGGCGGCGAAGCGCCCGAAGACAGTGAATGACCTGGGAGGCGAACTCGCGGGCCCTATCAGCATCCTCCTCATTGGCCGCGCGATCTCCGATGTCGAGGTAGCACTCTGCCAGGAATTCACCGAGCGGCAGCGCACTTTCGACTGCCTTTTGTGTCGCCCTCTCCGGACGCGAAGTGGTCAAAAACGGGTGTTCCAGCATCGTTTTTGACCTCAGGTCGGCTTCATTTGAACGAGCCAGTAGGTCGTCGCGTCCGCCCACCGTCGATAGTTCTGCCATCGATTTAAGGAGGTTCGACAACTTCCGCTCGAGGAGCGGCAAATCGCCTTTGTCGACCGAGAGTACCTGGCTTCGTTCCTGATGAAATGCACGCCGCCGCTCGCGTCTCAACGTGGCAACGTGACCGAGTTCCTCCCGGGCCATTCGTTCGGCCGCGTCTCTAATGTCTTGCGACCGGGCATGGGCCGAGACGTAAGACCAGAACACGAACGCGCGTTCCTCGTTGCGAACGGCAATCGAGAACGCGCGGTAGGCGCTCAGCATCTCGGGAGCCACTTTCCCCGCTGCCTCGTCGTCGAACAAATGCTCGGGAGGATGTGTGGAGACCGAGCGCGTTTTGTGTCCAAGCGCGTTCTCCCATTCGCCCACTTTTCTCAAGTGCGCCCGCTCCTCGGCGACCAGCGCGTCGAACACTGCCGCAAGCTCGGGACGTCCCATGGCCTTCATCCTGAGACCGAGGGCGACGTATCCGTCTATCGCTTCCTGTTCCATCGCACCAGCAAGCGCCAACAGCTCGTCCAATGATGCCAGTTTCCAAGGATCAGAGGTGTTTGACGACATACCAGCTCACTCCTGTCAGGTCTTCCCCTTGCCCGAATATCCACTGTCAGAGAATCGTAAGTTTTTCCAACGAGGAGTTGTCTTTGATCAAGGTTAGGATACATTCTGATCTTGGGACGCAAAGAAATCCAACGGTCAGCGCAATGAACTTTTCACAAAGAGTTCGGTTGTCATTGTTTGCAAACATGCTCGTGCTTGCAGTGGCGTTCGTCGGACTTTTGTTCGGAACCGCAGCATTGGCAGGACAGCTTCCCACTTTTCTTGAAAGAGTCCAGCCGGGTGAGCTTTTCGAAGGTGCTGACCGCTTCGGCGACGCCGTGGGGGAACCACCGATCGCGCCGGTCTTTCGAGGTGAGGACCTGCTTGGGTATGTCTACCTTAATTCCGATTTCACGAGTTCGGTCGGCTATTCCGGCAAGCCTATCCGCATCGCGGTTGGCATCGATCCGTCCGGCATCATCAAGGGCTTCAAGCTCATAGAACACCACGAGCCGATCGTCCTGATCGGAATTCCTCAGGCCAAAGTCGTCGCCGCCTTGAATTCGATCATCGGCAAAGACCTTGGAAGGGTCGCCGCCGGGGCTGAGCGCCCGCCGGAGGTGGACATCGTCAGCGGGGCGACGGTCACGGTTCTCGTCATGGGCGACAGTATCGTCCGCTCGGCCGTCAGCCTCATCCGGAGCAACCGCTTGGGTGGAGGCCGGTCAATCGGCGTTCAGCAGTTGCCCGACGTCAAAACACTCGACCTTTCGAAGGACCAGGCGAGCGACTGGCAAACCCTCCTCGGAGACGGCTCGGTCAGGAGCCTGCGACTGACAGTCGACGAGGTTTCGAAGGCTTTTCAAGAGGCCGGACATTCGGAAGCGGCTTCGCACCCGGAAACCGCAAACCCCGAAGACCGTTTCATCGATCTGTACATCGCCCCGGTGAGCGTGCCCGTGATCGGCAAAACCCTCCTTGGCGATGTCGCGTATCAGCGTCTCGCCGGCAAGCTCAAACCGGGCCAGTCTGCAATCCTTGTGGCCGGGGACGGCGCATACTCCTTCAAAGGCTCCGGATACGTCCGGGGCGGTATTTTCGACCGCATCGAATTGCTACAGAGCGGACAGGGCCTGCGGTTTCGCGATCGGGACCATACGAGGATCGCAGCGCTCGCGCCGTCGGACGCACCGCGCCTGAGGGAGATCGCGCTGTTCGTCGTGCCGCCCGAATTCACCTTCGCGGCGACCGAGCCATGGGAGCTGGAACTGCTCGTGCAACGCAGCAGCACGGGCGCTCGCGACAAATCAGTTATCCCGTTTACGATCGGTTACTCGCTTCCCTCCAGCTACTACACCGTCACGAAGGCGGAGGTGCCGACGACGCCGGCCCAGACATCGCAAGTCGCGCCCCCCCAGGCGAGCGATCCGAAGTTGACGCCAGACGAACAGCCGTTGTGGAAGCGCATGTGGGACATGAACAGCGTCGAGATCGCGATCACCGTCGCAGCGCTCCTCGTCCTGACGGCGATTTTCTTCTTCCAGGACTGGCTGGTCAAAAGGCCCAGATTATTCGGCTGGCTTCGTACCGGATATCTGGTTTTCACCCTCGTCTGGCTTGGTTGGTATGCCAACGCACAGCTGTCGGTCGTTAACGTCCTCACGTTCACGAACGCACTGGTCACCAATTTCAGCTGGGAGTTCTTCCTGGCGGCACCGTTGATCTTCATTCTTTGGGCCGCCGTCGCAGCCGGCCTTCTGTTTTGGGGGCGCGGCCCGTTCTGTGGATGGCTCTGCCCGTTCGGCGCTTTGCAGGAACTGCTGAGCATCGTCGCCAAGCGACTGAAGGTGCCGCAGGTAACCATTCCCTGGGGACTTCACGAGCGCCTTTGGCCAATCAAATACATCGTCTTCCTCGGGCTTTTCGGCATGTCGTTCTATTCGATGGCCTATGCGGAAATGCTGTCCGAGGTCGAGCCGTTCAAGACCGCGATTATCCTCAAATTCATCCGTGACTGGCCGTTCGTGGTCTTCGCCTTGGCACTCTTGGCAGCCAGCCTCTTCATCGAGCGGTTTTACTGCCGTTATCTCTGCCCGCTTGGGGCAGCGCTTGCCATACCTGGCCGTATTCGCACGTTCGAATGGTTGAAGCGCTGGTCCGAATGCGGCTCCCCCTGTCAGCGTTGCGCCAAGGAGTGCCCGGTACAGGCGATTCATCCGGAAGGTCCCATCAACGTCAACGAGTGCATCTACTGCATGCATTGCCAGGAGCTCTACCATGACGACCAGCGCTGTCCGCACATGATCCAGGTGAGGCTGAAACGCGAAAAGTTCATGGCGCTTTCGACCCCGGAATCGAGGGGAGAAAAGAAAATGCCAAAGACGCTCGTCACGCATAACGGAGAGCCGGTCACCAGTTCGAAATAGGCACGCGACAAATGCGGGCCGCACCCCAGGAGGCAATACCATGTCGAATGAAGACAACAAGCTGCCCCTTTTTAACAGACGTCAACTACTGGGCACCACTGCCGTGGCCGCGGCTGCGGGAGCGGCGACGGCTAGCGGTGCGTTGGGCCTATCTGGCGGAGCGTCTCAAGCGATGGCCCAGGAACCGTCGAAGGGCGAGGTTCGCCCCGGCGAGCTGGACGAATACTACACTTTCTTTTCGAGCGGCCAGTCGGGCGAAGTCCGCATCGTCGGCGTTCCCTCGATGCGCGAAATCATGCGCATTCCGGTGTTTAACCGTTGCAGCGCGACGGGATGGGGGCAAACGAATGAGAGCCTGAAGGTCCTCACGGAAAACATGCGACCCGAGACAGTGGAGTTTCTCAAAGATCGCGGCGGCGTCTACCAGAACGGTGACCTTCACCACCCACACCCGTCGTTCACGGACGGCACCTACGACGGCCGTTATCTCTTCGCCAACGACAAGTCCAACACGCGGGTCTGCCGTATCCGTCTCGACGTCATGAAGTGCGACAAGATCATCGAGCTTCCAAACCAACATACCGTGCACGGGCTGCGCGTCCAGAAGTTCCCCAAGACAGGCTACGTCTTCTGCAATGGCGAAGACGGAGTGCCGATCCCCAACGACGGCAAGGTCCTGGACGATCCGAAGCAGTACCACTCCATCTTCAGCGCCGTTGATGGCGAGACGATGAAGGTCGCCTGGCAGGTTATCGTCGACGGCAACCTCGACAACGTCGATGCCGACTACCAGGGAAAGTATTGCTATTCCACCTGTTACAATTCGGAGAACGGCGTCACACTCGAGCAGATGATGGCCAACGACCTCGACTGGGTTGTGGTCTTTAACCTCAAGCGTATCGAGGAAGCCGTTGCCAAGGGCGATTTTAAGGAAATGAATGGTGTTCCTGTCGTCGATGGCAGAAAAGGTTCGAAATACACCCGCTATATTCCCGTCCCGAACAGCCCTCACGGGATGAACACGGCTCCGGACGGCATCCACGCGGTAGCGGCAGGCAAGCTTTCACCGACGGTCACCGTATTCGACGTGCGCAAGTTCGACGACCTCTTCGACGACAAGATCAAGCCGCGCGACACCGTTGTCGCCGAACCGGAACTTGGGCTCGGGCCACTGCACACCGCCTATGACGGCAAGGGGAATGCCTACACCACGCTCTTCATCGACAGCCAGGTGTGCAAGTGGAACATCGAGGATGCCAAGCGGGCATTCAAGGGTGAGAAGATCAACCCCATCCGCCAGAAGCTGGATGTCCACTACCAGCCGGGGCACAACCACTCCTCGATGGGCCAGACCAAGGAGGCCGACGGCAAGTGGCTCATCTCACTTAACAAGTTCTCGAAAGATCGCTACCTCAACGCCGGCCCGCTGAAGCCGGAGAGCGACCAGCTGATCGACATCTCAGGCGATGAAATGGTGCTCGTCCACGACAACCCGACCTTCGCCGAGCCCCACGACGCGACGATCGTGCATGCGTCCAAAATCAATCCGGTTCATGTGTGGAACCGCGAGGACCCGTTCTTCGCCGAAGCGGTCGCACAGGCGAAGAAGGACAACATCGACCTCATGGTGGACTCGGAGGTCATCCGCGACGGCGACAAGATTCGGGTTTACATGACATCCGCGGCTCCCGCATTCGGGCTAGAGTCCTTCAACGTCAAGGAGGGTGATGAGGTCACCGTCTATGTCACCAACATCGACGAAGTCGAGGACCTGACGCACGGTTTCTGCATCGTCAATTATGGTATCAATATGGAGGTGGCACCGCAGGCGACGGCGTCGGTGACCTTCAAGGCAGCCAAGCCAGGTGTCTATTGGTACTATTGCTCGTGGTTCTGCCATGCGATGCACATGGAAATGAAAGGCCGCATGATGGTCGAACCGAAGTCGGTATGATGACGCGCGTGACGATCATAGCGATGGTGGCCTTCCCGGTCGCCATCGCCATCCCCGCCGAGGCCGCGGAGCGTACAGTCACGCCTGCCGACAACCTGGCAGCGATCATCGAGGCGGCATCGCCGGGGGACCGTATCATATTGCGTCCGGGCAAGTACAAGGGTCCCGTGAAGATCGCCAAGCCCGTGACGCTGGAAGGGGAACCTGGTGCTGCGATCGTGGGCGAAGGAAAAGGCACCGTCGTCACCATTGACGCGGCTGGCGTAACACTCCGTGGCCTTGAAATTGGCGGTTCGGGCACGAACCTCGAACGCATGGACTCGGGCGTGTTCGCCACCGAGAACGCAAAAGGCGCGCTTATCGAACTCAACAGGGTCACCGGGAATCTCTACGGGATCTACGTCCATGGGGCCGCTGATTCCTCGGTCCGCAATAACACGGTCATCGGCCTGAAGAAGGGCCACATGAGCGAATTGGGCAACGGGATCGCGGTTTGGAACGCGCCAGGTGCCAAGATCGTCGATAACGACGTCAGCTTCGGCAGAGACGGCATCTTCACCATCGCGAGCAAACGCAATGTGTTCAGTGGCAATAAGTTCCACGACGTGCGTTTCGCGATCCATTACATGTACACCAACGACAGCGAGATCAGCGGCAACACGTCGATAGGAAACGCTGTCGGCTATGCGCTTATGTTCTCCAACAAGCTGAAAGTCGTTGGCAACGTATCTGACGGCGACCGCGATCATGGCCTCGTGCTGAACTTCGCCAACGGATCGAAAATTGAGGGGAACGTCGTTATTGGACGGATGCAGCCCCAGAGCCGATGGACAACGGCCGGGAACCGCGACCCCACTGACAAAATGCCTTCCGATGACAGCCCGGTGAACCCCGACGCCAGCCTTTCGGGCGAACGACTGGGCCCCGAGAAGTGCGTTTTCATCTACAACGCCAACAAGAACCGCCTGAAGGGCAACAGGTTCGACGGCTGTTCAATCGGCATTCACTTTACGGCCGGCTCGGAGGGCAATTCGATAAGCGGAAACGCCTTCATCAACAACCGCAATCAGGTCAAATACGTGGGAACTCGGTATCTCGATTGGTCGGTGGACGGCCGCGGCAACTACTGGAGCGACAATCCGGCGTTCGATCTCGATGGTGACGGGGTCGGCGACAACGCCTACCGACCGAACGATGTCATGGACAAGGTGATGTGGACTGCTCCGCAGGCGATGGTGCTGGCCACCAGCCCCGCAGTCCAGGTCATCCGCTGGGCCCAGGCTCAATTCCCGGCCCTTCTACCGGGCGGCGTCGTAGACAGCCATCCCCTGATGACACCCCCCACCCAAGGGAGGCCGGCGCAATGAATGTCACGACGGTAGCAGTATCCGGGGTCGCCAAGCGCTATGGCAGCGTCGAAGCCGTCAGGGATGTTACGTTCGAGCTCACCGAAGGGGAGACGGTCGCGCTCGTCGGCCACAACGGGGCTGGCAAGACGACACTGATCAAACTCATGCTTGGGCTCATTCGCCCCTCGACGGGCAGCGTGCTCGTTCTTGGCGAGGATCCGGCCAAGGGCGATTTCGAGGTTCGCAGGCGGCTTGGCTACCTGCCGGAGAGCGTGTCCTTCCATTTGGCCCTGACGGGACGGGAAACGCTGGCCTTCTACGCCCGCCTCAAGCGCGTCGAGGTCTCCTCGGTACCTGAGCTTCTGGAGCGGGTTGGTCTGGCTCCGGCTGCGGCCGACCGCCCGGTTCGGACCTATTCAAAGGGGATGCGGCAGAGACTGGGACTGGCGCAGGCACTGCTTGGCCACCCGCGGGTCCTGCTTCTGGACGAACCTACAAGCGGTCTCGATCCGGCGCTTCGTCGGCGGTTCTACGACATCCTGGACGGACTGCGCTCCGCTGGAACCACGATCCTTCTTTCGTCGCACGCGTTGACCGAACTCGAAGGCCGTGCCGATCGCGTGGTGATCGTCAACGAAGGCGTGAAGGTCGCCGATGGATCGCTGGACACATTGCGCGGTTTGGCTCACCTGCCCACGCGCGTGAGTGTCAAACTTGCCAACGGTAAATCGACAGCCGGCTGGAACGCAGGCAGGTGGAGGATCACAGGCGTCGACACCGTCGAGACCGAGGTGGCGGTGGAAGACAAAGTCTCGCTGCTTCGGGCGGTCACAGCCAACCCCGCGGAGGTTGCCGGGCTGCAACTCGTCGAGCCGACATTGGACGACCTCTATGCCCATTTTCTTGGCGGGCGGAAGGCGGCCGAATGAAGAACATCCTTATCATCGCCCGCAAGGAAATCCGGGAAGGCTTGCGCAATCGATGGGTGCTCGGGGCTACCCTTCTCCTTGCGGCATTGGCGCTCACACTTACCGCTCTGGGGAGCGCGCCTACAGGCAATGTCGGGGTCAACCAGCTCGATGTGGTCATCGTCAGTCTTTCCAGCCTGACCATTTTTCTCGTGCCGTTGATCGCGCTCCTGCTCTCGCACGACGCGATCGTTGGCGAAATGGAGCGTGGCACCATGCTGCTGCTCTTAAGCTATCCGATCGGACGCAATCAGATCATTCTCGGCAAGTTCCTCGGCCATGTTGCCATCCTCTCGTTTGCGACGCTCTGCGGCTATGGTGCCGCCGCCCTGGCGCTCGCTATCACGGGAGGCAACATCGACACGGGCAGTTGGTGGGCCTTCCTCAACATGCTCGGATCGTCGGTGCTCCTAGGGGCGGTATTCGTCGCGATCGGATACCTCGCCAGTGCGATCGTCAGCGAGCGGAGCACGGCGGGCGGGATAGCTATCGGCATCTGGCTGCTTTTTGTCCTGATTTACGACATGGCGTTGCTCGGCGCACTGGTCGCGGCGGGAGGGCATGCTATCCCGTCAGGCCTGCTGGATGCGGTTTTGCTATTCAATCCAACCGACGCTTACCGGATGCTCAACCTCGGTTCGGGAGAGGCGAGCGCCTTTTCGGGTCTGGGCGGCGTCGCCGAGCATTCCGGGCTTAATGCCGCGATGATGGTCGGCGCACTGGCTGCGTGGACCATCGTGCCGCTAGCGCTCGCCGCGGCAGTATTTTCGAGGAGGGAGCTATGAGACGCGCTTTGGTGGCCGCGGCACTCCTGTCGGCCTTTCTGCTCGCAAGCTGCAAGGAAGAGCAAAAGGCTCCTCCGCCCGCACCGTACGCGCTGACGTCCGAAGCGACAGGCAGATACTGCGGAATGAACGTGCTCGAACACCCAGGACCCAAGGGGCAGATCATTTTGGATGCGCAAGTTCCCGAACCCATCTGGTTTTCGTCCGCTCGCGACGCCTTGGCGTTCACCATGCTGCCGGAGGAGCCGAAGGACATCGCGGCGATCTACGTCTCCGACATGAGCAAGGCGCCAAGCTGGGAGAAGCCCGGAGAAAACAACTGGATTGACGCCCGCAAGGCTTTCTACGTCATCGGCAGCTCTTTGCGGGGCGGCATGGGCGCAGAAGAGGCTGTGCCGTTCGGCACAGAGGAAGCGGCGCAACAATTTTCCGTCAAGAACGGCGGGCGCGTCGTCCCGTTCGGCGAGGTCCCGCAGGACTACGTGCTGGGTGCAGGCGGTGTCGACGCCACGACAACCAGCCCCGACGCCGAGGAAAGTGTGGAAGGGCACAACCATGGCTAAAGGATATACTCGACGCCGCGCAATCGCGATTTTCGCCGCAGCTGCCGGTTTGCCCCTCCTGACTGCCGCAAAGGCAGCATCAAGCACCGTCACCTGGAAGGGACAGGCTCTCGGCGCGCCAGCGACACTGATCCTCAATCATGAAGACCGCGCGCGAGCCGAACGATTGATCGACACAGTCGTCGCCGAGGTCACAAGACTGGAACGCGCGTTCAGCCTCTATCGTGACGATACCGCGCTTTCCGAGTTGAACCGCGTCGGCGCTCTGGTCGCTCCCCCGCAAGACCTTGTGGCGCTGCTTGGCTCCTGCCAAGAATTTTGGAACATGAGTGACGGCGGGTTCGATCCCACTATACAGCCGCTGTGGTCGCTATACCGAGACCACTTCACGCGGCCCGAGGCGGACCCATCCGGCCCTTCAGCCGAAAAGATCAGGGACACGCTCGACGCCGTTGGCTTCGAAGGGATCAGGTTCGATCGGGATCGCATCGTCCTGACTCGACCGAAGATGGCACTGACCTTGAATGGCATCGCCCAAGGCTACGTCACGGACAGGATCGTGGACTTGCTGCGAGACGCCGGGGTAACTAGCAGTCTCGTGAACATGGGGGAAAATCGCGCTGTAGGCTCGAGGTTGGATGGAACGCCCTGGCGGATCGGCCTAGCAGAGCGACAGGACGACGCGTTTCCCGACGTCGTTCTCGACGTGATCGACAAGGCTGTCGCGACCTCCAGTGGCATGGGTTTCCACTTCGACAAGGCACAGCGTTTCAGCCATATCCTTGATCCGCGCACCGGAGGAGCAGCTGCATTGTACAGGCGTGTGACCGTCATCGCCGATGATGCGACCACCGCCGATGCTCTGTCGACGGCATTTAGCTTGATGGATGAGACCAGTATCCGATCCACGTTAGACCGCAGATCAGGCGTACTGGTTGATCTTGTCCGGGCGGACGGCGGCCATCGCCGTTTCGAAACACGAGCCTGAGGACGCACAACGCGGATGCTCGCATTTTCCATAGCGCAATCACACCAATCTCAACGGAGTACTTGACCATGCACCTTCTGAAAAATCTGGCTGCGGCAACTTTGCTCACAATGATCGCAGTTCCGGCCGCAGCTGCGGACTTCGAGGTTCATATGATGAACAAGGGCCCTGACGGGGTGATGGTATTCGAGCCTGCGCTGACGAAGGTGCAGCCAGGTGACACGATCACCTTCCTTCCCACCGACAAGGGTCACAACGCTGAAACGATGAAGGGTTTGATCCCGGAAGGAGCCGAAGCCTTCAAGAGCAAGATCAACGACACTTTGAAACAGACGTTCACGGTGCCAGGAGCCTATGTGATCAAGTGCACGCCGCATTTTTCGATGGGCATGGTTGCCGTCGTCGTGGTTGGGGACTCTCCGGCGAACCTCGATTCGATCAAGTCTGCGAAACTCCCGAAGAAGGCCCGCGAACGGGTCGACAAGGCGCTTTCGCAACTCTAGGCTTGCTCCAAGAGAAAACCGGCGGGCGACGAGATCACAAAGCTCGCCGGCTTCTCCCGCACGATCGGCCGCATCGGCGTCTTGGCTTCGCCGCCCTACCGGCTCGCTCTTGCTTTTGAAGCCCGGCATTCAACAGTCGCCGAGTTTCCTCCATTGCCTGCCGGCGCGAGACCTGAACAATGACGACCGGCGTATCGACTATTTCAGAACTCGATGGGGTGCCTCACGTTCGGCTGCCACCGGCCGTTCAGTTTGCCGAGTCTGTCTGTGGCCGCCGCGCCCTCCTGGCTTTCCACTGGCCACAAGCAACCAGGGTGCAATAGCCCCGTCAGACCACTCTAATCAATGCCTCTATCGCATCCTTCCAAGATAGGGCCGCCGTTCCAATTCAGCGGATTTATGGGATTGCCTGAGTCGGAGAAGGTCCTTGCGGGTGACAAGGCCGACCAAGGTGCCGGATAGCGGATCCGTGATGGGTATCCTCGCAGCATCGGTCGCAATCATGATGTCCGCGATGTGACCAACAGTGTCGTCGGGATGCCCGATCGGGATCGAGGTGTCCGATACCTTGTCTGCCAGCATGTCGGCCCCAATGTCCGGACCTCGCTGCCACCGAAGCGCATCTGAACGCGAAACCATACCGACAAGCGCGCCGGCCCCGTCAACGACCGGATAGGTCCGGTGTGCCTCATCCGCCGCGGCGAAATGCGCACACACCTCCGCCACCGACATCGTCGCCGGCAAGGTGTCGACGGTGCTGACCATAATGTCGCGAGCCCGGGCGAACTCAAAAGGGTCGACACCGTATTCACGGCTGATGTGCTGTCCTCTCCGCGCAATCTTCTCCGTCAGGATCGAGCGCCTCAGCAGGAGCACAGTCACGGCGTAGGCGGCAATCGTGGCGGCCAGCAAGGGTATGAGCGTGCTGAGATCGCCGGTGATCTCGATCGCGAAAAACGTTCCGGTCAACGGCGCGCGCATCGTGCCACCCATCATCGCCGCCATGCCGAGAAGCGCCCAGAATCCCGGATCTCCGGGAAGCATCAAGCCCGTCAGCCATCCTAGTGCGCCTCCGAGGATCAGCAACGGCGCCAGCACACCGCCCGATGTGCCCGACGAGAGAGCGATCAGCCAGATCGTGGCCTTGACCAGGAGAATGGCGATGACCGTCGATGTTGGCCAGCTGTTTTCGAGCAGCCCCTCGATCACGTCGTAACCGACACCGAGAGCATGTGGCTCGACTAGGCCACCGAGCCCAACGGCAAGACCTCCGAGCGCCGGCCACCACATCCAGTGGATCGGGAGGCGCTCGAACAGATCCTCGATCTTGTAGAGCAGTGTCGTCAGCAGACCCGATTGAAGGCCGGCAACAGTCCCCACTCCGGCGCAAAGCAGAATCCCCCACCAGGGAAGGTCGGCCCGGAAGTGCGTTGGAAAAAGCGGTCCCGTGCCGAACAGCAGCGGTCGCCAGGAGATGGCAACGCAGGCTGAGACTGCGACGGGAATGAAGCTGCGGGGCTTCCATTCAAACAGGAGGAGTTCGACCGCAAGCATGACGGCTGCGACAGGTGAGCCGAAGATTGTCGTCATGCCGGCCGCCGCCCCTGCGACCAACAAGGTCTTTCGCTCTGCCGCACTCAAATGGAAAAACTGGGCAAAAAGCGAACCAATCGCGCCACCGGTCATGATGATCGGCCCCTCGGCCCCGAACGGGCCTCCCGTGCCGATCGAAAGCGCCGACGACAGCGGTTTCAACACGGCAACCTTCGCTGACATGCGACTGCCGCCGATAACGATGGCTTCTATCGCTTCGGGGATACCATGCCCGCGGATCTTCTCCGATCCGAAACGCGCCATCAGGCCAATGACGAGCCCTCCAACCACCGGGATCAACACCATCCAGGGCGAGAAGATCACGTCGGCTATCCGCGCTTCCCCGATGCTCACCCGCCCAAACCAGACGATGTTGGTGACGAGAGCAATCAGATTGACGAGGAACCAGGCCGCGAACGCGCCACCGGTTGCGACGATTATCGCCATTCCGATCAACAGGAGCACGCGCCGGTCGGTGGTGAAATCACCAGCTTCGCGGCGAGCAAGGCCGCCCATGAAATCGTGCTGGTGCGGACGGGAAGGTTTTGACGACATCGGGAAACCTGTGTGGCGGCTGAAGGGAGGGCGCGATCGCCCGCAGCGCACATATATCGCAATACGATATAAATCAAGTCGGTGTTGGCATCTCGTCCCGCGAGCGCTATGCACATAGCCCGTGAAACACTCCTGGTGCCAAAGTCTGTGACCAAGAAACAAGACGCACTCACCGATGCCGATTACGAGGCGCTTGCCAACCTGCGCTACGCCCTGCGGCGTTTTACGGATTTTTCGATGTCGGCAGCACAGCACGAGGGGCTCCCAAGTCAGCAACATCAGGCCCTGCTGGCCATCAAAGGCCATCGCGGCGAAGCTCCCATGACGGTCGGAGACTTGTCCGAGCGCCTGGTCGTTGCCCGGCACACCGCTTCCGAACTCGTCGAGCGGCTCGTGGGGGCCGGCTATGTCACGCGTGAGCTCGATCCGCATGACAGGCGCCGCCAGACGCTTGCGCTTACTGAGAAGGCGGAAGACATCCTTACGCGATTGAGCGCCATTCATCTGACCGAGATCCGGGAGATGGCCCCGCGCTTGATAGAGCTGCTTAACGATCTCCAGATTAAAGGCCCACTCTGAGAGCCTTTATCAACTGCGTGCGCGCAATTGCTCATCCCGGCCCAGTTCCTGCTTTGAACTATTCCGCCTTCGTCACCCGGAGAAGCGGGAGTAAACCGACGCTTTATTTATATCGCATTACGACATATATTGCAACGTGCGGGATTGTCGGAGTGCCCGATTGATCTCTTCCCGCCAAATGAGGAGCAGTTCAGTATGATCGCAAATCATGCCGCGGCGCGACAGGAACGCGTATCCAGATCATCGCAACACATTCCCATCGACTTCTGTTCGCCGACGGCGAAAATGGATCTGCTTCGCGCGCAACTTGCCGCTCGCGGCCATTCACCTGATGGCATGAGCTTGAGACTCCTCATCCTGGAATGGAGATATGACCTTCTTGTGCTCGCGAACCATCTCGGCAATTGGATGACGGAGGTCGACCGGCGATTTAGCCGGTTCAGTAACTGACTTGGCAAGCCAGCGCGACCAATCTCACCGGAAGGCTCCATGCGCCTTTTTGCCAATGGCACCCCACGCTGGCAGAACCGAGCAGGTCAACCAGATGAAAAGGCGCGAAACTGGGTCACTGCAAATTTGACGAGGGCTTGCCGGAACGGAACACAAGAGGGGAAAACAACAACATTCACCGGCGCGCTTTGCCTCACAGGCATGACCGCACCCTTTGTCTACAATGGAGCGATGATCGGCAATGTCTTCCTGACCTATGTCGAGCAAGTGCTCGCGGCGACCCTTCAGACCGGCGACAGCCAAGGGACGACGGCACGACCGAAGCTCGATGACAAGGCGTTCGAGGCCTTCATCAGGGCACGTCGTCCCGTGTCGCCGATCTGGTCGATGAGTGGCCTCAACGGCTATCTTACGGCGCTCATCATCGGCCCGAAGTTTATCGACCCACGTCAGTGGATCCCGGAACTGACTGGCCCGGAGGCCCTGAACCTGCCGATGGGAAACGACCGAGCATCGGGCCGTGCAGACCATCGTTGCGGAATACAACCGGATATCGGCAAGCCTCGCTGAAGCGCCGAAAGACCACCGGCCCCGGTTCACCCGGATCGATGATCAAGCCTTCGATGCTGATGGGAACCGGGTTCGCCCCCAAGCTGTGGCGCCCCGTCATTCGCGGCCATGCCGTCACCGGCGATATCATCGCTCCAATCCGCAAACTCAGCGAAACTAAAGGGCCTACCACCCACGAGGACGCCGCTGGCGTCGCCGAAGCGCTCGTCAATATCCGAAGATAATTCATGCCAAAGCGCGCAAAGCAGAAGTTCTGAAGCAACGGACGGCTCCTCGTCCGTCAACAGGGGAAAGCCGTGGGCTGCTCGTCGCGCTCACTGTTGGAGCGCCACTTCACATACGAGCTGCTGGGCATGGTATTGGCAGGCAACGACGAGGATTTTCGCACAATCTTTACGGAATGGTTCGGCCCGCCGGATGATAAGATCATCACCTTTTTCCAGCAGACGACGTTACCCGAATGAGGCGTCGGCGTGGGCACTATTCGATAGTACCCATGTTGCGTTTCCTCGCGTGAGAAAGACGGGCGAGAATATTTGCTGCCGCGAACCCCATCGGTACAGTGATGAACGCAGCCATGATACACATGGTCAGCGAGCGTGAATCAGCATCGGCAATTGTCGTCAGGGGCGCCAGGGCAGCGCCGACGTTTCGAGTGCAAACCCCGAGGACGATGACGCTTCGCTTCTCGTCAGGAAGGCTAGCGCAGCACAGATAGGATCCGAAGCCGAGTATGGGATAATAGAGGATCTGCGCCGCCACCGCGAAGGTGCCGAATGCACTCAGCATATCTTCCCAGTTCAGCAGGAACGCTGTGGCCAGCATGATCGCGATGTTGAAAAGCGTAAACTTCCGGACGACTGGGTGACATTGCTCGGCGAACGGTTCCGAAATACGCCGAATGGTTACCCCAAGTGCGAAAGGCAAGAGAACCAAGTACAAGAGCGGTCGAGCGATGACTTGTGTGTCCGCGTGAAGGCCAGCGATCAACCAAGGTACGACGAGCGGCATCACAAGAAGGGTACCCGTAGCGGACAACAGGATGAAAGCGGCAGCGTAGGCGGCCGCAGCATTGGCTTTCTCAGTCACGAGCGGCAAGAAGGGCGCACAGGGTGTCAAACCCAACAGCAGCAGCCCGGCTGCGTAAGGTTCGGGCATTGGGACCATGTTCACGATAAAAATGGCGGCGGCCGGTCCGACTATGAAACTGAAGAGCAAGCTCAGCATCACGAAACGGCCGTCGCGCAGCGAAAGCCAGGCGTCCTCAAGTCGAAGCTTTAACGCAACCTCGAAGAGGCTGCCCAACATGAACAAGACGAGCGTAAGCGACAGGAGAGGTTGGAGTATCTGGGCCATGAAGGGCATCTTTCAGGCAATGTCCCGCCTCTTGGCGGGGACCATCTTGCCCGTGTAAAGGCAGCTAATCTGGCACCACGTCCCACTTGTCGTCGGGATCGAAACGATCGATGAAGGGCACGATCTCTTCGGTGCTCGGCCCCAGGTCGCGTTCATAGACGATACCCTGCTGGTTGACGACGAAAGTCTTGACACCGGTTTCGGCATAGCTCACCGGCCAGGCGATCAGGGCAAAGCCGCCGATCATGTTGCCGTTGATGACATAGTCATAACGGCCGCCGGCGATGTTATCGCCCTGTGACGTCAGGATGCGGAAACGGTAGCCGAAATAGCCTTGGCCGGCCTTCGCCTTTTCCAGTACTGCTTCGCTGATCGCTTCGCCGACCGGGCTTTCGCTATCGCCCTGGTCAGCCGGCCAGTAGAGCCCGTCCGTCTGGCCCGGGCTACTGATCAGCTTCTGGGCATATTCGAGAACGCCATCGGCGTCGCGGTCCTGCGAGGCATATTCCTTCTGGGCGTCGACATAGGCCTGTACCGTATCGATCGCTTCGAGTTCGTTCTCGCCGACGCGGCGATTGATGATTTCCTCGAGCCCGACATAGGTGTCGAAGGCCCATTTGCCGTCTTCGCCCTTGGTGATCGGGAATGGCAGCGGCCAGAGCCGATCGCCGATCTGGATGATCTTGCGCCCTTCGAGATCGCGTACGATCACATTGCGGGCGGCACCTTCACGGATGAGCGCGAAAGTATCCATCGCGCCTTCACCGGCCTTCAGCTTCTCGGCGTTGAGCCCCAAAAGCTTCGCCAGACCGTCGAAATCATTGGCGGCGAGCTTCGCCTTGAATTCGTCGACCGCCTTGGCCGGGTCATCGAAGACCGGAGGATCCTCGTCCGCCGCATAGGCGTCGAGGCCGGCCGCCATTTGATCCATTGGTCCTTGTTCCGCTGGCGCCTTTGTCTGCGCGAAGGCGTTGAGCGGCACGGCGGCCAACGTGAGGGCGATCGCCGTTCCCAGGAGAAATGGATGAAAGAGCTTTGCCATGGTCGTTCTCCTATAATCCGTTCACCGTCTGCCGCCACCGCCACGGTGGATCGGCGGCCTGCCGCCGCCACGGCTCATCTGTGGCCGTCCGCCCCCGCGCTGGCCGCCACCCATGCTCTGACCGCCGCGGCGCGAGGAGTTGACCTCACGCCGTCCGGAGTTGACGTTGCCAAGCCCCGACGGCTTGTTCGGGCGATTCTGCGCCTTGGCCCCCATCTTCGGCTTTCCGGAGGGCCGGCTCACCTGCGAAGGTTTCTTGCCCTTGGAGCGGTTGATGTTCTGTTTGGTGTTACCCGCTTTCGCCTTTGCCCCTGCTTGGCGATCCGCGGGCCGGGCTGCCGGCCTCTGCTGCGCCTTCAGGCCATCAAGCGTGCTCTTGCGCACATCGCTGATCTGACCATCACCGCCGGCGGTCGGACGTGCTTTTGGCCGATCGCGGTTGATCTCGGCGGCGCGGTTGCGCAGGTTGTTGTTGCCGTTCGCCTCGATGTTGTTCTTGATGCTGTTTCGGTCGAAATGCTGAAGCTGGTCGCGGTCGAACTTGATCTTGCTGCGATCGACATTCTTCCAGTCGACGTCGTTCCACTTGACCTTGCCGTTGATGTTGTTGAAGCAATTGTTGCAGTCGATGTCGATGTCGCCGCCGTTCCAGGGTCCGCCCCAGACGCCCCAATCGTCCCAGTCGACGATCGCGGCGAAGGCAGCCCCGGTCACCGCGCCGGCGAAGAAGGCCGCACCCGGATACCAATAGGCCGGATAGGGTTCGTCATAATAGCCGATCGGCGCCGGTGCATAATTCGGCTCGTACAGCATCTCCGGCGGATACTGCGGCACGTAGATCGTTTCAGGGTTGGCTGCCTGGATGACGACATTGTCGCCCTCCTGGACCACTTTTACCTTGTCGTCCGTCTTGATGATGTTTTTGGCGACGGCCTCGTCGCGCAACTGCTGTATCGCGATCAGCACGTCCTTCTGCTGATTGGCGATCGCATCACCGAAGGACTGGGTCCAGTCGAGGTCTTCGGCCATCATCTTGACGATCTGGGGATAGTTGAGCAGCGAGATGACGCTGCCGTCCCAATCGTCCTTCGGCTTCATGTCGGGCTTCTTCTGGCGTGCCTCGAGGAACCGCTCCGCCTCGACGATCTGCAGCGGATAGAGCGCGGCAGCGGAAATAAGCGCCACCAGCTCGTCCGGATAGAGCGCGATGCGCGCGACCAGGATTTCGAGTTCGTCGTCGCTGAGCGGTTCCGGCGCTGTCTGCTGTTCAGCGGCTGGTGCAGCTGCGGTCTGCTGTGCCAATGCGGCGGGCGCTAGACTTGCTACCGCAAAAAGCGACAGCATAAATGCTGTTGCTCGACAAAGCCTGAAACTCTGCTCCTTGACCATTTTCTATCTCCGATAGGGCTGTCAGAATTGACTCTTACGCAAAATGGGGAAACTGAGATCGCCATGCGTCGCACCCCCCCCCGCATGGTCCGTTATTGCGCAGGTTTGGTACGTTGGTTTTGGGGCTGATTGTTTGGACCGTTCGCGCCAGGATCATTTTGTGATGTCGCGTTTCGGCGATTGAGGAGATACTTGTTTAGCGGCTCGCGCTGTCCATCGATCGTTCGTTGATTGATATCAACGCCGCCGTGGTAATCTCCCGAGTAAGGTTCAGCCGAGGATATGGAGACGGGCGACACCGCTACGATGGAACAAACTATCGCACAGACGACTGCTCTTACGGAACGCTTCATCGAACTCTTCCGGTATATGTTGACGTTAGTTTTTACGCCCTTCCGGCCGTCTCGTCGTTGATTGAGATCAAAAGCGCGCTTCAATCAGCCGACGTTGTAGATTGCTTGGCCCAAACATGGTCGCCGTTTGCGGTATCAATCAGTTGTGCATTGATCCGGATTTGATCCCCGGCTCGTCGAACGCTGCCCTCGACGACAAAGCGCGCGCCGAGTTCGCGTCCGATGTCTCCGCTGCGTCGGCTTTGCCTCTGTATGCGAAAGCCGAATTCCGGGCGGCGACCGCTAGGTCCGGCAGGCTGGCGAGGTCGGTGGTCAGGTCGTAAATCCTCGGTCGGGTTGCCGCTCAGATTGACAAATGGCAGCACCGCTACCGATGTGCGTTGGGGGGCAAATGATCATTGTCACCCTAAGAAAATCGCAAAAGTTCCGATCAGCAGCGCTGCAAGGCCCACCACGACAACAATGGCCCGACGGTCGCGCTTACGGGCGGCAGTCACGACCGTTCCCGCCTCGGACGGGTCGAGGAGAACGCGATAGACGCGGACAGGATCGGCTATATTTTTCAGGTGCTGCTCACCCATTGCCGAGAAGCCGACATCGGCCTTGTGCACGGCATGATCGAACGCGGTTCCGGATATGCAGATGCCGCCCGGCTGGGCGATAGTTTGTAGTCGCGCGGCTATGTTCACACCGTCGCCGTAGAAGTCATCGCCTTCGACGATGCGGGATCATCTGCAAGAATGGTCAGCCAGACGCACTTGGTGAAGAACTACTCATCATCCAGAAAGAGTTTGACGGTTTCGACGAGACGCGCGAGCGACTGGATCTTCTCGCGCTCGACAAGGCGGGCAACCTCGTTGTCATCGAGAACAAGCTTGATGACTCCGGTCGCGACGTGACTTGGCAAGCTTTGAAATACACTGCCTATGTGCACCTCACCGCGTTCCTGCACGAGCATCTTCCCCGGGAACGACGCGCAAGCGTTCACACTCGCGCACCGGTTTCAGGGCTTTGGAAGATGGCATCGGCGCGCGCAGTTGGTTTTGCGACCCCAGCGCACCGTGGCAGAAAGGTGCGGTGGAACACACCAACATGCGCATCCGCCGCTTCATGCCAGGCGACACGGATCTTGCAGCTGTATCGCAACGCAACCCCATCCAGCTTGCTCGCCATCTCAACGACCAGCCAAGAAAGTGCCTCGACTACAGAACACCGGCCGAAGTGTTCCGGGCAGATTTGCAAGAGGGGGGCTGAGCCCCTACCCTGAAAACCGGCGTGATGCACTTCTGTTAGGATGTCCCGAACGTGAACATCCTAGCAACAAGCCGAGCACTGGGCAGGCGTAGGGTCGGCTACGGGCCCGTCTTGGACATTCACGTATGCACCGTCGCTGCCTGAAGTAGACAATCCGGCAACGCGCGCGCTGGCTGTTTTGCCTGAACGAAATGGTTTAAACGTTCGAGTCGATTTTGCAATAACGGGTTAAGCGCGTGAATATCTTCCTGAGCCATAACAGCGCCGACAAAGATACGGTTCGAGCGCTCGCAATGCTTCTCGCCGGCGAGGGTATCAATCTCTTTTTTGATGAGTGGGACATTCGCCTAGGTGACCCGCTAATGGGGACGATAGAGCGCGGACTTCATGATGCCGACGTGTTCATTGTTGTTTGGTCGGCTGCGGCATCTCGATCCAATTGGGTGGACGTCGAACTCCAGACTTTCCTTCGCCGCCGCATCGACAATGACACTCTCCGCGTGATCCCCTTGATGCTGGATGAAACACCACTGCCTCCGTTGCTGGCCAACTATGCGGGCATGAACCTCATGCCAGGCAATCCCCTCAACAATACAATTGAGACGGTGGTACGGGCCCTTCTCGGCAACGAGCGAGACGTCCAGCTCGCTCAGCGCTTACAGCGCCGCTTAAACGAGCTGGCGAAAGCCAGTCTTGGCGATGACGATCATTTCGGTTGGCTCGTTTGCCCGGGCTGCGGCTCGGAGAACCTGCGTCGCGATAGTGCCACCGACGACCAGCGCGACAATACTTACTACACGATCCATTGCGAGGATTGTGGACGCAGCGACTGGACGCAGTAGCGCGTACGACCTCGTCGAAAACTGTTCCGTTTGTAACTCGGTAGCCTGCACTGACGCTACCTTTCCCGCCGGTGGACGCTGCCCCGGAACATCGATCGCCCCGGCTCGACGAAAACGGCCCAGAACTATCGTATACAATACCGGATAGCTATGTTGACAATGTTGTATTTTAGCGTTTCCTTAACAACTGGCGCACGGCATGGGTGATAAAAAGCAGACGATTGCGAGCGGCGTCGGCCTTGCGGATCAGCAACCGCTTCCGGTCGGTGTCTTCCTGGTAGGCGCGAATAAGCGACGCTGAAGTGACATTATCCCTTCGTCGAGCGACAGAGCCGCCTATCCCTTTTCCTCGCCGGCGGCGGTTTTCAACCAGCTTTCTGGCAATAAGAAGCTTGCGCCCCCGCAACTCGTTTCGCTCATATGCCTGTTGCAGTGCTTCCTGAATTGCCGCATCATCCGTGGTGGCGATATCGACCGCAACGGAAAGTGGTACCTGACCCGACTCAACGGCACGCAACAGGCGCTGTTCGCCCTGAGCCATCAAGCGGGTGACGCCTCTGACATATTCCGCCGACAATCCTGTCTTGCGCGCGATTTCGGTGTCGCTGTATTGATACTCCTTCAGACGGGCGATGTCGCGCAGGAGGTCATTTGCCGAATGCTGGCGACGGGCGCAGTTTTCGACAAGGCTCTTAATCATCGCCTCCTTGAGGTCAGCGACGATGACGAAGGCCGGGATCATTGTCTCACCCAACACTTTGTACGCCTCTAGCCGGCCTTGGCCACAAACCAGATCGAAGTCGGTCCCTTCGCCAAGCCTTTGACATTGCGTGACGGTGATGGGTCGCTTCAATCCGAGCGTCTCGATGCTGTCGACAAGCTCGCGAAAAGACTTCTTGCTACGCATCCGGGGATTAAGAACGTTGATACAGTCAACGGGGATGATTTCCACCGTATGAGTGTGTTCCTCCATCATGCGACCTCCTTGATAGGGCAACGTTCTGCCAGGGCGAAAAACGGTTCCAGATCGTCGAACAAGAATGCATCCAGCATGATACCGTTCGCCTCCGCCGTGCGGACTTTACCGCCGTCGATTTCACTCGTCGGCAGGATGAAGTAGTCGCGCACCGTCATGTTGTCGGGATTCATGCGCACCGCAATTGTGATATCGGGATCAAGTCCGCGTTCGAGACCAACGTGCCAGCGCAGCGAACCAGCAGAAGTAGAATGGCAACGGACGATAACGATGGAAACAGAGAACTCGCCGTTGACTAATAGCAAGCCGTTTCCCTTGGGTGAAACCACTGCTCCACGCTCCGTGATCCTCGCAGTGGTATCGAGGATCACGTCAGGGTGCATGGCGCGAAGCCGGCGATTGATCTCGATATACCGATAGTCCCGCTCAGGCGTATAACTGATCAGCTTGTAGGCTCGGAGCAAGCTGCCGAAGCGAGCGCTGAAAGCGCTGCTCGAGGGGCAATCCGCCGCCTCATCGATAATAATACCCGAGAGGGAGCCCACCTTTTTCAGCAGGCCCGCGAGCGCCGCGAGCATTTCCTCATCGGTCAAGCGCGCCGACCGCGCAGCAATGATCGCCCGTGCACTTTCGAACTGCTCCCGATCGACAATCGCCTCGAAAGCACCATTAGCGCGCGCCCAATGGCTCGCCTCATTCCGAACACGTTGGCGTTTCAATTTGAAGGATGCACGGTTCCAGACATTGTTGCCGATGTATTTCTCGTTGATCAGGATTTGGTGGACAGTTCCTCGGGTCCATTGCCTGCCGAGGTCGGTCTCAATGCCGCGAGCGTTGAGGACACGCGCTATCTCGTCCTCGCTTCGGCTATTCATCACGAAGTCATGATAGATAGACCGCACAATTCTGACTTCTTCGTCTGGACCGGGAACGAGGATGACACGGTCCGTCTGGAGACTCTTATGCTCGTTTCGAGCCAAAAGCGTCTTGGGCTGTCCGTTCTGATCGATCAACAACCGCCTCAAGCCAAAGCCGGCAGGCCCGCCTTGCCGATAGCCCATCCCGATCAAGCGATACTGGCCAGCGAAGACCTTGACCGAGAGAACCCTGCTGTGTTCGGCAGCCATACTGCGCTTGATCGCCTTCAGAACGTCGGAGCCGATGCTGCCATCGTTGACGAACTGTTCCGCGCAATATTCGACGCGGACGCCGGCCACGTGACACCGGAACTCATAGGATGCGCTCTCGTCTATGTTCTGGAACCTGCCCCATCGGCTGACATCGTATACGAGAACCACGTCGAATTCAGCGCGTCCACCCTCAACATCCGCCAATAACCGTTGAAGTCCTATGCGGCCTTCAATATTCAACCCACTGCGGCCAGCATCCTCATATGTCGCGACGATTTCGTATCCAGCCTCTTCCGCAAACAGTCGGATCGCGTCCTTCTGATTATCGGTGGAGTATTTCTGAAGCTCAGTCGACATGCGAACATATTGCGCCGCCAAAACCTTGGCAGACGGGTGTGCATAGTCCGACGTGGGGCGCTTCCTCTCCAAATGGGTGCCAGTCCATTATTAGACGACCAAGACTTACAAATTCTTCTATCGCTCACAAAACGAAACCATCATGTATACGGTCTTCTACTTTAGGTACCATTGATAGAAAACGAACGATTTAGTTCAATGTTTATCCCACTTCCGACGTCGCTTCCGGCTCCCGTCTTCAACTGATCGAGACGAATGCCAATTGCAGCGCGAGGCTATTCGGCCTTACACCGCCGCTTTCCTCCGGGACATCCTAGCCGAAATTCATCACGCCGATTTTTAGGGTAGGGATTCAGCTTCCATCTCGCAAATGTGTCTAGAATACTTCGGCCGGAGTCCTGTAGTCGAAGCACTTTCTTGGCTGGTCGTTGAGACGCCGAGCTAGCTGGAGGAGTTCGCGTTGCGACACGGCTGCAAGGTCGGTATCGCCTGGCATGAACCGGCGAATGCGCTTGTTGACGTTCTCGACCGCACCTTTCTGCCAGGGCGCACTGGGTCGTAGCACCTGCACCCGAAGCGCCAGCGAGGGAAAGCCACAGCGCATGTCCGTATACCCCGTCGAAAGCCAAGTTTGACCCCTGTTCTCATCGGAAACGGATTCACCGCAATGCCTCCAGGCCTCGGACAACCCGGAGCAGCGCTTCAACGTCGACATCGCGGTCCACGATCACACGGCGACCATTGGCGCCCACAACCTCCATAAGCCCACTTTGTGCCGTCGAAGAATTGGTCGACGCAACAACCGGCATGCCTGGCTCCGGGACCAACAGTGCAGGAATAAATCCTTCACTTCCGCGGCCATTGCCGAGCCGTCCGACGCGCGCTGCTCTACGCCAATCGTTCAACTGAAAGCGTGTGATTCCATGGTGACGTGCCATTGCCGTGACCAGACGCGGGGCAGAATAGCTCTCCGCCACGATCGCAAGTTTGGCCTCGATGCTAAAACGGCGACACCGCCCGCTATCGACGATCTCCATACGGCTGACTTGCGGCCGCTTCTCTATCGTTAAATCCACAGTTCCCACACTGTCTATATTGACGCCCATATAGACAGAACATCCAGCTCGCCTCACTTCTCAGCAAGGCGGCCCTCCTCTGCGGGATGGTCAAAAAGTCAGCTACGACATTGGCCAAGACCGCGAGACAGGAAAATCGCGAGCCGAAAACGTCAGATCAGCGTGAATTCCAACTGTGCAACAGTGACAATGGCGGCGGTCGCGAACTCTAATCCAACGAAAATACGCGCTGACCTTCGAAGCGAAGGTCAGCATCCACCGTTCAGTTTGTCTTGAAGCGTTCAAGCATTTCTTGAAGCAGGAAGTTTTCCTGCCGAAGCCGTTGCGCGAGCAGCGCTTTCAGACGGCGGTTCTCTTCTTCGAGTGCGGCAAGGTCGTCAATTGCTTGGGGAGTAGCGATATCCGTCCGGCTGCCAACAGGACGACCACGGCGCGCCGAGCCCTGGCGCTTCAGCTTCGTTATTTGCGGGATAGCCTTCGGGTGGTCCACTTCCAAGGGCGGGATCAGAGAAGGACCGGAAGTATCCTCGCTAGCAGTGCCGCCTTCTGTCGGGTTCGCCAGATCTGCGATTGGCGCAGCAGCCTCGATTACGGCGTCCTCGCTCGGCAAAACTTCTGCAGTGGTCTCTGGAGAAGGCAGCTCCATGCGCTGCGCCGGTTCGAACAGATGCGGTGCTTCTGTCTCCGCCGCGCGCACGAGGGCCTTGAGGTCCGTGTCACCCCAAATTGAAGACTGGCTGGTAGTCGACCGCCGGCGAGCCGATTTGACTTCGACGATAAACTTTCGCTGCTGCGGTTTCATGCGGCTCCAACGTTTAGGGGTGCGATATCAGTT
>NZ_JBFRGB010000032.1:0-73519 GCF_052115125.1 Ensifer sp. 2TAB8 | reverse complement strand
GATGTATCTCGGCGGCATGCCGACGGCCGAGCTCTTTGCCGAAGCCTATCTCGGCGCCGGCTTCACCACCTATTCCTCGGCGGTCTTCAATTTCGTGCCCGGCCTTGCCAACGAGTTCTACGCCGCTCTTCGCGCCAGCGACCGCGCCACCTGCGAACGCATCCTTACGGACTTCTTCTATCCGTTCATGGCGATCCGCAACCGCGCCAAGGGCTATGCGGTGTCGGCAATCAAGGCGGGCGTGCGGCTGCAGGGCTTCAATGCCGGTCCGGTGCGTGCGCCGCTGAAGGACCTCAGCGAAGATGAGGTCGCAATGCTCGACGCGCTGATCGGCGCAAACAAGCGCCACAAGTGAGCGCGGGGGATAGCCCATGAAGATCGTCGCCGTCCGCACCCACCTCCTCGAACATCGCCTCGCCGTGCCCTTCGAAAGCGCGTCCATGCGCTTTGATCGCCGCGCCCATGTGCTGGTGGAGATCGAATGCGACGATGGGACGATCGGCTGGGGCGAATGCCTGGGGCCGGCGCGGCCGAATGCCGCCGTGGTGGCGGCCTATTCCCCCTGGCTGATCGGTCAGGATCCGCGCCAGACGGAAAAGCTTTGGGCGATCCTCTACAATGCGCTTCGTGATCAGGGGCAGCGCGGTCTGACGATCACGGCGCTATCCGGTATCGACATCGCGCTCTGGGACATCAAGGGCAAACACTACGGCGCCTCTGTCTCCATGCTGCTCGGCGGCCGCTGGCGCGAAAGCGTTCGCGCTTACGCCACCGGCAGCTTCAAGCGTGATGGCGTCGATCGCGTCTCCGACAATGCGATGGAGATGGCGGAGCGGCGGGCGCAGGGCTTTCACGCCTGCAAGATCAAGATCGGCTTTGGCGTCGACGAAGACCTGCGCGTCATCCGCGCGGTGCGTGAGGCGATCGGCGACGACATGCGGCTGATGATCGACGCCAACCACGGCTACACGGTCACGGAGGCGGTCCGGCTTGGCAAGGCTGCGGCGGAGTACGACATCGACTGGTTCGAGGAGCCGGTCGTTCCGGAACAGCTTTCCGCCTATCGCGAAGTCAGGGCGGGTCAACCGATACCGGTCGCCGGCGGCGAGACCTGGCACGCGCGCTACGGCATGTGGCCGGCGATCGAGAGCCGCGCCGTCGATATCGTGCAGCCGGACCTCTGCGGTTGTGGCGGATTCTCCGAAATGGCGAAGATCGCAAGCCTTGCGACCCTGCATGGCGTTCGGGTGGTTCCGCATGTCTGGGGCACCGCCGTTCACCTTGCCGCAGCACTGCAGTTCATGGCGGCGATGACCCCGGACCCGGTGCGGGTAAACCCGATCGAGCCGATCATGGAGTTCGACCGCACCGACAATCCGTTCCGACAGGCTGTGTTGAAGACGCCGATCGAAGCGGTCAACGGTGTCGTCGCCATCCCCGACGCACCCGGGCTCGGCATCGAGATCAATCGCGACGCACTCGCTCAGTTCAAGATGCCCGAGATCGCAAGATGATCGAGCGCATCCTGACCGGCCGCCCGCCTGAACCTCGCATGCCGAAGGGCACGGTCGATACGCAGATGCACATGTACCTGCCGGGCTTTCCCTCGCTTCCGGGTGGTCCGCCTTTGCCTGTCGAACCGTTGCCGGATACTTTGGCCTATCGCCAGGTGATGGCCTGGCTCGGTATCGACAGGGTGATCATCACCCAGGGCAACGCCCACCAACGGGACAATGCCAATACGCTCGCCTGCCTTTCCGAGATGGGGGATACCGCGCGTGCCGTCGTCGTCATCGACGAAACCACGTCCGATGCGGACATGCGCGCACTCAGCGATTCCGGTGCCGTCGGTGCGCGCATCATGGACCTGCCGGGTGGAGCGGTGGGGCTCGATGCGCTGGAGGCGGTCGATGCGCGGGCCAATGCTGCGGACTGGATGATCGCCGTGCAGTTCGACGGCAACAGGCTGCTCGATCATCTGCCACGGCTGGAGCGCATCCGGTCGCGCTGGGTGTTCGATCATCACGGCAAGTTCTTTGCCGGGGTCGGTCCGGATGGACCCGAGATCGCAGCTCTGCTGAGACTGATCGACCGCGGCAACGTCTGGTTCAAGTTTGCCGGTGTCTACGAGAGCTCGCGCGCGGGTTGGCCCTATGAGGACGTGGCTGGTTTCTCGCGCAGGATCGCCGACCACGCCCCGGAACGCATCATCTGGGGCTCGAACTGGCCGCACAACATGATCCGGAAATCGGAAGATTATCCCGATGACGCGCGGCTTGCCGAACTGGTGCTCGGCTGGCTTGGAGACGACCGGGCGCGACATCTGGCCCTCGTCGAAAATCCGGAACGCCTGTTCAAACTGCCCGCCTTCGCGGCGGCGTGATTTCTGCCCGCGACGGGAGCTGGGAGGCTCCTTGTCGGGCCCAACGACATGGAGATTTCGCATGCCGGCCCGGACGGGCAGCAACTCGGTCTTGGGAGAGGCCGCAGCACGACTAGAGGAGGAGGAAAACATGAAGAAAATTGCAAGCATGCTTTGCGTCGCCATGGGGCTGGCGTTTGCCGGCACAGCGGCGCAGGCGCAGGAAATCACCCTGCGTTCGGCGGACATCCATCCGGACGGCTACCCGACGGTCGAGGCCGTCAAATACATGGGGCAACTGCTCTCCGAGCGCACCAACGGGCGGATCAAAGTCGAGGTCATGAACAATGGCGTGCTCGGCGGCGAGAAGGACACGATCGAGCAGACCCGCTTCGGCGTCATCGACATGAACCGTGTGAACGCCGCGCCGTTCAACAATCTCGTCAAGGAGACGATGGTTCTCGGCATGCCGTTCCTGTTTCGCTCCACCGAGCACATGCACAAGACGGTGGATGGCCCGATCGGCGACGAGGTGCTGGCCGCATTCGAGCCCCATGGTCTCATCGGTCTGGCTTTCTACGATTCCGGCGCCCGTTCCTTCTACACCACCAAGAAGCCGATCGAGAAACTGGCCGATCTCAAGGGCCTGAAGATCCGCGTGCAACAATCCGATCTCTGGATCGCCATGATGCAGGCCTTCGGCGCCAACCCCACGCCGATGCCGATGGGCGAGGTCTACTCTTCGCTTGAGACCGGGGTCGTCGATGGCGCCGAAAACAACTGGCCGTCCTATGAGTCCGCCCGCCATTTCGAGGTCGCCAAGAACTATTCGCTCACCGAACATTCGCTCAACCCTGAAATCCTGGTCATTTCCAAGATGAGCTGGGACAAGCTTTCCCCCGAGGATCAGGCTCTGGTTCGCCAGGCGGCCAAGGACTCCGTCGGCAAGATGCGCGAGCTCTGGAGCGCCCGCGAGAAGGTCTCGGAAGAAAAGGTCCGCGCCGCCGGTGCGAACGTCATCAAGGTCGACAAGGAAGAGTTCGCAGCCGCCATGGGTCCGGTCTACGACCAGTTCGTCAGCGACCCGAAACTCAAGGACCTCCTCGAGCGGGTGAAGGCGGTCAAGTGACAGCAGTGGGGCCGGTTCCAGGATTGGAGCCGGCCTTCGCAATTGTTCATCGGATCGCTTTTGCGGAGGAGGAAGAGACATGCGTCGTTTCATGCGGGCGACACGCCCGCTTCTCGGGGCGCTGAGCCGCGCGTCGCTCTACATTGCCGGCACCGGCATGGTCGCCATGACTTTGATCGTCGGCTGGCAGGTCTTTGCCCGCTACGTGTTGAACGACTCGCCAAGCTGGTCTGAACCCTTGGCCCTTCATCTGATGGCCTGGTTCATCATGCTCGGAGCCGCCGTCGGCGTGCGCGAAAGCGTACACCTCGGCCTCGATGTCATCCGCCATGTGATGAAGCCCTCGGTGCAGATAGCCATGGATCTTGCGAGCCTTGGCCTGATCGTCGTCTTCGGCGCATCCATGGCCTATTACGGGCTGCTTCTGTGCGCCGGCACATGGACGGCGACGATCCCCGTTCTCGGATGGCCGGGAGGGGTCGACTTCTTTCCGCTCATTGTCGGCGGCTTGATGATTGCCCTGTTTGCCGCCGAGCGTTTCATCGATCTCATTCTGGGTGTCGACGTCGCAGCAGATGTTGTCCTGCAGGAGATGGCCTGAATGGCTTACACTATTCTTTTCGGGGTCTTCACCCTCCTGATGTTCATCGGCATGCCGATCGCCTTCTGCCTGGGCATCGCGTCGTTTGCCACCGTGCTCTATCTCGGCCTGCCGCCGGTGGTGGTGTTCCAGCAATTGAATTCCGGCATGAACATCTTCGCCATGATGGCGATCCCGTTCTTCATCTTCGCCGGCGACCTGATGGTGCGTGGCGGCATCGCCAATCGGCTGATCCAGTTTGCCGCCGGCCTCGTCGGCCATCTGCGCGGCGGTCTCGGCCAGGTCAACATCGTCGCCTCGACGCTCTTCGGCGGCATTTCCGGTTCGGCGGTGGCGGACGCCTCGGCGGTCGGCGGTCTGATGATCCCGCAGATGGCAAAGCGCGGCTATGACCGCGACTATGCCGTCAACGTCACGGTCAACGCAGCGATCATCGCGCTGATGATCCCGCCGTCGCACAACATGATCCTCTATTCGATCGCAGCCGGCGGCAACGTCTCCGTCGCTGATCTCTTCACCGCCGGCATCATTCCGGGGCTGCTGCTGGCGCTTGCGTTGATGGCGACGGCCTACGTCGTCGCGAGGCGTCGCGGCTATCCGGCAGAACCTTTTCCGGGCTTTTCCAAGCTCTTCTACTATCTGCTCGCCTCCTTCCCCGGCATTGTTTTGATCGGCATCATCTTCGGCGGCGTGCGCTCCGGCGTCTTCACGGCCACCGAAAGCTCCTGCATCGCGGTGCTCTACGCCTTCCTGGTCGCCATGCTCGTCTATCGCGAACTGGATTGGGCAGGCTTTATCGAGGCGGTGATGGGGGCGGTGCGGACCACCGCCATGGTGCTGCTTGTCATCGGCATGGCGGCGTCCTTCGGTTGGCTGATGGCGTTCCTGCAGGTGCAGGCGCTGATGATCAGCGCGATCGGCGCGATCTCGGAAAACCCGATAATCGTGCTGCTCGTGATCAACATCATCCTGCTGTTCCTCGGCACCTTCATGGACATGGCGCCGATGGTGATCATCTGCACGCCGGTGCTTCTTCCCGTGGTCAAGGCCTTCGGCATCGATCCCGTGCATTTCGGGGTGGTGATGATTCTCAATGCCGGCATCGGCCTCAACACGCCGCCGGTGGGTACGGTGCTCTTCGTCGGCTGCGCCGTTGGCGGGATTTCCATTCGCGAGGCAATGCGCACCATCTGGCCGTTCTTCGGTGCCAGCATCGCGGTGCTGATGGCGGTGACCTACATTCCGGCCCTGTCGCTGTGGCTGCCCTCGGTCTTCCGGTGAGTTGACCCTTCGCGCTTTATCCGGGCTCGGTATCTCTGCCGGGCCCGAGCTACGCTTGCGGTGGGCGGGCTATTCGTTTCCGTTGGCGGCCGCGCACTGCCGCTCCAGGCGTTTCAGGAAGACGCCGATTTCCTTTGCTGCCTGCAGATCGCCCTTCCGCTCCGCAACCGCTCGCCCCTCGCGCCAGACCTGAATGGCCTCCTGGTGACGGCCGAGCTTGTGCAGGATTGCGCCGCGCAGCTTCCAGGCTGCCGAATAGTCCGGGTCGAAGGCGATCGCCCGCTCGGCATGGGCAAGTGCGGTATCGAGATCTGCCTCCTGAAGGCAGATGCTGCCGAGTGTGAAACGCAAAAGGGCGTCGTCCCGGCCGTCCTGTAAGAGCTTTTCGAGCACTTGCCGCATTGCGTCCTCCTACGTGATCGACCGTTCAGGCCGCAGGTTTGCTTGGGACCATGGTCGCATGCCCGTTGCTCGGCTGCGTCGGCAACGATCTCGCCCTGTCGAGAGACTGATATCGCCGGCGGCTCCAGATCAAGGGGTCGGCATGGGTGGAAGTCTCGGTTGCGACAATTGTTCCGACGAACAGCATGTGGTCGCCGACCTCGATCGAGGCGCTGAGCAGGCAGTCGAGCGCAGCGGCGGCTCCGAGAAGCCTTGGCCGTCCGCTCGGCCAGTCGGCCCATACGCCGATGAGGTAGCGCTTGGACGCTTCGATCTTGCCGGCGAAAGCATCCGCGATCAGGTCCTGTCCCTCTGCCAGCATGGCAAGCGAGAACCCCTGTTCTGCGGCGATCAGTGCGGCAAGAGGACTGTCCGCCCTGATCGAAACGACGATCGACGGCGGGTTGGCGGAAAGCGAGAAGGTGGCCGTCACCGTGCGGCCGAGACTGTCTGCTCCCTTGCCGGCGCTTGCCACGCAGACCGTGGCGGCGAGATGCGACAGGGTGTTGGCGAACTCCGGTTTCGACACGGCCATGTCGGCGTGGGCGTCGATCTCGACGGAAAGCGGAGGTGTCTGGCGCATAGGTCTTGTTCCAACTGAGGATAACCCGTGGCGGCTGGGAGACGCCACGGGGTCTGCAGAAGCCCAGGCTCAGGCGGGGGCGAGAGGGTTGCTGCAAATTCTCTGCCGACCGATCCGCAAGCCGGTTCCGGCGTCGCGGCGCTCGGCGGTCCGTCAGGCGGACTTCAATTCCGCCTCGGCAAACTCGTAGTTGGCAAGCTTGTCGAGGAAGTTCGACGTGTAGTCTGGCCGGCGGTTGCGGTAGTCGATGTAATAGGCGTGTTCCCAGACATCGAGACCGAGCAGCGCCTTGCCTTCGTTGGTGGCGACCGGATTGGAGCCGTTGGCGGTCTTCGTCACCTTGAGCTTACCGTCGGTGCCGAGCACGAGCCAGGCCCAGCCCGAGCCGAACTGGCCGGTTGCGGCCGCCTTGAAGGCATCCTTGAAGCTGGCGACGCTGCCGAAGTCTTCGGTGATCTTCTTTTCGAGCGTGCCGGGGATCTGGCCGCCCTTCGGTGAAAGGTTGTTCCAGAACAGGATGTGGTTCCAGTGCTGGCCAGCATTGTTGAAGACCGGGGCGAGCTCCGCCTTGCCGTGGCTGAGGCGGATGATCTCCTCCAGCGACAGGCCGGCGAGCGATGCGTCTTTCTCGACAAAACCGTTCAGGGCCGTGACATAGGCCTGGTGATGCTTGCCGTGATGGAACTCGATCGTTTCGGCGCTCATGCCGTTTTCGGCGAGCGCACCGGGAGCATAGGGAAGGGCGGGAAGTTCGAAGGCCATGATGAATTCCTTTGCGGGCGGGACACTCTCGACGGATCTCTTGTCTGCGAACGGAGGAGAGTGTATTTAGCAAGACAATTCTTTGTAAAACAGCACGCGGGAATATGTCAAGCGATCCCTTGTTAAATTTGAAGCAAAGCAGCGGCCGCACGCCGGGCGAGCGCATCACGCTGGCGCTCAAGCTGCATGGCCCGCAGACGGCGGCTGCGCTCGGCAAGCGTCTGACGATTACCGGCGAGGCCGTGCGCCAGCAGCTTGTCCGCCTTGCCGAAGATGGCTTCGTCGTCTCATGGTCGGAGGCGAAAGGTGTCGGTCGTCCCTCGCAATTCTGGGGGCTGACTGCAGCCGGCCATGCGGAGTTTCCCGATACGCATGCGGAGCTTACCGTCCAGCTGTTGCGGACGATCCGGCAGACGCTGGGCGAGGGGGCGATCGACCGGCTGATCGCAGCGCGCGAGGACGAGACCCGGCAAAACTACAGCGCGGCGATGGCGGAGAAGACGGGCCTGCGTGAACGGGTCGACGAGCTGGTGCGGCTACGGTCGCAGGAAGGCTATATGGCTGCCTGCGAGGATCCTGGTGACGGTACGCTGCTGTTCGTCGAGAACCATTGTCCGATCTGTGCAGCCGCGACCAGTTGCCAGGGCTTCTGTCGGGCGGAGTTGAGCGTGTTCCGCGCGGTGCTCGGCCCCGGTGTCGAGGTCGAGCGCGCCGAGCATATTCTCGCCGGCGCGCGCCGCTGCGCCTATATCGTCAGGCTGGCGGATCGCGCCGCCTGAACCACGGCGACAAGGGCTGACGCAGCGCCGGGCCGAAGGCCGGCGCTGCGTCAAATCTGTTCCCGTTAGCGCGCGCCCATGCGCAGGGCACCGTCGAGGCGGATGACTTCCCCGTTCAGCATGCGGTTCTCGCAGATGTGCTGCACGAGTGCCGCAAACTCGTCCGGTTTGCCGAGGCGCTGCGGGAAGGGCACGCTCTTGCCGAGCGAATCCTGCACGTCCTGCGGCATGCCGGCCATCATCGGAGTTTCGAAGATGCCAGGCGCAATGGCAACGACGCGGATGCCGTGGCGCGCGAGTTCACGCGCGATCGGCAAGGTCATCGAGACGACGCCGCCCTTGGATGCGGCATAGGCCGCCTGGCCGATCTGGCCGTCGAAGGCTGCAACCGATGCGGTGTTGACGATGACGCCGCGCTCGCCGTCCTCGCCCGGCTCCTCCCGCTGGATCGCCTCGGAGGCAAGCCGCAGCATGTTGAAGGTGCCGATCAGGTTGATACCAACCGCGCGCGAAAAGCTCTCCAGCCGATGCGGGCCGTCGCGGCCGAGCACCTTTTCGCCGGGCGCGATGCCGGCACAGTTCACCAGCCCATGGAGATGACCGAAGCGACCCAGCGCCGCGGCAACGGCGGCGGCGCCATCCGCTTCATTGGTGACATCCGTCTTCTGGAAGAGGGCGTTGCTGCCGAGTTCCTCGGCCATCTTCTGGCCGGCCTCGGCGTTGACGTCGGCAAGCACCACGCGAGCACCCTCGCTATACAGCCGCCGGGCGACGGCAGCGCCAAGGCCCGAACCGCCACCGGTCACGATAAAGACTTTTCCATCGATCAGCATGCAAGGCTCCTCCCGTACCGGATCGTGTCGCTACGACATAACCTCGCCGGAACGTGAAGCCAAGTGCAGTGATGTCGCGTTGTTCCGGCCCAGCCGCCGAGGCCCACGTCCAGCAGCAGCTCTCAGAAATCCGCAACGAGGTGCGGCTCGCGTTCAGGCCCGAAGCGTGGCTGGACGCCGAGGAAGGAGCCGGCGCGGCTGATGATTTCCCTGACGACCGGAGCCGCGGTGTGGGCTGCCTGACGCCCCCCTCTCTCGCCCGTCAGCGGCGCATCCACGATCGAAAGAACGATGTAGCGTGGGTTGTCCATGGGGAAACCGGCGAGAAAGGCGTTGAAGTTCAGGTTCGTGGCGTATCGGCCGTTGATGACCTTGTCGGCGGTTCCGGTCTTGCCGCCCACATGGAAGCCGGGCACCTGGGCGTGGCGGCCGGAGCCCACCTGGCCGTTGCGGTTGTAAAGATAGCGCATGTCGGCGCTCGTCGTCGCCTGCAGCACTTGCTGCGCCTGCGCCTTCGCCGTCTCGGCGGACCTCGGAAGGAATGTCGGCGAGATCAGGTTGCCACCGTTCAGGAGAGCGGCAGCGGCGACGGCGGTTTGCAGCGGTGTGGTCGCGACGCCGTGCCCGAAGGATATGGTCACCGAATTGATCTTCTTCCAGCTGCGCGGCTGCGTCGGCGTTGCGGCACCCGGCAGCTCGGTTTCCATCTTGGAAAGAAGCCCGAGCTTGGTGAGAAAGGCTTGGTGTCCTTCGATGCCGACCATGTCCGCCACGGCGGCGGTTCCGATATTGGAGGAATACTGAAAGACTTCGGGAATGGTGAGGGGGCGATACTTGCCGCGAAAATCCTTGATGGTGAAACCGCCCATGCGGATCGGTCGCGATGCATCGACCACGGAGTTGAGGCTGATCTTGCCGGCGTCCAGGCCCATTGCCAGCGTGAAGCTCTTGAACGTCGAGCCCATCTCGAACGTCGCATTGCTCATCCGGTTGAACCAGCCCTTTTCGTATTCCTTGTCGACCTTGCCGTCCGGCAGTGTCCGCGAAGGCTGGTTCGGATCGTAGTCGGGAACCGAAGCCATCGCGACGACTTCACCGGTCTCTACATCCAGAACCACGGCGCCGGCGGCTTCTGCCTGATAGTCGATCATGGCGCGCGCAACCGCTTCTCGGACGATGCTCTGGACGCGAAGATCGATCGAGAGCTTGACCGGCTCGAGCGGGGTGTTGCCGGTCAATCCTGCCGCGCGGAGGTCGGCAAGGCCCTGCTGATCGATATAGCGCTCCATGCCCTGCAGGCCCTGATTGTCGACATTGACGTGCCCGAGGATATGCGATGCCGTCGAGCCACCCGGATAGAAGCGCCGCTTTTCCGGCCGGAAGCCGATGCCGGGAATGCCGAGCGCCAGGATGTCGGCCTGCTGGCGTGGCGTGAGCTGCCGTCTCAACCATTGGAAGGCGGTGCCGGAGCGAAGCTTCCGGTGCGTGTCGCGCCAATCGAGATTGGGGATGACGGTCGCGAGCTTCTCGATGACTTCGTCCGCATCCACGATCTTCCGCGGCTCGGCATAGAGCGACACCATGTTGACGTCGGTGGCGAGCAGCTCTCCATGCCGGTCGATGATGTCAGGGCGAGAGGCGACGGCATGGTTGGTGGCGTTGATCCACGCCGTATCGACCGGTTTTTCCAGTCCGTACTGGATCAGGCGGCCCACGATCACCAGAAAGATCACGGCAAAACCGGCGATGATGATGCCGAGCCGTTGCCTGGCCTGTGTTCTCCGGCCCAGCGTGGTGCCGACGACCGCTCCGCTTTTGCCACTGACGTTTCGTTTCAGGGAAAAATGGGCCCGGCTTTTCAGCCGGACGGCGAGAGAGATCAATGTCATTCCGAACGCATCCAGATCTAAGCCAACCGGAGCCACGGGATCGGTCTGCCAGCCGGCACACCGAAGAAGGCAATCGGGTGGGAATTAAAAGAGGATAGGCTTTGCCTGTGCGGCTAAAATTGTTCGGTATTTCCTAACAACAGATTAACCCTTGCGCGTTCTGGTTGCTGTTCCACAGGCAATTGGCGGCGAGCCGCCTTTAAATCGGACCACCAGCCAAAACGGGAAGGACTTCGAGAGGTTGCCGACATGGAACGCGCAAAATCGCAACTAGCGCTGCGCGATCGGCGTTATCTCGATGATCTTGATGCCGACAGCGTTGCTGGATTCGTCGTAGACGATCTCGCCTCGGCCGATGACCATGCCGTTGACCTTGAGCTCGACCGGATCGCCGAAATTGCGGTCGAGATGGATCGTGTCATCAGGATGGAGTTTCGAGATCTGAGAGACGGTCAGCTTGGCGCGACCGATGACTGCCTCGATCGCCAGCGGGATACCCTGGACCGCTCGCTCGCTCATGACCGACCGGCTCTCAAGCGCAGGGCTCTCATCGAGTTCGACCAGCTCATCTTGTAGCTTCTTGTTAATCATTCTGCACCATCCAAAGCACTGATTCACGACTCTTTAACAAAGAGTTGCGCCAGTTCGCCCTGGGTAGCAACCGTGGCTAAATGGGGGTTCTTCCTGCCTCGCAAGCGAGCGTTAACAAACAGTTAACATCCACAACGCGCGACCGGCAGAAGGCCTCAAAGCGTCACCGCGTTCCAGTTTCCGTCCCGTTTTTGGAAACCGATCATGCGGCGGCCGTTCGGCAACTTGTCGCCGAGTCGCACGACATAGACGTAGCCCTCGTACACCATCAGCCCCTGATCGCCGTTGCTATAGAGGATCTCGAAGGCTGGCGGGCTGTCCGGGGAAGCGCCTGCATCTGTCGACGGTTCGACCGCGGCCACTTCCGACGGAGCGTTTCGGGGACCAGCGAAATAGAAGAGTGACGACGCAACGGCAGCGACGCAGAGGAAGGCGCCGACCAGCGCTGGCACCAGGTACACCTTGAAACCCTTTGGCGTCGGCTGAGGTGTGGCAACACTCACGTTCGTTCCCCGATTCGATCAATACGTCCATCGAGACCGTTCTCAGGCGAGGCCCCGGCAGCCGTTACAGACAATGCTGTTGGTGGACGGCCGGATCGGCCTTGCTGAACCGTTCCCTGCTTCGATCCGAAGAGGTTACGACCTCTCCGAATCAGTAGCATGCCCATTCGCCGGTGTCAGGGACATACGGTCCCGGTCGTTTCCACACCTTTTGAGTGTCCACAAGATCGGCCCCACTTCGCCTTCAAGTAGGGCCGATCAGATGCTTTGCCAGAGGATATGCTCCCGTGCCCTCAGGCTGCTTCGCGCTTGCCGCTCTGGATGAGCCGCAGCCATGGGGTCAGGTGGAAGACGCTCATCAGCATGTACATCACCGTCATCCCGCCGATCTGCAGTCCCTGTTCGCCGGCGCATAGCATCTGCCCGACGTCCGCGCCGCCTGCGCCGACTAGGATCGCCATCAGCGCGAAGGTCGGCGCGGCCGCAAGGGCGAGCCCGTCGGCCACCCTCCGTGCTGCCGTCCGGGGAAGGTCCCGTGCGCCGACAGAGAGGCTCGCGCTCATCGCGCCGAGCTCGCGTCCTGGCTTCGCATCGCTGCCTCGCCGGCGTCCGAGACCTCGACCCAGCGCTGATCGGGTGCAGCGCCTTCGACATAGCTGTCGTTCCAGTTCCACCACTTGTAGGTCGGGGTCTGGGGGTAGCCTTCCGGAGAGTCTTCCCAGACTTCCTGCCGGCCGAGCGGCGTGATGTCGAGATAGTTCCAGGTGCCGCCCATCTGTTCGTCACCACGGTTGTTGATGAAGTAGGTCCGGAACAACCTGTCGCCGTCGCGGAAGAACACGTTGTGGCCGTGCCACTCGTCGACACCGAAATCGAGGTCGAAGCTGTCGGTGATGGTGTACCACGGCATCGTCCAGCCCATGCGCGCCTTTAACCGCGCGATGTCCGCCTGCGGCGCGCGCGAAGTGAAGACCAGCGTGGTGTCGCGGGCGTTGAGGTGGGAGAGATGCGCGACCTGGTCGGCGACCATGGAGCAGCCGCGGCAAGCGTGCTCGGGCCAGCCATGGACGCCCGGTTCGTAGAAAGCGCGATAGACGATCAACTGGTGCCGGCCGGCAAAGAGATCCACCAGGCTTTCCTTACCCGCAGGCCCTTCGAAGGCATATTCCTTCGTGACCGCCATCCATGGCATGCGCCGGCGCTCGGCAGCGAGCGCATCGCGGGCATGCGTGTGTGCTTTTTCCCTGACGAGCAGGTTCTGGCGCGCCTCTTCCCAGGCCTGTTGCGAGACCACCTGCGGCTTCTGCATGGCGGGCTGGGCGGTCGGATTCTCGACTGTCTTGTTCATGACGTTCAATCTCCTCGTTTTTGCCGAAGCCCGTATCGCGCGGCCGGAGCGCCGGAATACAGGTCATCGCGCCGTCATCGAGGGTAGTTTGGCACCACCGATCAAATGCCGGGAGTAACAACTGTGACGGTATTATTCTGGGCGACTCGATGGGCGCGTGTAGGGCGGCGACCCTGCCGCCGTAGAGCCCGGCTAGCCGCAGTTCGCCGACGAAGGAACCGGCAAAGACCTTTACCCTTCGGCAGCAGCAATCGATTGGTCGGATAGACGATGTGGACGCCGCGCTCAGCGAGCTTGTGGTGCGGCAGGATCGGTCGGAGCTTGCCTTCGGCGAGCAGCGGGTCGGCGATAAAGGACGGCAAGGCGCCGAAACGAGCGTTGCCCGCCAATAAGTCCATAATTTCCTATGAGTAAAATATCTATTCTCCGTATCGCTGATTATTCGTGATCCGGCCAGCAATAAGGTGCGTCCAGCTTCCTGATGTTCGGGAAATGCAGAAAAGGAGTTCACCATGTTCAACACCGCAACGCTTGGCCGCACGGTGGCGGTCTCCCTCGTGGCCGGCTTGCTGGGAAGTGCCGCTTTCGCGCAGGATGTCGGCAAGAGCCCCTGGGGGCCGGAAGACGAGATCGGACGCCTCAACCTGATTACGCCCGCTTCCCGCGCTGCCATTCTGTCGCGTATCGAGGGTGCCAGGTCCTACGACCTTGCCGTCGAATACTTCATCGGTATGCCAAGCTGGGAGGCGGCCGGCGATCCGCCATACCAGATGTGGATGACGCACACGCCGCATGGCACGGCCGTGTCCGATCCGATGAAGGTCGGCAAGGAGATGAACCAGCACGTCAGCTATTCCGGTTCGGCCGTTTCGATGTACGCGCATATGGGCACGCATATCGATGCACTCAATCATTTTGGCCTGAACGGCAAGATCTGGAACGGCTATGCGGCGGCCGATCACCTCGGAGACCAGGGCTGGACTGTCACCGGTGCGGAGAAGTTGCCGCCGATCGTAGCGCGCGGCGTTCTGATCGATGTCGCGGCGGCGAAGGGCATGCAGATGCTGCCGGAGAACTACCGCATCACCCGAAAGGAGCTTCAGGAGGCGCTCGACAGGCAGGGCGTCAAGCTTCAGGAAGGCGATGTGGCGCTGATCCGCACCGGGCGCATGCAGCATTACGAAGACAAGTCCGCCTACATGAGCAATCCGCCCGGGCTCAGCCTCGACGCGGCGAAGTTCCTGGTCGAAGACGGCGGCGCCATGGTCGTCGGTGCCGACAATCTGAGCTTCGAAGCGTTCCCGGCCGAAACCGCAAACAATTACATCCCGGTCCACACCTATCTCCTGGCCCTGCAGGGTGCACCGATCATCGAACTCATCAATCTCGAAGAACTGTCGAAGGACCGGGTCTACGAGTTCGCTTTTGTCGGCGCATCGCTCAAGTTCCGCGGGGCGGATGCCGCACCGATCCGACCCGTCGCCTTTCCGTTGCGCTAGGAACTGAGGCAGCGTGGGTGCCGTTGCCTTGAATGGCAGAACCACCCGAGGACTAAAAGGAGGCGCTGCGGATTTCCGCGGCGCCTCCTCTGTGTCATCCGGAGCGGGCGTGTTTATTGCCAGTCGTTGAAGCGCAGGCATACTCTCGGGGAGCGACCGTCTGGGCGCTTCTGCGGTGCGCCTTTACTCGACGATGGCGGGCATCTCCGTCTCGGCGCGGCCGCGCAACGGTTTCTCCGGCATCTGATGGAACATCGCCAGCGACAGTATCATGGCCGCGGTGCAAGCGGCGAAAATATAGGCGAATGGCAGGGCCGAGGCGGTCGTGGCATTGATCGTCTGGATGGCTTCGCCACCGAGCGGCAGGCCATTGCCGAGCGCGATAGCGCCGAGGATGGCAACCCCGAGGGCGCCGCCCAGGGACCGCAGGAAAGTCAGAACGCCGGTTGCGACGCCAAGATGCGCCTGGTCGACGGCGTTCTGGACGGAAATGGTTGCGACCGGAAAGGTCATGCCGGAGCCGAAACCCGCGCCCGAGGTCAGCAGCACTAGCACGGGCAGCGTCGTGCGCCCGGCAAGAGCCGCGAGCGCCGCCAGGCAGATAAAGCTGAGTAGGCTGCCAATGACCGCCATCCTTTTGTAGTGGACTAGGCGCGGTATCGTCCGCGCGCTGGTCGTAGCTCCAAACACGGTACCGAGCAGCAGACCGAGCATGATCAGCCCCGAGCCGCCGGCGGTGAGGCCATGGAACGACTGCGCATAAACGGGGAGATAGACGGACAGGCCGACATTGGCGCCCTGCGCCAGAAACATTGCCAGGGTTCCGAAGCGCACGATGGGATTGCTGAGCACTTCGAGCGAGATGAGGGGTTCGGCCACTCGCCGGAGGCGCAGGGCAAACGCAGTCCAAAGAACGGCCGAAGAACCGAGCAATCCGGCGATCGCCGGCGAAAGCCACGCATAACGGCTGCCGCCCCAATTCAGAGCCAGCAGCAGAAGTGCCGTTGCGGCGACGAGCAAGGTGGCTCCCGCCCCGTCGATCCGGTGTGCTCGGGTTATGACGGGCAGCTTCTTCAGCGGATTGCTGATGATCGCCATGGCCGCAAGCCCGAGCGGAATATTGATCCAGAAGATCAGCGACCAGTGCAGGTGCTCGGCGAAGGTGCCGCCCAGCAGTGGCCCGGCGATGCTGGCCACCGCCCATGTCCCGGATATCCAGGCAGCATAGCGTGCGCGCTCGCGCGGAGGAACGAGATCGCCGATCACGGTTTGCGAGAGGGCGAAGAGACCGCCGCCGCCCAGGCCCTGGACCGCGCGGCCGATGATCAGCGTCAGCATGTTCGGCGCCAGCGCGCTGATCAGCGATCCCGCAAGGAATATGATCACGGCGGCGAAGATCGTCGGCCGTCGCCCGTGAATGTCGGAGATCTTGCCGTAAAGCGGCGCCATGGCCGTCGCGGTCAGGAGATAGGCTGTCACCACCCACGGCAGATAGTCACTGTGCCCGAGCGCCTTGCCGATCGTAGGCATGGCGGGCGCCACGATCGTTTGGTCGAGTGCGGCCAGGAGCATGGAGAGGAGCACGCCCGCGATGATGACGTTCTTTTCCTGCTCCGAGAGAGTGGGCGCCATCGCAGTCGTTTCGTTCGGGGGGCGTATCTCGTTCATGCAGGCGGTCCGATGCGGTCATTTCGATTTTGACGAGAGGCATTCAGAATGCCTGGGCGGGCGATAGTCAACCGTCCGAGCGGTCAGGACGTTCGCCGTTCCTTGATGGAGGCAAGCAAAGCGGCGCCGACCCGCGTTGCAGCGCGTCTAGCTACTCCGGTGCCGCGCCATCAAATTCGCCTGCAGGACCACCACGACGAGCAGGAAACCGCCGCGGATGACCGATTGCCAGTAGGCCGAAAGCGATATCCAGCCGAGGCCATTTTCGAAGTTCAGGATGTTGAACACCATGGCGAGCAGTAGCGCGCCTGCCAAGGTGGCGCCGACGGAACCGGAACCGCCCGACAGCAGCGTGCCGCCGACGACGACGGAGGCGATCGCGAAGAGTTCCCAGCCCACACCCTCCGTCGGCTGCCCGGCGCCGAACTGCGAGGCAAGGATGACGCCGGCAAGACCGGCGAGCGTGCCTGAGGCGAGATAGACGCCGGCAAGCGCACGCTCGACCTTCAGGCCCATCAGGCCAGCGGTCGCTTCACCGTCACCGATCGCCAGGATATGGCGGCCGATGGGGAGCTTCTCAAGCACGATCCAGCCGACCACATAGGCCGCAAGTGCGATCCAGGCGGGGATGGGGAAGCCCAGAAAATCGTCCTGGCCGATCACGGTGAAACCGGTGTCGTAGGAAACCGAGACCGACTGGTTGTCGGCCAGCAAAAGGCCGGTACCGTAGGCGGCGAGCATCGTCGCGAGCGTGGCGATGAAGGGCTGGATGCGCATCCTCGTGATGATGAAGCCATTGAGCGCGCCGACGGCGAAGCCGGCCGCCATGCCGCCAAAGAGCCCGGCAGCCCAATGATAGGGGGAGAGCAATGCTGCGACCACGCTTGCCATCGCCGCCGTGCCGCCGACCGACAGGTCGATGCCGCCTGTCATGATGACGAAGGCCATGCCGAGCGCGATCAAGGCGAACATCGAGTTGTAGCGCAGGAAACTCAGGATGTTGTAGGGCGACAGGAAGTTGTCGTAGCGCAACGCCCCGAAGAGAATGAGGCCGGCGAGCGCCAGGATGACGCCGAGCCGGGCGAGGTCGCCGGAATTCTTGACCAGGAAGAGGCGAAGGATCGTTTGCATCGTGGTTGCCCCTAGTGTCTGCCGGCGCGCTGCTGGATGAAGACGGCGGTGACGATCAGCCCGGCCTTGACGATGAGCGCCGCCGCGTCCGGTACGCCATTGGCGAGCAGCGTGTAGCGCACCAGCTGGATGACGAATGCGCCGAGCACCGTGCCGATGATGTTGGCCCGCCCGCCGGTCAGAAGCGTGCCGCCGACGGCGACCGCAGCGATCGCATCGAGTTCCATGCCGAGGCCGACGAGGTTGGCGTCGCTCGCCGAGTTGCGGGCAACGACGATGAGGCCGGCTACGCCGGCAAGCGCGCCGCTTGTCATGTAGACGAAGAGCTTGACCCGTTTCACCGGTATGCCGGTCAAACGGGCGGCTTTCTCGTTGCCGCCGACGGCGATGATCTGCCGGCCGATCACGGTGTAGCGGATCATTGCGAAAGCCGCCGCGACGATGATGATCATCAGCAAGACCTGGGCCGGAACGCCGGCAATGCGCCCGAGTGCGATGAACTGGAAGCCTTCATTTTTGAAGACCTGCAGATTGCCGTTGGTCATCACCTGGCCGATGCCACGGCCGGCGATGAAAAGCACAAGCGTGGCGATGATCGGCTGGATCGAAAAGCGGGTAACGAGGAAGCCGTTGAAGAGACCAAAGAGGGCGGCGGCAGCAACCGGCAGGAGGAAGGCGAGGGTGACTGCGAGCGCCATGTTTTCCACCGGCCAGAACTGGCCCATGAAGATCATCGGCGCCAGGGCGCCGGCAATCGCCATCAGCGAGCCGACGGACAGGTCGATGCCGCCGGTGGCAATAACCAGCGTCATGCCGGTCGCGACGATGACGATGGTCGCAACCTGGGTCAGGTTCACATTCAGCGTCTGCAGAGACAGGAAGTTCGGCGTGACAGCGACGTTGAACAGGATCAGCGCGAGAAAAGCGACGAAGGTGCCGTAGCGGCTCGCCAGCGTCATGAGCCGGCTACCGGACGAAAGGGTTCCCGATGGTTGCGGGGCTGGGGTCTCGATCGTCGTCATGTCATTCTTCCTGGTGGGCCATGGCGGCAAGCAGCGCAGTCTCGCTCAAATCCTTGCGCGGCAGGGTCGCGACCGACGTGCCGTCGCTCAAGACCGTCACACGGTCAGCGGCGGCGAGAAGTTCCTCGAGTTCCGACGAGATCATCAGCACGCTCAAGCCCTCGTCGGCGAGGCTGCGCAGAAGTTTCAGGATTTCCGATTTCGCGCCGATGTCGATCCCGCGCGTCGGTTCGTCGACGATGAGGACGCGTGGGTCGGTGGCAAGCCAGCGGGCGAGCAGCACCTTCTGCTGGTTACCGCCGGAGAGTTCCTTGATCGGCTGATCGGGGGAGGCGCATTTGACCCCGAGGGCGCGGATATAGCGGCTCACAATCTCGTCCTGCCGGGCACGGTCGACGATGCCAGCTTTCTTGAGTTTGGGCAGCAAGGCGAGCGTCATGTTCTCGCGGATGCTCATGTCAGGGACGATGCCGTCGATCTTTCGGTCTTCGGATACGAGACCGATCCCGTCGGCGATCGCGTCAGCCGGTTCGCGGTAGCTGCGATCCCGTCCCTGCATGCGGATCGTGCCGCGCTCCATCCTGTCGGCACCGAAGATCAGGCGCGCCGTTTCCGTGCGGCCGGAGCCGAGCAGACCGGCAAGGCCGGAGATCTCGCCCTCTCGCACGTCAAGGCTGACGTCGCGCACGCGCACACCCGCGCCGGCCTTGTCGAGTTCGAGGCGAACCGGGCGTTCAACTGTCTCGGCTTCGGGCGCCATCGCCTGAAAGGCGGCAAGCTCCTTGCCGAGCATATGGCGCACCAGCGCCATCTTCGGCATGTCGGCCATCGGGCTTTTGGCCACGGTTTGCCCGTCGCGCATGATCGTCACCCGGTCGCAGATTTCATAGAGTTCGTCGAGCCGGTGGCCGATGAAGATGACGGCGACGCCCGAGCGTTTCAGCGTGCGGATCGTCTCGAACAGGATCGCGACCTCGCGCTCGTCGAGCGAGGAGGTCGGCTCGTCCATGATGACGAGGCGGGCGCTTTGCGTCACAGCGCGGGCGATCGCCACCATCTGCCGCGTCGCCGCATCGAAATGCGCGACCGGACGATCGACGTCGATCGTCAGGTTGAAGGTTTTGAGCACCGCTTCGGCGCCGCGCCGCATGGCGCCATGGTCGATCATGCCGAAGCGTTTGGGCTCGCGGGAGAGGTAGATGTTCTCCGCCACCGAACGCTGCGGGGCGAGATTGATCTCCTGGTAGATCGTGGCGATCCCGGCGGCCTGTGCCTGCGCCGGCATCGAGAAATCGACATCCTGGCCGTCTAAGGTGATGCTGCCTTCGTCCCGGCGATAGACGCCGGTCAGGATCTTGATGAGTGTCGACTTGCCGGCGCCGTTCTGGCCGACAAGTGCCATGACTTCCGCTGCCTCGACGTCGAGCGAGGCGGATTTCAGTGCCGGCACGCCGGCGAACGCTTTGGAAATGCCCTGCATGGACAGAAGCATGGGTCTCCTCCCTATCTTCGCCATCCGCCGCCCCTGAGGGTGGGCGTCATCAGCCTACACGTGAACGGGCCGAAGGTCAGCGGGGACCGCTGTCGTCAAAAAGACGGCCGAGACGGTTGTGCCGTCCCGGCCGCAGAGGCTCGGGGAGAATGGATCAATAGGCGTTGGCGAGTTCGGCGGCCGCGTTGGAGGCGTCGTAGAACTTGTCGTCGTTGATGATCATCGCGTCGATTTTCTCGCCCTTGGCGTAGCGCATCATCGTCTCGAAGGCCTTCGGTCCGAAGCGCGGGTTGCACTCGACGACCGCGGCGATCTTGCCGTCGACGACCGCCTGCACGGCTTCCTTGCCGCCGTCGATCGACAGGACGAGAACGTCCTTGCCGGGGACCTTGCCGGCCGCTTCGAGTGCGGCGATCGCACCGATCGCCATTTCGTCGTTGTGGGCGTAGATCACGTCCGCATCCGGATGGGCCTGCAGCAGGGCTTCGGCCACCTGACGACCCTTGTCACGGGCGAAATCGCCGGTCTGCGAGGCGACGATCTCGAAGCCGCCGGCCGCCTTTATCGCCTCGTCAAAGCCCTTCTTGCGGTCGTTGGCGGGCGACGATCCGGTCGTGCCTTCGAGTTCGATGATCTTCGACTTGCCATTGGCGTTCTTTGCCAGCCACTCGGCAACGCGCTTGCCTTCCTCGACGAAGTTCGAGCCGATGAAGGTCAGATAGTCCTGGCCGGCCTTGGCCAGCGACGGATCGACCGAACGATCGAGCAGGATCACCGGAATGCCGGCCTTCTTGGCGGCCATGACGGCGGGGATCAGCGGCTTTTCTTCGCGCGGTGCGAGGAAGATCACGTCGACGCCCTGAGCGATCATCGAGTTGACGTCGGCGACCTGCTTGGCGGCGGAACCGGCAGCATCCGTATAGACGAGCTGGAAGCCGAGCTTTTCGGCTTCGGCCTTCATGCTGTTCGTCTGGGCGATGCGCCAGGGATTGTTGGATTCGGTCTGCGCGAAGCCGACCTTGTATTTGTCCTTCTGCTCGAGCTTCGGCACTTCGGCGATCGCGACGCCCGCAAGGGCAAGCGCGCCGACGGCCGTGGCCGCAAGCATGAAAGTACGACGCGAAATCGTAGTCATAATCGGGTTCTCCTCCCAGATTTGGCCGGTGCTCCTCTACCGGACGTGAGCATTTTGGGCTTCACATCTCCAAATCTTGCGCTAATAATATTAGCAGTCAAGGCCAAAAATTATGAGCACTTGCAAAAGCCCGCGTGCAGTGCAATGCACGCATGAGGGTAGGGAGCACGCATGGCCAAGGGAAACGGGCGCAGTCCGGAAAAAAGGGGCGAAGGTCGCCCGACGATGACGGATGTCGCAAGGATAGCCGGCGTTTCCCAGTCAAGCGTTTCCCTGGTGCTGAACGAGATGTCGGGTTCGCGCATCTCGCCCGAAACGCAGCAGAAGGTGCGTGAGGCTGCTCATAAAATCGGTTATAAATTGCCGGCGACCCGAGGCCCGGTTGCAGCGGCGCCGGCGGTAGAGAAGGACACGATCGCCTTCATCGTCGATGAAATCTCCACCAGCCCGCACCCGGTCGTCAGCCTCGACGGCATCCGCGACTACGCCTTCGAACAGGGCATGCTGGTTTCGGCGCATGTGACCCGCTCCAACCCTGAACTCGAAGAGGCGGTACTGCGCTCGGTCTTGAGAGACCCTTCAATCGCCGGCGTCATCTACGCAACGATCTTTACCCGTAAGGTTGCCGTGCCTGAGGCACTGGCGCCGCTGCCGACGGTGCTTCTCAATTGCTACTGCGAACCGCGTCAGCATGTGGCCGTCGTGCCGGGCGAGGTCGCCGGCGGCTTTGCCGCTACCGCACATCTGACGGCGCTCGGCCACAAGCGCATCGGTTTCATCAATGGTGAGCGCTGGATGGATGCGGCTGCGGATCGTCTCAAGGGCTACAAGCAGGCGCTTGCTTCCGCCGACATCGCCTTCGACGAGACGCTCGTGAGGGACGGCGACTGGCTGCCGCTGCGCGGCTACGAGGCCGGGCTGGACCTGCTCTCCATGCCCAACCCGCCGACCGCGATCTTCTGTGGCAACGACCTGATGGCGATCGGCGTAATGGAGGCGGCCCAGGAGAAGGGGCTGCGCGTGCCGGCCGATCTCTCGGTCATGGGCTATGACGACCAGGAACTGGCGCGCTACACCCATCCGCCGCTCTCGACGCTGGTGCTGCCCAACTACGAGATGGGGCAGAGGGCCGCGGAGATCCTGATCGACATGGCCATTCACGGCAAGCACATGCGCCCGATGACGATCAAGGTCGACGGGCCGCTGGTGGTTCGTGAAACCACCTCCGGCTGGCCCGCCCGGGCCGCCGCGGCTGGAAAGCGATAGGGCCGCCCCTTTACCTGCGCCGTCAGGCCTCCGGCTTATCGGCATAGGCGAGAGTGTAGGCTTCGCTGAGCGCCTCATCCAGCGAGCGTCCCGCACGATAAGGAGAAAGCGTCGCCGGTCGCACGATGCTGGTATTGAGGCGCGAACAGCGCTCGGGGGCGCCAAGGACGGTGTGCACCGGCAGGCGCTCCGCATAAACGGGCAGGTCGTAGTCCTCCTCGTCGTCGATCAGGCCCTTGGACCTGATCTTGGCCGAAGCCCGTTCGATTTCCATGACGATCACCGCTGTTGCCTTGATCTCCTGCGCAGTGCTCGGGCGCAGCGTTGCGGTGCGATCCGGAAAGAACCGATCCACCATCATCGTCAAGGCGCGCAGCTTCTCCTCCTGGTTCTCGACCAGACGGGCGGTTCCGAACGCCATGACCGAGCGGTAATCGGCCGAGTGGTTGAAAGCGGAGCGGGCAAGCACGAGGCTGTCGAGATGGGTCACCGTCAGGCAGGCCGGCTCGCCTGCGGAGAGGTTGCGCAGCATGCGGCTGGCGCTGCTGCCATGCCAATAGAGGTGCCGTCCTTCCCGCCAGAAGAGCGTCGGCGTGCAGAAAGGCTGACCGTCGATGACATAGGCGACGTGGGCGAGAGCTGCCGCGTCGAGCAGTCTGTGCACGGTCTCGTGGTCATAGAAGCCACGATCATGGCGGCGCTTGACGCGGTTGACCGTATCGACGGGGTAGGTGGGAGCGGAATGTTCGGTCACGGCTGGTTCCTTTCAGGCTTGCTTCCTGAAGGTTCGCATGCGCAGACTGGTTTGAAATAGGTCCACTTCCGTTAGCCTCATGCCAACCACTTTTCATCCAAGACAGGAATCGGCCTTCCCGCCGATCGAACTCGACGGCTCGATCCGCAACCAGTCGCTTCGCGTCCATAGCGGCTTGCGCGCCGCCATCGTCGACGGGCTGCTCCCGCCCGGTTCCCGCCTGCCGTCGAGCCGCGAGCTTTCCAGCCAGCTTGGTATAGGCCGCAACATGATCGTTGCCGCCTATGAGCACCTGGTGAACGACGGGTTGATCGAAGCCCGTCACGGCTCGGGCACCTATGTCTCGTCCAGCCTGCCGGCACCGCCATCCATAGCGGCGGCGCCGGATATCCCGCTGACCTTTGGCGGCCGACCGCCCTTTGCTCTTGGCCAGACCCATGTGGAGCCGGCCTTCCTTGCGCGGTTGGCCGCGGTAACCCGGCGCCATATCGCCGAAGCGAGCGCGGATGACCTTGCCTATGGCGATCCGCGCGGCAGCTTGCATTTGCGGCGACAGATCGCAGACTTCCTGGCCGTCAACCGAGGCATCCGCTGCGATCCCGGCTGCGTCGTCATCGTCAGCGGCACTCAGCACGGCCTGAGGCTCTGCGTCGATGCGCTGCTTGAGCCTGGAGATTGGGCATGGGTCGAGGAGCCCGGCTATGGCGCGTCGCGCTCGACACTCATGGCGGCGGGAATGCGCCCTGTGCCGGTGCCGGTCGACGGGGCAGGGATCGATGTTGCCGTGGGCATTGCGCGAAACCCTCGCGCCAGCGCCGCCTATGTTACTCCTTCGCACCAGTTTCCCACCGGCGTGAAGATGGCGATGGACCGGCGTGTGGCGCTGATCGAATGGGCGGAGGCAGCCGGCGCCTGGATCTTCGAGGACGACTACGACAGCGAGTTTCGCTATTCGGGTCCGCCGCTGACGGCGCTGGCGGGGCTTGCGCCGGACCGCGTCGTCTATCTCGGAACCTGCGCCAAGACGCTGTTTCCCGGGTTGCGGCTGGGCTATGTCGTGGTGCCTCCGGGAGCCTTGGAGCGGGTCCTGACGCGGCGCGCCGCCTTTGACCGGTTCATGCCGGTGTTCCTGCAGAACGCCGTGGCCGATCTCCTGGCGGACGGATCGGTCGCGTCCCAATTGCGCAAGAGCCAGCGGCGCTACCGTGCCGCTCGCGATCAACTGGCCGAAATCGTCAGCACCACGTCCCGCGGGACGCTGTGCCCGGATGTCCCTGAGCAGGGCCTTCACATGATCGTCCGGCCGCGCGACGGGCTGGCGCCAGGCCTGTCGCAAGTGATCCGAGAGGAAGCGAAAATCGACGCGGTGCTATTGTCCGAAACCTTCATGGAGCGAAGCGATGCCGAAGGGCTCATCCTCGGGTTTTCGGGATATGAAACGGGTGCGCTGCGGGCTGCGGCCGCGCGACTGGGAACGACCGCGCTCAAACTGGCCACCGGCTTTGGGCGGTGACCGTCCCCCGCGGCACTTTCAAATGGCGGGCAGTACTGCCCGCACATGATCCGCAAGCGCCTTCACCGCAGATGACGGGCGCGGCTCGGCAAATTCCAGCGCAATGCCGATCGTCGGCAGCTTCGGCAATCCGGCCGAAATGATGTGCAGATCGGAGGGGACGGCGGTTCTCGTCAGGACGGCGATAGCATGGCCGGAGCGGGCAAATGCGATAAGCCCGGCGAGGCTGTTGCTTGCAAAGGCGACACGGTACCGTCGATCGATCGCTTCCATCGCATCGCAGGCTGCCCGGTAGTCGAGCGTCGTCGGGGCCGACAAGGCAAGGGGCAGGGCGACACGGTCGAGGATTTCCGGCTCCGCAACCTTGCCGACCCACACGAAGTCTTCGGTTCGAATGACCTCGCCGTTTGCGGCGTCGGCGATGGAAACGAGCGCCAGGTCGACCTGCCGCCGCAGCAGCATCGGGCGCAACTCCGTGGTCGGTGCACAGAGCATGCGCAATTCGACCTCCGGGTGCTGATCGAGAAAGCGCTCGATGATCCCCGGAAGGAAAGCGATCGAGTAATCTTCCGGGCAACCCAGGGTAACGGAGCCCTTGAGGCCTTTGCCTTCCATCTCCGCCAGGATTTCGTCGTGCCCGGCAAGAAGGTACTCGGCATGGACCAGCAGTTTTTCACCCGCTGCCGTCAGCCGTACACCCGATCCGGTGCGGTGGAAGAGGGCCTGTTCGAGAAACTCCTCGAGGCGCTGCATCTGCATGCTGAGCGTCGATTGCGTTCGCCCGACCTGCTGGGAGGCAAGGCTGATGGAGCCCGTCCGCGCGATGACGGCGAAGTTCCTGAGCAGGGCAAGGTCGAGGTTTCTCATGATATCAAAATATCCGATACCGGAGCGGAATACTATCAATTTGCCTGAAGCTGAAATGCCCGTTAGCCAGTGAGGACCGCCAACGAGGAGCAATCTGATGTCGCTGAATTCCGATCCTGCGTTCTGGGCCGCCGCCAACAAACACCTCACGCGCTATGGCCCCGGTTTCGAGTCGATCATCGTGGAGCGGGCGGAAGGAAGTTTCGTTTACGATGCGGACGGTCGCGCCATCCTGGATTTCACCTCCGGACAGATGAGCGGTGTTCTCGGCCACACCCACCCGGACATCGTTGCGACCGTCGAGCGGCAGATGCGAACGGTCGCCCATCTCTTCAGCGGCATGCTGTCGAGGCCCGTCGTCGAACTTGCCACGCGCCTTGCCGCACTTGCGCCGGGGCTCGACCGGGTTCAACTGCTGACGACCGGCGCTGAATCTAACGAGGCGGCCATTCGCATGGCCAAGCTGGTGACCGGCGGGCACGAAGTCGTTGCCTTCGCGCAGAGCTGGCATGGCATGACGGGCGCTGCCGCCTCGGCGACCTATAGCGCCGGGCGAAAGGGCTACGGTCCCGCGGCCGCCGGCTCGTTCGTGATACCGGCGCCGAATTCCTATCGGCCGCGTTTCACCCACCCGGATGGCAGCAACGACTGGCAGACGGAACTCGATGACGCCTTCTCGCTGATCGACCGGCAGTCGACGGGCAGCCTTGCGGCGTTCATCGCCGAACCGATCCTTTCGAGCGGCGGGATCCTCGAACTTCCGCCGGGGTATCTCTCAGCACTCAAGCGCAAGTGCGAAGAACGCGGCATGCTGCTCATTCTCGACGAGGCGCAGACCGGCATCGGTCGGACGGGCCATATGTTTGCCTTCCAGCGCGACGGCGTGACGCCGGATATTCTCACTCTGTCGAAGACCTTGGGCGCTGGACTGCCGCTTGCCGCCGTGATGACGACGGCGGAAATCGAACAGAAGGCCCATGAAAGAGGTTTCCTCTTCTATACCACCCATGTCTCCGACCCGTTGCCGGCGGCGGTCGGCGTTACGGTGCTCGATGTGATCGAACGGTATGGCCTTGTGGAACAGGCGATTGCGCGCGGCGAGCGGCTGCGCGAGGGGCTTCGATCATTGCAGCAAAGATTCGAATGCGTCGGCGATATCAGGGGACGCGGCCTTCTTCTTGGGCTCGAAGTTGTCGCGGACAGGCAGACGAAGGCTCCGGGCTTCGAGCTCGGTGCAAGGGTTATGGAAGAAGCGATGCGGCGCGGCCTCAGCATGAACATCGTCAAGCTTCCCGGCATGGGTGGCGTGTTTCGCATCGCTCCGCCCTTGACCGTAACGCCGCAAGAAATCGATCGCGGGCTGGAGATCCTGTCGGACTCGATTGGGGTGGCGGCCAGCACCCTCTGAGCGTGAATGGCGAGCGCTTCCACCCTCGCATTCGTGCGACGGTGGAAACCGTCGGCAGTGCCCGACAGCTTTTGAAGGCCCCGGATGATCATCCCAGATTTGGCGAAATCTGGCCTGAAGACAACCATAGGAAAAGCTGCTAGCTGTTATGCACCCTTGAGGGGAAGCGCAAAAGCCGGGCAGAACCGATGACGTCATACACTCTGACATGCGTAAACAACTCGCAGCTTTCGGGCAGTTTCGCCGTCTTCCAGAGGCCGCCCGAAACCATGGGCCCGACGGACGTCCTATCGCTTGCCTGGTTGGCCCGGCCGACCGCGCCCGACAGCCGCGTCACCTTCGCCTGGAGCCCCGATTACTGCTTCATCTGGTCGGAGACCGGTCTGCTGCAGCCGGGGATCTCGTTTTCGGCATCGCAGGTGAAGCCGGCAGACCCCGGCGGTGAAAACCTGATTCAGCTCACCCAGGACGCAGTCGGAGCGACGACCTTCAGCAATCCGGGCGCCAGCGGGACGCCTGGGTCGCTTACGATAGAACAGCTGTCGAACGTCGTTCCCAACCGGACGTCCGTTGGGATCGGAATGGCCGGCTCCGGCACGTTCGTTGTGCAGGGAGCGCCGAACATGACGGCTGCCTTCACGCCGCACCCGAACTATTGGGTGGTTTTCGGCAACTACGAGATCGGAGCCGTGCTCGACTTCGAGGAGGTCACGGGCGCCGTCGAAGTCGTCTATGGTGGCTCTCTGACGTCGCGGACTGCAACGCTTGGCCTCGACAATCTCATTACCGTCGAGTGACCGTCTTCAGCAATTGAATGTGGTTGGCGTGCGCAGAGCCGTCGTGCGAAGCGTGTAGAAGGTGCGAGGTTAGGACATTGTCCTGGCCTCGTTTCTCCGCTGGTCGTTGCGACGCGACAGCCTGTGGTCCCTATCTATCCATTCGACCGATACAGTGGATCGCCTGTGGGCGCGACCGACTTGCCACTATGTTGTTCCTTTGGAAATCAAGGTGAAGGGTGACTTCGTCACCACGGTGCGCAGCTCACACGGGCGCGACGGTTTGCCGGAAAACATAACCGTTGAATTATGATTTTGGCCCCATATTTCATTTTTACATTACCGTTTGGCATGGCAAGTTGACTGCGATCAAATCAACGGGGTTTGCGAAGACGATGCGGGTTCGGGAGCGATCGGCGTCGCAGGGAGGAAATATGAAACGGATGATTCTGGCAGCGGTTGCAGCTTTGGCCATGAGCAGTGCTGCCTATGCCGACACGATCAAGATCGGTGTTGTCGGACCCTTCTCCGGCCCGTTCGCGCTTCAGGGCAAGAACTTCAAGGCCGGTATCGATGCCTATATGGCACTGAACGGCAGCAAGGTCGGCGACGATGATATCGAGATCATCTATCGCGACGTGCCGCAGGCCGATCCCGCTCAGTCCAAGGCGCTGGCGCAGGAACTGGTGGTGAAGGAAGGCGTGCAGTATCTCGCCGGCTTCTACTTCACCCCGGATGCTATGGCGGTCACACCGCTGCTCACCCAGGCGAACGTGCCGCTCGTCATCATGAACGCGGCGACCTCGGCGATCGTCACCAAGAGCCCGCTCATCGTGCGCACTTCCTTCACCACCTGGCAGACCTCGACGCCGATCGCCAAGGTTGCCAAGGACGCCGGCGTTTCCAAGGTCATCTCCGTCGTCAGCGACTACGGCCCGGGCGTGGACGCCGAGAACGCCTTCAAGGCGGGCTTCGAAGCGGCCGGCGGACAGGTGGTCGAAGCGATCCGCATGCCGCTTGCGACGAACGACTTCTCGCCGATCATGCAGCGCATCAAGGATTCCGGTGCCGAGGGCGTCTTTGCCTTCCTGCCGTCCGGTCCGACGACGCTCGGCTTCGTCAAGGCGTTCAAGGAGAACGGCCTGAAGGACGGCGGCATCAAGTTCTTTGCGCCCGGCGATCTGACGCAGGAATCCGACCTGCCGGCGCTCGGCGAGGCCGCGCTCGGCATTCAGACGACCTTCCACTACGCAGTGTCGCACGACTCGCCCGAGAACAAGGCCTTCGTCGAGGCGGCCGGCAAGGCGATCGGCAACCCGGCCGAGCTCTCCTTCCCCTCGGTCGGCGCCTATGACGGCATGCATGTGATCTACAAGATGATCGAGGCGACCGGCGGTAAGCAGGATGCGGCCAAGGCGGTCGAATCCGTGAAGGGCCTTTCCTGGGTCAGCCCGCGCGGCCCCGTGACCATCGATCCGGAATCACGCCACATCACCCAGAACATCTATCTGCGTGAAGTCGCCAAGGCCGATGACGGCACCTACTACAACAAGGAAATCCAGACCTTCGAGAAGCAGGGCGATCCCGGTCTCGCTGCGCTGAAGTAGTCGACCTGGGGCGGGTGCCCACGCGCCCGCCGACACCGATGATGCGTTGACCGGTTGCTATTGAGAGCGACCGGCGTGCCTGCGGCGCCGCGAATGCTGGCGCCTGACTGCCGCTCCGCGCATAGTATGCGCACCTGATCCGGCGCAGCCAAATTTGGAAGAAAGGGCAACGGATAGCCCCATGCAAACCGTCCTCAGCATTGCGATCGATGCCCTTGCCTATGGCATGGTGCTCTTCGTCATCTCCATCGGTCTTTCGGTCACCATGGGCCTGATGCGTGTGGTCAATCTCGCGCATGGCGCCTTTGCCATGATCGGCGGCTACATCGCCTCCTATGCGGCGCGCGATCTCGGCCTTGCCTATGGTTTTGCCGTCGTGCTTGCGATCTTCGGCACCATCATCATCGCCGTGCCGATCGAGCGGCTGCTCTACCGGCGGATCTACGGCGCACCGGAACTGACCCAGGTGCTGATGACCATTGGTATTACGTTCTGCATCATCGGTATTGCCAACTATGTCTTCGGCCCGACGCTGAAGACCGTGCCACTGCCTGGCGAACTGCAGGGCTCGGTCGATCTCGGCTTCCGGGCGATCGCCACGCACCGCATCTTCGCGATTGTCTGCGGCCTCGCGGTTGCCGCCGGTCTCTGGTACGCGATCGAAAAGACCGCCTTCGGCGTCAAGCTGCGGGCCTCCGTCGACAATGCCGCGATGGCCGCCGCCCTCGGGGTCCGCACGGAGATCGTCTATGCCGTAAGCTTTGCGGTCGCCGTCGGGCTTGCCGCTTTCGGCGGTGTCGTCGGTGCCGAGCTTCTGCCGGTCGAACCCTATTATGCGCTGCGCTACATGGTGACCTTCCTGGTGGTGGTCTCCGTCGGCGGCGCCGGCTCGATCCCGGGCGCGCTCGTCGCCTGCCTGCTGCTCGGCGCGATCGATACGACCGGCCGTTATCTCATGCCGGAATTCGGCGAATTCTTCTTCTATCTGGCCGTAATCGCGATCATCTGCGTCTTTCCGCGCGGGCTCGCCGGGAGGGCCAAGGGATGACCATGACGACGACGAACGACTTGATCGCGACCGCTCCTGTGCGCCGGCGGTTCGGCGGTGGAGACCTCATCGGATTGGCGGTGATCCTGCTGGTTGCGGTGATCGGCTACTTCCTCTTTCCCAACAATCTGGCGCTTCTGACGCGGATCATCGCAGCGGCACTCCTGGTGTTGTCGCTCGATCTCGTCACCGGCTATTGCGGTGTCGCGACGCTCGGGCATGCGGCCCTCTTCGGCGCCGGCGCCTATGCCGCGGGCATAGCCTCGGCGCATTACGGCATCAACGATCCGCTGGCGATGCTGGCCTTCGGCATCGTCGCCGGCGCGGTGGCCGGGCTTATCTGTGGGGTCGTCATCCTGCGCGCCCACGGGCTGCCGCAACTGGTGCTGTCGATCGCGCTCATCCATCTCTTCCACGAGTTCGCCAACAAGGCCTCCTCCTGGACCGGCGGCAGCGACGGGCTCTCAGGCATTGCGCCAACGGCACTTCTCGGGCTCTACGAGTTCGACCTCTGGGGGCGCACGGCCTATGTCTTCGGCGTCGTCCTACTCGCGATCGTCTTCGTGCTGTTGCGGCTGATCGTGCGCTCGCCGTTCGGCATGCTGTGCCGCGGCATCAAGGAAGATCCGATCCGCATTCGCTCCATGGGCGCGTCTCCGAAGATCGCGCTGACGAAGATGTACGTGATCTCCGGTGCCGTTGCCGGCGTCGGCGGCGCGCTGAATGCGATCTCTACCCAGGTCGTCGGGCTCGACAGCCTCTCCTTTACCATGTCGGCCGAAAGCCTGGTCATGCTGGTGCTCGGCGGAACCGGCTCTCTCTTCGGCGCGCTGACGGGGACAGTCGTCTTCATGTTCTTCGAGGACGTCGTTTCGGCGGCCAATCCCTTCCACTGGCTGACGATGGTCGGAGCGCTGCTGATCGCCGTCGTGCTGTTCGCGCCGAAGGGTATCTACGGCACCGCCGCTGCGTTCCTTACCCGCCGCAAGGAGGCCCAGTGATGCAGCCGATCTTCGAAGTCCGCAACTTGAAGCGTGCCTTCGGTGGGCTTGCGGTCACCAACGACGTCAGCCTCAGCATGGCGCCCGGAGACCGGGTCGCGCTGATCGGGCCGAACGGTGCCGGCAAGACTACCTTCGTCAACCTGGTCACCGGTAACCTTCGGCCTGACTCCGGTGAAGTGCTGATCGGCGGAGATACCGTAACCGGTGTCGATGCCACTGGTCGCGTGCGTCGCGGACTTGTGCGCTCCTTCCAGGTGACCCGCCTCTTTGCCGACATGACGCCGGCCGAGCATGTTGCCCTTGCCGTGCTTCAGCGGAGCGGCCGCGCCGGTCGCCTTTTCGGCAATTTTCTCGGCATGCCGGACATCATGGCCGAGGTCCAGGAGCTTCTCGGCAAGCTCGGTCTCAACGAGTTGATGCACCGCAAGGTGAGCGAGATTGCCTATGGCCAGCAACGCCTGCTGGAGATCGCCGTTGCGCTGGCGCTGAAACCGAGGGTGCTGTTGCTCGACGAACCCGCCGCCGGCGTGCCGCAGAGCGACACCGGTCGCATTGAGCAGGCGCTCGCCGACTTGCCGGCCGATCTCGCCGTCTTGATGATCGAACACGACATGGATCTCGTCTTCCGCTTTGCCAAGCGCGTGGTGGTGTTGGCTGCGGGCGCTATCATCTTCGACGGTTCGCCGTCTGACGTGACGAAGGATCCGCGCGTGCGGGAAGCCTATCTGGGGAGCTATGCCAATGCCAGCCACGCCGCTTGAGGTGGAAAACCTGTCCGCCGGCTACGGCCCGACGCGCGTGCTCGAAGGCGTCTCATTCGCCGTTCCGGCTGGCGCCCGCCTAGCCGTGCTCGGCCGCAACGGCATGGGCAAGACGACGCTGCTTGCGACGCTTGCCGGCCAGACGCGGCGTTATGACGGACGCATCCGCATGGGCGGCACGGATGTCACCGCGCTGCCAAGCGCTTCACGCGCCATGCAGGGTCTCGGTTTCGTGCCGCAGGCGCGGTGCGTCTTCCCGACGTTGACCGTCGAGGAGAACCTGTTCGTCGGCCTCAAGAGCCGACCGAAAAGCGCGATCCAGGAAGCCTACGACATGTTTCCGCGTCTCTTCGAGCGCCGGCGCAATCTCGGTAGCCAACTCTCCGGCGGCGAGCAGCAGATGCTGTCGACGGCGCGCTCGATCCTTGGCCGTCCGTCCATCCTGCTTCTCGACGAGCCGCTGGAGGGCCTGGCGCCTGTCATTTGCGAGGAATTGATGAAGGCCTTTGCCGAACTGGCCAAGACCGGGGACATGACCATCCTGCTGGTGGAGCAACGCATCCAGAGCGCGCTCGACTTTGCCGATCGGGTGATCGTGCTCGAGCGTGGGCGCATCGCCTGGTCCGGAACGCCGGAAGCGCTGGCGAGAGATCACGAGGCGGTCGAGCGGCTGCTCGGCGTCGGCGGCCTTCACTGACGGCGCGGCTGCTTGCTCCGGTTCACTTCGGCTCCCGCCCTGACGTATCGAGGCGGAAGCGTTCCCTTTCGTAGTAGCGCGCGAGCGGTGGCAGGGCGTTTTTCAGCTGGTCGAAAACTCCGTCCTGCATCTGCAGCGCGCCGTCATATTTGGCTTGCACGAAAGACCGGTGCCGCTCGAGCGCTTCCTTCTTGGCGCCGACGGCGACCGTGAAGACGGGGGACACGGTGCTGCGCCCCTTGACAGTGATCCGGTCGAGTTCCGCGATCGGGAAGGTCTTCTCGACGAGACGCGCGGTCTCTTCGCCGAGTAGCAGGGAGATGCCGTAGTCCTTCGATGCACCTTCGAGACGCGAGGCGAGATTGACGGCATCGCCGAGGGCGGAATAGTCGAAGCGCTGATGCGAGCCCATGTTGCCGACGACGCATTCGCCGGTGTTGATACCAATGCCGATCCGCAGCGTTTGTGCAGGCCGCCGATCCCGCTTCGCCTCGGTCTCCAGCTCCTCGTTGACCCGCGCCAGTGCCGCAAGCATGTCGAGTGCTGCGCGCACGGCGTGGACCGCATGGTCGGGGTCGTCAAGCGGCGCGTTCCAGAAGGCCATCAGGCAGTCGCCGATGTATTTGTCGATGGTGCCGCCCTGTTTCAGCACCGCATCCGACAGTGGCGTCAGCAAGCGGTTGACGAGGGTCGTCAGCCGCTCCGGGTCGTCCTTCATTTCCTCGGCAATGGTGGTGAAGCCGCGGATATCGCAAAAGAGGATCGACAGGGTCCGCCGTTCGCCGCCGAGCTTCAGATGCGACGGGTCTTTCGCCAGCCGTTCGACAAGGGCGGGGGACAGATACTGCTGGAACGCGCGGGTGATTTCGCGGCGCCGTCGGCGCTCGTCGGCGTAGTCCAGGCCCGCCTGGCCGGCAGCCACCGTCCCGAAGGCCAGCCCCGGGCCGAGCGGCGAGAGGAAAACATGGCCGAGGCGCATGGCCACATAACTCGCAAGAACGATGAGGCTCAGCGCGATGATTGTGTATCCGAGCGTGCGCCATCCCGTTGTCCTCAGCACTGTGAAGGCGGCCAAGATGGCGGCAAACGCGATCGCCGCAATCACGACGGGCCGCGGAGCCCGCTGAATGAAAAGGTCGTGCGCCAGGTTGTCGTAGATCGTCGCCTGCATCTCGACACCGGAGACGAGCTTGTTCGAATGGACGGTATCGGACGTCGCGAATGCGTCCGCGCCACCATCGGCGATCGACGGCGCGTTTTGCAGGCTGAGCCCGACAAGCACGACCCGATCGCGAAAAGTGCCCTCGGGCAGGAAGTTGGCGGGATCGAGTGCCTGGTAATAGGAGACGGTCGGATAGGTCCGCGCCGGTCCGAAGACCTGGATGAGGGCATCTGCCGGGGGAGCTTGCGTCCGCGTGCCGGCGATCCCGGCCAGAACGGCGGCAAACCCGTCGGAATAGTCGGGGATCGAGCGCAGCGTACCGTCGCCGCCGAGATTGACCGAGGCAATCCCGGTGCTGGCACCCTTGGCGGTGAAACGAGCCAGCGGCTCGGTGCGCACGAACTGGTCGGCCTGTGGCGCTTCCACAAGCGTCTGGTCGCCGGCGAGAACGACGTCGGTACCAAGCGCGCGCTCCAGCGCGTCATCGTTGACCGGATCGGCAGAAGGCTCGGCGAAAATGACGTCGACGCCAATCGCGCGGGCGCCGGCCTTGCGCAGTGCTTCGATGAGGCGGGCGTGCAGCGCCCGTGGCCACGGCCATTGCTGGCCGATCTCGGCCATGGATGGCTCGTCGATGGCAACGACGATGGGGCTGTTTTCCGGGAGCGACGGCGTGTCGACGGTCGACAGATAATCGAAGCTGCGCAGTTCGTTGAGCAGCCAGGCATTGGACAAGGTCGCAAGCGAAAGCGCGATGCTGACGAAGGCGGCGAGAGCCAGCAGCTTCAGCCGCCGCAGCGCCAGGCGACGCCTATCCAACTGTCCGTATCGGCCGCCCGATGCCTGCACGGCGACGTGCTCCCTGATCAGAACCGCACCTTGACCGTGCCCTTGAACGTCGGCCCCCAGCCGGGAATGCCGTCTCTAAGCTCGAAGTCCTCGTCAAGCAGATTGAAGGCCGCAAGGTCGACTTCGATCTGTTTGTCGAAGGGCTCCCATTGCAGCGATGCGTCGAGCGTCCAGAAATCGTCGAGCGTAACCCCGCCAGCCGGTCGTGAGCCGATATAGTTTGCGGCGATCGTCGCCTTGACGTTGGCGGTGTTGACCCAGGTCAGCGCCACCTGGCCGGTGTTTTCGGGTACGAAGAGAAGTTCGTCCAACTGGTTGACGGTGTGCTCCTTGACGTCGGCTTCCGTATGGGCGGCCGTCAGGGAAAGGCCGAAGCCGTGACCGATCGCAAAGTTTGCCGTCGCGGCCACCCGGTCCAGCCCGACCTTTTCGTAGTCCAGATTGACCGGGGACAGTGGGACATTGAGCGACAGTTCGTGCACTTCCTGGTGCTGATAGTCGAGTGCAGTAAAAAGCCAGTTGTTCCACTCCGCATCCCAGCGGAGTGCCAGGGTGTCGGCGTAGCCTTCCGCGCCGAAGCGAAGCTGGTTGGGCTGCAGGGCAACGATGCCGATCGGGGCGAGGGTGGCGACGTCGAAATTCAGGCCGTCGCGCATGGCGGCGGCGCGCAGCCAATGCCCTTCCGCCGGTGCCCAGGCAATGCCGAGTTTCGGCTCAAGGCGGACATCGCCGTCGCTGACATCCTCGATGTAGCGGGCAAACAGCGCGCCTTCCGTCTTCAGGTCCGGCGTGATTTCGTAGATCGTGTCGACGTAGGCCTTGGCGACGGTCTGTGTCGCTGAGGACGAGCCGGATCCGATGAAGGGGGTATTGCCGCTGCCGACCCTCATCGCCAGCGGATCGAAGATATCGAACGAACTGTTGGAGCGAACGACGCCGCCTTCGATCCCGTAGCGCCAGGTGAAGTCGCCGTCTCCGTAAAGGTGGTTGACGGCGGCAATATAGGTTTTCTGCCTGTCCTCGCTGCGAATGGTGGCGAGGTCGGGGAAGCTTAGGCGTGAGCCGCTGACCTTCTCGTTTTCGACGACGTCCTGATCGGAAAAGAAAAAGGCTGCATTGGCGATGTTGCGATAGCCGAAAGTGTGGCTCCAGGCGACACCGGACAAAAGTCGGTCGGCCTTGTCGTCAAGGAAGTTGTCGAAGCCGGTGGCCGGATAGTCGAGGACGCTCTTGTCGTCATCGAACTTGCCATAATTGGCATAGGCGATGATCCGGTCGTCTGGCGTCGGCGAGGCGGTCAGATAGCCGTTGCCACCGAGCAAGCGTGTCTCGCGCTCGATCGCAACGCCCTGACCGAGGTCGATGGTGTCGCGCGGCTCCTCCCAGTGGAGATTGCCATAGACGCTGATCGGGAAGGGCGAAAAGGTCAGCCCACGCAGTTCCGCTTCGCCGATCCAGCCGGTGTGATCGTTGTCGGCGATGATGCCGCCGCCAAGCGCGGCTTCGAAGAACGGCCGCTGGACAATGTTGGCCGTGCGCTCGCGGCTCGCCAGCATGTGCGGTTCGATCAGCAGGCCCTGGAAGAAGGCGGAGAAGCTTTGCGGGTTGGCAGTGTTGACGACCGGGCTGCCATCGAAGTCATAGTCGTTGAACAGCGGATTGACGCTGCCGCGGATCGCCTGGTCGACATAGCTCGATCCCGTGAACGGGTCGAAGACGGCGTCGCCGTAATATTGCCCCCACGCGTTCAACCCCTGCAGCCGGAAGGCATCGTTGAGCGTCGAGCCGGCGTCCTGGTTGGCCCCAAGCGGCGCGCTTTCGCCGCCGCGCGCCCGGGTCCGGCGCATGAGCTCCTGCGCATAGCGGATCGCCGCATCGGAATCGTATTCGTCGATCGCGATGGCGGTGCGCATCTGCATGATGACCGGATCGTTCGGATCGAGGCGATCGGCATTGTCGAGCGCTTGCGCGGCGGGGATGCGGTCGCCCTTTTCGTAGTAGGCGCCTGCCAGCAGCAATTGCGCATTGGAATAGGCGGGATTGGCGGTCGAGCCGGCAAGCAGGTCGTTCAGGGCCTTGTCGAGTTCGCCGGTCTGCATGTGGTAGCGCCCGCGGGCGACCAGGGTGATGTCGAAGGAAGGATCGGCAGCCAGGGCCGCGTCGATCTCAGCCTTGGCCTCCTTCATCCGGTTTTCGTCGAGATAGAGGATCGAGAGATTGGCGTGGTAGAGCGGGTCTGCCGGGTCGAGTTCGACCGCTTTGCGGAACGCTTTTTCGGCGCCGCGATTGTCGCCCCGATCGCTCTTTGCCAAGCCTATCCAGTTCCAGATGGACGCGTCGCCAGGCGTGATTTCGACGGCGCGCTCAAGGTCTGCCAGTGCGCCGCGCCGATCATTTTCAATGAGCAAATGATACTTGGCACGGGATTCAAGTGCGGTTGGATCGTCGGGATCGTTCGCCAGCGCCTTTTCGATGCCATCACGCATTTCGTCGCGATCGTCGAGCAGCATGGCGAATTGCGCGCGAGCCGCTGGAAGGAACGGATCGTCGGGATATTGCTTTTCCGCTTTCTTGATCGTGTCGATTGCCGCGCGGATGTCGGTGCGGAAGCCTGCGGTCCAGGCCGCGGCAAAGGCGCCGTAAGCCCCCGCCGCCTGAGACGGTGGCTCTTCGACGCGATCCGGATTTGCCAGAGCGCGTGCAAAATAGCCGCCATAGGCAGCGACAGAGCGGCGATTGGCGTCGAGCCCCGGAGCGGCCTTGGCAAAGAGCTGTGCCGCATCGTTGTAGCGGCTCTCGGAGCCGGCAATCAGCGCTTCGACGAGATAGGCGCGCGCGGCTTGAGATCGGTTGAGGCCTAGACGCCGCGCTTGCTGAAGCGCGGCCGTGGCCTGCGCCCGCCCGTCGAACTGCAATTGGATTTCGGCGAGCGTCAGCCAATCTTCCGCCGAACGGGACGTCTCCGGCTTGGCTTCGATCCGTTCGCGCTGGTTGCGCATGTCACGCACCTTCAGCGGCGTCGGCGGCATCAAGGCGAACGCATCGCGCAGCGACAGATGGAAGAGCATCTGTTCGCGGTCCTTCGGCGTCACGACCACGACTTTGGACGGCGCCTTGCCGATCGCCGCGACTGCGCCTTCGCCTTGAGCGACGGTGACGCTGCCAAGCTCGTTGCTGAGTTCGACCACGCCTTCAAGCACGGTCAGCGAGGTCGTGTCACCGGCAACCGTCAGTGTCCAGTCGGTGCCGCGAATGGCGGCCGTTGCCGCCGGCGTGTCGATGGTGAGGCCCTGGCCGCCGCGTTCCGCACGGGCCCAGATCGTACCCGATTGCAGCTCGAGATTGGTGTCGCCGCCCGTGCCCATGCGCTTGACGCGCAAGGCGGTATTGCGGCCAAGCCGGATCTGCGTGTGGTCGGAAAAGAGAACGGCAAGTGCACCGGTCGCGTTGGTACGCAGCACGTCTCCGGACAGCAAGTCCTGGGAGAGGTCGACGAAGCGCCAGTTGGAGACGTCGACGAAACGAACTTCTTCGCCGGATTTGCGGGCGATCACCGATCCGGCAACGGGCGGCGTACGCTGGACCGGTTCAGCGAATACCATGCTTGGACAGAGTATCGCTGCCGTAGCGAGCAGTACCCGACGTCTTTGCCGCCCCATCTTAGTTCCCGTCTCCACCTCACCGTGGATTCAGTGAATTTCGACCAGGTCAAAGTCAATAGTGTTCGAATATTCTAAGTTGTTTTCCAAGCAATGTGTCTTATTCGGGAAACAGCGATTGGTGGTCTATTCGCATTGCTGCAAAATTGGGGGCGCCGAATGACGAAGGGCGCCCGTCGGGCGCCCTCGGAGTTGCCGTAGTTGGGGCGGTTGCTGCCCCGCTGAAGAATCAGACGGAAGCCTTGACCCGCTCCCAGGCATTCATCAGGTGACGGCCGAGAACCTCGGATAGCTTTGCCTTGTCGCGGGCTTCGAGCGCGACGATCATCTCCTCGTGCTCGGCAACGGCCGCTGCCCATTTCTCCGGTCCTTCGTGACCGATGAAGCGGATGCGCTTCAACCGCGTCTGCAGCACCGCGTGCATATCGGCCAAGGCGGCGTTTGCCGCGAGCTGGACGATGGCCGAATGGATCTGCTGGTTGAGCTTGTAATACTGCAGGCGGTCGCTCGCCTTGTAGCGCTGGACCATTTCGTCGTGGAGCGCGCGCACTTCCGCAATGCCGGCATCGCTCGCCGCGTCGCAGGCAAGCTTGCCGGCAAGCTCCTCCAGCGTCTGCAGGACCGTCAGCATGTCGTGCACGTCCTTGGCGCTGAAGCGCTTGACGACGGCGCCGCGGCTCGGAACGAGCTCTACCAGCCCCTCGCTCGCCAGATACTTGATGGCTTCGCGCAGTGGCGTGCGGGACACGCCGAGCTGTTCGCCAAGCTGGCCTTCATGCAGGCGGGTACCGGGCGACAGGTCGCCTTCGATGATCATGTCGCGCAGGTGGCTGACCAGCGTGTCATGCAGCGCCGTGCGCCTGATCGGGCCTGGGCCGCCGTCCGGCCGCCTCTCCAGAGATGTGATTTCGTTCATTGTTTTGCTTCTGCGTCTGGCGACTGGGTGTCGACCGTCTGTTCCCGTTCGCGCCGATTGAATCAGCGCTGTCTCATTAAAGCATGGAGACGGGCTTCGCCACCGTCAACAGAAAATGCTGCATACAGAATACAAAAGACTTGATGCAGAATTTTGAATAACGTATGACGGCAGCCGAAAGAATGAAGTGGAGGACATCTCTCATGACGACCAACGGTGCTGCCGGTAACGGCGCGCGTCCTGTCATTGCGCTCGCCATGGGCGATCCGGCGGGCATCAGTCCGGAGCTCACTGCCAAGCTGTTGGCGCTTTCCGATATCCGCGAGGCCGCACATATAATCACCATCGGCGATCGCCGGATTCTGGACGAGGGTGCGAAGGCTGCTGGCGTGACGCTCGATCTGGAGCCGTCCAGCCTCCAAGATCTCGACAAGGCGGGTACGTCGCGCCACGTATTCGTCGATCTCGCTCATCTCGACCCGGCCGACGTCGTTCGCGGCGAGGCAACGCTTGCGGGCGGCACCTTTGCGACCCGCAACTTCCGCACCGCGCTCGAGCTGGCGCATGAGGGCAAGGCCGACGCCGTCTGCTTCACGCCCTTCAACAAGAAGGCCATGCGGTTTGCCTATCCGGGCTATGACGACGAAATCCGTTTCGTTGCCGATGTTCTCGGCTTCACCGGCAAGGTTCGCGAATTCAACGTCCTCGAAAAGGTCTGGAACGCACGCGTCACCTCGCACATTCCGCTGAAGGAAGTGGCTGACAACCTTTCAGTCGACGGCATTATCGCCGAGCTTGAACTGACCCGGGCCTGCCTCAAGGAAGCCGGTCACGAAGAGGCAAAGATCGCGGTCGCCGGTCTCAACCCGCACGCCGGTGACGGCGGCAGCTTCGGCATGGAAGAGATCGACATCATCGAGCCCGCCGTCGAAAAGGCGAAGGCGCTCGGCTTCAACGTCGAAGGCCCGTTCCCGGCGGATACCGTTTTCGGTCGGGCTCTCAAGGAAGGCTACAACGCCGTCCTCACCATGTACCACGACCAGGGCCAGATCGCGATGAAGCTGATGGGCTTCGACAAGGGCGTGACCATGATGGGCGGCCTGCCCTTCGCGCTCTGCACGCCGGCCCATGGCACCGCCTACGACATCGCCGGCAAGGGCATTGCCGACGTCGGCGCCAGCCGCGAAGCGCTGCTGCTTGCCGTGCGCATGGCGAAGAAAAAGGCGGCTCTGAAGGCTGCTGCCTGATTTCGCACGCTTTCACGCAATAACGGCGCAGGAGGAGGTCTTGCGCCGCAACCCAAATAACGGGAGGACCAGACATGAAGAAATCCGTCTCTATCGCATGCATCATGGCAGCCGCTTTCGGCGTTGCCGCTCCGGCCGCGGCCTTCGAACCCGATCGTCCGGTTGAATTCGTCGTCACCGCCGGTCCGGGCGGCGGCACCGACATCTTCGCCCGCACGATCCAGGCGATCATCGGCAAGTACGAGCTGATGAAGGCTCCTGTTGTCGTCACCAACAAGGGCAGCGCCGGCGGCGCCGAAGGCTTCGTCTACGCGGCGACCAACAAGGGCGACGCCTACAAGCTCGCATTCGGCACCAACAACGCCTACCTTCTGCCGGTTCGCGCCAAGGTTCCCTACAAGGCTGAAGACCTGACGCCGGTGGCGGCGCTCGCTTCCGACGAGTTCATTCTCTGGGTGAACGGCAAGGCGTCCTACAACACCGCGGCAGATTTCGCCGCCAAGGCGAAGGAAGGTGGTCTCAAGATCGGTGGCAGCCAGTCGAAGGATGTCGACCAGATCCTGACCTCGATGATCAACGAAGCGACTGGCTCTACGATCAACTACATCCCGTTCAAGAGCGGTGGTGAAGCAGCCGTTCAGCTTGCCGGCGAACACCTCGACGCCAACGTCAACAACCCGAGCGAAAACCTCGGCCAGTGGCAGGCCGGTATGGTCAAGCCGCTCTGCGTCTTCAAGAGCGTCAAGCTTTCCAACGAGACCAAGGTCGCCGGCGACAAGGCCTGGAGCGATATTCCGACCTGCAAGGAATCGGGCATAGCCATCGACAACTACTCCATGCCACGCACGGTCTGGCTGCCGGCCGGCGTTGACCAGGATGCGGTCAAGTTCTATGCGGACCTGATGCGCAAGGTTTCGGAAACGCCGGAATGGGCGAAGTACCTCGCCGACACCTCGCAGTCGCCTGCCTACATTGCCGGCGACGACTTCAAGGCCGCCATCGAGATGGATGGTGCTGCTGTCGGCGAAGTGCTGAAGCGCGAAGGTTGGCTCGCCAACTAAGGCGCGACATTGAGGCGGGTGCCTTCGGGCGCCCGTCATTCGCTTTGAAAGGTCACGATCATGAGCGAGAACGGTGCGAATGGGGTCTCCCGCTTCGCGGTTGAGCTTGGCGTTGCTGCGCTGACCGGCGCCTTTGGCGCGGCGGTCTGCTACGGATCCCTCGATATCGGTGCGGGATGGACCGAATTCGGGCCGGAAGCCGGTTATTTTCCCTTCTATGTCGGTCTGCTGATCCTTCTTGGAAGCGTTGCGAACGCCATCCACGCTTTCGTCAAGCATCGCGGCACGGACGAAATCTTCATCGATGGTCACCGCGCCAGGGTGGTCTCGTCGTTTCTGCTGCCGCTGATTGCCTTTGCCGGCGTTTCCGCCTGGCTCGGCCTCTATGTCGGCACGGCGCTCTACATCGCAGGCACGATGCTCTTCCAGGGGCGCTACAAATGGTGGATCGCCTTGCCGTCCGGTGTCGCGGTCTCACTGTTCTTCTTCGTCGTATTTGAGATCGGCTTCAAGGTTCCGCTGCTCAAGGGGCCGGTCGAGGCCTGGTTCGGAATCTACTGATCCCGACCGTGCAGGGCATGTCGCGCAAATAACGACACGCAGACAATCAAAGGCTTAAAGCGCAGGGAGCGGATCCGAGAGATCGCGACGCGCTTTGAGCCCCGGGAGGAATGACATGGAAAATATCGGTCTCCTGATCGATGGCTTCGGCCACATCCTCAGCTGGAACCATATCCTGCTGATGATGGTCGGCGTCACGCTCGGCATTCTGGTCGGCGTGCTGCCGGGCCTCGGCGCGCCGAACGGCGTGTCGCTCTTGTTGCCGCTGACCTTCTCGATGGACCCGATCTCCGCCATCATCCTGCTCTCCTGCATGTATTGGGGCGCACTTTTCGGCGGGTCGACCACATCCATCCTCTTCAACATTCCCGGCGAACCCTCGTCGGTGGCGACGACCTTCGACGGCTACCCGATGGCGAAAGCCGGGCAGGCAAGTCGCGCCCTGACGCTCGCCTTCGTGTCGGCCGGCATCGGCGCGCTCGCCGGCGTCGTCATGATCACGCTGCTCTCCGGCTGGGTCGCAAACTTCGCGCTGCGCTTCTCTTCGCCCGAATATTTCGCGGTCTATTTCCTCGCCTTCGCAAGCTTCATTTCCATGGGTGCGCAATCGCCCTTCAAGACGCTCGTCTCGATGATGCTCGGCTTCGCGCTTGCCTCCATCGGCATGGACACGATCTCCGGCGACTTGCGCCTCACCTTCGATATCCCGACCCTGATCAAGGGCGTCAGCTTCCTGATCGCCGTCATGGGCCTCTTCGGCATTGGCGAACTCCTGCTGACGACGGAAGAAGGCTTGCGCTTCGAGGGCATCAAGGCGCGTGTCAAGCTCGTCGAGATCGGCCGCACGCTGGTCGAGATCCCACGCTACTGGTTCACGATCCTGCGCTCGACGATCATCGGCATCTGGATGGGCATCACGCCGGCCGGCCCGACGGCCGCCTCGTTCATGAGCTACGGCGTTGCCCGCCGCTCGGCGCGCGACAAGTCGAAGTTCGGCAGGGGCGATCCGCGTGGCGTCGTCGCACCCGAAACTGCCGACCATTCCGCCGGCACATCGGCGCTGCTTCCGATGCTCGCTCTTGGCGTCCCCGGTTCGGCAACGGCTGCCGTCATGATGGGCGGCTTGATGATCTGGGGCCTGACGCCCGGTCCGATGCTCTTCACCGAGCGGCCGGATTTCGTCTGGGGCCTCATTGCCTCGATGTATCTCGGCAACGTGGTCGCCGTCTTCCTGGTGATCGCTACCGTGCCGCTCTATGCCTCGATCCTGCGCGTGCCTTTTGCGATCATCGGCCCGATCATCGTCGCCGTCATCTTCTCCGGCGCCTACCAGGTGGCAAATTCGGTCTTCGACATCTTCCTGGTCATCGGCTTCGGCTTGCTCGGCTATGTGTTCAAGAAGCTTGATTACCCGCTGGCGCCGCTGGTTCTTGCCATGGTGCTTGGCGACAAGGCTGAAGATGCCTTCCGCCAGTCGATGCTTCTCTCCAGCGGTAGCCTGAACATCTTCTGGTCGAACCCGCTGGTTTCCTCGCTGATGGCGCTTGCCCTTGCCCTTCTGCTGTCGCCGCTCGTCTTCGGACTGATCGGCCTGGTTCGCAAGCGCAAGCATGACGCCCACCCGCATGGTGACGGCAGCGCGGCGGCTTGACGGAGCCGTCGCACCCCGACGACCACACGCAATTCCAGGAAAAAAAGTCTCGCAGCTTTCCATTCGCAGTTGCGTTGCTTCAAAGAGTTGGATCATTTCATCGTTTCGCTGAAGCGTTGAATTGATCTTGCGAATGGCGAGGAGAGAGCCATGGCGAACACATCGCGCAAATGGACCCGTGAAACCTGGCCGATCGCGGCCGCCATGATCCAGTATCCGAACGTGCTGGCGGACGGCAGCTCGGTGCAGGAGCAATCAGCCGAACAATGGGCCGAAACGCTGGCCGACGTCGTTGATGCAGGCTTCACCGAACTCGACCCGACCGACAGCTGGATCCGGCTCGCCGATCTCTCGTCGGAGCGGCTCGATAGTTTCGTCAAGCTGACCCGTGACCTCGGCCTCACCATGCCGGCGATCTCGACCTCGCGGCGTAGTGTGATCGACCCGGAGCATGGCGACGAGTACCTCGCCTACGGCCACCGGGTCATCGAAACCGCGGCGGCCATCGGCGCAGGCTCCGTTTCCTTCGGCTTCTTTGGCCAGCTGACAGAGGCACAGAAGAAGGCGCTCTGGTTCTGGACGGTCGACGGCGTGAAAAACCCTGAAGACCCCGCCATCTGGCAGAAGGCCGTTCAGCGCATTCGTGAACTCGGCCGCCATGCCGAGGAACTCGGTATCGAGCTGGCGCTCGAAATGTACGAGGATACCTATATCGGCTCGGCCGACAGCGCCGTGCGCTTCGTTACCGATGTCGGCTTGCAGAATGTCGGCATCAATGCCGATCTCGGCAACCTCATTCGTCTCCACCGTCCGGTCGAGCACTGGCAACAGATGATGGCCAAGGTTGCTCCCTTCGCCAAGTATTGGCACGTCAAGAATTACAACCGCACCGAGGACGAGACGTCGGGCCTGGTGGTCACCCATCCGGCGCCGCTGGAGTTCGGTGTGATCAACTACCGCGCGGCGATCCGCATGGCGCTTGCCCACGGCTACAACAGCCCGTTCCTTTGCGAACATTACGGCGGCGACGGTCTCTCCGTCAGCGCTGCCAACCGGGACTATCTGAGGCGCATCCTGCCTCGCGAATAAGGGAAGAGACGCGATGACCACCATCTTTGACGCACCGGAAGAGTTCGCCACGACCGCGCTTGCCGGGTTCAGTTCGATCTACGCGCGCAATGTCCGTCTCGTGAAGGGCGGCGTCGTCCGCTCGACCAAGGTGCCAAAGGGCAAGGTCGCCGTCGTCATCGGCGGCGGCTCCGGGCATTATCCGGCTTTTGCCGGCTATGTCGGGCCGGGCATGGCGGATGCGGCCGTTGCCGGCGATGTTTTCGCTTCTCCGTCGACCGCGGCCGTTGCGCGCGTCTGCCGCCAGGCCAGTCAGGGCGGTGGCGTGCTGCTCGGATTCGGCAACTATGCCGGTGACGTTCTGAACTTCGGTGTTGCCGCCGAGCGCCTGCGCGCTGAAGGCATCGACGTGCGCATCGTGCCGGTGACGGACGACGTTGCCAGCGCATCGGCCGAAACGCCGGCCAAGCGCCGCGGCATTGCCGGCGACCTCGTCGTCTTCAAGATTGCGGGGGCGGCTGCGGAAGCCGGCCTCAATCTGGATGAGGTCGAGCGCGTCACCCGCCTTGCCAACGATCGCACGGTTTCTTTCGGGGTCGCCTTCGGCGGCTGCACACTTCCGGGCGCCAAGGCGCCGCTCTTCACCGTGCCGAAGGGCGAGATGGCGCTTGGTCTCGGCATCCACGGTGAGCCGGGCATCCGCGAAGAAAAGATGGTTTCGGCGAGCGAGTTCGCCAGGCTTCTGGTCGGCAAGCTGCTGGCCGAGCGTCCGACGGATGTCCGCAAGGTTGCGCCTCTCCTGAACGGTCTCGGTTCGACGAAGTACGAGGAACTCTTCGTGCTTTGGGTCGCGATCGAGAAGGAACTGAAGGCGGCCGGCCTCGAGATCGTCGATCCCGAATGCGGTGAATTCGTCACCAGCCTGGACATGCAGGGCTGCTCGCTGACACTGATGTGGCTGAACGACGAACTTGAGACCTATTGGCGCGCTGCCTGCGACGCACCGGTGCTGCGCAAGGGCACGATCATCGCGGCCGAGACCGCAACCGACGAGATCGAGAACGAGGACGGCCCGCTGACGTTCGGTCCTGCCTCCGATGCCTCGAAGGAAAGCGGCAAGTGCATTGCGCAGCTGATCGCTGAGCTTGCCGAAGCGCTGAAGCAGGCCGAAGAGGAACTCGGCCGCATCGATGCCTTCGCCGGCGATGGCGACCACGGACAGGGCATGCGCCGCGGTTCGGCCGCAGCCGACGAGGCGGCAAAGGCGGCGGTTGCTGCCGGCGCTGGTGCAGCAAGTGTCCTGGCTGCGGCGGGCGATGCCTGGGCAGATCGCGCCGGCGGCACGTCGGGCGCGATCTGGGGCCTGTTGCTGCGTTCGTGGAGCAATGCCTTTGACGACGAGACGGCACCTTCGGATGCTGCCATCGTCGATGGCGCACGCCTGGCGCTCGATGGCGTCACGCGCCTCGGCCGTGCGCGCGTCGGCGACAAGACGCTCGTCGATGCGCTGGTGCCCTTCGTCGAGGCCCTGGAGCGCGAGTTTGCTGCCGGCAAGCGCCTGATCGAGGCGTGGCAGGTTGCCGCCAAGGCTGCAACCGATGCGGCCGAGGCGACCTCCAGTCTGACGCCGAAACTCGGCCGGGCGCGCCCGCTCGCCGAAAAGAGCATCGGCCATCCGGACGCCGGCGCGGTCTCGTTGGCGCTGACGGCCCGTGTTGCCGACGGCTTCCTGGGGCAGCGCCGCTAAGGATTGACGTTTCGATACCTGCGATCGGGTGGTAGTCGCGCCGTCCGGTCGCAAATCGCGCGCGTGAGTGCCGCCTTTTTGCCAGGGCGAACTTTCCGCCTTTGGACGGCCTGTTCTGCGGGCCTTGGGGATAGCAAACCACGCCGGAGCGCGCCCGCGGTCGTGGCTTTTTCAACACAATCTCTGGTCATCGTTGGGGAAACCCCATCAATTTTCTCGGCTAACCAAAACTTGCCACGGAATTGCCCGAAGGCGGGCTATGGCTTTGCTTTCCTGCAGCGTGCGCTAAGTGTTCTTGAGTTCGCGTGCCGCCGGTCAAATGCCAATCATTTCTGACGTTCCGAGAAGGAGACAAGAATGAAAAAGAGTTTTGCCGTGAAGGTTTCCGCAGCGTCTCTGGTTCTCGCTGGCGCGATCGCCGCAAATGCTGCCGATCTCGCGACAGTTCAACCGCAGCCGGAGCCGGACACCAGCAATGGCGTCAAGATCGGCTACCTTGACTGCAACATCGCCGGCGGTGTCGGCTATGTGCTTGGGTCTGCCAAGGAAGTCGATTGCGTCTTCCGCTCGACCATGGGCGCGGAAGCGTCTGATCACTACTCCGGCGCCATCCGCAAGATGGGCGTCGATGTCGGCTTCACGACGCAGAGCCGCCTGATCTGGGCCGTATTCGCGCCGACGGCGGGCTACCACCACGGCTCGCTCGGTGGCCTCTACCAGGGGGCAACCGCCGAAGCCACCGTCGGCGCCGGCATTGGCGCCAACATCCTGGTGGGCGGCACGTCCGGCTCGATCCATCTGCAGACGATCAGCCTGACCGGCCAGATCGGCCTCAACCTCGCCGCAACCGGCACGTCGATGACGCTGACTGCGGTCAACTGACGTCGATTGGCGACCCGTTGCACCTCCCACGACGGGCGCCAAAGACCGGATAAGACGACAAAGGCACCGCGCGCTCAGGCGGCGTGCGGTGCCTTTGCATTTTGACCTGTTGCCATCCGCCGATTCGCGTTTAAGGAATGCGGTCGGGAATGGCGCGCCGAAAGGGGCAAGGGTCGAGGGTTCGGATTGAACAAAAGCATTTGTCTGGGCGTCGTTGCTCTTTGCCTTTCCTGCATGCCGCGGCTCGCAGCTGCCGAATGGCAGCCGGCCGAGAAGGAGGCGCCTTACATCATCAACGGCCAGACGGGTGCCGAGCTCTACGCCTCGATCGGCGAACGTGGTCCGAAAGCCGGAATCGGCCGGGCGATCGCCCATACAAATTTCAAACTGACCTGGACGCGGAAGTATGAGCAGCAGAGCGGCGCCTGTGTGCTGACGGTGGCAAAGCCGAAGCTGATCATCACCTACACTCTGCCGAAGCCCGCCAAGCCGCTGCCTTCGGGCACACGCGAAAACTGGGAGATCTTCATTGACGGCGTTCGCAAGCATGAGCTCGTGCACGGCGATTTCATCAAGGAGATGGTGCGCGCGATCGAGCAGGCAACGCTGGGGTTCTCCGTTCCTGACGACCCGAAGTGCCAGAAGATCCGGGCGGAAATGACCAAGCGCCTCGGTGCGCTCTCGCAGACGCAGCGCCAGCGCAGCCGCGAGTTCGACCAGGTGGAACTGACCGACGGCGGCAATATTCACCAGTTGATCCTGAGACTGGTGAACGGGCCGTAGATCGATGCCCTCCCTAACTCGAAAGGGCGCCGAACCTTCGCACGGCGCCCGGTCACTTATGCATAACGCACCAAAAATTCCTCGGCCGTCAGTTCGCGGAAGTCGTCAAGCGCGCGGCGGAGGCGTTGGTGGTCCCAGTCCCACCATGAGAGTGCGTCCATGCGCTCGCCGACGCCTTCGTTGAAACGGGCGCGGATGAGCTTGGCCGGCACGCCGCCGACGATGGTGTAGGGGGCGACGTCCTTCGAAACGACCGCACCGGCACCGATCACGGCGCCATTGCCGACATTGACTCCGGGAAGGAGGGTGGCGCCGTGGCCGATCCAGACGTCATGACCGATCGTGACCCGGTTCGACCGCCGCCAGGCGAAGAGGTCATGGTCGAGTTCGGTGTCGTCCCAATAATTCGGCGCGCGATAGGTGAAATGGTGCAGCGTTGCGCGCCAGGTCGGGTGGTTGGTGGCGTTGATGCGCACGGCGGCGGCGATATTGACGAACTTGCCGATCGTCGCACACCAGATCGAACCGTCCTGCATCATGTAGGAGTAGTCGCCGAACTCGACCTCGTCGAGGCGCGAGCGCTCCTGCACTTCGGTGTAGCGGCCGAGCGTCGAATTGTTGACGCTCGCTGTCGGGTGGATGAAGGGCTCGAGCCCGAGCTTCTGGCTCATGCGGCGGCCTTTCGCGGTGAGAAGGCCGAGACATCGAGGATGCGGTCGGCAACGGCATCGCGCACTTCCTCGTCATGGAAGATGCCGATCAGTGCCGTACCTTTGGCCTTCTTCTCGGCGATCAGTTCGACCACGACCGCCCGGTTCTTCGCATCAAGCGAAGCGGTCGGCTCGTCGAGCAACAGGATCTTGTGCTCTGTGATGAAGCCGCGGGCGATGTTGACGCGCTGCTGCTCGCCGCCGGAGAAGGTCGCCGGCGGCAGACCCCAGAGTTCGCGCGGGAGGTTCAGCTTGCTCAGGAGTTCGGCTGCGCGTGTGCGGGCTTCCTCGATCGGCGTACCGCGGGCCTGCAGCGGCTCGGCGACGATGTCGAGGGAGGAGACGCGCGGCACGACTCGCAGGAACTGGCTGACATAGCCAAGCGTCGTGCGCCGGACTTCGAGCACGGTGCGCGGTTCGGCGGTTGCGAGATTCACGAGTTTGCCGTCGTGATCCATCAGGATCTGGCCTTCGTCCACGCCATAATTGCCGTAGAGCATTTTCAGGATCGAGCTCTTGCCGACACCGGAGGGGCCGCCGAGAACGACGCATTCGCCGGCCTTCACCGAGAAGGAGACGTTGGCGACGACCGGCCGGCGGACGCCGTCGCGCAGGTGCATGGTGAAGCTTTTTGCGACTTCGGAAACAACGAGAGGAGTTGCCATGATTACACCTGCAGGATCGAGGAGACGAGGAGCTGGGTATAGGGCTCGCGCGGATCGTCGAGCACGCGGTCGGTCAGGCCCTGTTCGATGACGGCGCCATCCTTCATCACCATCATGCGGTGCGAGAGAAGGCGGGCGACGGCGAGATCGTGGGTGACGATGATGGCGGCAAGGCCGAGGTCATGCACGAGACCGCGCACCAGATCGAGCAGGCGCGCCTGAACCGAAACGTCGAGGCCGCCGGTCGGCTCATCCATGAAGACGAGGCGAGGGGAGGTGACGAGGTTGCGGGCGATCTGCAGGCGCTGACGCATGCCGCCCGAGAAGGCACGCGGCTGGTCGTCGATACGGTCGACGCCGATCTCCACCCGCTCCAGCCAGTCGCTGGCGGTGGCGCGGATATTGCCATAGTGGCGATCGCCGACGGCCATCGGCCGTTCGCCGACATTGGCGCCGGCCGAAACCGTCATGCGCAGGCCATCGGCCGGGTTCTGGTGCACGAAGCCCCAGTCGGTGCGCATTAGGAACCGGCGCTCGGCTTCGCCCATGCGGGCGAGATCGCGGTATTGGCCGTCGCGCATGTGGTATTCGACGATGCCGGAGGTCGGCATCAGGCGGGTCGAGAGGCACGACAAAAGCGTCGTCTTGCCCGAGCCGGATTCACCGACGATGGCGAGCACTTCGCCGGCATAGAGCTCGAAGGAGACGTTGCGGCAGCCGATGCGGCTTCCGTAGAACTTCGAGACGTCGTTCACTTTCAGAAGCGGGAGCGTACTCATTCTGCGGCCTCCTTTCGGGCGAGCATGTGACCTGCATGGCCGCAGGCGCGGCGGTCTTCGCAATGATCGGTGTCGGAGCAGACGAACATGCGCCCGCCCTTGTCGTCGAGGATCACCTCGTCGAGATAGACGTCCTCGGCGCCGCAGAGGGCGCAGGGCTTATCGAAGCTCTGGATCTCGAAGGGATGGTCGTCGAAGTCGAGGCTGACCACTTCGGTATAGGGCGGCACGGCGTAGATCCGCTTTTCGCGTCCGGCGCCGAAGAGCTGCAGTGCTTCCGACATATGCATCTTCGGATTGTCGAATTTTGGCGTCGGCGACGGGTCCATCACGTAGCGGCCCTCGACCTTGACCGGATAAGCATAAGTCGTTGCGATGTGGCCGTTGCGGGCGATGTCCTCGTAGAGCTTCACATGCATCAGCCCGTATTCCTCGAGCGCATGCATCTTGCGCGTTTCGGTCTCGCGCGGCTCGAGGAAGCGCAACGGTTCCGGGATCGGCACCTGGTAGACGAGCGTCTGTCCCTCGGAGAGCCTTTCCTCCGGAATGCGGTGGCGCGTCTGGATGATCGTCGCCTCCTTCGTCCGGGTGGTGACGGCGACATCGGCGACCTTCTGGAAGAAGGCGCGGATCGAGACCGCGTTGGTGGTGTCGTCTGCGCCCTGGTCGATGACCTTCAAGACGTCCTGCGGCCCGAGGATCGAGGCCGTCACCTGGACGCCGCCGGTGCCCCAGCCATAGGGCATCGGCATTTCACGCGAGGCAAACGGCACCTGATAGCCGGGAATAGCGATCGCCTTCAGGATCGCCCGGCGGATCATGCGCTTCGTCTGTTCGTCCAGATAGGCGAAATTATAGGTAGCAAGGTCGTTCATCGCCGATTACCCTTGAGTGTGTTGACCGCGGATGGGGCCGGGATTTGAGCGAGATTTTCGTCTGGGTGGTTGGGATCTTTGTGCTGTGCTCTGCGGTTGCCGGCCTGTTCGGCATAGCCCGTCGGCCACGGCGCGAACTGGATAGCAGAGCGCGCAAGAACGACGGATCCGGAGATGCCGGGTTCGCCCCCGCCGCCGACGGTGGCGATTGCGGCGGCGGAGATGGTGGCGGCGATTGAACCGCCGGGGCTGGCGGTATGCCCGATCATTCGGCCGCCTCCCGCTGTTCCTTCGCCGTGTCGCCGGCATTGGCCGACTCGTAGGCGCGCCGCATACGGCGGACGAGGTCGAGTTCGGCCTGGAAGTCGACATAGTGTGGCAGCTTCAGGTGCTCGACGAAGCCGGTCGCCTGGACGTTGTCGGCATGCGAAATGACGAATTCCTGATCCTGTGCGGGTGCGACGATATCTTCGCTGAACTCGTCGGTCCTGAGCGCTCGGTCGACCAGCGACATCGACATCGCCTTGCGTTCGCTCTGGCCGAAGACGAGACCGTAGCCGCGGGTGAACTGCGGCGGCTGCTTGGCAGAGCCCTTGAACTGATTGATCATCTGGCATTCGGTGACGCGGATGGCGCCGAGCGAGACGGCAAAGCCGAGTTCGGGCAGGTCGAGTTCGACCTCCACTTCGCCGATGCGCACTTCGCCGACGAAGGGATGAGTGCGGCCGTAGCCGCRCTGGGTGGAGTAGGCGAGTGCCAGCAGGAAACCTTCGTCGCCGCGGGCGAGCGCCTGCAGACGGAGGTCCCGGGCCATCGGAAATTCCATCGGCTCGCGGGTGAGGTCGCCCATCACGTAACCCTCGGGCATCTGGCCGTCACCCTCGATCAGGCCTTCGCCGTCGAGAATGTCGGAAACGCGCATCACGTGTTCACCGGGCTCCTTGACCGCCGGCTCCTCGACGGTTTCTTCGGAGATCAGGGAGGGATCGAGCAGGCGGTGGGTGTAGTCGAAGGTAGGGCCGAGCAATTGGCCGCCGGGCAGATCCTTGTACGTTGCCGAAACGCGGCGCTCGACCTTCATGTTGGCGGTGTCGACCGGCTCGGAATAGCCGAAGCGCGGCAGTGTCGTGCGATAGGCACGCAGGATGAAGATCGCTTCGATCATGTCGCCGCGGGCCTGGCGAACGGCAAGCGCTGCGAGCGCGCGATCATAGAGCGAGGCTTCCGCCATCACCCGGTCGACGGCAAGGCCGAGCTGCTCGACCACCTGGTCGATGGTGATCGAGGGAAGGTTGCGGTCGCCGCGGCGGCGGTCGGCGAGAAGGCGGTGCGCATTGGCAATGGCGGCTTCCCCGCCTTTGACGGCTACATACATGGTTCACGCCTCCTTGAGCGAAAGACGGGTTGTGCGTGGCAGGCAGACGAGTTTGTCGCCGGCGGTCAGCACGAGATCGACGCCACGCGGAAAGATCGCGCGATTGGCGGTCCAGAATTCGAGAAAGACTTCCGGCAGGCCCTTCACGGCAACCTCCGTCTCGTCCTTGATGCCGGGACCCTTGGCGACGAATGCCTGGCCGCCGGTCAGCGCTTCGACCTCGATGACGAGCGTCGTCGAACGATCCGGATATTCCTGCGTGCCGAGCGAGAACTGGTCGAAGCCCGGGAAGGCGGCGGCCTTTTCGATGAAGGCGAAGCGGGCTTCGGTCTTGCTGGTGGTGACCGCGGCGCCCGTATGGAACGCGATCCACTGCGGAACCGCCGACTTGCCGAGCGCCGGCGTCAGCCAGACGGGCGTATCATGGTCGCAGAGCGTGAGGGCAACCGCGCCAGCGGCCGCGCCGAGCGGAGCAGGAGGCGTGCTCGTCGAAGCGAGGCGCTTGGCCCTGCCCGGACGGGCGAAACCGTCCATCAGGTCGCGAAAGACGGATTGGGCAGCAAAGACCGGATCGGCAAAGGCGCCGGCGTAAATCTGCGATTGGCTGGCCATCAGTCGTCTCCCCGGACCATGGTGAAAAAGTCGACGCGGGTTGCAGCAGTCTCTTCCGCCTTGCGGCGTTCTTCCTGCGCGAGCCGTTCGGCAACGCGGCCAAGCAGAGCCTCGACGCTGGCCTTGTCGCCGTCACGCTGGGACAGTGCATCGAAGATCGCCGCGAGCCGTGCGCGCTGCCGATCGGTGCCGAGCATCTGGCCGTGGCCGATTTCGCCGGTCGAAAGGCGGATGGTGGCGCGCGAGACTGTCGTCTCGCCGAAATTGAAGGGATCGCCGCCACCGCCGATGCGGCCACGGACCATGACGAGACCGGTTTCCGGACCGCGAACCGGATGAACCTCCGGCTTGTCGGCCAGCGCTTCCCAAGCGGCGGTGAGCTCGTCGAGGGTTGCGCGGGCGAAGAGCCCCATGGCCTTCTTGCGCGCCGGATCCGGCGGGCTTTCCTGTTTCAGCTTCGCATCCATCATTTTCACCTCAAATGTCTATTGATCTAGACAACTGTACATCTTATACTTTTCCATAACGTCCGCAAATGACAGGCTTGTGACATGCCAATGCGAAAAGACCCGGCAATGCGAAAAGTGGTGGAGCGCCAGACCGGCGTCGCCCTGTGGCGACAGATCGCCGACCGGATCCGCTTGGCAATCAGCAATGGCGACTATGACGCGACCGGCATGGTGCCGCCGGAAACGGTGCTTGCCGGTGAGTTCGGCGTCAACCGGCACACGGTCAGAAGCGCGCTGGCGGCGCTTGCCGAAGAGGGGCTGGTGCGTGCCGTCCAGGGGCGCGGCACGATGATCGAGCGCAAGGAAAGGGTGAGTTATCCGATCTCGAAGCGCACGCGATTCTCACAGGGTCTCGGCCACCAGGTGAAGGAAATCGGCTCGCGGCTGCTCGGCCACGCCGAATTGTCGGCAACAGGCGAAGTGGCGAGCGCGCTTGCCATCAGACCCGGTGATCCGGTGATCGAACTCAGGACCGTCAGCAGCGGCGATGGCCGACCGCTGTCAGTGTCGTCGAGCTACTATCCGGCGCACCGCTTTCCGCGCATGGCCGAGGAGTTCGAACGGTTGCATTCCGTCACCAAGGCCTTTGCCGCCCATGGGCTTGACGACTATGTGCGCGCCTCGACCGAAATCGTCGCCCGCCATGCCGACGCCGAGGAGCTTTCGATGCTGAAGCTCTCCCCTGGCGCAATCGTGCTCGAGGCGCAATCGCTCAATGCCGATCTCGACGGCAAACCGATCGAGTATTCCCGCACCCGCTTTGCCGCTGACCGGATGAAGCTGCGGATCGAAACATAGGAGCGCGCCGCCAACCGCCTCACGGCGACAAGGCCACATCCAGTCACAAGCGCGCGATCGACGAAATAAGGCGGACAGGCCGCATTTCCGACGCGTTTTTGCCGCATCACAGGCCTGCATCAGGAACCGCGCATTGGGAATTCTCTAAAGGGAGAATGGTAATGGCGACGTGGCGACCCGATCCCTCCTTCTATCCATCACCGCGCATGGCGGCCAAGGCCCCAAAGGAAACCGTCGCCTATGTGGCGGCGTTTGATCCCGAACGAAGGCGGCCGGATGCCATCGCGGTTGTCGATGTCGATCCGACCTCTCCGAACTATTCGCAAATCGTCGGCCAGGTCGAGATGCCGAATGTCGGCGACGAGTTGCATCATTTCGGCTGGAACGCCTGTTCCTCGTGCCTCTGCCCCAACGCGCCGCATCCACATGTCGAGCGGCGCTATCTGGTGGTGCCGGGCCTGAGGTCCTCTCGTCTGCACATCATCGACACCAAGCCGGACCCGCGCAATCCGAAGATCGTCCGGGTGATCGAGCCCACGGAAATTGCCGAGAAGGCAAATTATTCGCGGCTGCACACCACCCATTGCGGACCTGAAGGCATCTACGTCAACGCACTCGCCGACCGCGACGGCAAGGCGCCTGGCGGCATCTTCCTGCTCGACCATCAGAGCTTCGACGTACTCGGGCAATGGGAAATGGATCGAGGGCCGCAGAAGCTCGCCTATGATTTCTGGTGGCATCTCGGCCACGACACCATGATCACCAGCGAATGGGGTACGCCGGATACCTTTGAGAACGGGCTGGTTCCGGAGGTGCTGCTCGGCTCGAAATATGGCCGCCGCCTGCATTTCTGGGACCTGCACAAGCGCAAGCACCTGCAGGAGATCGATTTCGGCGAGGAACACCAGCTTGTTTTCGAACTGCGCCCGGCGCACGACCCAACCAAGGCCTATGGTTTCGTCGGCTGTGTCATCAGCCTGAAGGACCTCTCGGCATCGATCTGGACCTGGTATCGCGAAGGCGAACGCTGGGCGGTCAAGAAGGTGATCGAGATCCCGGCGGAGCCTGCCGATCCGGATCTGCTGCCACCCGTCCTCAAAGGCTTCAGCGCCGTCGCGCCGCTCGTCACCGACATCGATCTCTCGATGGACGACCGCTTCCTCTACGTGTCCTGCTGGGGCACCGGCGACATGATCCAGTACGACGTTTCCGACCCCTTCGCCCCGAAGGAAACGGGCCGGGTGCGGATCGGCGGCATCGTTTCGCGCGCGAGCCACCCGAAGGCGACGAATGGCGCCCTGAACGGCGGGCCGCAAATGGTCGAGATCAGCCGGGACGGCAAGCGGGTCTATTTCACAAATTCGCTCTACGGCGCCATCGATCCGCAGTTCTATCCCGATGGCATCGACGGCTGGATGGTCAAACTCGATGTCGCCGACGGCGGCGGCATAGGATTCGACGAGAAATTTTTCGTCGACTGGCCGAAAGGCCATCGCCCGCACCAGGTTCGCCTCGAAGGCGGAGACTGCTCTTCCGATTCCTATTGCTATCCCTAAGGGAGGGGCGGCCGTGCGATGCCGTCCGGGCAAATGACGACGATCTGGCCGTGGCTTTCGATTGTTGCCCTCGGCGCCTTTCACGGCATCAATCCGGCGATGGGCTGGCTGTTTGCGGTTGCGCTCGGGTTTCACCGCCAAAGCCGCCGGATCGTCTGGTTGTCGCTTGCGCCGATCGCGGTGGGGCACACCGTCTCGGCCGGCCTGACGCTGGCGGTTGTCGTCCTGTTCGGGGCAGTGCTGGAGCCGCTCCATTTCAGGCTGGTCGCGGCGCTGCTCATTCTCAGTGTTGCCGCCTATGGCGCGCTCTACGGACACCGCCATCGGGCGAGGGTCGGCATGCGGGTCGGCATGGCCGGTCTCGGCCTCTGGTCGTTCCTGATGGCGACGAGCCATGGGGCGGGCCTGATGCTGGTGCCGGCGGTCCTCAACCTTTGCGTGGCGGATCGCCCTGGCGATCTTGCAATCTCAGGCTCGCTTCCGGTCGCGTTCGCCGCCGTCGCGGTTCATGGCGCAGCAATGCTGGCCGTCGTCGCGGTGGTGGCGATCGCCGTCTTCGAGTGGCTTGGCCTTGCGGTGCTCCGCTCGACATGGATCAACTTCGATCGCCTGTGGACGGTGGCGCTCGGCGCAACCGGCATCGTGCTCCTGGTTCAATGAGGAAATGGCCGCAGATGGAGCCCGCATGGGCCCGTCTAGTTTAGCCCCTTCACGTAACTGATGTAGCCGCGCACATCGGCGGCCGGCCCGGTGTAGGCGTCGCCAAGTGTCTCCTCCATATTCGTGACATAGGTCCTCGCCCAACCCGGCAATGGGTAGTCGATCGCTGCCAGGAATTCGAGCGTTGCCGCCAGCCGGATGTCGGCGATGGAGGGCTTGGCCCCGCCGATGAAGGGTTTGTCGCCGATATAGAACGTGCGAAAGACGTCAAGCGGCTCGGCAAGCGCCTCGACTGCTGCGCGGCGCGCCTTCTCCTTCGTCTCGGCGTCCGCGTCGCTGCAACCAACTTCGCCCGGATAGAGCGGGAAGTTCAAAACCGGATAGGTGGCCCGGGCGAGGTAGGGATAGAAGGTGCCGATCAGATAGAACATGGCGCTGTCGATCATGGCGCGGGCCTCGGGGGCCTTCGGGTAGAACTGGTCGAGCCCGTGCTTGTTGCAGAGGTACTGCATGATCGCGCAGCTCTCCCATAGTGCGCCTTTGGGCAGGTCCGCAGTCTCCATCATCGGCGTGAGATGCGAAGGCGCTTTCGCCAGATACTCGGCCGTGCGCGTCTGGCCGTAGACATCCTGCTCGTTGAAATCGAGTTTGGCTGCCCTCAGGAAGACGCGCGCCGTCATGTTGTTGACGCTGGGCTTGATCACGTTGAGCTTGATTGCAGACATGTCACTCCTCCCTTTGCCCGCGATGCTGCGGTTCCGGCTCGCTCGCCGGCCCGGTCGCGTGCGTTGAACGACAGGCGGTGGACCACCAAGGGCCTATCGCGACCGATAAGGATCCTTCGGCTCCCGGTCGGGCGACAGCGTCGGCCGGGTACGCTCGACCAGCGCCTCGATGGCGTCGGCCAGGTGCACCTCGGCGATGTTGTAGTCGCCGCGAGCGACCCTGACCCTGTGTGCCTCCATCAGGACCTCGGCGTGGCTGTGGCCGGGCGGCGGCTCGAAGCGATAGGAGGCAAGTTCGACCAGCAGTCCGAGCGGATCCTCGAAATAGATCGAATCCATGAAGCCGCGATCCTTGACGCCACTGTGCCGGATGTTTCGCTCGTTGAGCCGCTCCACCGCCTGGGTAAACGTCGCGCGCGAAACGGCAAAGGCGATGTGGTGTACGCAGCCGATATCCGTCGGCGTGCGCTCGGGGTCGGGTTTGCGGTTCTCGTCGGTGAAGATGGTAATCAGCCGGCCATCGCCCGGGTCAAAATAGAGGTGGCTTTCGCTTGCCCGGTCGAGATTCGGCTGCTCGAAGATGAAGGGCATGCCAAGAAGCCCCTCCCAGAAATCGATCGACGTCTGTCGGTCGGCGCCGACGAGCGTGATGTGATGAACCCCTTGCGATTGCAGCTTTCGCATCAAAGGCCTCCCTCATGAAGCGGAGGACGGCGGATGAAACGGTATCTGGTTTCACCCTTTCCGCTCCACTCGATTGTCGTCCGTCGTGCCAAGAAGGCAAGCGCCAATGCAGGGGGAAATCGGCCCTGGGAAGCGATAGGCAGGCATCCATATCTCGGCTATTCCATCTGGGTTGCTGTCGATGTATCGTGCAATCAGTGCATGTACGAGCAGTGCCCTATGACGGTCTCAAAGACGGTTGGCGACGATCAGGGAGTTGAGGCGTGAAGTTTCTCTGCAGGGTCGGCATGGCCGGCCTAACRTTCCTCGCGCTTGCAGTGGCCGCGCAGGCGGATGGCCATGCCTTTGCCGGGCAATGGCGACAACTGACGTCGACGGCCGGCGACTGTAGCAAGTGCTATATCGGTTTCGTCAGACACGGCGACCTGCTGACCGTCACGAGCAACACGGGCTGGCAGGCCGTCGTGAAGATTGAAGGGTTCGCCGACGTGGAGCTTGCGGTCGGCAAGGGGCGGTGGATGCCGACCGTTTCCGGCGTGTACGGCGGCAGGCCTTTCAGTATCCAGTTCGTTCGCCGCGGCGAGCGGTTGCAGATGCATATGGTGGCCTCGCAAGCAAACGGCGAGCCTTTGCCCATTCGCGCGACTTTCGAAAAAGGGCCGCCTAACACCGACCCGCGCCGTCAGGTGGTGCCGATCGAGATGCAACGGATCTAGATGCTGTTGAACTGAGACGGTCCGACAAACACGCTCGCGCCGATACGCGTGTTTTGATTTTCCGCGCGAACCTCCCTATCTTCCGGTTGCAACATCCGAGGGCGGAYGGAGGACAAATGCCGGTCGTGCCACGATCGAAAATCAGGCAGCGCCTTTTGATCATGCTGGTCACCGGAATCGGCGGCATGGCGGCGGCTGCGGTCTCCTTTGCGACGGCAGTCTATGATGCGGCCAATCCGGCGCGCGCCGTAAGCGCTGCCAAGGGTGAGGCGGTCGATACCGGCCGGTGGCTGGTGACGATCAACGACGCCACCATGGCCTCCGTGCCGCCGACCGGCACCAAGCCATTCGAGCCAAAGCGATTCCTGATGGTGGATCTCGACCTCGACAACCGATCAGTCGCCACCAGCAATGCCTTCATGAACCTGATTACGATCAGGGACGGGCAGGAAGTCGTGTCGCCGAAGCCGGTCTATTATCTCGCCAGGGACAAATGGATCGCCAGCGAGGTCAACCCGAACATGCCGGAGAAGCTGATCGCGGTGTGGGAGTGGCCGACGGATCGTCCGGAGCCGGACAAGCTTTCGCTGTCCATCGGCAAACAGATCTACAAGCCACGTGATAACCTCTACGGCGCCCCAAACTGGTTCGACGACGGCGAGGCTGCGGTCGTTGAATTGGCGGTCAGCCAAGCTGCGGAGACGACGGAGCAATGAGATCGGCTTTCCGCACGCTGCTCCTTTGTGGGCTTGCAATCGCCGTGCTCTATGCGATGCGAAACAGCACGCCCGGCTACGGCGACATCACCGCGCCGATCGCCATTCGCGGCGCAGCCGGCGAGCGGGTGGAAACCCAGGACTTCGCCTTCGGTGCGGCCAATGTTCACCTGGCGCGCCAGGTCAAGGTCGAGAGCTTCGGGCGCGTCAAGGACTACTCCTCTTCCGGCGTCTGGTTGATCATCGAAGGTGCGGCCGTCGCCAAGACGGAAACCATGACGCTGACATCCGCACAATGGCTTGCAGGCAATGGCCTGCGTTATGAACTTAGCCAGCGGTTCTCGACCGTGCCCGGCTATCTGTCGACGGAAAGGCTGGAGCCGGGCCTGCCGAAGCCGGTGCTTCTTGCCTTCGAGCTTCCCGAAGCGGCCGTCGCCGACGGCACGCTACTGGTCTCTCGAAGCCGCGTGATGCCGCTGGCGGAGGAGCTTTGGATAATGCTCGGAGACAAGCAGCCAGTGGAGATCAAGCCGTCCGTCACCATTGCGCGCAGCAGCAGCGGCACGCCCTGGACACTTGCTGCGCGTTGAGGAGGGACCGGCATGAGCGAGAAACGTACCTTCTGGACCTGCCTGCTGGCGCTGATGGTTGTGCTGCCGCTCGCCTTTGTCGTCCGCGCATGGGAGAGCCTTCGAGAAAGCCGATGGCTGAGCACCGCCCAGGCGGAAATCGTCGTCGAGGGTGGCGTGAAGCAGGCCTTCGCCGGTGGACAGTGGAAGCTCCTCGACATGAGACGTCTTCCGCGCACCGATGACGCGCGCGTCATTCTCGCCGAATTCGAGGCGTCATCGACCGATCGAGCCGTGCTCTCGCAGGGAGCCTGCCTCGTCCGGCTGATCGACGACAAAGGGCGCCGGTTCGAACCCGTCTCCCTGACAGAGCCGATCGTCCGGAAGATGTATCCGGACGTCGCCGAGTGGCCGCGCTGCGGTGGCACGGCCTTCAGCGATGCCAAGGACGGCGCCACAGTTCGCATGGCCGAGAGCTTCATCGTTCCCGCGGAGGCACGTGACCTTTCGCTGCGGATTGAGTTTCCCGGTGCCAGCGCCGAGACGCTGATCTTCAAGTGGACGCGTAGCTGATTTCGCTCTTCTCGGCCTGGCGGGACACTGCGTGTTCGAGCATCGCCGCCAGCAAGGTGATGCGCAGGGCGTCGAGCACGATGCCGCCGTCAAGGTCGCTGGGACTGCCGATGAGAAGGCCGAGAGCATCGAAGACGAACTGCCAACTCTGCAGGTCACCCATGCCGAGCGTTCGCGTCGCCGCGTACCAAATCCAGGCGCCCATCCAGGCGATGGCGCGGTAGGCGATGATGAAGGCCAGAAGGGTCGCGAGCCCCGAACCGAGCGTCAGCTTCAAGCAGGTCCAGATCGGGCTGTAACGGGAGCGGTAATCGCTGATGAAGTGGTCGAGGAAATCGGCAAGCCATTTGCGAAAGGTTCTGGCTCCGCGTCGCCGTGGCGACGACGGCTTCGTGCGCGGTGCCGGGCTCGAAAGTTCGTAGCCGTTGATGATTGCCGCCATGACCAGCCAGATGATCGGAAGAAGCGCGTAGAAGAACAGGCCCTCCGCCTGCGCATTCCAATCGGGCTTTCTCAGTTCCACCGGTACGAAGGTCTCGGCAGCATGCGCAATGCCGGTGAAGGTGAGTTCGTTCATGCCGAGAAGCTTGCCGGCGCCGAGCCAGCTGATCAACTGGTCCTTCCAGACAGACAGGCCATAAAGACCGATGAAGATCCAACTTGCGTCTGCGGCGACCACCAGCAGGCGCCAGAAGGGAGCCTCGCTGCGCTTGCTCATGCGTTTTGCGCCCCAACGCACCAGCCAGCACAGCGCGATCGACAGGAGTACGCCCCGCGATCTCGATATGTCGAAAAAGTCGGCCGCCTCGCCCAAGGCAACGGCATTGAGCGCCATGCGCGAATATTCGCGAACCGTATCGCCCAGGAAGCCCCAGGCGGCATAGTAGGCAAAGAACGGCAGGATGGCGGCGGCGGTAACGGCGATCAGCCGGCGGTCGGCTTTTGGTGCCGCGCTCGCGGTGCGCGCTGCCGCCGGCTGCTGCCGGAGCGCTTCGAGCGCCGGCAAGCCGGGGCGAAGCGCCATGAACATCAGAACAATGACGACGAGCTTTGCCAGCACAACGAATGAGAGCGTCACCATACCGCCAAGCGGATGCTGCAGGCCGATGAAGACTGCCGCACGCAGCAGGAGATCATGCGCGATGTAGCCGCAGGTCCCGATCAAGAGAAGCTGCGGCCAGAAGCGAGCGAGCAGGCGCCCCATCAGAGCAAAGGGTCCGAAGACTTCGGCAATCGACGTCATGAACACAACATAGTTGCGTAGATCGACGCCGACAACCGTGCGGAGTTGGCGCTGGGGCAAACGTCCGCCGCCCTGACCCGTCAGATGTTGCGGCGCTTGCCCTCGATCAGGTCGAGCACCGCGCGTGCGGCATCGAGCACGTTGGTGCCCGGGCCGAAGACGGCGGACACGCCATTGTCCATCAGGTAGTCATAGTCCTGACGGGGGATGACGCCGCCGCAGATGACGATCACATCCTCGCCGCCGCGCTTCTTCAAGGCTTCTGCCAGCTGCGGCATCAGCGTCTTGTGGCCGGCCGCAAGCGAGGAGACGCCGATGACGTTGACCTTGCTCTTAAGAGCCATGTCGGCAGCTTCTTCCGGTGTCTGGAACAGCGGGCCGGCGAGCACGTCGAAGCCGATATCGCCGAAGGCCGACGCGATGACCTTGGCGCCCCGGTCGTGGCCGTCCTGGCCGAGCTTGGCGACCATGATCTTCGGCTTGCGGCCGAGCTTTGCGGAGACCTCGTCGAGGCGTCCGGAAAGAACGTCAAGCTCCGGCTCGCCCTCGTAGGCCTTGCCATAGATCTTGCTGACGACCTTGGGTGTTGCCGCGTGATCGCCGAATGCGCCGCGCATCGCGTCCGAGATTTCGCCGACGGTGGCGCGTGCGCGCGCGGCTTCCACGGCCGCCGCAAGCAGATTGCCTTCGCCGCTCTTTGCCGTCGCAGAGAGCGCGTCCAGCGTTTCCCGCACCTTGGTGCCGTCGCGGCGACGCTTGGTCTCCTCGATCCGGCGGATCTGCGCGGCGCGCACGGCGCTGTTGTCGATCTCCAGAATGTCGATCGGCTCCTCGTTGTCGAGCCGGTATTTGTTGACGCCGACGATGATCTCCTCGCCCTTGTCGACGGCGGCCTGACGGCGCGTCGCTGCCTCCTCGATCAGTCGCTTTGGCAGGCCGGCGTTGACCGCACGGGTCATGCCGCCCATCGCTTCGACCTCCTCGATCAGCGCCCAGGCCCTTTCGGCGAGTTCATTGGTCAGGCTCTCGACGTAATAGGAACCGGCCAGCGGATCGACGACCTTGGTGACGCCGGTCTCGTGCTGCAGGATCAGCTGTGTGTTGCGGGCGATGCGCGCGGAAAACTCCGTCGGCAGCGCGATCGCCTCGTCGAAGGAGTTGGTATGCAGCGATTGCGTGCCGCCAAGGGCCGCCGACATCGCCTCGAAGGCGGTGCGGATGATGTTGTTGTAGGGATCCTGCTCCTGCAGCGAAACACCGGAGGTCTGGCAATGGGTGCGCAGCATCAGCGACGACGGCTTCTTCGGCTCGAACTCCTGCATGATCCGGGTCCAGAGCAGGCGTGCCGCCCGAAGCTTCGCCGCCTCCATGAAGAAGTTCATGCCGATTGCGAAGAAGAAGGAAAGCCGGCCGGCGAACTCATCGACGTTCAGCCCCTTGGCAAGGGCAGCGCGCACATATTCGCGTCCATCGGCAAGCGTGAAAGCGAGCTCCTGCACCAGCGTCGCCCCGGCCTCCTGCATGTGATAGCCGGAGATCGAGATCGAATTGAACTTCGGCATCTCCTTGGCCGTATACTCGATGATGTCGGCGACGATGCGCATCGACGGTTCCGGCGGGTAGATATAGGTGTTGCGGACCATGAACTCCTTGAGGATGTCGTTCTGGATGGTCCCCGAGAGCTTGTCGCGCGAAACGCCCTGTTCTTCACCCGCAACGATGAACGAAGCGAGGATCGGGATGACCGCGCCGTTCATGGTCATCGAGACCGACATCTCCTGGAGCGGAATGCCGTCGAACAGGATCTTCATGTCCTCGACCGAGTCGATCGCAACCCCCGCCTTGCCGACATCGCCTTCGACGCGCGGATGGTCGCTGTCATAGCCGCGGTGGGTCGCGAGATCGAATGCGACTGACAGACCCTTCTGCCCGGCCGCGAGGTTCTTCCGGTAGAAGGCGTTCGAGGCTTCTGCCGTAGAGAAACCGGCATATTGGCGGATCGTCCAGGGGCGGCCGGCATACATGGTCGCGCGCGGACCACGCACGAAAGGCTCGAAGCCCGGTAGTGACGCGAGATGATCGATGCCATCAAGGTCATCGGCCGTATAGAGCGGCTTTACAGCGATGCCTTCGGGCGTCTGCCAGCTAAGGCTTTCCGGCGCCGCCTTGAGTTCGCGCTCGGCGAGCGTTTCCCAGTCCTTGATGGTCTTTTGGCTCATCGTTAGCTCCTTGCCCGAAAAGGGCGCCTTCCTTGTCACAGGGATCCAGTCACGCGAAGTCCTTCGCGTGAAAGAGTGAATTCTTCGCATCGCAGACGCGACGCTGCTGGATTCCCGTGACAAGCACAGGAATGAGGGCGGCTATGACTGTCACTCGAATTCCATGATCAGTTCGTCGACCGCGAGACTGGCGCCGGCGGCGACCGCCACACGCTTGACCACGGCGCGCTTCTCGGCGCGCAGGATGTTCTCCATCTTCATCGCCTCGACCACTGCGAGCGCCTGGCCGGCTTCGACGGTGTCTCCAACCTTGGCCGAGACCGAGGTGATGACGCCCGGCATCGGGCAGAGCAGCATGCGCGAGGTGTCCGGCGGCAGCTTCTTCGGCATCAGCCGCGCCAGTTCCGCAACGCGCGGGCTTCTGACGTGGGCTATGGCGTCGATGCCGCGCCAGCGGAGCCGGATGGCGGTTCCGACCAGATCGACTTTGACGCTCAAGGGTTCATTGTCGATGTTGAAGGTGGCAAGGGTGCGGCCAGGAGCCCAGTCGCCGGCGATAGTGACCAAGCCGCCGTCGGCAAATCGGACATAGGCACCATCAGCAGACGCGCCCGCGGTGACCGCAAAGTTGTGATCGCCGAGGCTGACCACCCAGTCATGGCCGACGACGCGGCGGTGATTGCCGATCGTGCCGGAAATCTGGCTGGCGCGCTCCTGCAGCACCTGGTTGATCGAGACGGCGACGGCCGCGATCTTGCGAAGCGACTGCGCGTCGGCCGCGACGCCGTGGAAGCCGTCGGCAAATTCCTCGGCGATATAGGCGGTCGTCAGTCGGCCTTCGCGGAAGCGCTGCTGCTGCATGACCGCTGAAAGGAAGGGCAGGTTGTGGCCGATACCTTCGACCTCGAACTGATCGAGCGCGTCGGCCATGGCCTCGACCGCCGTCTGCCGATCCGGTGCCCAGGTGCAGAGCTTGGCGATCATCGGGTCGTAGAACATCGAGATCTCGCCGCCCTCGAAAACGCCGGTATCGTTGCGCGTCACCGTTCCGTTGTCGCTTGTGCCCTCGACCGGGGGACGATAGCGCGTCAGCCGGCCGATCGACGGCAGGAAGTTGCGATAGGGATCTTCGGCATAGAGCCGGCTTTCGATCGCCCAGCCGTTGAGCATCACGTCGGCCTGGCCAAAAGCGAGTTTTTCGCCGGCGGCAACCCGGATCATCTGCTCCACGAGATCGAGCCCGGTGATGAGTTCGGTTACCGGATGCTCCACCTGCAGGCGGGTATTCATTTCGAGGAAGTAGAAGTTGCGCTTGCCGTCGACGATGAATTCCACTGTGCCGGCCGAATGGTAGCCGACCGCCTTGGCGAGTGCGACCGCCTGTTCGCCCATGGCCTTGCGGGTCTCGGCGTCGAGGAAGGGTGACGGCGCCTCCTCGATGACCTTCTGGTTGCGGCGCTGGATCGAGCACTCGCGCTCGCCGAGATAGAGCGTGCTGCCGTGTTTGTCGCCGAGCACCTGGATCTCGATATGGCGTGGCTCGGTCACGAACTTTTCGATGAAGATGCGGTCGTCGCCAAAGGCGTTCTTTGCCTCGTTCTTCGACGACTGGAAGCCTTCGCGTGCCTCCTGGTCGTTCCAGGCGATGCGCATGCCCTTGCCGCCGCCACCGGCCGACGCCTTGATCATCACGGGATAGCCGATCGAACCGGCGATCCGCACCGCTTCGTCGGCATCCTCGATCAGGCCCATGTGACCGGGAACCGTGGAGACACCCGCTGCAGCCGCCAGCTTCTTCGAGGTGATCTTGTCGCCCATCGCCTGGATCGCTCCAACCGGCGGGCCGATGAAGGCGACACCTTCCTTTTCCAGCGCTTGCGCAAAGGCGGCGTTTTCCGAGAGGAAACCGTAACCCGGATGAACGGCATCGGCGCCGGTCTTGCGGATCGCGTCGATGATCTTGTCGATAACGATATAGGACTGCGCCGACGGCGACGGGCCGATATGCACGGCCTCATCCGCCATGCGCACATGCATCGCGTCGCGGTCGGCGTCGGAATAAACGGCGACCGTTGCGATGCCGAGCTTCTTCGCGGTCTTGATGACGCGGCAGGCGATTTCACCACGGTTGGCGATGAGGATTTTCTTGAACATCGTGTTTCTTTCTCAAATCCTTGGGGGCGGCGTCAGCGTTTGAACTTGCGGCGATAGGGCAGAAGCGCGATCGACGATGCCGCAGCCGCGCCGCCAAAGAGCAGCGCGAAGGGCACGACGACCATGAGGGTGGCAAGCACCGGGCTCGTGGAGCGGATGATATGGGTCCCGACCGCGCCGATGTTGAGCCAGATCAGAACGCCGGCCGTGATTGCCCCGATCGTAACGCCGATCAGTGCGTTGACGGTCATGTAGCGCAGCATCTGCCAGTGATCGCGTCGGGCCTCTTCCGGCGTCATCACGCGCTCCGGCTCCCGTTCCATCGTCGCCTCCATCAGAGCGGGATCGTGTCGTGCTTGCGCCAGCGAACATCGACCTGCTTGTTGCGCAGCGATGCAAAGGCACGGGCGATGCGGCGACGCGATGAATGCGGCATGATCACCTCGTCGATGAAGCCACGCTCGGCCGCCACGAACGGGTTGGCGAAGCGCTCCTCATACTCCTTCGTGCGCGCCGCGATCTTCTCGGCGTCGCCGAGTTCGGAGCGATAGAGGATTTCGGTCGCGCCTTTGGCGCCCATGACGGCGATCTCGGCGGTCGGCCAGGCATAGTTGACGTCGGCGCCGATGTGCTTGGAGGCCATGACGTCGTAGGCGCCCCCATAGGCCTTGCGGGTGATCAGCGTCACCATCGGCACGGTCGCCTGGCTATAGGCAAAGAGCAGCTTGGCACCGTGCTTGATGACGCCGCCATACTCCTGCGCGGTGCCGGGCAGGAAGCCGGGCACGTCGACCAGCGTCAGGATCGGGATCGAGAAGGCATCGCAGAAGCGCACGAAACGCGCAGCCTTGCGCGAACTGTCGATATCGAGGCAGCCGGCGAGCACCATCGGCTGATTGGCGACGACGCCGACCGTCTGACCTTCCATGCGGATGAAGCCGGTGATGATGTTGCGGGCAAAGCTCTGTTGCAGCTCGAAGAAGTCGCCCTCGTCGGCGAGCGTCAGAATCAGTTCCTTCATGTCATAGGGCTTGGTGGCGCTATCGGGGATCAGGCTGTCCAAACGCATTTCGAGCCGCGCCGGGTCGTCGTGGAAGGGACGGACCGGCGGCTTCTCTCGGTTGTTGAGCGGCAGGAAATCGAAGAGCAGGCGCACATGCTCAAGCGTTTCGATATCGTTCTCATAGGCCGCGTCAGCGACGGAGGACTTTTTCGTGTGCGTGCCCGCACCGCCGAGTTCTTCGGCCGTGACGATCTCGTTGGTCACGGTCTTTACGACGTCGGGCCCGGTCACGAACATGTAGGACGAGTCACGCACCATGAAGATGAAGTCGGTCATGGCAGGCGAATAGACGGCGCCGCCGGCGCAGGGCCCCATGATCACGGAGATCTGCGGGATGACGCCCGAGGCTTCGGCATTGCGGCGGAAGACCTCGGCATAGCCGGCAAGGGACGCCACGCCTTCCTGGATGCGCGCGCCGCCCGAGTCGTTGAGGCCGATGACCGGTGCGCCGTTGCGAACCGCCATATCCATGATCTTGCAGATCTTCTGCGCATGCGTTTCCGAAAGCGAACCGCCGAGAACCGTAAAGTCTTGGCTGAAGACATAGACCTGGCGGCCGTTGATCGTGCCCCAGCCGGTGACGACGCCGTCGCCCGCGACCTTCTGGCCTTCCATGCCGAAGTCGACGCAGCGGTGCGTGACATACATGTCGTATTCTTCGAAGGAGCCCTCATCGAGCAGCACCTCGATGCGTTCGCGCGCCGTCAGCTTGCCTTTGCCGTGCTGGGCGTCGATCCGCCGCTGGCCGCCGCCGGCTCTTGCTTCAGCCCGGCGGGCCTCGACCTGTTCTAGTATGGCGCGCATGGTGCCCTCCCGATTTTTTTTGATGCCCGGCTTTCTCAACGATTGTGCAGAGGCGCTTCGACCTTCGCAATAGCGTCGAAGGTTGGATGGAAAAACGTCCCTTCATGTGCAAATGTGAAATAGAGAAATTTGTGAAACGTAAATTGCAAAGTTGCAAACATGGCTATCGGCAAGCTCTACATAGGCCGCAAGGTCAGGGAATTGCGGGAGGCGAACAAGGCAACCCAGGGCCAGTTCGCCGAACGCATCGGTATTTCCACCAGCTATCTCAACCAGATCGAGAACAACCAGCGGCCGGTTTCGGCCGCGGTGCTTCTGGCGCTCGCCGAGAAGTTCCAGATCGATATCGCGGAGCTTTCGACTGGAGAGGGCGATCGCCTGCTTTCGGCGCTCTCGGAAGCGCTCAGCGACCCCCTGTTCGAGACCTATTCGGCCAGCCTGCAGGAACTGAAGCTCGTTGCTCAGAACGCACCGGGGCTGGCGCACGCGCTGATCACCTGCCACCAGGCCTATCGCCGCAACAGCGAACAGCTTGCAAGCATCGACGACACGATCGGCCGAGGCGGCCCCTTCGTCGAAACCACTCCCTATGAGGAAGTGCGCGACTTCTTCCATTTCGTCGATAACTACATCCACGAGATCGATATGCTCGCAGAGCGGCTTGCCGGCGAACTCGGGCTCGGCGAGGGCGACAACCACGCAGCGCTGGCAGTCTATCTGGAGCAGCGCCATGGCGTCCGCGTCGTGCGCGGTGCCGCCGGCGACGAGGCGATCCGTCGCTTCGATCCGCGTGCCCGTATCCTGACGCTCAACCCATACGCTCCGGCGGCGACGCGCGACTTTCAGATCGCCCTGCAGATCGCCCAGCTCCATGCCCGCGAAGAGATCGACCGGGTGGCCGGCAGCGCCGGCTTCCGCACCGAAGAGGCCTATGAGATCTGTCGCATTGGGCTGCAGAACTATTTCGCCGGCGCGCTGATCCTGCCCTACCAGGCGTTTCTAAAGGCCGCCCGCGACCTGAGGCACGATATCGAGCTGCTCGCCGCCCGTTTCGGCGCGTCACTGGAACAGGTCTGCCACCGCCTTTCGACCCTGCAGCGGCCGGGGCAGAAGGGCATTCCGATCTTCTTTGCCCGCATCGATCGCGCCGGCAATATCACCAAGCGCCACAGTGCTGCGAAGCTGCAATTCGCTCGCTTCGGTGCCGCTTGTCCGCTCTGGAACGTGCATCAGGCCTTCGAGACGCCGGGCCGCATCATCCGTCAGCTGGCTGAGACGCCGGACGGAGTTCGCTACCTCTGTCTCGCCACCCAGATCACCAAGGGTGGCGGCGGTTTCCGTGCCGCGCAGCCGCGTTATGCGCTGGCGCTCGGCTGCGAGGTCTCCTACGCCGATGCCTTCGTCTATGCCGACGACATGGACCTCGGCAACCGCGCCGCCTTCGACCCAATCGGCATTTCCTGCCGTATCTGCGAACGGACGAAATGCGCCAGCCGCGCCGTACCGCCATTGAAGCGTCGCCTGATTGTGGACCATGACTTACGCGGCGCTCTGCCGTATCGTCTAAGTGAGAGTTGATTGGAGCCGTCTGTTCATTTTTGAACAGAGCCTGTGAGAAGTTGCATATGGGCCTGTTCGAAGTTTGGTGTAACTAGGCCTCAATTGTCTGTAGCGCCGCGCATCTTCCGAGATGCGCAAAGGTCGCTGCAGCGCTCTGAGTTGCTGCAAGCCTGGAAGCCTGCAGCCGGTATGCGGTCAGGGAGGACATGCATATGGATTTTCGCCTGTCGGAGGAGCAGGAGGCCATTCGTCAGATGGCGCTCGATTTCGCCCGCGACGAGATCGCCCCTCACGCGATCGACTGGGATCAGCAGAAGCATTTTCCGGTCGAAACGCTGCGCGGTGCCGCAGCACTCGGCATGGCCGGCATCTATGTCCGTGACGATGTCGGCGGCACGGGCCTGACCCGGCTCGATGCCGCGATCATCATCGAAGCCTTGGCGACCGGCTGCCCGGCCGTCGCCTCCTTCATGTCGATCCACAACATGTGCGCCGGCATGATCGATCGCTATGGCACCGACGAGCAGCGCCAGCGGCTGTTGCCCAAGCTTCTGACGATGGACGTGCTCGCGAGCTACTGCCTGACCGAGCCCGGTTCCGGTTCGGATGCCGCGGCCCTGAAGACCAAGGCGGTCAGGGATGGCGACAGCTATGTCCTGACGGGCCAGAAGCAGTTCATTTCCGGCGCCGGCGAATCCGGCCTCTACGTGATCATGGCGCGAACCGGCGAGGACGGCCCCAAGGGTATCTCGACCTTCATCGTCGAGAAGGACGCGCCGGGGCTTACCTTCGGCGCCAACGAGAAGAAGATGGGCTGGCACGTGCAGCCGACCCGGGCGGTCATGCTCGACGGCGTGCGGGTGCCCGCGGAAAACCGGCTCGGCGGCGAAGGCGACGGCTTCAAGATCGCCATGGGCGGGCTTGACGGCGGTCGCTTGAACATCGCCGCTGCCTCGCTTGGCGGTGCGCAGTCCGCCTTCGAAAAGGCGCTCGCCTACGTCCAGGAGCGTCGCGCCTTCGGCAAGGCGATCGGCGAATTCCAGGCGCTGCAGTTCCGTCTCGCCGACATGGCGACCGATCTCGAAATCGCCAGGACCTTCCTGTGGCGCGCCGCTTCGGCGCTCGATGCCGGTGACGCGGAGGCGACGAAACTCTGCGCCATGGCCAAGCGCTTCGTCACCGACCGCTGCTTTGCCGTCGCCAACGACGCGCTGCAGCTCCACGGCGGCTACGGCTATCTCGCCGACTATGGCGTCGAGAAGATTGTCCGGGACCTTCGGGTGCACCAGATCCTCGAGGGCACCAACGAAATCATGCGTCTCATCGTGGCGCGTTCGCTTATCGGCCGGAAATAGGCCAGAAACGGGAAAGATCGCTCATGGAAATGCAGACGCCAGCACCGGAAGTGATCGTCGAGCGCCAGGGGGCGATCGGCAGGATCCGGCTGAACCGTATGCGTGCGCTCAACAGCCTCAACGTCCCGATGATCCGGCTGATCGCAGCGGCGCTGACCGAATTCGAGAACGATCCGCAGGTTGCGGCCGTGGTTGTCACGGGCGAGGGCGAACGCGGGCTCTGCGCCGGCGGCGATATCCGCATGATCTATGAAAGCGGCCGCGAGCGCCCGGAAGAGGGCGCTCGGTTCTGGCGCGAGGAGTTCGTCGTCAACAGCCGCATTGCCAGCTACCGCAAGCCCTATATCGCCATCATGGACGGCATCGTCATGGGCGGCGGCGTCGGGATTTCCGCTCATGGCAGCCACCGCATCGTGACCGAACGCACCCGGCTTGCAATGCCCGAGACCGGGATCGGCTACTTCCCGGATGTCGGCGCGACCTGGCTGCTGCCGAAGGCGCCCGGCGAGTTCGGTACCTATCTGGGTCTCACCGGCCGGGATATCGTGGCGGCCGACGCGATCCGTGCGCGGCTCGCAGATCGTTTCGTTGGTTCGCACAAGCTGGAAGCACTCATCGCCGAACTTGCAGCGCAGCCGTCGGCCGCAAATGGCGCCGATATCGACGCGGTGATTGCAAGGCACGCGTCGGAAGCGCCGGCAACGTCGCTTCAGGGCCACCTTACGCTGATCGACCGATGCTTTGCCTTCGATACGGTTGAAGAGATTCTGGCGGCACTCGAGGCTGACGGTTCCGATTTCGCCAGGGAAACGCTGGCGCTGCTGAACTCGCGTTCGGCACTCAGCATGAAGCTGACGCTCGATCTCCTGCGCGCCGGCCGTCGCAGCGCGTCGCTGAACGACTGCCTGGAACGGGAATATTCGGCGACGCTCGGCATGCTCGGCAATCCCGACTTTTACGAGGGCGTGCGGGCCGCGGTGATCGACAAGGACCGCAATCCGAAATGGAGCGTCGGGCTGGCCGACGTCACGCCTGCCATGCTCGCGCGTTTCGCCGGGAAGGATCACCCGCCACTGTTCTAGCGCCGGAGGATGGGCGCGATTTTTCGGCCAGGCCGAGTTTCTATGCGAGGAGGAATGACATGACGAAGATCGCCTTTATCGGGCTCGGCAATATGGGCGGGCCGATGGCCGCCAATCTGGTCAAGGCGGGCCATGCGGTCAGCGGCTTCGACCTGTCGGAAGCCTCCCGCAACGCGGCGGCAAAGACCGGGGTCTCCGTCGCCGGCTCGATTGCGCAGGCGGTGCGCGGAGCCGAATGCGTGATCACCATGCTGCCCGCCGGTGCCCATGTTCTCTACGTCTGGGACGAGCTTCTCGGTTTCGTCGACCCGGGCACGCTGCTGATCGACAGCTCGACGATCGACGTCGACAGCGCCCGCAAGGCGCATGCGCTCTCCGAAAAGATCGGCTGCCCCTCGCTCGATGCCCCTGTCTCCGGTGGAACCGGTGGTGCTGCGGCCGGCACGCTGACTTTCATGGTCGGCGGTAGCGACGAGGCCTTCGCCCGCGGCAAGCCTCTGCTCGATGCCATGGGCAAGAAGATCGTCCATTGCGGCGGAACCGGTGCAGGCCAGGCGGCGAAGATCTGCAACAACATGATCCTCGGCATTTCCATGGCCGGTGTCTGCGAAGCCTTTGTGCTGGCGGAACGCCTGGGTCTGTCGCACCAGGCGTTGTTCGACGTGGCTTCGACGTCGTCCGGACAATGCTGGTCTCTGACGACCTATTGCCCGGTACCGGGTCCGGTGCCGACCTCGCCCGCCAACAACGACTATAAGCCGGGCTTTGCCGCAAGCCTGATGCTGAAGGACCTGAAGCTGTCGCAGCAGGCAGCAAGTGCAGCCGGTGCAACGACGCCGATGGGCGCGCAGGCCGCGCAGCTCTATTCGATGTTCGAGAAGCTCGGTCACGGTGGCGAAGACTTTTCTGCCCTGATCCAGCTCCTGCGCGGCAACGACGAGGCAAAGGCCGGCTGATCCCCCGCGCCGTCGGATTTTCGCCCGGTCAACCGGGCGAAAATCTGCGGTTCACGCCTGTGGATAAAGATTACCTTTTAATTTCAATATCTTGTCGAATTTTGAAGTTTTTTTGAAGATCGTTGTTGACGTCTCGGTGGGGGCAGGTCTATAAGCCCGATCACTGACGAGGGCGGCGGCGCTGCTGGCGACGACGACCYTCGCTCTAGAGTTTCCTGGATTGGC
>NZ_JBFRGB010000031.1:0-74306 GCF_052115125.1 Ensifer sp. 2TAB8 | reverse complement strand
CGCCAGGCCGGCGGGAAGGGGCGAATTTATCATGCCACCTCGGCAACGCCGGCGCTTGAACGATCCGAACCCGAAAGCCACGTCCGCGTCTGCGCAAGGATCTCGTCTGACAGAGCCGCATCGTCCGTCATCCGGGCCAGGATCAGCGCACCCACCATCGCAGACCACGTCCCGATCGCCGCCCGGCGTCTATGCTCTTCATCCGGGCCGGGCGCTACTTTGCCGAGGCGCACGAATTGACGTTTGAGACCGGCGGTCATTTCGGCGCGCGCTTCCGCGGGTTGGCGAATAACCTCCGATGCTAGAGCGGCGACCGGACAGCCATGGCCGAAATCGTCTCGATGTTCCGGTGAAAGATAGCGGTCGGCGACGGTTGTGAGGTCCACGGACGGAGGCTCGCTTCCACCCTGCAGTTCGGCAAGGGTCCGGGCGATCAGATCGTCCTTGGACTTGAAGTAGCCGTAGAAGCCGCCGTGGGTGAGGCCGGCCGCCTTCATCACATCCGTCACCGTGACGGACTCGAAGCCGCGCTCGCGGAACAGCCTTCCCGCGGCTTCCAGAATGGTGCGCTTGTTCTCTTCGACCTGCTGTCGGCTCACTCGCATTATCGTCTCCCAACATTTGATTGACATTATACATGATATCCATCATATATCCAAATACATGATGATTGTCATGAATAATCAAAGGAGCACACCCGATGAGCAAGAAGCCAGCAGTCCTTGTAACCGGTGCTTCCACCGGTATCGGCGCCGTCTATGCGGAGCGATTTGCACGCCGCGGCCATGATTTGATCCTGGTCGCCCGCAACGGGGTGCGTCTGGCGGCGCTCGCCGGGCGCCTGCGGAGCGAAACTGGTGTCGATGTCGACGTCGTCCCCGCCGACCTGACGGACGAGCAAGATCTCGCCAAGGTCGAGCAGCGCCTGCGCGAAGACGATCGCATCGGTGTTCTGGTCAACAATGCCGGCACGTCGATCCCGCGCGGCTTCCTCCAGCAGAAGGGCGAGGACATCTCGAAGCTGATCTCGCTCAACATTACGGCTGTGACACGACTTGCCCATGCAGCCGCGCCCCGTTTTGCCGAGAGGGGAGAGGGGGCCATCATCAACATCGCTTCGGTGGTCGGGCTTGCGCCGGAGATGGGGTCCACGGTCTATGGCGCGACCAAGGCGTTTGTGCTGTTCCTGTCCCAAGGGTTGAACGTCGAACTGGCGCAGAAGGGCATCTACGTGCAGGTCGTGCTGCCGGCGGCGACGCGCACCGAAATCTGGGATCATGCGGGCGTCGACGTTGAAACGCTTGCCGGCGTGATGGAGGTCGGCGATCTCGTCGATGCGGCCCTCGTCGGTTTCGATCGCCGCGAGCTGGTCACGATCCCGCCACTGCCGGATGCCGAGCAGTGGAACACCCTTGATGCTGCGCGCCAGGCGATGCTGCCCAATTTCGGGCAGTCCGAGCCCGCCGAACGTTACCGGTCGGCCGCTTGACCAGATCGTGAGACATGGGAGCGGGCGGTTCAGTCGGCTCCCATGACGATAGAACAGCGAAGCTTTAGCATGGCTGCACATCTCATCGATCGCCTATGTGGCCCGCGCCGTATGGTCGTCGACAGGGTCCGGACGTTTGCCAAGTGCCTCCGGGCTGCTAGAGATTGAGGATTACAGAATCGCTATCGCAAGCCTTTTGCGGCTGCGGGCGGGAATTCCTCCTTCAAAACGACGTCGATGATGTGAGCGTAAACCGATGAAAAAATTCAGCCTGGGAACAACCGACCTCTCCGTTTCATCTGCCGTTCTCGGCCTGATGCGGATCTCCGATCTCAGTGATGACGCTATTCGCCGGCTTTATGGCAAGGCGCGGGACGTTGGCATCAACGTCTTCGATCATGCCGATATCTATGGTGGCGAGCTGCATGCCTGCGAGCGCCGTTTCGGTGATGCGCTGCGACTGTCGGCGGCCGAGCGCGAACTGATCATTATCCAGAGCAAGTGCGGCATCCGCCGCGGCTATTTCGATTTCTCCAAAGACCACATCCTGCAATCGGTCGATCGATCGCTGGCGGCGCTGAAGACCGACTATCTCGATGTTCTCTTGCTGCATCGTCCGGATGCGCTGGTGGAGCCGGAGGAGGTGGCGGAGGCCTTCGACAAATTGCAGGCGGCCGGCAAGGTCCGGCATTTCGGCGTCTCGAACCATACGCCGCGCCAGATCGATCTGCTGAAAAAGGCAGTGCGCCAGCCGCTCGTAGCCAACCAGATCCAGCTTAGCATAGCGCATGCGCCCTCGGTCGCCTTCGGCATCGCCGCGAACATGGCCGGCCTCGAGCAGTCGATCGACCGCGACGGCGAGGTCGTCGTCTACTCGCGGATCAATCGCATGTCGCTGCAAGCGTGGTCGCCGTTCCAGCAGGGCTTCTTCGGCGGCGTCTTCGTCGGCGACGAAAAGAACTTCCCCGAGCTTAACCGGGTGCTCGACGAACTCTCGGGCAAGTATGCCGTGTCGCCGTCGGCCATTGCCTATGCATGGATTGCCCGCCATCCCGCAAACATTCAGGTGGTGTTGGGAACGACAAGCCCCGAGCGACTGGCAGACATTGCGCCCGGTGCAGATATCACGCTGTCACGCGAGGACTGGTATCGCCTCTTCACGGCTGCCGGGCATGTGCTGCCCTAACGGACACATTGATGCTCCGAGAAGAAAGGCCCGCTCGGATGAGCGGGCCTTTTGTCTTTTGTCTCCGATGCCGACGCGATCAGGTGCGCGGCTTCAGGTTTTCGGGGTCGTAGATGGGCTTGTAGCCGACGCCGACGACCTCGACTGGATAGGTCTCGGCGAAGTACTCGACGTTCAGCTTGCGGCCGACCTGGCAATGGGACCAGGGCAGGTAGGCAAGCGCGATGTTCTTGCCGATCGTGGGCCCAAAGGCGATGGAGGTGGTGTAGGAGCGGCGGCCGAGTTCGTCGACCAGCACTGCGCCGGTCTCCGGATCCATGACCGGCAGGCTGCCGACCGGGTAGCGCTTCACGCCGCTTCTGTCGGTGTTCTCCGTCATGACGAGTGTGCAGAGCATCGCCGGCTGGTGCTCGCGCGCCTTGTATTCCAGATGCTTTGCCTTGCCGCGGAAGTCCACGTCCTTGACCTTCGGGCGGGCGAGGTCGGCCTCGATGAGGTTGTACTGGGTGAGGAGGTCGGCGTTCTGCAGGCGCAGGCTCTTCTCCATGCGGCGCGAGTTCGCATAGGTTTCGACGCCGAAGGCCATGACGCCGGTGGCGCGCAGCGCGTCCCAGACGGCCAGACCATCTTCATACTTCATGTGGAGTTCCCAGCCCTGCTCGCCGACATAGGAGATGCGGAAAGCGGTGACCTTCTTGCCGGCAATCTCGATCGGCTTGATCGCAGCGAAGGCGAAGTTCTCGATATCGAGGCCCGAGGGGTCGGCAACCACCTTCTTCAGGTTCTCGCGGGCATTGGGGCCCCAGATGCCGATGGTGATGAACTTCTCCGAGACATCGGTGATGGTGACGTTGAGGCCACGGTCCCCGGCGACGCGGCGCATGTACTGGAAGTCGCGCGGGCCGGCATCGGCGCCGTTCACGAGACGGCAGCGATCGGCCATGCGGAAGACGGTGAAGTCGGCGCGGACCATGCCTTCGTCATCGAGGAAGTGGGTGTAGATGCCCTTGCCGATATTGGTGTCGCCGCCGACCTTGGCGGCGCACAGCCATTCGAGCAGCTCGACATGGTCTGGGCCCTCGATATCGACCATGTGGAAGTGCGAGAGGTTGACGATACCGCAATCCTCGCTCATCGCCAGATGTTCAGCGTTGGAGACACGCCAGAAATGGCGGCTGTCCCACTCGTTCTCGCGCACGGGTACGCGGTTGCCGTATTTTTCGAGCAGATGCTCGTTGGCGGCGTAGCCATGCGCGCGCTCCCAGCCGCCGAGCTCCATGAAGTAGCCGCCGAGTTCCTTCTCGCGCTCGTAGAAGGGCGAGCGCTTGACGTTGCGGCCGCTGGCATAGGGCTCGCGCGTGTGTACGGCCGGATAGTAAATCTTCTGCGCCGCCTCGAAGCAGCGACCCTCGATGAACTTCTCTTCGAGCTGGTGCGGGTAGAAGCGGGAATAATCGATCGAGGCGTGGTCGATCTCGGTGCGGCCGTCCGTCATCCAGTCGGCGATCAGCTTGCCGTAGCCGGGGCCGTCCTTCACCCAGATGGCGACGCAGTACCAGAGGCCGCGCACCTTCTGGCTCTCGCCGCAGGAAGGACCGCCGGCGGCCGAAACCTGCAGCAGGCCGTTGAAGGAATGGCCCTCGTTGTAGCCGAGTTCGCCGAGGATCGGCGTCAGCTCCATGGCGCGCTCAAGCGGCTCGATGATCTGCTCCATATCGAGGTCGCGCTGCGAGGGCGACAGGCGCGCTTCGTGCTTTTCGAGGATGTTACGCGGATGGCAGAGGCGCGGATTGGTGGTCTCGTAATAACCCCACTCGATCTGGCCGCCTTCGGTGGTCTTCGGGTCGCCGGTGTCGCGCATGTAGGCAGAGTTGCCCTGGTCGCGCAAAAGCGGGAAACCGATCTCCTTGCCGGTGCCTTCGAACTCGTTGTACGGACCGAAGAAGGTGAGCGGATGGTCGACCGGCATGACCGGCAGGTCCTCGCCGACCATTTCGGCGATCAGGCGGCCCCAGATACCGGCGCAGACGACGACATGGTCGGCCATGATCGTGCCGCGATGGGTGACGACGCCCTTGATGCGGCCGTTCTCAACGATCAGCGACTGTGCCGGCGTGTTGCCGAAGACCTGCAGCTTGCCGGACTTTTCCGCCGCATCGACCAGCTTTCCGGCTACCGTCTGGGAGCGCGGGATGACGAGGCCGGCATCCGGATCGAACATGCCGCCCATGACCTGATCTTCCTCGATCAGCGGGAACATCTTCTTGATCTCGGCGGGCGAAACATAGTGGGCGCGGGTGCCGAAGGCCTTGGCGGAGGAAAGCTTGCGCTTGATCTCTTCCATCCAGACGTCGTCGCCGGTGCGCGCGACTTCCAGGCCGCCGATGCGGGCGTAGTGGCCCATCTTCTCGAAGAAATCGATCGAGTATTGTGTCGTCCAGACCGACAGATAGTCGTGGCTGGTGGTGTAGCAGAAGTCCGAGGCGTGCGCCGTCGAGCCGATATCGGTCGGGACGCCTGACTTGTCGATGCCGACGATGTCGTCCCAGCCGCGCTCGATCAGGTGATGCGCGATCGAGGCGCCAACGATGCCACCCAGCCCGATGATTACGACCTTCGCCTTTTGCGGAAACTCTGCCATTGATTGCGACCCTAGTTGGATTGGAAGCCGGATTTTAAGGCGTGATAGATCACGACTAGAGCCTGTCTACGACATAATCATCAAACTGCACGACCAGAGCCGGGCAATCTGAAGATCGCGGGACGTGAGCTAGCGGAACGGTCATGCCACTGATTTCGTGAGAAAAAGCGCCCATGGGCGCAGACGTGATTTCTCTACCATACAGCAAATCCGGGCGCATTCGAATGCGTCATCGGCAGCCGTGAGCGAATGTCGGTCTGTGGATGGTTCATTCGCCCGGCCAGCCGCAACTCAGACATCGATGGCGGCTTCACGAAAGATAATCCCATTGGGCGAGATTGACAGACACGTTCGATATTAATAAGTTCGGTAACAGAACGAATTAAAAGAGGCCACCGTGAACGACAGCCTGCGCATCTCCCGGAAATTCTCGCAGCGTTCCGTCATGGAAGCGATCGTCCAGGGTGGGCCGATATCGCGTGCATCGATTTCCAAGCAGACCGGCCTTTCCAAGCAGACCATCTCCGAGATCGTTCGCGGGCTCGAAGAAGAGGGGTGGGTTCAGGAGACGGGACGCACCAGCGGCCATGTCGGGCGAACCGCCGTCACCTATGAGTTGGTCTGCGATGCGGCCTACATCATCGCCGTTGACCTCGGCGGCACGAAAGTGCGGGTGGCGATCACCGATCTCGCCTGCCAGATTTTTGCCGAAGACACGGCGCCGACCGATCCGCGCGGCGGCCGCTTCGTGGTGGAGCAGATCGCCGAGATGGCTTTTGCGGCGGCGTCACGCCAGAAGATCGCCCGCGAAAAGATCCGTCTCGCCGTCGTCGGCGTACCCGGTGCGCCCTGCAGCGAAACCGGTCGTGTGCTGCTTGCGCCGAACATTGCCGGCTTCGATACGATGGACGTCGTCGGTGCCTTCGAAGAGGTGCTCGGCTTCGGCGCCATGCTTGAAAACGACGTCAATCTTGCGGTGCTCGGTGAGAACTGGCTGGGGCAGGGGCAGGGGATCGACAATCTTGCCTATGTGGCGCTCGGTACCGGTGTCGGCAGCGGCCTGATGGTCGGCGGGCATCTGGTGCGCGGCGCCAGCAACGCGGCAGGTGAAATGGGTTTTCTGCCGCTCGGCGCAGATCCGTTCGAAGCGGAATCGCTGCGCACCGGCGCATTCGAGCGGGCCGTTGCCTCACACGGCATGGCGGAACGGTATGCCGCCCTTTCGGGCAAGAACGTCACCGTGCCCACGATCTTTGCCAATGCGGAGGCCGGCGACGCCGCCGCCGTGTCGGTGCTCGATGAGACCGGGCGGTTCCTTGCCCGCGGCGTTGCTGCGATTGCGGCGATCGCCAATCCGCAGAAGGTCATTCTCGGCGGATCGATCGGCTTGCGGCCGGAAATGCTGGAGCGGGTGAAGACCTTCCTGCCGCAGTGCTTTCCCTATCCCGTCACCGTCGAGACAGGCGAGCTCGGTTCGCGCGCGGCGATCATCGGTGCTGCGGCGATCGGACTGAGCCAATTGCACAATACCCTCTTCGGGGTCGATGCGCCCGATGGCCGGATCTCCCTGCCGCGGGCCAATGTCAACGCACTTCGGGAGGCGATGTGATGACGACGACGGATGGCTTGGTCGAACGGCTGCGCGAAGCACTCGACAAAGAGGCCGCAATTGCGCTTTTCCGCGGCGCGATCGGGCGCGAGAGCATTACCGGCAATGAAGCCAATGTCGTCTCGTACCTTGCCGAGGCGATGCAGAGCCTTGGCCTCGATGGGTTGACGACCGCGGAGTTTCGGCCTGGCCGCCCGAATGTCTGGGCCGAGCGGAAGGGCGCCGGCAGCGGACCACGGCTGCTGTTCATCGGTCATACGGATACCGTGCACGTCGACGGCTGGCGCGAACATTGGGCGGGCACCGAGCGGGAGGACCCCTTCGCGGCGCCGATCATCGACGGCGCGGTCTGGGCGCGCGGCTCGGGCGATCTCAAGGCCGGCATATGCTCTTCGCTTTCCGCCCTGTCGCTGCTCGATCGGGCAGGCGTCAAGCTTGCCGGCGACATCGCCTTCGCATTTGTCGGCGATGAGGAAAGCGGCCAGCCCGGCACCGGTGTTTCGGCAGGCATCAAGGACCTCGTCACCCGCATCGAAACGGGCGAGATCGCGCGGCCGGATTTCGTCGTCTATGTCGAGCCTACTCGCCTTTCGGTCTATCCGGCGCAGATCGGCTTCTTCATCACCGACATCACCATAACGGGCAAATCCGCTTACTTCGGCGTTCCCGAACTCGGCAAGGATGCCCTGCGCGCCAGCCATGCGGCGATGTCTGCGCTCTGGGCCCATTCCGACGAGGTCGCTGCACGTGCCGAGCACAAGCTGATCGGCCGCAGTTTCCTGTTGATCACCGGCCTTGCCGGCGGCGGCTATATTGCCGTGCCCGATCGCTGCACCCTGTCGCTGATCCGCAAGCTCTTGCCGGGTGAATCTCTGGACAAGGCGGCGGCTGAGATCGAAGCGGCCGTTCGCTCAGCGATCACCGACCCTGAGATTACCTTCGAGTTTTCGTATCCGGCTGGCCGTGACCATCAGCTCGGTGGCACGGCGGCCGAGATCGACGAGACTGCGGCAGAAGTCGGCGCGTTGTCCACTGCCATGGCCGAAGCCATGGTCGGGCGCGGTGTGATCGAAGGTGCGCCCTTCTGGTCGGAGACGCCGTTCTTCGTCAATCGCCTCGGCATACCTGCCGTCTACTGCGCGCCTGGCGATATCCGCAACTGCCATACCTACGAAGAACGGGTCGAGGTGGAGGAATATCTCGCCGGTGTCGTCGGCTTTGCTGCCTTCATGGCGCGCTATTGCGGCGTCGTGGACTGAACTGTTGAACAAGAGGGAGAGAGACAATGCTTTTGAAGAAATTGATGGCTGCTGCACTCGTCAGTGGTTTCGTGCTTGCCGCAGGTACCGCTTCCGCCCAGACGGTCGGTCCGTCCGGTGAGAGCGCAACGCCGAGTGCCGACGTCGCCCTGACCGATGCCGATATCGGCGCCCTCAAGGGCAAGGGCTACAAGGCTGCCCTGCTGTGGCACACCTCGTCGGATTTCACCAATGCGGTTTCGGCCGGCGCCAAGGATGAATTCGCCCGTGCCGGCGTGGAGATCGCAGTAACGACGGATGCCGGCTTCGATGCGGCGCGCCAGCGCAGCGACATCGAAACAGCGCTTGCCGCCAAGCCGAATGTCATCCTGGCGCTGCCGCTCGATCCGGTGACCTCGGCCGAGGCGTTCCGCCAGGCGGTGACCGATGGCAGCAAGCTCGTGTTCCTCTCCAACCTGCCGAGCGGCTACAAGCAGGGCGCCGACTATGCCTCGATCGTCACCGACGATCTCTACCAGATGGGCAAGCAGGCGGCCGACGCGCTGGCCAAGGCGATCGGCAACAAGGGCAAGGTTGGCTACATCTTCCATGACGCCAGCTACTATGTGACCAACCAGCGCGACCAGGCCTTCAAGTCGACGATCGAGAAGGACTATCCGGATATCAAGATCGTTGCCGAGCAGGGCATTTCCGACCCGGCACGTGCCGAGGAACTGGCAAGCGCCATGCTGCTTCAGAACCCCGATCTCGACGGCATCTATGTGACCTGGGCCGAGCCTGCCGACGGCGTGCTTTCTGCGCTGCGCACCAGCGGCAATACCAAGACCAAGATCGTCACGCTCGACCTTGCCGAACCAGTAGCGCTCGACATGGTCAAGGGCGGCAATGTCACGGCACTGGTCGCCGACAAGGCCTATGAGCTTGGACGCGCCATGGCTGCTGCCGGCCTGAAGTCGCTGCTCGGTCAACAGACCCCGGCCTTTGTCGTTGCTCCGGCGCTGACCGTCACCAAGGAAAACGTCGCCGAAGGCTGGAAGCAGTCGCTCAACCGCGATGCGCCGCAGTCGGTGCTCGATGCGGCCAAGTAATCAGGCAGCGAAGTAATCCGATAGCCGCCGGGAGAGAGGATGTTTCCGGCGGCACCATCCTAAAGGGAGGCAGAGATGCACAGGGCAGTGAGACATTTCGCGTTGCTGGCGACGGTGTTTGCCGCGACATCCGGCTTTGCCGCTGATGGCAAGACCACAGGGCCGCATGGCGAGACGCCGACGTCCGCGGGCAGCCTGACTCTGACGGCGGAGCAGGAACAGCAGATCAAGGACGGCAAGTTCACCGCGGCGCTCGTCTGGCACGAGATGAGCGAATACACCAATGCGGTCAACAGCGGCGCGCATGACGAGTTCAAGCGGCTCGGCGTCGAGGTGGTCGCCCAGACCGATGCGGGTTTCGATGCCGCCCGGCAGAAATCCGATGTCGAGACGGTTCTTGCCAAGAAGCCGTCGATCATCCTGTCGCTGCCCGTCGATCCGGCAACCGCTGCCGTTGTCTACGATCCGGCCCGCACTGCAGGCGTCAAGCTCGCTTTCGTCGACAATTCGCCAGCCGGCTACGAACACGGCAAGGACTATGTGACAATCGTCTCGGACGACCTGTTCCAGATGGGCAACAAGGCCGCCGTCGCGATGGCGGATGCCCTCGGCGGCAAGGGCAAGCTTGGCTACATCTATCATGACGCCGATTTCTACGTGACCAACCAGCGCGACGGCGCCTTCAAGTCGACGATCGAACAGGACTACCCTGATATGAAGATCGTTGCAGAAGCCGGCATGGCCGACCCGGCCCGCAGCGAGGAAATCGCGCAAGGGATGATCACCCAGAACCCGGACCTCGACGGCATCTATGTGACCTGGGCGGAGCCGGCGTTGAGCGTGCTTTCGACACTGCGCGGAGCGGGCAACACCCACACCAAGATCGTGACGCTCGACCTCAACGAGCCAGCAGCGCTGGATATGGTCAAGGGCGGCAACATCGCGGCGCTTGTCGCCGACGAAGCCTACAATATCGGCGTCACCGCAGCGCGCGCCGCGGCAGGGTCGCTGGTCGGCCAAAAGGCCGAGCCTTTCCTGGTGGTCGACTCGCTTGCCGTCACCAAGGCGACGGTCGTCGACGGCTGGAAGAAGTCTCTGAACAAGGATGTGCCCGCGACGATCGCGGATGCGATGAAGTGATGAAATGATGTCCGCTGCATGTGGGAAACATGCAGCTTCTCATAGTGCTACGGTGACCTTTGCGCGTCCGACCCGACGTGCGGCGCCGTAGTGCAGGGGGAGCCTTCCCCCTGCCTTCGGAGGAAGAATGATGTCCAGTGCCCATTCCAGCGCGAGCGGCCAGCCGGCGAGCCTCGTCAATCGCCTCAACCTGCAGCAATACGTCGTCTATCTCGGCTTCCTGGCGATCTTCCTGTTCTTCGCCATCGTGCTGAAGGACAGCGGCTTTCTGACCGTTCGCAACCTGTCGAACATCATGCTGCAGACCGCACCGGTGACGATCATGGCGATCGGTCTCGTCTTCGTCATGTCGGCGGGTGAAATCGACCTTTCGATCGGCTCCACGGTTGCCGTGTCGGCGCTGGCGGCAGCGGTAACGATCAACGAATATGGCCTGGTGGCCGGCGTCGTCGCCGGTATCGGCGCCGGCGTGCTGATCGGGCTTTTGAACGGTGCCCTCGTCGCCTTTGTCAAGCTACCCTCTTTCCTGGTCACGCTGGCGACGCTCGGGCTTTTTGCCGGCGTCTCCCGGTCGATGACGAACCTGCGATCCATTCCGGTCACCGACAGCACCTTCACCGGTTTCTTCGGTTCGGGCTCGTTCCTGGGCGTGCCCTCGCTGATCTGGTGGACGGTGGTCGCTATTGTCTGCGGCCATGTCATCTACCGTGAGACCCGCTTCGGCGCCCATGTGCTGGCGACGGGCGACAACAGCCGCGCGGCGAGCGTGTCGGGCATCAGCGTCCCGCGCATCCGCCTGACGGTTCTGGTGATCAGCGGTGCGCTCGCCGGCCTTGCGGGTCTGCTCTATGCCGGCCGGCTGCAAGCCGCCAAATACACGCTCGGCGAAACCGACCTGATGACCGTGATCGCGGCCGTCATCGTCGGTGGCACGCTGCTCAACGGTGGCAAGGGATCGATCATCGGCGCACTCGTCGGTTCGCTGATGATGGGCATGCTCAACAACGGCCTGATCCTGATGGGCCTTTCCGTTTCCGACCAGATGATCGTTCGCGGTCTCATCATCCTCGCTGCGGTCGCCGTGTCGCTGCGCGAAAAATCCCGCTGAAGGAGGCACCCATGTTTCTCGACGTTTTGCGCCGCCGCAACCCGGCCTTCATCGAAGCGGCGATCGGCCTGCACCAACAGGGCAAGATCCCGGCGAATGCCTATGTGTTGGACCTCGATGCGGTCGAGGCCAATGCAACGATTATGAGCGATGAGGCCCGTCGCCTCGGCCTGAAGACTTTTGCCATGACCAAGCAGGTCGGCCGCTCCAGCTCTTTCTGTGACGCGGTGAAGCGTGGCGGTATCGATCGTTCGGTTGCGGTCGACATGGCCTGCGCCCGCGCCACCCACAAGGCGGGCTTGAAGGTCGGCCATCTCGGCCACCTGCAGCAGGTCGCACGCCATGAAGCGGCCGCCGCTGCGAGGACCTTCCGGCCGGACTACTGGACGGTCTTCAACGACGAGAAGGCGGGAGAAGCCGCTGCGGGCGCAAAGGCAGCCGGCTATCGGCAGGGTCTGCTCGCCCGCATCCGCGCGCAAGGCGATACCTTCTACCGCGGGCACGAGGGCGGCTTCGATGCCGGCGACGTCGCTGCGGTGGCGGACCGTCTCGATGCGCTCGAGGGCGGCCGCTTTGCCGGCATTACCACCTTTCCGGCGTTGCTCTTCGACCACGCCAGCCGCAAGGTGAAGCCGACGCACAATCTCGCAACGCTTTCGAAGGCTGCCGAGGCGCTCGCCAAGGCAGGCCGCAAAGGGATCGAGGTGAACGCGCCCGGCACGACCTCGAGCGTGATGCTGCCGGCCCTTGCCGAAGCGGGTGCGACCCAGTGCGAGCCGGGCAACGGCCTGCACGGCACGACCGCGCTGCACGTGATGGAGGATCTGCCGGAACTGCCAGCGGTACTCTACCTCACGGAGGTCTCCCACCTCTCGGGCGGCAAGGCCTATTGCTTCGGCGGTGGCTTCTACATCGATCCGATCTTCCCCGACTATGACGTCAAGGCGATCGTATCGCCCGAACCGACGACGGCCGAAGCGGCACTCCGAAGCGTCGAAGTGCCGCCGCCCTCGGCGATCGACTACTACGCGATGATCGACGCCAATGGACCGGCGGCGCCAAAGCCCGGCGATACGGCCGTGTTTGGCTTCCGCGGCCAGGCCTTCGTCACGCGCGCCTATGTCGTCGGCGTGTCGGGCATCTCGAAGGGCACGCCGAAGGTGGAAACGATCGAAAACGGTTTCGGTGAAACCGCGGCCTGGCCGGTTTGAGGGGCGACGTCATGAACGCGAATACCAATTCTGCGCGCGAGCCGGTCCTGAAGCTGAAGGACATCCGTAAGACTTTCGGCGGCGTCACCGCGATCGAGAACTTCTCGCTCGAGGTCCGTCCGGGTGAGATCGTCGCGCTCGTCGGCGACAATGGTGCCGGCAAGTCGACGCTGATCAAGATCATCTCGGGCGTCTACACGCCGACTTCGGGCACGATCACCATCGAGAACGAGACGGTGGCAATGTCGAACGCCACCATGGCGCGCGCCCACGGCATCGAGGTCGTCTACCAGGATCTGGCGCTTGCCGACCAGCAGACGGTCTACATGAACATGTTCCTCGGTCGTGAGCCCACCAACCGCTTCGGCCTGCTCGACCGTCGCCGGATGATTGCCGAGACCGAGACGCTGGTGAAGGACCTCGATGTCCGCATCCCCTCGGCCCATGCGACGATCCGCGACCTCTCGGGCGGGCAGCGGCAGGGCGTCGCCATCGCGCGCGCCACCCATTGGGCGAGCAAGCTCATCCTTCTCGATGAGCCGACGGCGGCCCTCGGCGTTGCCGAAACCGCCAAGGTCGAGGAAATCGTGGAATCGCTCAAGCGCCGCAACATCGGCGTGCTGATCATCAGCCACAGTCTGGATCAGGTGTTCAAGCTTGCCGACCGCATCTGTGTCCTGCGCCGCGGCAAGCAGATCGGCATCCGGGAGACGGCGAAGACCGACAAGAACGAGATCATTGCGATGATCACAGGGCTTCAGCAGCACTGAAGCTAGGGGTGTTGCTTACCCCTCTGCAGAGGGGGGTAACTCCAGGACTTACCGGATCTCAAGCGTGGCGCCACCGTTGCCACGCCACTTTACGGTGCGGCGCCGAAAAACGTCAGGCGGGTGAAGAGCACGTAGTGCGATTCCGAAACCATCAGCGCGACGAAGACAAGCACCAGGAGGGGGGGCAGGAGGATCGCATAGATCAGTGCCAGCCGTTCCCAGGCCATGTGCATGAAGATCGAGACGATGAGCCCAGCCTTCAGCACCATGAAAAGCAGGATCAGCGACCATCTGAGATAGCCCTGCAGCCCGATGTAGTCGACGAGGTAAGAGAAGGTGCTGAGCACGAAGAGCAGCAACCAGACGACCAGGTAGAGCCCGATCGGGTGCTGCTGGTGTTCATGCGCCGGTGCCTGCGTTTGTGCTTGCCCTTGCGGTACCGTGCCGGTGTGTGCCGTCGTCTCTGCCATGACCATGCCTCACCACAGATAGAAGAATGCGAAGATGAAGACCCAGACGAGATCGACGAAGTGCCAGTAAAGGCCGGTGATCTCGACGATCTCGTATTGTCCCTTGCGGCTCGTGAAGAAGCCACGCTTGCCGGTATCGAAGTCGCCGCGCCAGACCTTGCGGGCGATGATCAGCAGGAAGATGACGCCGATCGTGACGTGCGTACCGTGGAAGCCGGTGATCATGAAGAAGGTGGAGCCGAATTGGGCAGCACCCCAGGGGTTGCCCCAGGGACGTACGCCCTCGGTGATCAGCTTTGTCCACTCGAAAGCCTGCATGCCGACGAAGGTGGCGCCGAAAAGGGCGGTCAGCAGCATGAGGAGTGCTGTCTTCTTGCGGTCGCGGCGATAGCCGAAGTTGACGGCCATGGCCATGGTACCGCTTGAGGAGATCAGCACGAACGTCATGATCGCGATGAGGATCAGTGGCACGTCGGTGCCGCCGATATGCAGCGCGAACACCTCGCTCGGGTTCGGCCAGGGAACGGCGGTCGACATGCGCGCCGACATGTAGGCGACGAGGAAGCAGCCGAAGATGAATGTGTCGCTGAGGAGGAAGATCCACATCATCGCCTTGCCCCAGGAGACGTTCTTGAACGCCCGCTGATCGGAGGCCCAGTCGGCGGTAAAGCCGGCAAGGCCCGCCGGGCGATGGAGCGGTTCTCTGACAGGCGAATGTGTCTCGGCGGACATGCGACGGCTCCCTCAGGTCAAGAGTTGCCGGCAGAGCTCGACGAAATCGTTTGCCCAACCGGAAAAGAGCGCGAAAAGCACCAGCCAAACGGCCAGCATGAAATGCCAGTAGGTGGCGCAGAGCGTGATCGACAGAACGGCCTTTTCGCCCATCGGGCCGCTGCGTGTTTTCACGATTACCCGGGTGAGCGCAAAGAGGCCGCCGAGAATGTGAAGGCCATGCATGCCGGATATCATGTAGAAGAAGCTGTTGGCCGGGTTGTCGGCAAGCAGATAGCCGGCGTCGGTCAGTTCGCGCCAGGCGAAGACTTGGCCCGCAAGGAAGGCGAGCCCCGCAGCAAGGGCGGCGATCAGCGCCGTGCGGCTTGCCTCGTCATGGTGACGTTCCGCCGTCACGCGCGCGGCGTGAAGCAAGAGGCTGCCGAGCCCGAGGATGGCGGTGTTCAGCCAGAGGACCTTCGGCATCGGCGTCGACCACCAGTCGGCGGATGCCATGCGCATGAAATAGGCGCTCATGAACAGCGAGAAGAGCGCGCCGACCACGGCAAGGAAAACGCCAAGGCCGATCTTTGCGGCCGGGATCGAAGGCCGGCCGTGTGGACGGGGATCGTGGGCGTGGCCGACCTCCAGCCACGGTTTGGAGAAGAGCCGTTGCCGACTGAGCCACCAGCCGGCAATCGCGAGGATCACCGCCAGGAAGATGAGGGCGACGTTCATGAGGCCCCCTCCGGCGCAAGGCCGATCGAACCCGGCTGGTTCTGCGGAATGAAGTCTTCGGGCGCTCCCGGCACGCTGTAGTCATAGGCCCAACGGTAGACGACCGGCAGCTCCTTGCCCCAGTTGCCGTGGCGCGGCGGCGTTTCCGGCGTCTGCCATTCGAGCGTCGTCGCCCGCCAGGGATTGCCGCCGGCGTCGCGGCCATGGCGGATGCTCCAGACGAGATTGAAGAGGAAGACGATCTGCGCGGCGCCGACGATCAGCGCCATGATGGTGATGAATTCGTTGAGCGTATGGGCGGAGGCCGGGACGAAGGCGGTCTCGCCCATTTCATAGTAGCGGCGGGGAACGCCGATCAGCCCGAGATAGTGCATCGGGAAGAAGATCAGATAGGCGCCGATGAAGGTGACCCAGAAATGGATTTGCCCGAGCGTTTCGTTGAGCATGCGGCCGGTGATCTTCGGGTACCAGTGATAGATCGCCCCGAAAATCACCATGATCGGCGCCACGCCCATGACCATGTGGAAATGGGCGACGACGAACATCGTGTCGGAAAGCGGCACGTCGACGACGACGTTGCCGAGGAACAGCCCCGTCAGCCCGCCATTGACGAAGGTGACGATGAAGGCGAGCGCAAAGAGCATCGGCAGCGTCAGGTGGATGTCGCCGCGCCAGAGCGTCAGCACCCAGTTATAGACCTTGATCGCCGTCGGCACGGCGATGATGAGCGTGGTCGTCGCGAAGAAGAAACCGAAATAGGGGTTCATGCCGCTGACATACATGTGGTGCGCCCAGACGACGAAGGAGAGCGCGCCGATGATGACGATCGCCCAGACCATCATGCGGTACCCGAAGATGTTCTTGCGGGCGTGGGTGCTGATCAGATCGGAGACGATGCCGAAGGCCGGCAGCGCCACGATGTAGACTTCCGGGTGGCCGAAGAACCAGAAGAGGTGCTGGAACAGGATCGGGCTGCCGCCGCCATGCTGCAGCTGCTCGCCCATCTCGACGATCGCCGGCATGAAGAAGCTGGTACCGAGCACGCGATCGAAGAGCATCATGACGCAGGCGACGAAGAGGGCGGGAAAGGCGAGCAGCGCCATGACCGTCGCCGTGAAGATACCCCAGACGGTGAGCGGCATGCGCATCAGCGTCATGCCGCGGGCGCGGCCCTGGAGCACGGTGACCACATAGTTGAGCCCACCCATGGTGAAACCGATGATGAACAGGATGAGGGAGGAGAGCATCAGGATGATGCCCCAGTCCTTGCCTCCCGGCGTGCCGGAGAGCAGGGCCTGCGGCGGGTAGAGCGTCCAGCCGGCGCCGGTCGGGCCGCCGGGCGCGAAGAAACTCGCGACCAGCACCAGCACGGCGAGCAGGTACAGCCAGTAGCTCAGCATGTTGGCGTAGGGAAAGACCATGTCGCGTGCACCGAGCATCAGCGGGATCAGGTAATTGCCGAAGCCGCCGAGGAAGAGTGCGGTCAAGAGATAGATCACCATGATCATGCCGTGCATGGTGATGAACTGGTAGTAGCGCTCCGCATCGATGAAGGCGAAGGCGCCGGGAAAGCCGAGTTGCAGCCGCATCAGCCAGGACAGTACCAGCGCGACCATGCCGATGGCGATCGCGGTCGAGGCATATTGCACGGCGATGATCTTGGCATCCTGGCTGAAGACGTAGCGCGTCCACCAGCTATGAGGATGATAGAGTTCGACATCCTCCACTTCCGCGGGACCTATCGATTCGCCCGTACCTGACCGGATGTCGACCATCTGCGAGAACCTCCCAACACCGGATCATCGCGATCCAACGCTTTGAAACACGCAACTCCGGAACGGTAACTGAGGAGTTGCTTTCGCTCACGAGCGGCATGCGGGTGCAAAACCCGCATTCCGCCTTGGCCGTCGGGGCGCCTCCTATTGCGCCGGGGCGGCAGTCACTGCCTGCGCCGTCTGTTTCGCCTCTGTCGCTGCCATCATCTGTGAAAAGGTCTGCTGCTGCGACAGCCAGGCCTGATAGTCGGCGGCGCTGTCGACGACGACGGTGCCGCGCATCTGCGGATGTCCGACGCCGCAGAGCTCTGCGCACAGAACTTCAAACGTGCCGGTGCGCGTCGGCGTCAGCCAGAAATAGGTGACCATGCCAGGCACCATGTCCATCTTGGCGCGGAACTCCGGCACGTAGAAATCGTGCAGCACGTCGACCGAACGCAGGAGGATCTTGACCGGCTTGCCGACCTCGAGATGCAATTCGCCGCCCTCGATGACGTAGTCGTCAAGCGCTGCCGGATCGTTGCGATTGAGGCCGAGCGCGTTCTCCGGCGTCACGTCGCGGGTCTCTGAGGTTCCGAGCTTGCCGTCGGCACCGGGCAGGCGGAAGCTCCACAACCATTGCTGGCCGACGACCTCGACCTCTGCGGCACCGTTCGGCACGGTGACGAATTGATGCCAGACGAAGAGGCCGGGTGTCAGCATTGCGGCGACGCCGAGCGTCGTGCCGCCGGCGAGCCATCCTTCGAGCTTGCGGTTTTCCGGTTCATAGGCCGCCCGGTTTCCCGGGCGATGCCGAAAACGGAGGACGCAATAGGCCATGAAAAGCACCACGGCGACGAAGACGAAGCCGGTGATCCAGAAGGTAATGATGAGCGTATTGTCGATGTAATTCCAGTTGGACGCGATGGGCGTCCACCACCAAGGGCTAAACAGATGGAACAATACCGATCCGATAGCCAGAAAAACCAGAATAACTACCACGGCCATTTCTTGTCCCTCCTCGCCGCGGGCGGCTGTGGGCATGAATACGCAATCCGTAGAGCTCTGCTGCATGTTTCCTTTATTCGTAGCCGATTGAGGACAAAACATGCAGGAATTTCAGAATTCTACAGCGACCTTTGCGCGTCTGATAAGGCGCGCGGCGCTGTAGGTGCAATTATTACACGAACGTCAAATAGTCGCAATTCGCCGTCCGGTCTTAGATGGAGACTATCTCTAATCTTTCTCGGCTACTGCGAATACTGCTTGAGGTAGGCGAGGAGGTTGGAGATGTCGGTGTCGTCCTTCAGGCCGGCAAAGGCCATCTTCGTGCCTTTCACCTTGGCTTTGGGATTGTGCAGATAGTCGCGCAGCGTCGTCTCATCCCAGACGAGGCCACCCTTGCCGGCATCGACCATTGCCGAGGAGTAGCTGAAGTTGGGATGGGTGCCGGCGGTCCGCCCCAACACATGGTTGAGCGATGGGCCGACCTTGTTGGTATCGCTGTCGGCGATGTGACAGACAGCGCATTTCTTGAAAACGGTGGCACCGGCTGCGGCATCACCTTCTTGGGCGCGGGCAGCGAGCGGACAGAGCAGGGTTGTCGAAAGGGCGAGGGCAACAACAAGAATTCGCATGACACTTCCTCAAAATCGCCGGGCGCAGGCAAGGAAGGCTATCGTCAATTTTTGGTTTTGGCGGTGCTTGCTTCTCTCAGGTGGCGCCACGGGCGGTTGATACTTGCGACACGAGAAACGGTACGCTTCGCCTTCAGGAAGTCAACCGCAGTCGCTCATGCACTGTCTCATCGGATGCGCTGGAAAGCGAACATGCAGTGGGCGCGCCATCTGGCGCGCCCATTCGTTGCATCAACCACGATCAGACGCGATTGCCGGCGGCGTCGAAGAAATGCAGCCGCTCGACCGGCAGGCGCACGGCAAGCGTGCCGGAGGCGTTGAGGAACTTGCGGTCGTTGGTGAACGCCTTGAAGCCGGAGCGGCCGAAGGAGAGGTGCAGGATGATACCGAAGCCGGTCGGCTCGACAAGGTCGACGCTGGCCTTGAGCGCATCCGGCCCTTCGCCGCCGATCTCCACATGTTCCGGGCGGATGCCGAGTGTGGCCTTGGCTCCGTCCGCCAAGGCGGGATGCGGCTGTGCCGGGACGACAATGCCGCTTTGCGTTTCGAAGCGCGGGGCGGTGCCGTTGCGGTAGGTGCCCTCGAAGAAGTTCATGCCGGGCGAGCCGATGAAGCCGGCGACGAAGAGATTGGCCGGCCGGTCATAGAGGTCGAGCGGGCTGCCGACCTGCTGCACGAAGCCGCCGTTCATGGCGACGATCCGGTCTGCGAGCGTCATTGCCTCGATCTGGTCGTGGGTGACGTAGATCGAAGTGGCGCCGAGGTCCTTGTGCAGCTTCTTGATTTCGGCGCGCATCTGCTCTCGCAGGCGCGCGTCGAGGTTCGAGAGCGGCTCGTCGAAGAGAAACGCCTTTGGCTCGCGAACGATGGCGCGGCCCATGGCGACGCGCTGACGCTGGCCGCCAGACAGTGCGCGGGGGCGGCGTTCGAGCAGCGGGTCGAGACCGAGCTTGGCGGCCGCACCCGAGACGACGCTCGCGATCTTTTCCTTCGCAGTCTTCCGGAGCCTCAGGCTGTAACTCATGTTCTTGGCGACCGACATATGCGGATAGAGCGCATAGGACTGGAACACCATGGCGATGTCACGGTCCTTCGGAGCGAGCTCGTTGACACGTTTTCCGGCGATGCGGATTTCGCCCGAAGTCACGCTTTCAAGCCCGGCGATCATGCGCAGCAGCGTGGACTTGCCGCAGCCGGACGGGCCGACGAGCACGACGAATTCGCCGTCGCCGATCTTCAGGTCGACATCATGCAGGACCGGGTGGATGCCGTAGGATTTCTGGATGTTGGCGATATCGATGGAAGCCATGGGGTAATCCTCAGCCTTTGACCGCGCCGGCCGTGAGGCCCTGGACGAGATAGCGTTGAATGAGCAGGAAGAAGAGGCAGGCGGGGATGAGCGCGAGCACGCCGGCGGCCATCATCTGCCCGAAGTCGACGGAGAACTTCGACACGAAGGACAACAGTCCCACCGGGAAGGTTGCCTGGTCGTTGCCGGAGATCAGCATCAGCGAGAACAGCAGCTCGCTCCAGGCGGCGGTGAAGACGAAGCCGAGGGTTGCTGCGATGCCCGGCAGCGTCAGCGGCAGGATGATCTGGCGGAAGGCGACGAATTGCGTCGCGCCGTCGATCATCGCCGCTTCCTCCAGGTCCTTCGGAATGCCGTCGAAGAAGGACTGCATCAGGAAGGTGGCAAAGGGTACGTTGAAGGCGGTGTAGACGATGACGAGGCCGGTCAGGCTGTTGGTGAGGCCCATCGGCGAGAGGATCTTGAAGATCGGCGCCACCAGCATGACCAGTGGGAACATCTGCGTCAGAAGCATCAGCGCCACCAGCCAATATTTGCCGCGGAAATTGAAGCGCGACAGGGCATAGCCGGAGAGCGAGGCGAGGATGGTGACGATGACGGCGGTGGAGCCGGAGACGATCAGGCTGTTGCGAAAGAACACCGGAAAGGCGCTGTGGCGGAGCACGAAATCGAAATGTTCGAGGCTGGCGCGCGACGGCCACATCCGAATGCCTTCGGAATAGAGCAGGTCGTTCGGGGTGACCGCAACCTTCAGCAACCAATAGAGCGGGAAGAGCGCGAAGGCGATATAGGCAAGGATGGCCAGCCGGTGCGCGATCATGAGGAAAAGCGGTTTGGCGCGCATTGGTTCAATCCTTGCTCAGGAGCCATTGCCGCAGGATGACGATCAGCATCGAATAGGCGAGCAGCAGTGCCAGGAGTACCAGCGCGATCGCCGAGGCGTAACCGAAATCCAGCCGCTTGAAGGCCTGGGTGAAGATGTAGCTGGCGACGATCTGGGTGCGGTCGGCCGGTCCGCCATTGGTCATGACGATGATCAGATCGGCGAAATTGGAGATCCAGACGGTGCGCAGCAGGATGGTGATGGCGATGGTGGGCGCCAGGAACGGCAGAGTGATCGACATGAAGCGCTGCACCGGGCCGGCGCCGTCGATGCTTGCGGCTTCATAGAGATCGCGCGGGATCGCCTGCAGCGCGGCCAGCAGTGTGATCGCGAAGAAGGGAATGCCCCACCAGACATTGGCGATGATCGGCCCCCACATGGCAAGCTGCGGGTCGGAAAGAATATTGTTCGGTTCGCTCATGATGCCGAGGCTGAAAAGCCAGTGCGGCAAGGGTCCGACGACCGGATTGAAGAGCCAGGCCCAGTTGAGGCCGGCAAGGAAGCTCGGCACTGCCCAGGGAAGAAAGACAAGTGCCTGCGCAAGGCCGCGACCATAGAAGGGTTTGTCGAGCAGCAGCGCCAGGATCAGGCCGAAGACGAACTGCAGGAGGACGGAGGCGCCGGTCCACCACAGCGTGTTGCGTAGCGCCCGATAGAAAGCCTGGTCTTCGGAGAGCGCCCGGAAATGATCGAGGCCGATATAGGCGCCGGAGAACGGGTTTAGGAGCTGAATGTCACGGAAGGCGTAGGAGACGCCGAGAGCCAGCGGCACAAGCATGACCGTGACGATCAGGATCAGAGCCGGCGCGCTATAGAGATAGGGTGCGGCGCCATCGGCGATGCGCTTCATCAGCGGCGTCCTGCTTGCCGGCAGGCCGCTTTGGCGGGCGACATAGTCCATCGATCGAAATTTCCCCTGTGTGGCCGCCGGTTGTTCGGGCGTGCCTATTTTCGCGAATGGAAAGCCGGCGGCGGCTAGCCACCGCCGGCCGAAGGCTTACTTCTTGCTGGCCAGGAACTTCTGCTGCGCCTTGGTCAGGTACTCCGCCCACTGGTTGGCTAGCTGTTCCGGCGTGATGTCGCCGAGGAGGGCTTCCTGGGTCGTCTTGATGGCGAGCGAATCCTTGAAGAACGCAAATTCCTCGAGGTAGGTCGGCATGACCGTCAGCACGACGTCCTTGTCGGCGAGTTCGTCGAACCAGCCCTTGAACTGAGCGCTCGCGTAGAAGGGGTCCTTCTCGGCCGACTTGTGCACCGGCAGTGCGCCCGTTCGCTTGTTCCACTCGATGTTGCCTTCCGGCCCTTCGAGGGTCTCGATCAGCTTCCAGGAGAGGTCCTTGTTCTGGCTTGCCGAGAGCATCGACCAGCCGGCGAAGCCGATGGTGGTAAACGCCTTGCCGCTCGGACCCTTCGGCATGGTGGTGACGCCGAAGTCTTCAGACTTCATGCGCTCGGCAATGGCGATCAGCGCGTCCGGATCCTGGTCGAGGAAGGCGCAGGTGCCGCTGTAGAAACCGGCGACGATTTCGTTGAAGCCCCAGTTGACGCTGTCCTTCGGTGCCAGGCCCTTCTTATAGAGGTCAATCACCCAGGTGAGGCCCTTGACCCAGCCTTCGCCGTTCATGGTCGAGGTGCCGTCCTCGTTGAAGAAGGTGTTGCTGCCGGCCATGGTGGCGCCGAACATCACCCAGCCGTTGAGGCCGCCCGGACCGCCGCGCAGGCAGTAGCCGGATTTGCCCGGAAGCTTGGAGACGGCTTCCGATGCCTTGACGAAATCGTCCATCGTCTTCGGCGGTTCGCTGACGCCGGCCTCCGACAAGAGCTTCTTGTTGTAGAACATGGCGCGCAGATAGAAGCCGTAGGGCAGCATGTAGGCGGTGTCGTTGACATCACGGCCGAGTTCGAGCGCGCGTTCGGTGAGGCCGGCCGTGTGTTCCCACTTGGTCAGGTAGGGTTCCAGGCTTTCGAGCATGCCGTTGTTGGCATAGAGCGACAGCCAGGTGTCGGGCATTTCCATCACGTCAGGCAGCTCGCCGGCGGAGACCATGGTCGCGAATTTCTGGAAGGCCTCGCCCCAGGGCAGCGAGATGATCTCGACCGTGGTGCCCGGGTTGGCCGCCTCGAACTTGGCGACGATCGACTTCAGCGTCTCGGTGCGCTCGGGGCTGGTGATGACCTCGACGAGCTTCAGCTTGGTGTCGGCGAGTGCGCTTCCGGCCATCAGGCTGGCGAGAAGCGTTGCAGTGATCAGTTTCTTCATTTTGTTCCCTCTTTTCTTCGTTGGTTTTGGTTCAAAGTGGGCAGAGCGGGATCTGCATCCCGCCCCTGTCAGTCAGTCGAAGCCACGGCGAGCGCCGCTTCGAGATCGCTCCAGAGGGCCTCCGTTCCCTCCAGGCCGACATGGAGCCGTACCGACCGCGGCGAGATGCCGAAGGCGGCCGCGGAATTGGGTTGGGCTTTTTGTGACAGCACGACTTCGCCCGGCACGATGAGGCTTTCATGTCCGCCCCAGGAAACGCCGAGCTTGAAGAGTTCGAGATGATCCGCGAAACGCCTGACATCGACGCCCTCGCGGAAGATGAAGGAAAACAGGCCCGAGGTGCCGGAAAGCCCCGGCGGCAGCGTGTTGCCGAGTCCGGGATGGCAGACGGTCTCGACCAGCGGATGGGCCTGCAGCCGCCGCGCGACTTCAAGCGCCGAACGCTCGTGCGACTTCATCCGGATCGGCAGGGTGCGCAGGCCGCGGATCAGGAGCCAGGCATCGAAGGGCGAAAGCTTGCCACCGAGATACGGGTAGGCTTCGGAGCGGATGCGGCCGATCAGTTCCTTCGATCCGGTGACAACGCCGGCGACGACGTCCGAGTGGCCGCCGAGATACTTGGACGCCGAATGGATGACGAGATCGACGCCGAGCGAGATCGGCTGCTGGAAGATCGGGCTTGCCCAACTGTTGTCGATCGCGGTGATGATGCCTTGGTCCTTGGCGAGGCGGGCCAGCGACGCGACGTCGTGGGTGTCCATCACCCAGCTCGTCGGGCTTTCCATATAGAAGAGCTTGGCGCCGGGTAGCGCTTTGGCAACCGCTTCCTCGTCGCGGCCGTCGACATAGGTCACCTCGATCTTCATGCGCTTCAGATGCGTGCCGAAGAGGCGGAAGGCATCGGGATAGACATGGTTGACGGCGACGATGCGGTCGCCCGGCTCGACGAAGGAAAGCACAGTGGAGGAGATCGCCGACATGCCGCTGGCAAAACCGATTGCGTCCTCGCCGCCTTCGAGCTTGGCCAGCATCTCCTCGAACATGCGAACCGTCGGATTCAGGCCGCGGGTATAGATCGGCCGTACGCGCTCGCCCCGGTAGGAGGCGACCATGTCGTCATAGTCTTTGAAGGTGAAGAGCGAGGTCTGCACGATCGGCGGCACGACGGCATCGAAGGCATTGCCCTCGTCATGCGCGACGATCAGCGAGGCGTGGTCGAACGGATCGAGGCCGTTGGTCATTTGGACATTTCCTTGATGTCTTCCTCGACGATCGCGAGGATTTTCAGCGTTTCTTCGCGCGCGGTGTCAGGATCCTGAGCCGCGATCGCGTTGAAGAGGGTGCGGTGGAACGGGAAGGAGCGGCGGGCGAAGTCCGACCGGTCGAAGGGCTCTTCCCAGAAGCGCTCGAAAGCTTCGCGCATCTGTTCGAGAAGCTGGCGGAAGAGCGGGTTGTGGGTGGCGTCGTAGATCGCAAGATGGAAGGCGAGGTCTTCCGGGCCCGACGTGCCCTTGGCGATATGCACGCGCTCCATTTCGTTGAGCTTGATTTCGATGATCTTGAGGTCGTCTTCGGTCCGACGGCGGGCGGCGACCATGTTGGCCTCGACCTCGATGCCGCGGCGCACTTCGAGTGTCATCAACAGCACGTCGCGCAGATGAGCCGCATCGAGGGTAAGCGGCATATGGACGGTCGCGCCCGAAATCGTGCGCAGCAGATAGGTGCCGCTGCCCTTGCGTGCTTCGACGACGCCGAGTGCCTGAAAGTGGCGGATGACTTCGCGGATGGTCGAACGGCCGACGGCCAGCGCCGTCATCAACTCGCGCTCGGCTGGCAGGCGTTCGCCCGGCTTCAGGCCCGATTGTTCGATGTAGTCAGCCAACGCGGCAATCACCTGCTGGGCCCGATCGGCCGGGGGCAGGGGCATCAGCGCCGCTCTTGCCGGTTCATTCATTCGGCTCCCTCCCCAGAGGCCAAATTGGTCTGACATCTCACCAATATGACCAAGGCAGGGTAGGTCGTCAAGCAAGAACTGATAAACGTGGACATGTTGACCCCGAGCGCTCCAGGCGTAGACAGGGAGGCAAGGAGTTTTGGTGATGATGAAATCGGAATGTCAGTTCGTGGTCGCAGCCATGCTGGGCGCGTTCCTCGCAGTGACGATGGTCGTGGGCGATACCGAGGCGCAGATGCGGACGCGGAAGGGCGAGTACTACGAAGGGGTCCAGCGCAAGCCCTACGGGCACTACTGGATCTGGCCGCCGGTTGAATACCAGCAACCGGTCTACAAGAAGCAATCCGGCAAGAAGGGGGCGGAGAGCGGAATGCCGACGCCGCGCAAGCGGCCGGCTCAATAGATTTCCGTACCGCCAAGTGAACCGGCAAAGAGAAGCGGCGCCCGAAGGCGCCGCAACTTTGATCAGACCCGGGCGACGTGAACGTCGCGGGGCAGGGAGGAAAGAACCTCCGGCCCGTCCTCGCGCAGGATCACGATATCCTCAAGCCGGATGCCGAAGCGGCCGGGCAGATAGATGCCGGGCTCGATCGAGAAGACCATGCCTTCTTCCAGAACGGTTTCCGAAGTCGCGGTGATGTAAGGCGGCTCGTGGCCGTCGATGCCCATGCCGTGGCCGGTACGGTGCACGAAGTATTCGCCGTAGCCGGCATCGCTGATCACCTTGCGGGCGGCGGCGTCGACTTCCTTGGCGAGGACGCCCGGGCGTGCTGCCTTCATCGCCGCCTGTACGGCCTTTTCAACGATGGTGTGGATCTGGCCGTATCCCTCGGGCGCGCGGCCGACGATCGCCATGCGGGTGATGTCGCTCGGGAAGCCCTGCTTGCGGCCGCCGATGTCGATGACCACCGCATCGCCTTCCTCGATCACCCGCTCGCTGGCCGAGTGATGCGGGAAAGCGCCATTGCCGCCGGCACCGACGATCCAGAAGGCCGGTGCCGCGCCTTCAGAGGCGAAGTGTCCGCGGATTTCGGCGGCCAGTTCCTTCTCGGTCATGCCTGGGCGGATCTTGGAAAACGCCGCCTGCATGGCACGGTCGGCGATGCCGGCATTCATCTTCAGAAACGCGTACTCGCTTTTGTCCTTGCGCATGCGGAGCGCGCCGAGCGTTGCCGGCGTGAATTCGCGGGCGGTATCGGCGGGGAGCGCATCGATGAGCAGAAGCGCGAAATCGGCGCGCATGGTTTCGTCGAGCACGACCCGGCCGGGCTTCTCCGCGCCGACATCGGCGAGCGCGGCTGAAAGGGCAGCGGCCGGGCCAAGGTCATCAGCCCAGTTGTGGAAGGCGATGTCGGTGTGCTCGCGCGTGCCCTCGGCGTTGAGCGCCGGCATCAGGAAGGCTTCCTTTCCCGGACCGATCAAAAGCAGGCAGGGCCGCTCGTCCGGATGTGGATGATAGCCGATCAGCCAATCCATGTGCGATCCCGGCGCGAGCGCGATGAGGCCGACATTGCCTTCGGCCATCTTGCGGCGGAGCGCGGCAAAACGGGTCTTGGTGAGTTCGTTCATGGGGGGTCCAATTCTGGTTTGAGGAAACGAGATGCGCACGCCGTTGACGCAACAGTGTGCTCATCGACGGACGGAACAGAGGCGCTGGACGTTTCAGCGCGAAGGGGCGGTTACGGGGAATGCCTGGGATCGGTGCAGGTGCTGCCCCGGGATGTGGCTCTTTGGCTCTTCAAGCGGACTCCTCCCCCTCGAATGCACGAGCATAGTCCGGAAGGCTGCGCGCTTCCCGTCACTATGCGTTTGTATTTGCACGACTTTGGTGTCGGACTCTGGCGTTGTCAATATGGAATTTTAGTCACACTAAAATTTGTGCCTATGCGGCATGATGTGGGTGGCTCAGGCGGCCAATCGTAGCAGCCGCGCCACCGCCTGCTGGTCGAAGCCGCCGATGCCTTCCCGGATGTCGGCGGCGATCGCATCGGCGGCGGCCTGCTCATCGCGCCGTCTCAGTGCCTCGATCGCCTCGCGGTGGCGATCCACCACATAGAGCTCGGTGACATGTTCCATGGCGATGCCGAGAATAGGCCCGAGTTGCAACCAGACGCTCTCGATCAGCGGCATGGCGACCGGATCGGGGTTGGCCGTATAGATCATGCGGTGGAACGCCTGGTTGGCGATCAACGCCGCCACCTTGTCACCTCCACGGATCTCCGTCTCGATGCTGTCATCGATCGCCGTGATCTTTTCAATCTGGCGCTCGGAAAGATGAGCGACGGCGCGGCGGGCGGCATGGCTTTCGAGTGCGATGCGCAGCGAGATCAGTTCCTCGAAACGGGCAGGCGTGATGTGCGGCACGACGATGCGGCGGTTTTCCAGAAATTGCAGCGCGCCGATGGAGGTCAGTTGGCGCAGGGCCTCGCGCACCGGTGTCGGGCTGCTTTCGAGCGCTTCGGCCAGGCCGCGGATGGTGACCGAGGTGCCGGGGCGGAACGCGCCGACCATGATCGCCTGTCGCAGACGGTGGAAGGCATAATCATGCGTGGTCATGCCGTCGGGTCGCGCAAGTGGCGGCAAAACAAGGGGTTTCAAGAGCGCCTGTCCTTCTGCCCGTTGCGATGATCCTGGCTCTCTTCGGCCCTGGTCATCGCGATCCTTACTTATCGTTACGCGTGGAATGCGGGCGGAGACCCGCATTCACTTTCCTGCATACCGCTCTACGTCAAACGCCTGATAGCATCGCTCATGCTTGACTCCAATTCCTGAATTATGTCAACAATCTGAAAATGTGATCACAAAAAGAGATTTGCGATATGTCGCTCGACGCGGAAGATCCCAGCGCATTCAAGGCATGGCTCGAGCAGAACGGGCCGATCGAAAGCATTCAGGCCGTGGTCTGCGACCTCAATGGCATCATGCGGGGAAAACGCGTGCCGGTGGAACAGGCGGCAAAGGTGCTCGGCGGTGGCATCCGCATGCCGCTCTCCATCGTCGGCGTCGACGTCTGGGGCGAGGATATCATCAACAGCGAGCAGGTATTTGCGAGCGGCGACCGTGACGGCATCTGCGGCGTCACCGGTCGCGGCGCGCTGCCGGTCAACTGGACCTCTCGGCCGAGCGCGCTGGTGCCGCTCTGGCTGCAGCTCGAAGACGGCAAACCGTTCCTCGCCGATCCGCGGCAGGCGCTGGCAGCCATCGTGCGCGAGTACAAGGAGCTCGGCCTCCGTCCCGTCGTCGCGACGGAACTGGAGTTTTACCTGATTGATCCGGAGCCCGACAGCGCGGTGCCGCCGATCTCACCCTATACCGGCAAGCGGCTCGATTCCGACGCGATCCTGTCGATCGACGAGCTCGATGATTTCGGCGAGTTCTTCTCCGACGTCTACAAGGAATGCGCCCGGCAGAACGTGCCGGCGGATGCGGCGATTGCCGAAAACGGCATCGGCCAGTTCGAGATCAACTTGCTTCACACCGACGATCCGCTGAAGGCGGCCGATGACGCGATCTTCTTCAAGCGCATCGTCAAGGGTGTGGCGCGCAAGCATGGCCTTGCCGCGACCTTTATGGCGAAGCCCTATGGCACCCGCTCTGGCAATGGCCTGCACATCCATTTCAGCCTGCTCGACGAAGAGGGCAACAACGTCTTCAACGATGGCAGTGACGAAGGATCGCCTATCCTGAAGAACGCCGTCGCCGGACTGCTCCGCGGTATGGCCGAGACGACGCTGCTCTTTGCCCCGCATTTCAATTCCTACCGGCGGCTGCGTCCCGATACGCACGCGCCGACCGCCGTCTGCTGGGGTTATGAGAACCGCACCTCGGCAATCCGTATCCCCGGCGGCAACCCCAATGCGCGCCGCATCGAGCATCGTGTCGCAGGCGCAGATGCCAATCCCTATCTCGTCGTCGCCGCGATCCTTGGCGCAGCACTCGTCGGCATCCGCAACAAGTGGAAGCCGCCGGCGCCGGTTTCTGGGCGGGCCTATGCAGCGGAGAAATTGCCCAAAATTCCCTCGGATTGGGGGCAAGCGGTCGATACCTTCGAGGCCGGACCGATTGCCGCCGAGATTTTCGATCCCGTACTGCGCTCGATGCTGATCGCCTGCAAACGCCAGGAAATTGCAGGCTTTGCCGAGCAGGTCACGGACTACGAATTCAGCGCCTATCTGGAAATCGTCTGATGCTTACGAAACAGAAGTCCTATGCCGGCGACGGCAGCTACCCGACCAGCTACTATGCCGCGTCCCGCAACATCGTCCGCACGCCGGTCCGGCTTCAGGGCCGGGTCGAGACCGATATCTGCGTCGTCGGTGCCGGCTATTCCGGCCTGTCGACGGCGATCCACCTTGCGGAAAAAGGCTACAAGGTCGTCGTCATCGAAGGGGCTCAGGTCGGCTGGGGCGCTTCGGGCCGCAATGGCGGCCAGGTCGTCAACGGCCTCAACGCCAGTCTCGCGACGATCCAGCGCCGCTACGGCGAGGACGCGGCGCGTTTCGTCGGCGGGCTGGTGCAGGAAGGCGGCAAGATCATTCGTCGCCTCGTCAGCCAGTACCAGATCGAGTGCGACCTGAAGCCGGGCAATATCTACGCCGCCTATACCCCGGCGCATATGAAGGAACTCGAAGCCAAGCAGGCGCTCTGGCGCAAATATGGCATGGACGATCACCAGCTTCTCGACCGCGACGCGCTCGGCAAGCTCGTCAAGTCGGACGCCTATTGCGGTGGCATGCTCGATACGACCGGCGGCCACATGCATCCGCTCAATCTGGTGCTGGGCGAGGCGCGCGCTTTCGAAAGCATCGGCGGCACGATCTACGAACAGTCGCCGGTAACACAGGTCGACCACGAAGCGGCGCGGCCGACGGTCTACACCGAAGGTGGCGAAGTCTCGGCGCGCATCGTCGTGCTCTGCGGCAATGCCTATCTCGGCGACGCGGTGCCGAAGCTCGTTTCGCGCGTCATGCCGGTCTCGACTCAGATGATCACCACGGCGCCGCTTGGCGAAGAACTCGCCCATTCGCTGATCCCCAGCGACATGTGCGTTGAGGACGTGCGCTACATCCTCGATTATTTCCGCCTGTCCGCCGACAAGCGCATGATCTTCGGCGGCGGCACCGTTTATGGCGGTACCGACCCGGCCGATGTGGTCGCCAAGCTCAAGCCCAATCTCGAAAAGGTGTTCCCAGAACTCAAGGGCGTGAAGATAGACTATGCCTGGAGCGGCAATTTTGCGCTCTCCTTCACCCGCGTGCCGCAGATGGGCCGCATCGGCTCCAATACCTATTTTGCCCACGGCTATAGCGGCCACGGCGTCACCGGCTCGCATCTCTTCGGCCGCACGCTCGCCGAGGCGATCGATGGTGACACCACGCGTTACGACGTCTTCGAGAAACTGCCCTGGTATCCGTTCCCGGGCGGGCGCATGTTCCGTGCGCAATATTCGACGATCGGCTCCTGGTGGTACCAGTTCAAGGATGCCGTCGGGCTATAGGCGGTCGGCCACTATCGTCTGCCGCAAGGACGGTGTCGCGCGTGGGCCGAGCGTCGTTTTCGCGCCTGACGCGATACCGTCCGGTTGCCTGATGCGCTAGTATCGGCCCATCAACATCGGCGCGCCCGCCGAAGGGCGCAGCCTGCATGCATTTGCTTGCATCTGAGGGCCGCCTGCGCGGTTCCCTTCGCATACGGATACCAAGGAAGGCCTGCGTTTTCTGGGCGGGCAGGGCAGAGGGGGAGCCGACCGTTCCCCATCGATCTTGGAGGTCTGAGATGTTCGTGCGTTTTGGCTATGAAATCGGCATTCGTTGTCCGCAGCCGACTCCGATGATGACCTATCTTTCCGTCGTGCCGGAGCGACGGGGTGCGCTTTGTCGCGAGCATGGCCCGCTGTCCATGCCGCTGGTGAGGATGGAACAGATCACCGATCCGCACGGCAACACCTGCCTGCGGATGACGGCGCCGGAAGGCGACTTCAAGCTCTCCTACGATGCCGTTATCGAGGACGACGGCAAGCTCGATGCCTCCGATCCCCTGGCGGGAGCGGTCCCTGTCGAAAATCTGCCGGCAGCGTGGCTACCCTACCTTGCCGCCAGCCGTTACTGCGAAACGGACCGGCTGGGCGCGCTCGCCTGGCGGCTCTTCGGCGATGTGCCGGCCGGATGGGATCGCGTTCAGGCTATCTCGGACTATGTGCACGAGCGACTGGTCTTCAGCTATGGCTATGCCCAGGCGATGCGCACGGCGCTCGAGGCTCATGAGGATCGCGTCGGCGTCAGCCGCGACTATGCCCATCTCGCCATAACCTTCTGCCGCTGCATGAACATGCCGGCGCGCTATGTGAACGGCTACATGGCCGACGTTCCGAAAAGCGAAAATCCGGCGCCGATGGATTTCAACGCCTGGTTCGAAGTCTTCCTCGGCGACCGGTGGCACACCTTCGACGCCAAGAACAACCAGCGGCGGGCTGGCCGCATCGCCGTTGCCCGGGGTCGCGATGCGGCAGACATTCCGCTGATTCAGACGTTCGGCAAGCATGAGCTGACCGCGTTTACGGTCTGGACCTGCGTCGAAGCGGACAGCGCGTTGACGCGCTCGCACCGCGCATCCGACGTTTCGCTGCTGACGCCGTGGTTCAGCGAGAGCTGGTCGAAGCATCTGAAGGAGCGCAACCGCAACCGGCATTGATGGCGTCCGCCCGCTGAACTGATTTTTTTACGATCTGTGCAATTTGCGGAAAATAATATCTACAAACTCAATGGAGAATATAGGAGAACAAGATAGTCGATGGCCGAGGCCCTCGCAGGAACGGAGAGACGCGATGAACGCTGCGAAACCGATGATCCAGTCCCGCTACGCACTCTATGGGACGACACCGCCACGCCGCTCGCATGTTCACCTCGTTCCGCACGCCATCGCCATCGTTGCCGCTTTTTCCTTCGTCAGCGCCGTGGTGGTCGGCGCCTTCTGAGGCCAGCCTTCAGCCATGCCGTGACAGGTGCTCATGCACGGCGAGCCAATCTCCCGATGACGCCCGCTCGAAAACGATCGTTTCCCGCTCGTCGGCAGTCGCCGGTTCTCCATTGAATTCCAGTTCCGTCTCGACGCGGTGCGTGAAGACCGCGACATCGCCCATGCTCTGGACATTCCGCTCGCTCGACCGGCACGCATGGACGCGAAAACCATCCCGTTCCTCCCAAAGCGACCATTCTGCCTCGTATTCGGCGCGGCTCTTCAGCGGCCGGTCGAGCGTATGGAAGATGAAGGTGGCATTGGGCGCAAAGGCCGAGAAGTAGGCGGCGCGATCGTGCCGGGCAAAGGCGGCGACAAGCCGGTCAGCGGCCGCAAGCACCGCCTGTTCGAGATCTGACATCGGGTTCCCTCTTTTTGCCGAGCGCGGCTCGTTTGTGGTGACGGTCAGCGTGCCGCGATCAACGTCGCAAGCGGGCGGTTCTGGCGTGAGACCCGGGCCTTGAGATCGTCGAGCGTCATGGTTTCGCGCTTGGCGAACTCGGTGAACATCATGTTGAGATTGTTGAAGAACATCTCGCCGACCGCCTCGGCATCGACGTCAGGCGCGACGACGCTCTTGGCCTGCAGCTTGCGGATCAGCGTCGAAACCTGCGCGCAGAGCCGGCGATCAAGATCCGTATAGCGCTTGCTGAAAGGGCTCTCCGGCTGCTGGATGGCGAGCGCCATCGCCGTCCGCCACATCTCCTTGCTGAGATAGTAGAGCGAGTGGTCGTAATATTCGCCGATCAGGGCATCCAGGGCGCCCATGACGGATGCCGGCGGATTGTCGACGATCGATCCGCCCCCCGCGAGCACCTCCTCGACTTCCATCGACACGGTGGCGAGCAGGATGTCGCCCTTGTTTTCATAGTAATTGTAGAAGGTTCCGACCGAAATCTCGGCGCGCTCGGCAATGTCCTCGATGCGCGCGCTGTCATAGCCGACTTCGCGAAAGAGCACGGCGGCGGCGTCGAGAATTCGCCTGTTGCGATCGGCCTTTTGCCGTGCGCGCAGTCCCGTCATTCCAGTGTTTCCCCGAATTATGAATTGGTTCAAAATTGAGATTGACTTAAAAAATGAATTCATTCAATCTTTTTTTGAAGACGCCGAAACGAGCGTCAAAACAAGAGGGCAACAGCATGATGCAGTCAGTTCGTGACGGTGCGCGCCTGCGCCGTTTTTTCTCTTCTACGGCCGCAATCGCGATTGCTGCGCTGTCGACGGTTGCCGCACCGGCGCCCGTCTTCGCGCAAGAGGAGCTCAATGCGCTCGTTTGGTGCGACCACACCGATCCTGCGCTTCTCGAACCGTTTGAAAAGGCCAACGACGTCAAAGTGAACGTCAAGGTCTATGAGGGCACCGGGGCGGGGCTCTCGATCCTCGACCAGTCGCAGCCGGGTGACTGGGACGTGCTCGTCATCGATGGCGTCGACGTGCACCGCGCCATCGATCTCGATCTGCTTGCCGAAATGCCCGCCGATGCGCTGCCGACCGCCGACATCTTCCCGGAAGTGCGCATGGAGGCGAACAACACCAAGGACGGCAAGATCTACGCCGTCACCGAGAAGTTTGGCTACAACACGATTTCCTACGACAAGACCAAGGTCGACCCGAAGGACATGCAGGACCTGTCGATCATCTGGTCGGACAAGTACAAGGGCCGCATCGCGCTCTATGACTATTACCTGCCGATGATCGGTCTCGTCGGGCTTGGCCTCGGCAAGAAGACTGCCGAGCTCAGCGAAGCCGACATGCCGGCGATCAAGGAAAAACTTGCGGCGATGCGTGCGGTCTCCAAGCAGGTGAGCGACGTCGTCTCCTCGCAGACAGCCCTTGCGACCGGCGAAGTCGACATCCTCGTCGGCGGCGGTGAATGGATCACCGCGGTTCTCTCGGCCGACAAGCCGAACCTCGACTGGACCATCCCCGAGCAGGGCGCCGTGCGCTGGGCGCAATCGATCGGGGTCATGAAGGATTCGACCAAGCAGGATCTGGCGCTGAAGTTCGTCCAGTACATCGTGAGCCCGGAAGGGCAGGCGCGGCTTGCGACGTCGTCCTGCTATTGGGCGATGCCGGCCAATGCCAAGGCGGGCGAGCATCTGACCGACCAGCAGAAGGCGGCTCTGCGCTTCGACCAGCAGGCTGAATACCTGAAGAAGACCCAGCTTTACCCGATCCCGTCGTCCGAACTCGACCAGCAGTTCCAGGACGCCTGGACGGAAATGCTGCAGCAGTAACGACAGCAGCGGGCGCGATGTGTCGCGCTCGCCCTTTTTCTTCGTTGGCCGAAATCCTTTGATCTGGGACGGTAATGGCAGACACCGCTTTGACATCAGCGACAGCGCTTGAAGACGCCGACCGCCGCAAGGCCTGGGGCTTCGTTGCTCCAGCGCTTCTGTGGACCGTCGCCTTCTTCGTCGTGCCCTTCGCTTTCATGGCGGCCATGAGCCTGTGGAAGCGGGAAGGGCGGGACATCGTCCATGTCTGGAATCTCGACAATTACGTCCGCTTCTTCTCCGAGAACGCGCTGTTCCGCGGATTGATCAACTCGCTCGAAATCACCGTCATCGTCACCGTGATTTCTGTGCTGCTTGCCTATCCGCTGGCCTGGATCATCGCCGAGCGCGTGCCGAAGCGGCTGCAGCGCATGGCGCTCATCCTGGCGATCCTGCCGTTCTGGACGTCCTATGTGGTGCGCTCCTATTCCTGGCTGCTGGTGCTGTCGAAGAACGGCGTGATCAACCAGACATTCATGAGCATCGGGCTGATCTCGGAGCCGCTGGAACTCGCGAGCACGCGTACCGGCACCGTCATCGGCTTCGTGCATTTCTTCGTCATGCTGTTGACGCTGACGATCTATTCAAATCTCATCCAGCTTTCGCCCAATTACCGCCGCGCAGCCGCCGATCTCGGCGCCAATGCCTTCCAGACCTTCTGGCATGTGGTCTTGCCGTTGACGCTGCCCGGCATCATGACCGGCGCCTTCCTCACTTTTGTCCTGTGTATCGGCGACTACGTCACGCCGCAGATCCTCGGCGGCAACAACGAGCTGGTGCTGCCGCAGATCATCATGCTGCAACTCGGGCGCCGGGCGGATTTCCCGATGGCGGCGGCGCTGTCGATCGTCCTGATGCTGGCCGTCACCGTCGCCTACCTTGCCTGCGCCCGCTGGCTGAAGATCGAGAGGGCCTGACGATGTTGCGCCAGATCTCCGCAAGCTTGCTCTCCTGGACCTATCTCGTCCTCGTCTATGCCTTCATCTTCCTGCCGGTCGCCGTGCTGGTGCTTTTCTCCTTCCAGGATGGCCGTCTGCCGGTGCCGCCGTTCAACGGCTTCTCGCTGCAATGGTACGAGGCGGTTTTCGCCGACCGCAAGCTGATGGCTGCGCTCGGCAACTCGATGGTCGTGGCACTCGTCTCCTCGGCCATCTCGGTGCTGCTTGGTTTTCTCGCGGCCTATGCGCTGGCGCGCTACAAGCTGCCGGGCTCGGCGCTGCAAAGGGGGCTGCTGATCGCACCGATGACGGTCAGCTACCTGATCATCGCGCTCGGCCTGCTGTCGCTCATGAATGCGCTGCATATCCCGCTGTCCCTGATGACCGTCGGCGTCGGCCATGTGGTGATCAACCTGCCGCTCTGCTTTGCCATCATCTATGCCTCGATGGGCGATCACCACATCAACATCGAGCGGGCGGCGCGCGATCTTGGCGCCAGCGATTTCAAGGTTATGGCGTTGGTGACGGCGCCGATGCTGATGCCCTCGATCCTTGCCGCCTTCTTCCTCTCCGTCACTTTCAGCTGGGACGAGTTCATCATCGCCTTCCTGCTGTCGCGCTTCGACGTGACGCTGCCGGTGGAGATCTGGAGTATGCTGCGCTCCGGCCTCAACCCCAAGACCAATGCCATTGGCTCGCTGGTGTTCCTCGCCTCAGTGGCCATTCTCCTCATCCTCGAGCTCTCTTTGTTCGGAAGGACGAAAAAACAATGACTGCGCCGGTCTCGATCGAAAACGTCAGCAAGATCTTCGGTGCCTTCACGGCGCTCGACAACGTTTCCCTCGATATCCGGGCGGGCGAGTTCATCGTCCTGCTCGGACCGTCGGGCTGCGGCAAGACCACGCTTCTGTCCATCCTCGGCGGCTTTCAGTCGCCAAGCACGGGCCGTGTGGCGATCGGCGGCAGGGACATGACCTATGTCGCGCCGGCCAAGCGCCCGACGACCACGATGTTCCAGGACTATGCGCTGTTTCCGCATATGCGCCTCGTCGACAATGTCGGCTTCGGGCTCAGGATGCGCGGACTTTCCAAGGCCGAGCGCGAGGAAAAGGCGCTCGGCTTCCTCGATCTTGTCGGGCTGAAGGCCTCTGCCGGCAAGAGACCGCATGAGCTCTCGGGCGGCCAGCGTCAGCGCGTGGCGCTCGCCCGCGCGCTGGCCGTCGATCCGGACGTCCTGCTTCTCGACGAACCGCTCGGCGCGCTCGATCTGAAACTTCGCCGCCAGATGCAGGATGAGCTGAAGGCGATCCAGAAGCGGGTCGGCACCACTTTCGTGCACGTCACCCACGACCAGGAGGAGGCGATGGCGATTGCCGACCGCATCGTGGTGATGAACCAGGGGCGGATCGAGGATTTCGGCCCGCCGTCGGAGATTTATATGCGCCCGCGCTCGCTGTTTTCAGCGGGGTTTATGGGCGAGGTCAATTTCGTTTCCGGTCGTGTCGCGGCGGCGGATGCCAGCTCCGCCCAAGTCGAAACACCACTCGGCAGCCTGGCGTTGCCGGCCGGCAATTTCACCGCATCGTCGCCGAAGGCCGGGGACCGGATCATGCTGACTATCCGGCCCGAGCATTTCCGCGCCGACGACAAGGCAGAGGGACCGACGGTGACGCTCGGAGAGGCGCGGGTCGCCGGCAGCGCCTTTTTCGGCACGCACTATCGTTGCCACCTGCAGCCCTGTGCTGCGGATACGAGGGCGCTTGTGGCACACCTGCCGCAATCGGCAAGCGTGCGCGAGGGCGAGATTGTGCCGCTTGCCGTGCGCGCAACCGACGTCGTAGCTTTGCCCGCCACAGGTGGACACGCGTAGCACGATGCAGAGAATTGCCCCCAAGGACTGGTACCGGGTGAGACGGCTCGACGATGGCGTCACCATCATCGACGAGCCCTTTATCCAGGAGTTCTACCGCTGCAACATCTGGCATGTGCGCGGCCGTGACCGCGACATGCTCGTCGACAGCGGCATGGGCGTCGTGTCACTCAGGCAATGGGTGCCGCTCGTCACCGAACGTGCCTTGGATGCCGTCGCTAGCCACACCCACTTCGACCATATCGGCTGCCATCACGAGTTCGAGTGCCGCTGCGTGCATTCCGCCGAGGCGGAGCTGCTGGCGCATCCGACCCGCAAGAACACGCTTGCCGATCCCTATGTCGCCRACGAGATCTTCGACGCATTGCCGCCCGAACCCTACGCCTCCACCACCTATGCGGTGAGGGCGGCGCCGGCGACGCGGCTCTTGGAAGACGGCGACCATATCGATCTCGGCGACCGGGTCTTCGAGGTGATCCATACGCCCGGCCATTCGCCCGGCGGGATTGCGCTTTGGGAGGCGAAAACCGGCGTGCTCTTCTCGGGCGACATTCTCTATGACGGGCCTCTGATCGAGGACACCTATCATTCCAATGCCGACGACTACCTGGCGTCGATGGAACGGTTGCTCGCGATCCCCGCGCGTATCGTTCATGGCGGACATTTTCCGAGCTTTTCCGGCGAGCGCTATCGCATGCTGATCCGGAACTGGCTCGCGGAGAAGCAAAAGACAAACTGACGGGAAGGAGGAGCGAATGCTCGACAAACGCAAGTTCTACATCAACGGCGCCTGGGTGGATCCCATCGTCGCAAACGATCTCGAGGTGCTGAACCCGGCTACCGAAAAGCCCATCGCTGTCATCTCGATGGGTACGGCCGCGGACATCGACCGGGCGGTTGCCGCCGCCAAGAAGGCCTTTGCCACCTACAGCCAGACCAGCGTCGAGGAACGGCTGGCGCTGCTCGAAAAGCTGCTTGCCGTCTACAAGCGCCGCTATGACGAGATGGTCGATACCATCACCATGGAGCTTGGTGCACCGAAGACCATGACCCGCGAGCAGCAGGCCGATGTCGGCGTCGGCCACCTCCAGGGCTTCATCGACGCGCTGAAGCGGCTGAAGAGCCGCGACCGGCTGCCGAACGGCGACGTCATCCTGCGCGAGCCGATCGGTGTGTGCGGTCTGATCACGCCGTGGAACTGGCCGATCAACCAGATCGCGCTGAAGGTGGTGCCGGCGCTGGCAACCGGCTCGACCTGCATCCTGAAGCCGAGCGAGTTCACGCCACTGAACGCCATGCTCTACGCCGAGATGATCGACGAGGCGGGCTTTCCGGCCGGCGTCTTCAACCTTGTCAACGGCGACGGCATCAATGCCGGTGCTGCCCTTTCCAAGCATCGCGACATCGACATGATGTCGTTCACCGGCTCGACCCGCGCCGGCATCGCCGTCAGCAAGGATGCGGCCGAGACCGTCAAGCGCGTGACGCTGGAACTCGGTGGCAAGTCGCCGAACATCGTCTTTGCCGATGCCGATCTCGAAGACCGCGTCACCGGCAGCGTGCTGGAATGCTTCAACAATTCCGGCCAGTCCTGCGACGCGCCGACCCGAATGCTGGTGGAGCGCAGCGTTTACGACCAGGTGGTCGAGATCGCCAAGCGTGTCGGCCGCGAGGCGAAGGTCGGCGACCCCACCCAGGAAGGCGGCCACATCGGTCCGCTCGTCAGCCACATCCAGTTCGGCCGGGTGCAGGCGCTGATCGAGGCAGGCATTGCCGAAGGCGCGCGTCTGCTCGTCGGCGGCGCCGGCAAGCCGGAGGGCTTCGAGACCGGCTACTTCGTCAAGCCGACGATCTTTGCCGACGTCAACAACGACATGCGCATCGCCCGCGAGGAAGTGTTCGGTCCGGTGCTCGCGATCATCCCCTTCGATACCGAAGAGGAAGCGATCGCGGTTGCCAACGACACCAATTACGGTCTCGCGGCTTACGTGCAGACGGGTGATCCGAAGCGGGCCGAGCGTGTCGCCGCGCGTCTGCGCGCCGGCATGGTGCACATCAATGGCGGGCCGCATCGCTATGGCAGCCCGTTCGGCGGCTACAAGCAGTCTGGCAACGGTCGCGAAGGCGGCATGTTCGGCCTCGAGGATTTCCTCGAAGTGAAGACTGTCCACGTTCCCGACGCTGCCTGAGAAAAGCGCAACAGCATTTGAGAGACGGCCGTCGCAATCCGCGGCGGCCGTTTTTCTTTCGGGCGTGGGCCACAAGGACTGTCACCGGCGGCCGGCATCTGATAGCTCGTCAACGATCTGCAGCAGACCACTGCTCCCTTCCGGATGCCTCCCGTGACCCACCCACATCATTCCTCGGCCCACAATCGCGTTGCCATGGCAGCACTTCTCATCGGCGGCGCTGCGATCGGCGGGTCGCCGATCTTCGTGCGACTGTCGGAAGTCGGGCCGATGGCGACCGCCTTCTGGCGCGTGGCTCTGGCGTTGATCCCGCTTCTTGCCTGGACCTGGTTCCGCCCCGAGGGTGCCGGCGGGCGGCGACCGGAAAAGCTCTCGGAATATGCGCTGCTCATCCTGCCCGGCGTGTTTCTCGCCATCGATCTCGGCGCCTGGCACTACGCGCTGACCAAGACATCCGTTGCCAACGCCACGCTGCTTGCCAATCTGGCGCCCGTTTTCGTGACACTGACGAGCTGGCTCTTGTTTCGGGCGCGTATCAGTGCGGTCTTTGCGATCGGTCTGGTCACAGCGGTCGCGGGCGTGGTGATCCTCAAGGGCGGACCGATGGCGCTCGGTGAGGGCAATCTGCTGGGGGACGGCATCGCCGTCATCGCCGCCATGTTCTATGCCGGCTATATCCTGGCGATCGGGAGGCTGCGTAGTCTCTTCAGCACGGTGCGCATCATGATCTGGAGCACGGCGTCTGCGGCGATCTGCATGCTGCCGATTGCGGCCCTGTTTGAACCGACGTTCTTTCCGGCAACGGCGTTCGGCTGGTCGATGCTCTTCGGCCTCGCCTTTGTCAGTCATGCCGGCGGGCAGGTGGCGATCACCTATGCGCTTGCCTATCTGCCGGCCGCATTTTCCTCGCTGACCTTGCTGTTGCAGCCGGTCGTGGCGGCAATTCTCGCCTGGATCCTGCTTGCCGAACCGGTCGGCATGATGCAGGCGATCGGCGGCGCCATCGTGCTTGTCGGCATCCTGATCGCGCGGCGCGGATAACGCCGCGCGCTTTCTTCAGAGCAATTCCAGGAAAAGTGTGAAGCGGTTTTCTGTCCGGAATTGCGTCATTCGCGGTCTCAGAGACCGGGCGGCGTGAAGTTTGCCAGCCGCTCTTCAAGCTGGCGGATCGTTGCGGCATCCGCATTGGCGAAGGCGAAGCGCAGATAGTTCTCCTGGCCTTCGCCGAAATAGTCGCCCGGCAGGCAGACGACGCCGGCGAGCTTTGCGAGCTTCTCCGCGATGAACTGCGAGTCGATATCCGGGAAGGGGTGGCGGACATAGGCGAAATAGGCGCCGACGGCCTGCAGCTTCCATTGCGGCAAGCGGCTCATGACATCGCGCAGCGCGTCTGCGCGTGCTGCGATCTCGGCGCGGTTTGCCTGGCGCCAGTCGGCAAGCGCAGGGATCGCCTTGGCGACCGCGGCCTGGGCCGAGCGCGGCGCGCAGATCTGCAGGTTGTCCATGATCTTCGTCACTTGCTCGATGACGGCAGGGCCAGCGGTGATCGCGCCCAGGCGATGACCGGGAATGCAGAAGGATTTCGAGAAGCTGTAGAGGCCGATGAAGCTTTCCTGCCAGCCTTCGGCTGAAAGCAGGCCATGCGGGGCGGCAGACGCGTCGGGCAGGAAGTCGCGATAGGTCTCGTCGAGGATCAGCCAGACGCCCTTGCTGCGGCAAGCCTCGTAAATGCGGCCAAGCAGCTCCGGCGGATAAACGGCACCGGTCGGGTTGTTGGGCGAGACGAGCGCGAGTGCGCGGATGCCGGGGCGAAGCGCTGCAGCGATCGCGTCGACCTCCGGCAGGAAGCCTGCACCGGCGTCGCATGGCACGAGCTCGACATGGATGCCGAGCATCGAAAGCGTCGTTTCCTGGTTGAAGTAGTAGGGGTTGGTCATCAGGATCGTGTCGCCCGCGCCGGCAATGGCCATTGCCGTGCAGATGAAGGCCTGGTTGCAGCCCGAGGTGATATGGATGTTGTCGGCCGTGATCACGGCACCATAGAGCCCGGCGACATGGGCCGAATAGGCGTCACGCAGCACCGCTTCGCCCTCGATCGCGCCATAGCCGGTATAGGCGGTGGAGGCCGCAGCTTCGCCGAGCCAGGCCAGCATGTCCGGATGGGCGGGATAGCCGGGCACCGCCTGCGACAGATCGATCAGCGGGCCACGGGAGCCGTCGTAGGATTTCGCCCAAGCCAGCACCGAAGGCACGGGCGGCGGCGAGAGCTTTTCGACGAGCGGGTTGAAATGCGGCATGGCGGGAGTTCCTGCGTTAGATAGTTTCAAGCGGGATGCGGGCGAAAATCGTATACACTTTTCCTCCTCCCGCTTCAGGCCTTGGCTTTAGGTTTCAGCGGACGCTCTGAGCGGCGATCGCGGCTTGGCGCCGAGACCGGCTGAAAGCCGTCCGGCTTCGATTTACGATCAGTTGGCTCGGATTTCGAGGTCCGGCTGCGAATAATCGTGCGCGCTGACGTCTGGAGCTCGGGCATCGGGTCGCTTTCGAGCGTCGCAAACATCCAGTCGATGAAGATGCGCACGATCGGCGCGGCCAGCACTTCATTGCGGCAGGCGACGAAGAAGGCGTCGTTGGCGGGCACCGTCAGGTCGAAAGGGGCGATCAGTTCGCCGCGCGCGATGAGGCTGCCGGCGGTGATGGTGTCGCCGAGCGCGACGCCCTGGTTGTGCAGCGCCGCTTCGGTTGAAAGCCGCGCATCGCTCATGAAATGCTGCTGGCCGCGCTGCAGGTCGCTGGCATCCGCCGCTGCGAGCCAGGTGTTCCACTCGCGTCCATCGTCGCCATGCAGCATCACGTGGTCGCGCAGATCCCGGACGGAACGCAAGGGCCGCATGTTGACGAGCGTCGGGCTTACGACCGGGAAAAGTTCGAGACGGCTCCAGAGCTTGGCCCAGGCACCGGACCAGTTGCCGTCGCCGTAGATCAGGCAGACGTCGACATCGGGCGAGTGCAGATAGGCTTCGTCGTTGGAGGCGATCAGCGTCAGGCGCACGTCCGGATATTGCTCGGTAAAGAGGTGCAGCCGCGGAATCAGCCAGAAGGAAAGCAGCGCCGGGACGCAGGTGATGCGGAGTTCGCCGCTCGTCGTCGGCCGCGTCATTGCCGCCGTCGCCGCGGCGATCTCGGCGAAAGCATGGGTGACCGCCGGCAGCAGCAGCGCGCCCTGCGGCGTCAGTTTCAGCCGCTTGCCGCCGCGCTCGAACAGCGCCGCCTTGACCGAGAGTTCGAGCGCCCGGATCTGGTGGCTGATCGCACCGTGGGTAACGTTCAGCTCGCGCGCCGCAGCCGACACGGAGCCCCGCCGCGCTGTCGCTTCGAAGGCACGCAAGGGGTTGAGCGGGGGCAGGCGGCTGGACAAATCTGGGCGTTCCGGCGGTTACAGTTATGTGAATTTTTCTCACACGAAACGCTATAACAATGTCAATTGATTTTCTAGTCGAATTACCGCCTAATGTTCATCAACAAAGGCGAAAACGCCTGGGGAACATGATCGCGCCGGACGAGCCGGCCCCATCCGCAGACAGATATCTGTGGCGCTTCACGCGCATGCCTCGGGCTATTCATGACGGAGGATTGAACGGATGGCCTGGGACAACAACAAGCTTGCCGAATTGAAGGCGAAGTACGGCGAAAGCCACGGCGGCGAACTGTTCGATCCGACCTTCCGCAAGGTTGCCGACAAGATCTTCAACAAGAGCGGCACGCGTCTCGCACCCTATTCCGGCATCCCGACCTTCCTGACGGCGCCGCACATGCCCGTCGATGCAGAAAACCCGGACTTTGGCAATCTGCAGGTGGCGATCGTCGGCATTCCGATGGATCTCGGCGTCACCAACCGTCCGGGCTCGCGTTTCGGACCGCGGGCGCTGCGTTCGATCGAGCGTATCGGCCCCTACAACCACGTGCTCGGCTGCACGCCGGTGCAGGAACTGCGGGTCGCCGATATCGGCGACGTGCCGTTCCAGAGCCGCTACCGGCTGGAACTCAGCCACGAGGATATCGAGAAGCGCATCAACCAGATCGTCGAAGCCGGCGTGCTGCCGCTCTCGGTCGGCGGCGATCACTCGATCACCCATCCGATCCTCAAGGCAGTCGGCAAGAAGCGCCCCGTCGGCATGATCCATATCGACGCCCATTGCGACACCGGCGGCGCCTACGACCTCACCAAGTTCCACCACGGCGGTCCGTTCCGCAACGCGGTGCTCGACGGTGTGCTCGACCCGACTCGCGTCGTGCAGATCGGCATTCGCGGCTCGGCCGAATATCTCTGGGAGTTCTCCTACGAGTCCGGCATGACGGTCATCCATGCGGAAGAAGTGACCGGTCTCGGCATTCCCGCGATCATCGAGAAGGCGAAGAAGATCGTCGGCGATGGCCCGACCTATCTCTCCTTCGACATCGACAGCCTCGATCCGTCTTTCGCTCCGGGCACCGGGACGCCGGAAGTGGGTGGCCTCACGACCCGCGAAGTGCTGGAATTGATCCGCGGCCTCAAGGGAGTCAATCTGGTCGGCGGCGACGTCGTGGAAGTGGCGCCGCAATACGACTCGACCACCAATACCGCCCATGCCGGTGCCCAGGTGCTCTTCGAAATCCTGAGCCTCATGGTCTTCAGCCCGGCGATCACAGGCAAGTCCGCCTGACGCCCGGAAAAATGTTTGTCGGCTGCCGGACCGGAACCGGCGGTCGACCACCAGACTGCACAATCACAAAGCTTCCGGGTAGGGGAATTACCATGACGATCCATGCAAAACTGAAGACAGCATTCGCCGCTGCCCTGATGCTCGGTGCAGCCGCCGGCATCGCCAAGGCCGATGCGCTCGCCGATATCAAGTCCGCCGGCCAGATCAATGTCGGCATCTTCTCCGACTTCCCGCCCTTCTCGTCTGCCAGCGCCGACATGAGCATCAAGGGCTACGATGTCGACGTGGCCCAGCAGATCGCCGATGACCTCGGCGTCAAGCTGAACCTCGTCAGCGTCACCGGCCAGAACCGTATTCCCTATCTCAACGACAAGCGCGTCGATATCCTGATGAGCGTCGGCTTCTCCAAGGAGCGCGCCGAGGTGATCGATTTCGCCGCCGCCTATGCGCCGTACTACATCGCCGTCATCGGCCCGGCGGAACTGAAGGTCGCCGGCAAGGAAGACCTTGCGGAGAAGACCATCGCCGTCAACCGTGGCACGCTGGAAGACACCTCGCTGACCGAGGCAGCACCAGCCAATGCCGACATCCAGCGCTTCGACAACTACAATGCGGTGATCCAGGCCTTCATTTCCGGCCAGACGCAACTGATGGTCGTCGGCAACGACGTCGGCGCCCAGGTGCTGGCTCGCCAGGAGGCGCTGAAGCCGGAGCAGAAATTCCAGCTTCTGACCTCACCGTCGCATATCGGTCTCAACAAGAGCGAGGAAGGCCTGAAGAAGGCGGTCAATGACTCCGTCGCCAAAATGCTCTCGGACGGCAAGTTGAACGCGAGCTCCGAAGCCTGGCTGAAGACGCCGCTCAACCCCGAGAACCTCAAGGACTAACAAGAGCCTGACGGCCGCGAGGAGCCTGAGCTTCTCGCGGACCTCTGGGGAGGCGCGACGATGGGCTACGGCCTCAGCTTCGGTTGGCTCAAGGACGCCGCGGGCGCGATCGCCCATGGCGCGGCCATGACCGTGTTCCTGATCGCCTGCACGACCGTGCTCGGCATCCTGATCAGCATTCTCTTTGCCGCCGTCCGTCGCAGCCGCTACTCGGTGCTGCGCAAGGCCGTGGCCGTCTATGTCGAAGTCGTCAGGAACACGCCGTTTCTGGTGCAGCTGTTCTTCATCTATTTCGGACTGCCGAGCCTCGGCATCCGGCTAGACCCGATCGTCGCGGCCATTCTGGCGATGACGCTCAACATGGCTGCCTATACGACCGAGATCGTCGGCGCAGGTCTTGACGCCGTACCGAAGGGGCAGAGCGAGGCGGCCTTTGCGCTTGGGCTAAAGCCCCGTCAGGTCTTCGTCAAGATCATCCTGCCGCAGGCGCTGAAGGTGATCTTTCCGGCGCTCACCAGCCAGGTGATCATCATGATGCTGGAATCAGCCGTCGTCTCGCAGATCGCGGTGCGGGAGCTGGCGCATGAGGCGGACTTGCTTCAGGCTCGGACTTTCCGCTCATTCGAGACCTACTTCGTCGTCACGCTGATCTATCTCGCCCTGTCGATGGCGATCCGGCGGCTCTTCGTTGCCGGTGGCAGGCGGGCGCTTGGAGCCGACGTGTCATGATCGAATTCACCTTTTGGGACATCCTGCGCAACCTGATCTTCGCCACGCGGTGGACGATCCTCCTGTCTGTTGTCGCTTTTGCCGGTGGGGCTGCGGTGGGACTGATGATCCTGGCTGCGCGCATCTCCGAGCGCCGCTGGCCACGCCGCCTCGGCTCCGGTTACATCGCGCTCTTCCAGGGCACGCCGCTTTTGATGCAGCTGTTCTTGATGTTCTTCGGTCTGCCGATGCTGGGCTTCCGGATCGAGCCGTGGACGGCGGCGGCCCTCGGGCTCACCTTCTATGCCAGCGCCTATCTTGCCGAAATCTGGCGCGGTGGCGTGGAGGCATTGCCGCGCGGTCAATGGGATGCCGGGGCGAGCCTGGGGCTTCATCGCCTGCAGGAACTGCGCCTCGTCATCCTGCCGCAGGCCTTCGCGATCACCCGGCCGGCGGCCGTCGGCTTTCTCGTGCAGCTCATCAAGAGCACGGCGCTCACCTCGATCATCGGTTTCGAAGAGCTTCTCAGAACCGCGAATGCGATCAATAATGCCACTTTCGAACCTTTCACGGTCTATGGGCTGGTGGCAGTCATCTTCTTCGTGCTGTGTTATCCGCTGACACAATATGCACGCATGCTGGAGCGCAAATCACCCGCGCACTGAGACTGAAAATATGCAAGAAATCAAACAGAACAGGGAACAAGGCGGATCACCGCCGGAACAAAGGAGACAGATGATGATCACCACTTCCATCAAGCGACGGACGCTGCTCGGTGCCGGCCTAGCCGGCGCTTCCATGCTGGCGATGCCGTCGATCCTGAGAGCACAGGACAAATCGCTGAAGGTCGGCGTCTACGGCGGCTATTTCAAAACTTCGTTCGACAAGAACATCTTCCCGGAATTCACCAAGGCGACCGGCATTGCCGTCGAATCGATCGCAGAGCCGACTGGTGAAGCCTGGCTCGTTCAGCTTGAGCAGGCAGCTCGCGCCGGCCAGGCACCGGCCGACGTCTCGATGATGTCGCAGGTGGCGATGCTGAAGGGTCAGTCGACCGATCTTTGGACGCCACTCGATACGGCGAAGATCAAGAACGCGTCGAACCTGCTCGACCGCTTCGTCAACAAGTATCCGGATGGCCGCATCGCCGGCATCGGCGCCGTCTCCTGGTACATCACGCTGGTAACCAACACCGACGTCTACAAGGAAGCACCAACATCCTGGTCTGCCTTCTGGGATCCGGCGAACGCTGACAAGCTCGGCCTGCTGGCGCTCGTTTCCAACTCGTTCCTGCTCGAAGTGACGGCCAAGACCTTCATGGGCGGCACGAATGCGCTCGACACGGAAGAGGGCCTGTTGAAGGCCTTCGACAAGCTGGCCGAGGTCAAGCCGAACGTCCGCCTCTGGTACCGCGACGAAGCGCAGTTCGAGCAGTCGCTGAAGTCGGGCGAAATCCCGATGGGCCAGTACTATCACGACGTGACCGGCCTTGCGGCGGCCGACGGTCATCCTGTCCGTTCCACCTTCCCGAAGGAAGGCGGCATCCAGGACTCCGGTTGCTGGGCGCTGTCGCGCGCTTCGCAGAAGTCGGAAGAGGCCCATATCTTTATCGACTACATGTGCCAGCCCTCGATCCAGGCGACGCTGTCGCGCAAGGTCGGGACGTCGCCGACCGTCAAGCGCGAAGTCACGGATCTCACCGACAAGGAGTTCGCAGCCGTCTCGTCCGACATCGAGCCGATCATTCCGCGCTACGACCTCTACCAGACGAAGTCGGATTGGCTGAACCAGAAGTGGACCGAGCTGATCGTTGGTTGAGGTTGACCGACGACCTTCCTCGACCTTCGAGGAAGACTGACTTAACGACGGGGAGCGCCTTTCGGCGCTCCCCGCCTGAACCCCTCCCATGAGGAGGAGGGGACCATTCCGCGGAGAAACAATGTCCGGACTTGCCCTTCAAAACGTCGTCAAGGAATTCGGAGCCTTCAGGGCCGTCAACAATGTCGACCTGACCGTGCCGCACGGCACCTTCGTCTGCATGCTCGGACCCTCCGGTTGCGGCAAGACCACGCTGCTCCGCATGATCGCCGGGCTTGACCTGCCGACCGGCGGCGCGATCCGGCTCGACGGCGAGGACATCACCCGCGTGCCGACGCATAAGCGCAATCTCGGCATGGTGTTCCAGTCGCTGGCGCTGTTTCCGCATCTGACCGTCGGCGAGAACATCGCCTATCCCTTGCGCATCCGCGGCGTCGCCAAGGAAGAGCAGAAGAAGCGCGTCGACGAGCTTCTGTCGATGATCCATCTCTCCGGCTATGCTGATCGGCCCGTCGCCAAGCTCTCCGGCGGCCAGCGCCAGCGCGTGGCGATCGCCCGTGCCTTGTCGATTTCGCCGAAACTGTTCCTGCTCGACGAGCCGCTGTCGGCGCTCGACGCGAAGCTGCGCGAAGCGATGCAGGTGGAATTGCGCCAGCTGCAGCAGAAGCTCGGTATCACCACCATCGTCGTCACCCACGACCAGCGCGAAGCGATGACCATGGCCGACACCGTCGTCGTCATGAGCGGCGGCGAGATCCGCCAGGCCGCGTCGCCGATCGAAATCTATCGCCGCCCGGCCGACAGCTTCGTTGCCGACTTCATCGGCCAGACGAACCTGCTCGATGTTCAGGGCGACAGTTCCGGCCGTGCCGTGGTGCTCGGCCAGGCGATCCCCGGCCTCGCGCTCCCGGCCGGTGCCGCCAAGGGCACGCTGTCGGTCCGCCCGGAAGACGTGCATCTGACCGCGCCCGGCGCCGGCGCGCTCACCGGCAGGGTCACCTTCGTGCGTGACCTCGGCGGCACGATCGAAACTTTCGTCGATATCGCCGGACACCAGATCGTCGCCGTCTCCACACCGCGCGCCCGACCCGACGTCACCGTCGGCCAGGAGGTCGGCATCGCGCTCACCCCGGATGTCTGCGTGGTGCTGAAGAAATGAGACGCGAACCGCCCCAGACCCTTGGCGACTATGCGCCGCTCCTCTTTCCCGCCGCGATGCTCACAATCTTCTTCGTCGTGCCCTTTGGCACGATGATCGCCGTCAGCTTCTTCCAGCGCCAGCAGGGCGGCTTCTATACGCCGGCCTTCGTCTTCGACAATTACGCCCGCTTCCTTTCGGTCTTCTTCGGCGGCGTGCTCGGCTTTTCGCTGCTGCTGGCGATCACGGTGGCGATCTGCTGCGTCGTGCTCGCCTTGCCCTTCACCTACATGCTGACGCGCATGGCGCGGAAGGTGCAGGTGGTGTGGCTGGTCGCGCTTCTGTCGATCCTGTCGCTCTCCGAAGTTATCATCGGCTTTGCCTGGTCGACGCTGTTTTCGCGCACCGCTGGCATCACCAATATTCTCGTCGCGCTCGACATCATGGCGGAGGCGAAGGCGTTGACGCCGAGCTTCGGCGCGGTTTTGACCGGCATGGTCTACCAGGCCTTTCCCTATACGGTTCTGGTGCTTTTCCCGGCGCTCGTCCGTCTCGATCCGACGCTGACGGAGGCGGCGCGCACACTCGGTGCATCGCCGCTGAAGGCCTTCTTCACCGTGGTCGTGCCGGCGCTTCGCAACACCATCACCGCCACGCTGATCATGGTCTTCATCTTCGCGCTCGGCTCCTATCTGCTGCCGCAGCTTCTCGGCCGGCCGCAGCATTGGACGCTCTCGGTGCTGATCACCGACCAGGCGATCTACCAGTCGAACATGCCGTTCGCCGCCGCCATGGCCGTCTTCCTCGTGCTGGTGACGCTCGGCCTCGTCGCGCTCACCGTGATTGCCGGACGCAAGGGAGAGGCGGCATGATCTCGATCTTCCGCAAAGCCTATTTTTTCCTGATCGGCCTGTTCCTGGCGCTGCCGCTGATCGTCGTTGCCGGTGTTTCCGTCAACGAGAAGCAGACGCTTGCCTTTCCGCCGCAGGGCTTTTCGCTTTCCTGGTACGGCGAAATCTTCCTCAATCCGGAATGGCGCAACGCCCTCTTTGCCTCGGTGACGCTGGCCGTGCTTTCGGCAGCGCTTGCGGTCGCGATCGCCCTGCCGCTCTCCTGGTTCCTGTGGCGGCGCATCGCACCCTGGGCGAACATCTTCCAGCTTCTCGGTGTGGCACCGTTCACGCTGCCGCCGGTCATCACCGCGCTCGGCATGCTCACCTTCTGGGCGACGGTCGGCTTTTACGGCCAGCCCTGGACGGCCGTCGTCAGCCACGCGATCTTCTTTGTGACGCTGCCGCTGGTGACGCTTTCGCTCGGCTTCACCTCGATCGACCGATCTCTCGTCGAGGCGGCCTCGACCATGGGCGCCGACGAGCGCACGATCTTCCGTACCGTCGTGCTGCCGCTGATCCTGCCCTATATCGTTTCCGGCTATGCCTTCGCTTTCGTGCTGTCGCTCAACGAATATATCGTTGCCTACATGACGGTCGGCTTCACGGTGGAAACGCTGCCGATCAAGATCTTCAATGCGCTCCGTTACGGCTACACGCCGACCATGGCTTCGGTGACGATCCTGTTCGTCACGACCGCTGCGGTGATCTTCGGTCTCGTCGCCCGCTTCGGCGACCTGCCGAAGCTGCTTGGCGCCATGTCGTCGGATGGTAAATGATGAAGCTCGCAGCCCTCCAGATGCAATCGGCGGCGGGCGACGTCGCCGCCAATCTCGACCGGATCGCGCGTGCTGCGGCGGAAGCTGCCGCCCAAGGGGCGACACTGCTCCTGACGCCCGAACTCGGCATCACCGGTTACGGCGCCGGCGCGGCGCTGGCGGCACTCGCCGAAGCGCCGGATGGGGCGATCGTTCAGCGTCTGAAGGCGATCTCGTCTGAGACGGGCATTGCGCTCATCGCCGGCTTTGCCGAGCGTGACGGCAACGATGTCTACAACAGCGCCGTCTATGTCGATGGCGATGCAGCGCCGGTCGTCTATCGCAAGTCTCATCTCTACGGCGATTACGAGCGCTCGATCTTCAAGGCGCCCGGTCCCGAGGCAAAGCTGTTCGTGCATCGCGGCGTCACCTGCGGCATGCTGATCTGCTACGACGTCGAGTTCCCGGAGAACGTTCGGCGGCTGGCGCTGGCGGGCGCCGAGGCTGTGCTGGTGCCGACGGCGCTGCCGGCGGGCTGGTCCGGGTCCTTCATCGCCGAACACATGATCCAGACGCGCGCTTTCGAAAACCAGGTGTTCGTTGCCTACATCAATCATCACGGCTCGGATCCGCTGTTCTCCTTCGCCGGGCTATCGCGCGTCGCCGCGCCCGACGGGCAATTGCTTGCCAAGGCGGGGGCGGGAGAGGAAGCCATGCTCCTCGTCGACATCGACCCCAAGACCTATGCTATCTCCCGCCTTGAAAACACCTATCTCGGTGATCTGAATAGGCGCTGAGCCTCTGCCGGTCGGCTGCGTCGCATAGTGCGTGGCGGCTTTGAGCTTGGCGCGGATGCAGAAACAAGAACGCTCGGCGATTGTTCGTTCAGCGAGAACGTTCCGTTCTTTATTGATCCACTGTCGGAAACGATACGCCATCCCATATTGGGCTCAACAGCAATGCCAACGCATTGGAGGCAATCATGAGCTTGCAACTGACTGGGATCCACCATCTGACGGCAATCACCGCCAACGCTCCGGAGAACCTGCGCTTCTATACGCAGGTCCTCGGTCTGCGGCTGGTCAAGAAGACCGTCAACCAGGATGACACCACCGCCTACCACCTCTTCTATGCCGACGGGCGCGCGACGCCCGGGACCGACCTGACCTTCTTCGACTGGCCGGTCGGCCCCGAAGGGCGCGGCACGCACAGCATCTCGCGCGCGGGGCTCCGTGTCGGCGGCGCCGAGAGCGTTCAGTGGTGGAAGCGCCGCTTCGACGAACTCAAGGTTTTAAGCGGCGAAGTCACCGAGATCGATGGCCRTGTCTCGCTTGACTTCGAGGACGGCGAAGGCCAGCGCTTCCGGCTGGTCGACGATGGCGGGCTCCAGCCCTCGCACCCCTGGGAAAAGAGCCCGGTTCCGGCCGAGCACCAGATCAAGGGTCTCGGGCCCATCACCATCAGCGTGCCGGACATCACCAACACCGAGCTCGTCCTCACGCATGTGATGAACATGAGCAAGGCCCGCACCTATCTGTCGCCGGACGGCGAGGGCGAAGTCAACGTCTTCACCATGGGCGAGGGCGGTCCTGCGGCCGAACTGCACGTCGCGGTTCAGCCGGGTCTGCCGATTGCCCGGCAGGGCGCCGGTGCCGTGCACCACGTCGCCTTCCGGGCGCCGGATAATGCGGCGCTGACGGAGTGGACGGAACGCCTCAACGGCTTCCGTCTGCCGTCGAGCGGTGAAGTCGAACGCTATTATTTCCGCTCGCTCTATTTCCGCGAGCCGAATGGCATTCTCTTCGAGATCGCGACCGATGGTCCCGGTTTCGCCGTCGACGAGCCGATGGAGACGCTGGGTGAAAGCCTGTCTCTGCCGCCGTTCCTGGAGCCGAAGCGCGCCCAGATCGAGGCGCGGCTGAAGCCGCTGGTCTAACAGTCTGATCCAAACGAAAAGCCGGGGATTCGTCCCCGGCTTTTTTGTCTCTATCCCTCTGATCCTGTTGGACTTCGGCTTGCCACGGACCCATCATGATGGCTGCTGCGTTATAGACCGGCAACTGCATTCCGCCTCGCTTTCGGGGCGCGCCTGCACGACCCTGTGGAGTAGGAAGGACCAAATCTCATGACGAAAATCCTCGGGATATCCGGGAGCCTGCGCAAGGCGTCGTTCAATACCGGGCTGATGCGGGCGGCCGCGGAAAATCTGCCCGATGGCGTCGAATTCGACACGGCGACGCTGCATGGGATACCGCTCTATGACGGCGATGTCGAAAAGGAGAGTGGCATTCCGCCGGCCGTGACGGCGCTCAAGCAGCAAGTGATGGCCGCCGACGGCGTCATCCTGTTCACGCCCGAATACAACAACTCCATCCCCGGCGTGTTCAAGAACGGGATCGACTGGCTGAGCAGGCCATCCGCCGACATTGCCAAAGTGTTTCGCAACCGGCCGTTCGCGCTTGCCGGCGCCTCGCCCGGCAATTTCGGCACCATACTCAGCCAGAACGCCTGGCTGTCCGTTATGCGTACGCTCGGTGCCGAACTCTGGTCGGGCAAACGGCTGATGTTGCCCAAGGCGGATACGCTGTTCGATGCCGAGGGGACGCTGACGGATGCCGATGCCCGCGACCGGCTGGCGGCCTTCGTCAAGGCGTTTGCGGATTTTGCAGCGGCCGAGAAGTAGGCTTGAGGCAAACGTGAAGCAGTTGACCACGTGGCCCGGTGCGGAATAGCCCGGGCCCACGTTTTACATCGTCAGCTTCTCACAGCTCCTTGTCCGCCAGCCATTGCTGGATGGCCGCAATATCCGGCGCACCGATTTCGTGGCCCATGTCGAGTTCGGCCGTCGTCAGATCGGCCCCGGTGCGGGAAAGCTCTTCCTTGAGGCGCGGAGCGAAATCGCCATAGCCGTCATGCTTGCCTGTCAGGAGCAGCACCTTCGTACCGGTGAGATCCGGTGGCGGCACGTCGTCGATGACGAGCATCGAGCGCATCAGCACGACATTTCGGATCAGGCCCGGATGCAGCAGCATCAGCGCAGCCAGCAGATTGGCGCCGTTGGAGTAGCCGATGAACACGGTCTTATCGAGATCGATGCGGTAGCCTTCCCGGGCGCCTTCGACGAAGGCAGCGAAGGCCTCTGCCTCCGCGCGCACATCCTTCTGGTCGAAGGTCGTTGGCGAATAGCGGCGGAACCAGCGCGGCGTTCTCTCCTCGTTCGATCGGCCGCGAATGCCGACCAGTGTCGCTTCGCGGTCGACCTGGTGGGCGAGGTAGAGAAGCTGGGTCTCGTTGGCGCCGCTGCCGTGCAGCAGCATGAAGGTGCGATCATCGAGCACATCGGGGTGATAGAAACGGTGCACGAAGGGCAGGTCGCGCTCAGTCAGCCGCGGCTCGCCCGGCAGCGCGAATTGCGGCATGGCGAGAAGCATTTCCTCCCGGGCGGCACTGAAATGCGCAGGCACGAAGAGTTCCGTGCCGAGCGTTTCCTTGGGTTCGTCGACCGTGAAGCCGGGCACGTCGCTGGCCAGTTCGTAGAGCGAGCCGCCGGGTTCGCGTACGTAGAGCGAATAGAAATATTTGCGGTCATGCGCATTGATCGCGCCCGCGCCATCGCGTTGCAGGTCCGCGTGCACCCGCTCCACGGCGGCTCGGTCAGGAGCGCGGAAGGCGATATGATCGATCGTTCCGGTTCCGGCCGCCGACGTCCAGAAGCCGGTCGCGTCGCGCACATCGATGACGTCGCCCGAGGTGGAGGTGAGGCGACGGATCGTGTCGCTGGAGGCCGATTCGCTGTAGCCGAAATGCGTTTTCAGGAAGCGAACCGAGTCTTCCGGTTTCTCGGTGAGGATCGTGGCGCCGCGCAGGCGCCGGATCGCGTCTTCTTCCGGAATGTCGCGCGTGCTCCAGGGGGCCGCGGCGGAAACCGCATCCGTGCCGACGAGCTTGACGATGACGCCATCCGGGTCCTTGAGCCGCAGCACCGGTTCGCCGAACTCCTGCGCCGGCCCTGACGTCGCGATATTGAATTGCAGCGCGCGGGTCAGCCAGAAGCCGATACTCTCCGGCCGGATGGCGAAGGCAATCTCGCTCGGCTGGCTGTGGCCGACACGGCCGCGGCCGCCGTCCTCCCACATCAGGAAGGTAACGAGCGAGCCGGGCGAACCCTTGGCGTCGCCGTAGAAGAGGTGCAACTGGTTGGCGTCCTCGTAGCCGCCGGTCCGCTTGACGAGCCGCAAGCCCAGGAAACCGACATAGAAGTCGACGTTTGCCTGGACCTTCCGGGCGATCAGGGTGATGTGATGGATGCCGCTCGTCATTCTCATTTCCTCATTGGTCTTAGCGCACAAAACACGAAGCGCAGCGCCGGCGCCAGAAGCGCTGCGGCGAACGCTGTGTTTACGCGCCGCGCGCCTATCGCGACGCGCTATAATTTCATCCTCAAAATCGATGCCGATCTAACGAGTTATGCAGGAGGATCAGTCGCGATCCTTCTCGAGAAACGCCTTGAACGCTTCCCCGTATTTCGGATGCCAGCGGGAGAGCGGCGGCCGGTTCTCGACGATATCGCCGGCGGCCCACAGAATGCGCCGCTCGTCGGTTGCGCGCGGGACATCGTTGTCGGGGCAAAGGATATAGAAATCGCCCCGGCCAAGACTCTCCATCATGAAGTCGACGGTCTGCTCGGCCGTCCAGGCGCCGGCGGGCTTCTCGGTGCGGCCATGGGCCGTCAGCCCGGTATAGACGAAGCCGGGGATCAGGAGGTGAGCGTGAACCTGGCTGCTGGCCGTGTTGCGCAGCTCGTGTTCCAGCGCCTCGGTAAAGACCTTCACGCCGGCCTTCGACACATTGTACGCGGGGTCGCCCGGCGGCGTGGTGATACCCTGTTTCGAGCCGGTGTTGATAATTACCGCCGCCTTGCCATGGGCGATCATGCCGGGTGCGAAGGTGCGGGCGCCACTGATGACACCCCATAGATTGACGCCGATCGTCGCCTCCCAGGCTGCCAGCGGACCGAGCATGGCGCTGCCCGGCTGGACACCGGCATTGTTCATCAGCACGTGCACTTCGCCGAACCGTTGATGTGCCCCGCGTTCGAGCGCTTCGAGGTCGGCGAGGCGCGAGACATCGGTCGGGATCGCAACGACGTTTTGCGCGCCAGCCGGGGACACGGCAGAGACCTCGGCCGCCGCCTTGTCCAATCTGTCACCTGCGAGATCGGCGAGCACGACCCGCAGACCGAGCGAGGCAAAGCGAAGGGCCGCTGCCAATCCGATGCCGGAGGCGGCGCCGGTGATGACGGCAACGTTGTTGGGTGCAAAGGCAGGATGCTGCATGGCGGAGGCTCCAGCGGTGGGATCGAATGCAAGAGATAGGGCGCTCGTCGCCGCCTGTCTATTGCCGCGTGATGTTCCTGTGCGCAGATGAGATGTCGAAAACCGTTTATTTTCAAAGCGGTCTTGCCGCCGGGAACACTGGCGCTACCTGCAGCTTTGTATCGAAGGGCCAGCGAGTGGAGGAACGGAAGGAATGAACGGCCGGAGCGAGAAACGCACCGATTGCGAAAACTGTCCCTTGCGCACGCTCGATCACTTTCGCGCCTTCACGAGCGACGAACTCGCCTATGTCTCGCGCTTCAAGGTCGGTGAATTCGCGGTCGATGCTGGCGCGACCATCCTCATGGAGGGCGCCCAAAGCGCGCATCTCTTCACCGTGCTCTCCGGCTGGGGCTTTCGCTACAAGACGCTCGATGATGGCCGCCGCCAGATCCTGAACTACGTCATGCCAGGTGACCTCGTCGGCCTGCAGGGGTCACTGCTGGGCGAAATGCAGCACTCCATCGAGGCCCTGTCCCCCGTCACCCTTTGCGTCTTCGAGCGAACCAAGCTCAACGAGCTCTACAAGAGCTACCCCGAACTTGCCTACGACCTCACCTGGATCGCGGCGCGCGAGGAGCGCATCCTCGACGAGAACCTGTTGAGCATCGGCCGCCGCTCGGCGCTCGAGCGAGCCGCCTACCTGCTTGCCTTCCTTTATCAGAGAGCGGAGGCGCTCAACCTGTTTGACGGCAACCGTGTGGCCATTCCAATTACCCAACAGCACGTGGCGGACACGCTTGGGCTTTCGATCGTGCATACCAACAAGACCTTGAAAAAGCTTGCGGCGCGCGGTGTCATCCGTTGGGCGGAAAAAGGCTGCAATGTCGGCGATATCAAGGGCTTGCTGGCGATCGCCGGGTGGGATGGCTATCGGGAAATCAAGCGGCCTTTCATCTGAGAAGGGGAAGACGCTCATCGGAGGATGCGGCGTCCGCCGCCGCATCGGTCGGTCCCCTTGGGGCGTTCAGCTCGCGACGATCGCCCTCAGCATCCAGAGCGCCTTTTCGTGGAAGTTGAGGCGGTCGGTCAGCATGTCCGTGGTGACGAGGTCGTCGTTCTCGTCTGCCTTGGTGCCGGCATCGCGCATGCGGCGCACCGCCGCTTCATGATCGGCGATCAGGTCAGCCACCATGTCGGCGGCGCTTGTGTGGTTGACGGAGCCGCCGCCAGGGGCAAATGCCGCCGCTTCGGTGAGTTTGGCCGGGGCGAGGTGGCCGAGGGCGCGGATACGCTCGGCGATGACATCGGTTGCCTGAAAGAGCGTATTGTAGTGCTCTTCCGTCAACTCGTGCAGCGGCTTGAACAATGGGCCGACCACATTCCAATGGTAGATGTGGCTTTTGATCACCAGCTTGTAGGTATCCGCGAGGATGTCGGACAGTGCTGCCGCCATCTGTTGGCGATAGGCTCTGGTCAGGCCGATGTCGAACTCTTCGTCCTTGACCTTCGGTTTAAGCACGGAGGCTGTCTGCTTCATTCTCCTGCTCCCGTTCTATCTTGAGGAAGCCGCGAAACGGCGATCGCGATCCGCGTACCGGTGTTGAACGTCGGTAACGGTTCGTTGTTCCGCACTTCACCCCAATCGGCGCCACATGTCTTATTTAAATGCCGGGTCGGCTTGAGGCGCCTATAGCTTGCTCTTATCGGCGCAAATGCCCTGTCGGTACGCGCAAAAGGTGGAGTGAGCTGGATGGACGAAGTTCCGCCGCATGTCCGGGCCGTTCTTATTCTCGAAGACAATTTCCTGATCGCATCGGATGCAGAAGAGATCCTGACCTCGCTCGGGATTGCCGAGGTGACGATCGCGGGGAACGCGGACCAGGCGATGGAAATCCTGTCTCGACAGGGCTTCGACTTTGCAATTCTCGACGTCAGCCTCGACGACCATACGAGCTTTGACGTTGCCGATGCAATGCTCGCGCGCGGCATGCCGTTTGGGTTCACCAGTGGCTACGGAGACATAGAGCTTTTCCCAAGCCACCTGCGGGGTATCCCGCGGATAGACAAGCCGTTCAACGAACGGTCGCTCGGCCAGCTGATCGCCGCCGGAATGCGGTACGAGTGACGGGATCCCGGCGGGATCCTTACGGCTTGCCGCGCGAAACGAACCAGGGGTTTGCGAAGTCGCTGTCGTCCTTCTGGTTGCGCTTGCCGTAGGTGAGCGGCGCACCGTCCATCGTCAGCGTTTCGCCACCGGCTGCCCGAAGAATGGCGTCGCCTGCGGCGGTGTCCCATTCCATCGTGCGGCTGAACCGCGGATAGACGTCGGCGAGCCCCTCGGCGAGGAGGCAGAACTTCAGCGACGAGCCGACCGCCCTGTAGTCGGCGATGCCGTGCTCGGCGAGGTAGGCGATCGTCTCGGCGCTGTTATGCGAACGGCTGGCAAGCCCTACCATACGATCGCCGCAACTGCGGCAGCCAATGACCGTTTCATCGTCGAGACGGAACGTCTCGTCGATGACCGCCTTCACCGCCTTGCCCTGGTGGGCGGCATAGAGAATGCGCAGCGCCGGCGCATAGACGACCCCGGCCACAGGCGCGCCGTTCTCGATCAACGCGATATTGACGGTGAAGTCGTCGTGGCGGCCGATGAATTCCTTCGTGCCGTCGAGGGGATCGACGAGGAAGAAGGACTTGCCGGCGATGTCGGGCACGAAGCCGGCGGCGACCGCTTCCTCCGCGACCACAGGAACCCCGGGGAAGGCGCGGGCGAGATCCGCGAGGATGATGCGCTCGGCACAGGCGTCGGCATCGGTGACCGGCGAACAGTCCGGCTTGTAGGTGACTTCAGGGCCAGCATTGTAGATGTCGAGAATGGCCCGACCTGCTGATATCGCCGATTGTTGCAGTATCTCCAGCATTCGCCCCTACTTCCCTCTGTCATCAAGCACATAGCATATTGAGAACAGGAAGGTAGCTAATGCTTTCGGCGGTAGGCGTATTCCACTGAAGACTGACCTCGATCCGTTCTGCCTGGCAGCCGAGACTCGATGAGCCGGCGAAGGGTTTTTTGCAACTGCGAGAAGCTTGTGTCTTTGCTTCCGTGGCTCGGCTGTGCAAATGTGCCGACGCAACTGAACTGGATGCCTTCATGCGTTATTCCGCTTTCTCGCTCGTCAGGAACGCCCTTTCCGGAAACCTGAATTGGAAGCCGCAATGGCGCCAGCCGCAGCCGAAACCGCACTATGACGTGATCATCATCGGCGGTGGCGGGCACGGCCTCTCGACCGCCTATTATCTCGCCAAGGAATTCGGCGTGAAGAACGTCGCGGTGCTGGAGAAGGGCTATCTCGGTTCCGGCAATGTCGGCCGCAACACCACGATCGTGCGTTCCAACTACATGCTTCCCGGCAACGAACCCTTCTACGAATTCTCGATGAAGCTCTGGGAAGGGCTCGAGCAGGATCTCAACTACAATGTGATGCTGTCGCAGCGTGGCGTCATCATGCTCTACCACAGCGACGCCCAGCGTGACGCCTATGTCCGCCGCGGCAACGCGATGTGGATGGAGGGCGTTGCCGCCGAACTCATCGAGCGCGAACAGTTGAAGAAGATGATCCCCTTCCTCAACTACGATCACGCCCGCTATCCGATCCTCGGCGGCCTGTTGCAGCGCCGCGCCGGCACGGCGCGCCATGATGCCGTTGCCTGGGGTTATGCCCGGGGTGCCGACCGGCACGGCGTCGACATCATCGAACATTGCGAAGTGACCGGCATTCGTCGCGAAAACGGTGTCGTCACCGGCGTCGAAACGACCAAGGGCTTCATCGGCTGCGGCAAGCTGGCCCTGGCGGCGGCCGGCAATTCCTCGCGTGTCGGCGAGATGGCGGATCTGAAGCTGCCGCTGGAAAGCCATGTGCTGCAAGCCTTCGTGACCGAGGGCCTGAAGCCCTGCATCGACCACGTGATCGTCTATGGCGGCGGGCACTTCTACATCTCGCAGTCGGACAAGGGCGGGCTCGTCTTCGGCGCCGAGATCGACGGCTACTCCTCCTATGCCCAGCGCGGCAATCTGGCGACGGCGGAACACGTGATGGAGGAGGGGGTGACGATGATCCCCGGCCTGTCGCGGGTGCGGGTGCTGCGCGCCTGGGGCGGCGTCATGGATATGAGCATGGACGGCTCGCCGATCATCGACCGCACCTCGATCGACAATCTCTACCTCAATTGCGGCTGGTGCTACGGCGGCTTCAAGGCGACGCCGGCTTCCGGCTATTGCTTTGCCCACCTGATCGCCAAGAACGACACCCATCCGGTGGCGCGCGCCCTCAGGCTCGATCGCTTCGCGCGCGGCTATGCCGTCGACGAGGCCGGGGCCGGGCCGCAGCCCAACCTTCACTGACAGCACGCGGCGGGCAACCGGCCCGCTTGATATGAACAGGAAGCCGGAGCGCGGCTTCAGGACACGGAAGACGATGGCAAGCCTGATTACCTGCCCGCATTGCGGGGTCCGACCGAAGGAAGAATTCGCGATCCGCGGCGATGCCTCGCGCGGCCGCCCCGAACCGATGGATTCGGACGAAGCCTGGCACGACTATGTTTACGTGCGCGCCAACCCGCGCGGCCGCACGTTGGAACATTGGCACCACGTCGCCGGCTGTCGCCGCTTCCTCGTGGTCGAGCGCGATACGGCGACCCACGAGGTCTATTCCGTCGTCGATGCCGCCGAGTTTGCGCGGAGGGCCGCGCGATGACCGGATACCGTCTTTCCTCCGGCGGTCTCGTCGATCGCAGCCAGTCGCTGAGCTTCACCTTCGATGGTCGACCGTTGCGCGGCTTTGCCGGCGACACGCTCGCTTCGGCGCTTCTTGCCAACGACCAGCTGCTCGTGGGGCGCAGCTTCAAGTATCATCGGCCGCGCGGCATCGTCAGCGCCGGGCCTTCCGAGCCGAACGCGCTCGTCACCCTCGGCTCCGGTGCGCGTACCGATGCCAATACCAAGGCGACCGTCGCCGAGCTCTATGGCGGGCTGACCGCCAAAAGCCAGAACCGCTGGCCGTCGCTCGGCTTCGATGTCGGGGCCGTCAACGGCGTCCTTTCGCCGTTCCTCGGCGCAGGCTTCTATTACAAGACCTTCATGTGGCCGAAGCAGGCCTGGGAACGGGTGTACGAGCCGTTCATTCGCCGTGCCGCCGGCCTCGGCCGAGCCGTGCTCGAGCGAGATCCCGAGAATTACGAGAAATCCTGGGCCTTCTGTGACCTGCTCGTCGTCGGTGCCGGTCCAGCTGGCCTGATGGCGGCGTTGACCGCCGGCCGCGCTGGTCTCCGGGTTATCGTGGCCGATGAGGATTTCCGCCCCGGCGGTTCCCTGCTTTCGAGCGGTGAGACGATCGACGGCGCCCCGGCTTCCGTTTTTGCCGACCGAACGGTCGCGGAATTGCAATCGCTGTCCACCGTCACGCTGCTTTCGCGCACCACCGTTTTCGGCTGGTATGACGACAACGTCTTCGGCGCCGTCGAACGCGTGCAGAAGCACGTCGCCGAACCGTCTTCTAAGCTTGTGAGCGAGCGTGTCTGGCGCATCGTTGCAAAGCGGGCGCTGATGGCAACCGGTGCCGAGGAGCGCCCGCTGGTGTTCGGCGGCAACGACCGCCCGGGCGTGATGATGGCCGGTGCTATGACCGCCTATGCCGAGCGTTACGGCGTGGCCGCCGGCAAGCAAGTCGCGATCTTTACCAGCGGCGGCGCCGGTTACCGGACGGCACGGATGCTTGCGGCCAAGGGCGTCGCCATCGCGGCGATCGTCGATTCCCGGGCTGAGGCCGCCGATCAGGCGCCGGATGGCATCAGGGTCATTCGTTCCGCTTCGATCGTCGACACCAAGGGCAGGCAACGCCTCAAGGGCATCGTCGTCGAACGCTCCGGCTTCGAGGAGCTGATCGCCTGCGACGCGCTCGGCATGTCCGGCGGCTGGAGCCCGGTCGTGCATCTTGCCTGCCAGCGCGGTGCGAAGCCGGTCTGGTCGGAGGAGCTGAAGGCATTCGCGGCGCCCGATGTCGGTGGTGGCCTGCGTCCCGTGGGTGCGGCCAACGGCGTCTATACGCTCTCGGGCTGCCTTTCCGATGGTGCGGAGAAAGCTGCAGCGATTGCGGCCGATCTCGGCTTCAGCGCAAGCTCGGCCGCAGCACCCGTTGTCGATGGCGAGGAGATCGCTTCCTTCGCGGCGCTCTGGTACGTACCGGGCGCCAAGTCGAAGGCCTTTGTCGATTTCCAGAACGACGTGCATGCGAAGGATCTGGGCCTGGCGCTGCGCGAAGGCTTCGGCCATGTGGAGCACGCCAAGCGCTACACGACCAACGGCATGGCGACCGACCAGGGCAAGCTTTCCAACATCAATGCGGTCGGCATCCTCGCGGGCATGCGCGGCGTCAGCCCGGCGGAGGTCGGCACCACCACCTTCCGGCCGTTCTACACGCCGGTCTCCTTCGGCGCGCTCGCCGGCGCGGCCCGCGACGAACATGCAGCACCCGCGCGAAAGTCGCCGCTGCATGGCTGGGCGAAGAAAAACGGGGCGACCTTTGTCGAGGCCGGGCTCTGGCACCGCTCCGCCTGGTTCCCGCGCGCCGGCGAGAAGACCTGGCGCGACAGCGTCGATCGCGAAGTGCTGAACGTGCGGGCCAATGTCGGCCTGTGCGACGTATCGACCCTCGGCAAGATCGAGGTGTTCGGCCCCGACGCCGCGGAGTTCCTGAACCGGCTCTATTGCAACCCAGTCCTGAAGCTGCCGGTTGGAAAGGCGCGCTACGGCCTGATGCTGCGTGAGGATGGTTTCGTCTTCGACGATGGTACGGTCAGCCGCTTCGATGACGAGCATTTCTTCGTGACCACGACGACGGCGATGGCCGGCCCGGTCATGGCGCATATGGAATATTGTGCCCAGGCGCTCTGGCCGGAACTCGACGTCCGTTTTACCTCGTCGACCGACCAATGGGCGCAGATGGCGATCGCCGGTCCGAAGGCGCGGACAGTGCTGCAGCAGATCGTCGACGGTGACATTTCGGACTGTGCATTTCCGTTCCTGTCCGCCCGTAAGGTCGTCCTGAAAAGCGGCGTGTCCGCGCGGCTCTTCCGCATTTCCTTCTCCGGCGAGCTGGCCTTCGAGCTGGCGGTGCCTGCAGGCTACGGTGAGGCGGCGGCGGACCAGATCATGGAGGCTGGCCGGCCACATGAAATCTGTGCCTATGGCGTCGAGGCGCTGAATGTGCTGCGGCTCGAAAAGGGTTTGCTGACGCATGCCGAGTTCGACGGTCGCGTGACGCCCGACGACGCCGGTCTCGGCCGCATGCTGTCGATGCAGAAGACCGACTTCATCGGCAAGCGCCTGTCGACGCGCTATGGCCTGACGGCGGCCGACCGCATGCAACTTGTTGGTCTGAAGCCTGTCGATACCGACAAGGACATGCGCGCCGGCGCTCATCTCCTGAAGGAAGGCACGAAGCCCTCGACATTGAACGATCAGGGCTGGGTGAGTTCGGCCGGCTTCTCGCCGGTGCTGGGGCATGCCATAGCGCTTGCCTTCCTGAAATCCGGGCGTGAGCGATATGGCGAGAAGGTCATCGTTTTCGACAAGCTGCGTGATCAGGAGATTGTCGCCGAGGTCTGCGACCCGGTCTTCGTCGATCCGCAAAACATGAAACTGAAGGCCTGAGGAGGCGGTGATGGTTCGCGACTACAACAACCGCCACGCACTGGAACAGAAACTGCGCTCGGCACCGGCGCCTGCAGCGGCCGATCATCTGATGGTCGGCCATTGGCGCACGGTCGCGACGGTTCTTGCTCGTGCGGGTCAGGAAGACGCGGTGCGGCAGGCGATCGCTTCGGTGCCCGAGTTCTCGCTCCGTTTCTCCGGCCCCGAGGAATGGCTGGTGGTCTCAGAGACGGAGGCGCCGAGCGGGCTCGTACGCCGCCTCGAGGAGCTCTGCGCCGGTGGTGCCTACGTCGTCGACCAGAGCGACGGACGCGTCGTATTCCGTCTTGCCGGACCGAACGCACGCAGCGTCCTTGCCAAAGGCATCGGCCTCGACCTCCATCCCGCGGCCTTTTCGATTGGGGGCAGCGCCAACGTTCTTTGCGGTCACATCCCGGTCAATCTCGCCCGGACCGACGAAGACACGTTTGAGCTGATCGTGCCGCGGAGTTACGCCGAATCGCTCTTCGACGACCTCGTGCGGATGGGGCGGGCGTTCGATCTTACCGCAGCCTTTTCAGACTGAACCGGCCCTTCCTAAAGGCTGAAAACAAATGCGGCATGAAATGCCGCAAACGGGTCGCCCATCCGCCAGCAAACGGCGGAAATGGACAAGCGTCCTTCGCAGCCGTGTCTTTATCGGCGCCGCCTTTCTGACTAGGCTTCGATCATCAGTCGCTTGCGCTTCCGTGGCGGAAGGCAAGCGGTCGCCGTGCTTGATTTTCCCTGACAATTTGGCCGCGCCTCCGGCAGGAGCGTGGGAAGACGGAGTGTACGCATGAAAAGCCATGCCAAGGTCGTCGTTATCGGAGGCGGTGTCGTCGGTTGTTCGGTGCTTTATCACCTGACGAAGTTCGGCTGGACCGATGCCGTGCTGCTCGAACGATCGGAACTGACCTCCGGCTCCACCTGGCATGCGGCCGGCGGCATGCACACGATCAACGGCGACCCGAACGTCGCCAAGCTGCAGAAATATACGGTCGAGCTCTACAAGGAGATTGAGGAGTATTCCGGCCAGGATGTCGGCCTGCACATGACCTCGGGCATGATGCTCGCGGCCACCAAGGAGCGTTTCGACTGGATGAAGTCGATCCTTGCCAAGGGGCGCTACATGGGGCTCGAAGCCGAGCTTTTGGCGCCCAAGGAAGCGCACGACCTGATGCCGTTGCTTGATCCCGACCAGTTCGTCGGCGCGGTCTTCGATCCGGTCGAGGGGCATCTCGATCCCTATGGCACGACGCACGCTTATGCCAAATCGGCGAAGAAGAATGGTGCGGAAATCTATCTGCACACCAAGGTCGAAGACTTGGTGCAGCGCGAGGATGGTTCCTGGCGGGTGATCACCAACCAGGGCGAGATCATCGCCGAACACGTCGTCAACGCCGCCGGGCTCTGGGCGCGCGAGGTGGGCCGCATGGTTGGCCTCGAACTGCCGGTGCTCGCCATGGAGCACATGTATCTCATCACGGAGGACATGCCCGAGGTCATCGAGTTCAACCAGGCGCGCGGCAAGGAGCTGATGCACTGCGTCGATTTCGACGGCGAGATTTATCTCCGCCAGGAGCGAAACGGCATGCTGATGGGCACCTATGAGAAGGCGTGCCGCCCGTGGTCGCCGATCTCCACGCCTTGGGATTTCGGTCATGAGCTGCTGGCAGAGGATATCGACCGCATTTCGCCGGAGCTCGAAGTGGGCTTCCGGCACTTTCCTGCCTTCAACAAAGCCGGCATCAAGAAGATCATCAACGGGCCCTTCACCTTCTCGCCGGATGGCAACCCGCTGGTCGGCCCGGTACGAGGCTTGAGGAACTTCTGGTCGGCCTGCGCCGTCATGGCCGGCTTCAGCCAGGGCGGCGGCGTCGGGCTGGCGCTCGCCAACTGGATGATCCATGGCGATCCCGGCTTCGACGTCTTCGCCATGGACGTTTCCCGCTATGGCGATTTCGCGACCCTTGCCTATACCAATGCCAAGGTACGCGAAAACTATTCGCGCCGCTTCTCCATCCGCTATCCGAACGAGGAACTGCCGGCCGCGCGGCCGCTGCTGACGACGCCGATCTACGACCGGCTGAAGGCTGCGGGCGCCGTCTTCGGCGCTTCCTATGGGCTCGAAACGCCGCTGTGGTTCGCACCCGAAGGCGTAAAGGACGCCTTCTCCTGGCGGCGCTCGACCGACTTCGAGACGGTGGGCGCGGAGGCCCGGGCCGTGCGAGAGGGGGTCGGCCTGATGGAGACATCGGGCTTTGCCAAATATGCGATCACCGGCAAGGGCGCCGAATCCTGGCTCGACCGCATGCTTGCCTGCCGCATCCCTGAGGTGGGGCGCATGACGCTGGCGCCGATGCTGAAGGACGATGGCAAGCTGATCGGCGACTTCACGCTTGCCAAGCTCGGGGAGGGGGATTTCCTGCTTGTCGGATCCGGCATCGCCGAGGACTACCACATGCGCTGGTTCGAGGCGCATCTGCCCGGGGACGGTTCGGTTTCGCTGAAGGCGCTGAGGCTGGAACTGGTCGGCCTATCGATCGCCGGGCCGAAGGCGCGTGACGTGCTTGCCGGCCTCACCCATCTCGACGTCTCCGATACGGCCTTTCCGTTCATGGAAGTTCGCCGAATGGATCTCGGCATGGCGCCCGCGATCGTCGGCCGCGTGAGCTACACCGGCGATCTCGGATACGAGATCTGGATGAAGCCGGAATATCAGCGCTATCTCTTCGAACTTCTGATGGAGAAGGGACAGGCGTCCGGGATCCGTCTGTTCGGCTTGAGGGCGCTGAATGCGCTGCGCGTCGAAAAATCCTTCGGCAGCTGGGCGCGCGAGTATCGTCCGCTTTATGGCCCGGTCGAAGCCGGCCTTGGTCGCTTCGTGGCGGCCGGAAAGGACGCGGATTTCATCGGCAAGGCGGCAGCCGTGAAGGAAAAGGCGGAAGGCGGCGCGCTGCGTCTTAGAACCTTCCTCCTCGAAGCCAGGGATGCCGATGTCATCGGTGATGAGCCGATCTATCTCGATGGCGTCGTGCGCGGCTGGGTGACATCCGGCGGTTATGCGCACACGAGCGGCGTTTCGGTCGCCATGGGTTACGTGCCGAAGGAGATCGCCGACCGCAGCGATGGCTGGGCGATCGAACTGCTGGGCGAGATACTGCCGGCGCGCCTCCAGCCGAATCCMCTGTTCGATGCAAGCGGGCAAAGGATGCGCGGCTGAGCCGCGAAGCAGCACTGGTCTGGCCGTTCGGTGGCCAGGCCGCTGACCAAGCCCAAAGCATTTACGACTAAAGTTGATGATTTCACGGGCGAAAGCTGCGGAAATTTTGATTTTTCTGGCTCTAAAAGCGTCAAATCGATTTTATCGAGGAAGATTTTATCGAAGTCGCGTTTTTTAGCTTTCCTTTTCGTTTGAAAAAGGTATGGAATCGAGCAAATACAGCGCTCAAAATGAGCTCAAAAAACAAGAGACCGGACCTACAAGGATCTGGTCCAGGGGAAGATTGATGGAGTATTTCGTCCAGCAGCTCGTCAACGGGCTGACTCTTGGGTCTATTTATGGTATGATCGCAATCGGTTATACCATGGTCTACGGCATCATTGGCATGATCAACTTCGCCCATGGCGATATCTTCATGCTCGGCGGTTTTGCCGCTTTGATTGTCTTTCTTATTCTCACAACATTCATCGGGGGCGTCCCGGTTGTACTTGCGCTGCTGCTGATGATGATCGTCGGCATGTTGACCGCAGGGCTCTGGAACTGGACGATCGAGAAGGTGGCTTACCGGCCGCTGCGCGGTTCGTTCCGTCTTGCGCCGCTGATCACGGCAATCGGCATGTCGATTGCGCTGTCGAACTTCATCCAGGTAACGCAGGGCCCGCGCAACAAGCCGATCCCGCCGCTCGTTTCCTCGGTCTACAACGTCTTCGGCATTACCATCTCGCTGAAGCAGATCATCATCATCATCATCACGGCGATCCTGCTCTCCATCTTCTGGTACATCGTCAACAAGACGCCGCTTGGTCGTGCACAGCGTGCGACCGAACAGGACCGCAAGATGGCTGCACTGCTCGGCGTCGACGTCGATCGCACGATCTCTGTTACCTTCATCATGGGTGCAGCACTCGCGGCCGTCGCCGGTACGATGTACCTGATGTATTACGGCGTCGTCGTCTTCACCGACGGTTTCGTCCCTGGCGTCAAGGCTTTCACCGCGGCCGTTCTTGGCGGCATCGGTTCGCTGCCGGGCGCCGTTCTCGGCGGACTGTTGATCGGGCTCATCGAGTCTCTCTGGTCGGCCTATTTCACCATCGACTACAAGGACGTCGCGACCTTCTCCATTCTCGCTATCGTCCTGATCTTCAAGCCGTCTGGCATTCTCGGACGACCGGAAGTCGAGAAGGTATAATTCCATGGCAAACATTGCTTCTACGACTGCAAGCGCCGGCACTGACGTGACGGCGCGGGCCCTGCGCGAGGCTGTCTTCGCGGGCCTGATTTCCCTCGGCCTTTTCGTGCTGTTCGTCGGTCTCAAGTCCGATCAGAACATCCGCAATGAGCTGATCCTCAATCAACGGTGGGGCCTGCTTGCGATCTTCGTAATCGTGGCTGCCGTCGGCCGTTTCGCGATGGTTGCCTATGTCCAGCCGGCACTCGCCCGCCGCAAGGCGGCGAAGGCTGCAGCCGAGGACGTGGCGAAGGAGGAGACCTTCTTCAGCCGCAACTTCTCGAAGATCGCCATCGCGTTCCTGCTCGTCTACCCGCCGATCATCGTCGCGCTCTTCGGCGTCCAGGGCTCGCTCAAATGGGTCGACAATTTCGGCATCCAGATCCTCATCTACGTGATGCTGGCCTGGGGCCTGAATATCGTCGTCGGTCTGGCCGGCCTTCTGGATCTGGGTTATGTCGCCTTCTACGCTGTCGGCGCCTACTCCTACGCGCTGCTGTCGACCTATTTCGGCCTGTCGTTCTGGATTCTCTTGCCGGTTGCCGGCATCCTTGCCGGTTTCTGGGGCATGATCCTCGGCTTTCCGGTCCTGCGTCTGCGGGGCGACTATCTGGCGATCGTGACGCTTGCCTTCGGTGAAATCATCCGCCTCGTCCTGATCAACTGGACAGAGGTGACGAAGGGTACGTTCGGCGTTTCCGGTATCGCCAAGGCAACGCTGTTCGGCATCAAGTTCGATGCCTCGAAGGACGGCTTTGCCGCGATGATGGGCCTGCCGATGTCTTCGGCCTACTACAAGATCTTCCTGTTCTACCTGATCCTGGCGCTTGCGCTGTTGACGGCCTACGTGACGATGCGGCTGCGCCGCATGCCGATCGGTCGCGCCTGGGAAGCGCTGCGCGAGGACGAGATCGCCTGCCGCTCCCTCGGCATCAACACGGTGACGACCAAGCTCACCGCGTTTGCCACGGGCGCAATGTTCGGCGGTATTGCCGGGTCGTTCTTTGCAGTGCGCCAGGGCTTCGTTTCGCCTGAATCCTTCGTGTTCCTGGAGTCCGCCGTTATCCTGGCGATCGTGGTTCTCGGCGGCATGGGCTCGCTCACCGGCATTGCGGTCGCCGCGGTGGTGATGATCGGCGGCACGGAAATCCTGCGTGAGCTTTCCTTCCTGAAGGCCATCTTCGGGCAGGACTTCACGCCTGAACTCTACCGCATGCTGATCTTTGGCCTCGCCATGGTGGTCGTCATGGTCTGGAAGCCGCGCGGCTTCGTCGGATCGCGCGAACCGACAGCCTTCCTGCACGAACGCAAGGCAGTCTCCGGCAGCTTCACCAAGGAAGGGCACGGCTGATGGCCCGCGAGACAACGACAATGACAAAAGACCCCATTCTCAAGGTTGAGCACCTGTCGATGCGCTTTGGCGGTCTGATGGCCATCAACGACTTCTCCTTCGAAGCCTATCGCGGTGACATCACGGCGCTGATCGGTCCGAACGGCGCAGGCAAGACGACGGTGTTCAACTGCATCACCGGCTTCTACAAGCCGACGATGGGCATGATCACGATGAAGCAGAAGGCCGGCAGGGAATACCTGCTGGAGCGGCTGCCAGACTTCGAGATCACCAAGCACGCCAAGGTGGCGCGCACCTTCCAGAACATCCGGATGTTCTCCGGTCTGACGGTGCTCGAGAACCTGCTCGTCGCGCAGCACAACAAGCTGATGCAGGCATCAGGTTACACCTTCCTCGGTCTTCTCGGCTTCCCGGCCTACCGCCAGGCGTCGAGAGAGGCGATCGACCTTGCCAAGCATTGGCTCGAAAAGGCATCGCTGATCGACCGGGCGGATGATCCGGCCGGCGATCTTTCCTACGGCGCTCAACGTCGTCTCGAGATCGCACGTGCCATGTGCACGGGCCCCGAACTGCTCTGCCTGGACGAGCCGGCCGCCGGCCTCAACCCGCGGGAATCGCTGGCGCTCAACGAATTGCTGCAGGGCATCCGTGCCGATACCGGCACGTCGATCCTGCTGATCGAACACGACATGTCCGTGGTCATGGAGATCTCTGACCACGTGGTGGTCCTGGAATACGGACAGAAGATTTCCGACGGCACACCGGATTTCGTGAAGACCGATCCGAAGGTCATCGCGGCCTATCTGGGTGTCGAGGATGAAGAGGTTGAAGAGGTGATCGAACAAATCGAGGAAATCGAAGGCGGACAGGGGGGCACCAACTGATGACGGCGCCTCTTCTCCAAGTCAAAGYCGTCGAGACCTACTACGGCAACATCCGCGCCTTGAGCGGGGTGGATGTCGAAGTTCACCGTGGTGAGATCGTCTGCCTGATCGGCGCGAACGGAGCCGGCAAGTCGACCTTGATGATGACCATCTGCGGTAGTCCGCAGGCGCGCACCGGTTCGGTCCACTTCGAGGGCCAGGACATCACCCGCATGCCGACGCACGAAATCGCCCGGTTGCGCATCGCCCAGTCCCCCGAGGGGCGGCGTATTTTCCCGCGCATGACGGTGTTCGAGAACCTGCAGATGGGCGCGAGCCTCGACAACCTGAAGCACTTCGACCAAGACGTGGAAAAGGTGTTCGCACTCTTCCCGCGCCTCAAGGAACGCCAGGCGCAGCGCGGCGGCACGCTTTCGGGCGGCGAGCAGCAGATGCTGTCGATCGGCCGCGCGCTGATGGCCCGGCCGAAGCTCCTGCTTCTCGACGAACCGTCGCTCGGTCTCGCGCCGCTGATCGTCAAGGGCATCTTCGAAGCGATCAAGAAACTCAACAAGGAGGAGGGCCTGACCGTCTTCCTCGTCGAGCAGAACGCCTTCGGTGCGCTCAAGCTTTCGGACCGCGGCTACGTCATGGTCAACGGCCGGGTGACGATGAGCGGTTCCGGCAAGGAACTGCTCGCCAATCCGGAAGTGCGCGCGGCCTATCTCGAAGGCGGCCGTCATTGATCGGCTGCATCTGGAGCAAGTGACATGCAGGGAATTCTCTACGAAGAAGCGTCGATCTGGCAGTTTCTTTTCATAAGCTGCGTGCTTGGCGGCTGGACCGCCTGGCGCACGGGCAAGAGCGTGGCCGAGAGCTGGGAAGACATGCGACGCCTGCTGCTCTACGTGGCGTTGCTGGGGCTGGGTATCCGTTTCGTGCACCACGCGCTCTTCGCGGGCACGATGTTCAGCCTGCAATACTATATCGTGGACACGGTCGTGCTTTTGTTGTTTGCTACCGCAGGTTTCCGGTACTACCGGACCAAGCAAATGACCAATAACTACTATTGGCTCTATGAGAAGGCTTCGCCTTTCTCTTGGAAAGCCAAATAAAGGGAACAGCGCGCGCCGGCCGCCGCGGCCGGTGCGAAAGAAACACCGGCGCAACTATGGTGGGCATTGCGCAGGTTGGTAACGAGACCCGCTCGAATAATTGGGAGTAACAAGATGAAAAAGTCTCTTCTGTCGGCGGTCGCGCTGACGGCTATGGTTGCCTTCAGCGGCAGCGCCTGGGCTGATGTTCTCGTTGGTGTCGCAGGCCCGCTGACTGGCCCGAATGCCGCTTTCGGCGCACAGCTCCAGAAAGGTGCTGAACAGGCTGCTGCAGATATCAACGCTGCTGGCGGTATCAATGGCGAACAGATCAAGGTTGTGCTCGGCGACGACGTTTCCGACGCCAAGCAGGGCGTTTCGGTCGCCAACAAGTTCGTTGCTGACGGTGTGAAGTTCGTTGTCGGTCACTTCAACTCGGGCGTGTCCATCCCGGCTTCGGAAGTCTACGCTGAAAACGGCATCCTGCAGGTAACGCCGGCCTCCACCAACCCGCAGTTCACCGAGCGCGGTCTCTGGAACACGTTCCGTACCTGCGGCCGTGACGACCAGCAGGGTGCAGTTGCCGGTGCCTACCTCGCCGCCAACTTCAAGGACGCGAAGATCGCCGTCATTCACGACAAGACCCCCTATGGTCAGGGTCTTGCCGACGAAACCAAGAAGTCGATGAACGAAGCCGGCCTCACCGAAGCCCTCTATGAAGGCATCAACACCGGTGACAAAGACTTCTCGGCGCTGATCGCCAAGATGAAGGAAGCCGGCGTTTCGATCGTCTACTACGGCGGTCTGCACACCGAAGCTGGCCTGATCATGCGTCAGATGAAGGATCAGGGCCTCAAGGCAACCCTGATGTCGGGCGACGGTATCGTTTCGAACGAACTGGCCTCGATCGCCGGCGACGCCGTCGATGGCACGCTGATGACGTTCGCTCCGGATCCGCGCAAGAACCCGGCTGCCAAGGAACTCGTCGAGAAGTTCCGCACTGCCGGCTTCGAACCGGAAGCCTACACGCTCTACGCTTACGCCGCCCTCCAGGTCATCGCTGAAGCCGCAAAGGCGTCCGGCGGCAACGACCCGCAGGCCGTTGCTGAAGCCATCAAGGCAAAGGGTCCGTTCAAGACCGCAATCGGCGACCTCGGCTATGACGAAAAGGGCGACATCACGCGTCCGGACTACGTCATGTACACCTGGAAGAAGGGTGAAGACGGCAAGTACAGCTACTTCCAGAACGAGTAGTTCTGACTTCGGACTGCGTGTCCGACTGGTTTGGCCCGGCGAGCGATCGCCGGGCTTTTCTTTTTTGAAGATTGCGAGAGCGTCCCGCCTTCAAGCGGAATCGCTGGATGTGGAAGGATACTCGTAGCTCAAAGGGCTAGGAGCGCCTTCCGCGTTCAGATGAGGCCCTGGCGCAGTGATTTCTATTTCAGCAGGGTGTCCCTGAGCGACGAGACCTCTGCACGCAGTCGCTCGAGATCGTCGGCGCCGAGCTTTGTTGCCTGAGTGAGGCCGCGCGGCACAGCGATCGCCTTCTGGCGCAGCGCCTTGCCCATGTCGGTCAATTGTACCCGGACCTGCCGTTCGTCCGCCTTGTCGCGCACGCGGTCGATATAGCCGGCCGCCTCCAGACGTTTCAGCATTGGGGTAAGCGTGCTCGATTCCAGAAAGAGCCGTTCGCCGAGGCTGCCGACCGTCTGGTCGTTCTTCTCCCACAAAAGCACCATCACCAGATATTGCGGGTAGGTGAGGTCGAGTTCTTCCAGCAGCGGCTTATAGATGCGCGTGAAGGCGTGGTTTGCGGAATAGACCGCGAAGCACAGGAAACTGTCCAGCGTCAGCATTGCATCGTCGTCTCTAGGTTCGGTGCCGGTCATCGCTTTCTCCCATCATGCCTTAAAATAAATCGTTCGCGATATAATCGCAAGGCATTGACAGGCGTGCGAACCACGATATAAAAGATTGTGCACGATCTAATCGGCAGCGATATAAATCCAAATGCATCGTGAACGATTTAATCGCTAGATATTTATTGCAACGCGGCACGACCGCAGGGAAGAAGGAGCGTTTCCATGAGCAAGGCAGTCAGCAAGGCCGAAACCAGCAGCATTTCCCGTCGCGATGTCCTCTCGGTTGCCTTTGGCGCAGCGGCGACCGCGGCCGCCGTGTCGGCGGTCAACAGCCCCGCCAAGGCGGCGGATGCGACGGCGGCAAGCGGCAAGCAGGTTGGTGCCGGTTCGCAAGGTGGTGAAGTCTCCGGCAGCCGCATCATCACCCGCGATGGCGTCGAGATCTATTACAAGGACTGGGGTCCGAAGGATGGCCCGGTCGTCGTGCTCAGCCACGGCTGGCCGCTGTCGTCGGACAGCTGGGAGGCGCAGGCCTTTCATCTGGCCAACAACGGCTTCCGCGTCGTCACCCATGACCGCCGTGGCCACGGCCGCTCGTCGCAACCCTGGGACGGCAACGACATGGACCATTATGCCGATGATCTCGCGGATCTGATCAATGCGCTCGACCTGAAGGACATCTTCCTCGCCGGCTTTTCCACCGGCGGCGGCGAGATCAGCCGCTATATCGGCCGCCACGGCACGAGCCGCGTCGCCAAGGCCGGATTGATCTCGGCGGTGCCGCCCTTGATGGTCAAGACCGACAAGAACCCCGGTGGCCTGCCGAAGGAGGTGTTCGACGGCCTGCAGGCGGCAAGCCTCAAGGATCGTTCCAAGCTCTACCGCGATATCGCGTCCGGTCCGTTCTTCGGCTTCAACCGGCCGGGTGCGGTCGCCTCGCAAGGCATGATCGACAGCTTCTGGCTGCAGGGCATGACGGCCGGTCACAAGAACACCTATGACTCCATCGTCGCCTTCTCGCAGACCGATTTCACCGACGACCTGAGGAAGTTCGACGTGCCGACCTTGATCATCCACGGTGACGACGACCAGATCGTGCCGATCGATGCGGCCGCTCGGGCTTCGAAGAAACTCGTCCCGCATGCCGAACTCAAGGTCTATGCCGGCGCGCCGCATGGCATCACCGACACGCACAAGGACCAGCTCAACGCCGACCTGCTCGCCTTCGCCAA
>NZ_JBFRGB010000030.1:0-76960 GCF_052115125.1 Ensifer sp. 2TAB8 | reverse complement strand
CCGAAACCTCGTCGAGCGCCTCTGGTGCAGGCTCAAGGATTGGCGGCGCATTGCCACCCGGTATGACAAACTGGCAAGAAATTTCCTCGCAGCAGCTCTAATCGCTGCCACGCTCACATACTGGTGCAATTGAGTCCGGACCCTAGGGGGACATGCTGCGGCACGCGGGCTTGGTCATTCATCCGCGCAGGAAATGACATCACAAGCCGAGCTATCGGCCGGCAGTCATAAAGGCGAGCGTACCCGCCCGACTTTCATGCCCGCTGCCTCTCACGCCCCTTTCGCGCGGCGGTCACTCCTCGGTGCAGCGACGGTGGAGCGTTCAACCAGGCGGACGCCGAGATTGACCCGGCGCACATTGATTTCGGGGTCGTTGATCCGTTCCAGCAGAAGCTGGATTCCGGCGCGGCCAAGCTCACCCCGGTCGATGCGCATCGTCGTCAGTGGCGGGCGGCTGTGCCGGGCGATGGCAATATCGTCGACCCCGATGATCGAGAAGTCTTCCGGAACCGCGTGACTGCTGGCTTCGAGAGCTTGCATGACGTTGATCGCGATCAGATCGGTGCTGCAGAAGAACGCGGTCGTGTCGGTGAAACGTCCCTGCTTTATGGCCTGCCGTATCGCCGGCGTGGTGTCGGGCTCTTGCAGGCCCATGCGGCCGAGATCGAAGAGGTGCCTGTTTTCGTCGAAGGTCATCCCGGCCTCCTCCAGCGCGATCCGGAAGCCTTCGAGGCGCCGGCGCAACGACAGGCGGTGGGGAATGGTCACGTGCACGATTTCGCGGTGGCCGGCTGCAAGCAGCCTTTGCGCAGCGAGCCAGCCGGCGGACCAGTTGTCGGGCAGTACGCAGGAGAGCCGCATCGTCCGGTCCATGCCGTTGATGATGACGGCCGGGATGCCGCTATCGACAATCCTGTCGATCATGACGGGATGGTCCATGCCGAGCACGACAAGGGCGCCTGGCCGGATGTCGCGCAGAATGTCGGAGATTTCGCTGATGGCGATCTCCGGATCCAGCGAGACGAGCCGGACGTCGATCCTGAGCGAGCTTGTGCTGGCCTCTGCGAGGACGCCTTGGATCACGTCCTCGTAGAAAGCCGAACTTGCATAAAACTGCGCCGGCATCACCAGCACAGTGCTCTCGACGCCGGCGCGGATCAGCGAGCGCGCCGCCCGAACCTGGTAACCCAGCCGCTCCGCATGGTCGAGGATCTTGCGCCGGCTCTCGTCGCCGACGCCACCGCGATTGTTGAGCACCTTCGATACGGATGCGACCGAAACGCCCGCGGCGTCGGCGATGTCCTTGAGTGTCGGGGCGTTCGATTCGTCATCCATATCGACGAAGATCCTAACTGGCCGCGGAAGGCGAGATTGATGGCGGCTGCATGGTCATGATCGTCCACTACCAGAAGAAGCGCGTGTGCCCAAGCGAACGCATCAACGCCTCCATGAAATAATAGTCGCCATAGGGCAGCATCGCATCGGAGTAGCCGGCGCTGGCATGGGCTGCGCCATGGGCGAGCAGCCCTTCGGCCTGCGGATCGCCGGTCAGGTCGCAACTGTCGAGCAGGCCGCCGATCAGGCGATCGCCGAATGCGTACCATCGCTGCGCCTCCTCCGGTTCACAAAGCCCGGCGAGGATGAAGATGCCGGCCGCCATGATCGCGCCCGCGGAACTGTCGCGGGGCGCTGACTTGGCATCGGGAACCGAATAGTCCCAGACCGGAACGTCGTCGTCGCCCATCAGGGCTTCGGCCTTGGCAGCCAGACGTCGGGCTGCGTCGGCGAAGTGAGGGTTGCCGGTGGTTGCCGCGCATTGCGCATAGCCATGGATCAGCCAGGCTTGGCCGCGCGACCAGCAGGAATCGTCCGCATATCCTTGATGGGTCTCCCCGCGCAGCGGCTTGCCGCTTGAAGGGTCGAACAGGAAGGTGTGGAAGCTCGTGTCATCGGCGCGAACCAGGTGCTTCAGGGTCGTTTCGGCGTGGCCATCGGCGGCTTCGGCAAAATCGCCGCGGCCGGTCTCGCGGTGGGCCCAGTGCAGCAGCGCCAGGTTTTGCATCGTATCGACGATGACGCGCCCGTTGACGAATTCGGAGCGAATGCCGCCATGGATCGGACGCGCATTCCAGGCCTGGATGTAACGTGCGTCCGGGCGATAGCGCTCAAGCAGTCTTGCCGCAGCCTCAAGCGCGAGATCGCGAGCCTCCCGGTCGCCCGTCAGCAGCCACTCCGCAACGCAGCTCAAAGAAAACTGGAAGCCGAGATCGTGGTCTTGCGCATCGCGATGGCGCAAGATGTCGCGAAACACGGCGCGGCGGGCTCGCGCGGCGTTCAGGAAGCAGGGATCGCCGGTGAGTTCCAGCGCAAGCCAGAGCTGGCCGGCGTGAAAGCTCACGACCCAGTCAAAGGGTCCGCAATAGCTCCACGTCTGATCCGGCAGGCCGATCTTCGGATTGCGCAGACCGATTGTCGGCATGGTCTGGCGCAATTTGGCAATGCAGCGTTCCAAAGCTTGCTGGTGACGTTCGCGATTGGGACGATTGCCAACCATTTCGACCGCGTTGAAGTAGCTGTTTCGTTCGATGCGCATGATAAGCCTCACGTTGGTTTCGTGAAGTTTTCGCACAATTACGATAATTTCGTCAACTACGAAACTTTCTGTTGACGGGAAAATTTCTAGCCGCTAGGAGTCGGATGCTCGGGAGGAGCCGGGCATCGTTGGAGAGGTACCATGTCCACACTAGGGACAATTGAAAGGCCGGCTGCTCGTGAGCGGTTCGGGTTCGGAGACAGTTTGGCTGGCTACGGCTTTCTGACGCCGTGGCTCATCGGCTTTTTTCTGCTGACGCTCGGGCCTGCGGTCGCCTCGTTCTATTTGTCTCTGACCGACTACAGCGGCCTTGGCGCAGCAAACTGGGTTGGCGCGGAAAACTACGTGCGCATCGCGACCGATGATCCGCGCTTCTGGACCGCGATGAACGTGACCTTCACCTTCGTGCTGTTGTCCGTTCCCTTGAAGCTTATCTTTGCGCTCACCGTGGCGGTGGCCCTAAACAGAGGACTGGAGGGGTTGTCGTTGTTTCGCGCGATCTTCTACCTGCCTTCGCTTGTGGGTGGCAGCGTCGCAGTTGCAGTACTATGGCGACAGGTGTTTGCCGGCGACGGATTGCTCAATCAGGCGCTCAACGCGCTGTTCGGTTTCGAAGGGCCAAGCTGGATCTCGAACCCTTCGACGTCGCTCTATACGCTCGTTCTCCTGGCGGTCTGGCAGTTCGGATCCTCGATGATCATCTTTCTCGCCGGTCTGCGTCAGATCCCGCAGGACATGTACGAGGCGGCAAGCATCGATGGCGCCGGCAAGGCGCGGCAGTTCTTCAAGATCACCTTGCCGCTTTTGACTCCGGTGATCTTCTTCAATGCCGTGATCCTGACGATCGATGCGTTCAAGGCCTTCACCTCGGCCTTTGTCATCAGCGACGGAACCGGCGGCCCGATCGACTCCACGCTGTTCTACACGCTCTACCTCTACCAGGAGGCCTTCACCAATTTCCGCTTCGGCTATGCCTCGGCGCTTGCCTGGGTCCTGGTGCTTATCATCGCCCTCTTCACCGCCATGTCATTCCTGACGGCCAGGTTCTGGGTTCACTACGATGACTGATGCCGCTCTTACAACGACCACCATTGCACCGCGCGCCGACGCCGGAGCGTCCGCCGCATCGCCATGGAAGCGCGCTCTGCTTTACGCGCTGCTCGTGGCGGTCAGCTTTCTCATGCTCTATCCGCTGCTCTGGATGGTTGCGAGCTCGTTCAAGCCGGACAGCGAGATCTTCACCTCGACGGGGCTGATCCCGACCGATCCGACGGTCGATGCCTACCGCCGCGGCTGGAGCGGCTTGAGCGTCGGCTTTGGCTGGATGTTCTTCAATTCGCTGGTGATTTCGCTGCTCGTCGTCATCGGCAACCTCTTTTCGTGCTCCATGGCCGCCTATGCCTTCACGCGCCTGCGTTTCAAGGGTCGCGGCTTCTGGTTCACGCTGATGCTCGGCACCTTGATGATGCCGCAGCATGCGGTGTTGATCCCGCAATATGTGATGTTCCTCAAGCTTGGCTGGGTAAACTCCATCCTGCCACTCGTGGTGCCGAAGTTCCTGGCGATCGACGCCTTCTTCATCTTCCTGATGGTGCAGTTCTTCCGGGGCATCCCGCGCGAGCTCGACGAGGCGGCCATCATGGATGGTTGCGGCCCGCTGCGCATCTTCCTGAAGGTGATTCTGCCGCTCTCCACGCCGGTTTTGGCGACGGCAGCAGTCTTCTCGTTCATCTGGACCTGGGACGATTTCTTCGCGCCGCTCATCTACCTGAACGACATCGAAAAATACACCGCCCAGCTCGGTCTGCGCACCTTCGTCGACTCCACCGGGACGTCGGACTGGGGCTCGCTCTTTGCTATGTCGACGCTGACGGTGCTGCCAATCTTCATCCTCTTCATGCTGTTCCAGCGACTTCTGATCGAAGGCATTGCGACAACCGGCATGAAGCGCTGACACCAACTGGAATTGAGAGATAGGGACGGAAACGATGACGACGCTGGCTTTGAGCAAGATCAAGAAGAGCTTTGGCAATCTCGACATCATCCGCGGCGTCGATCTGGCGATCGGCTCCGGAGAGTTCGTGGTTTTCGTCGGCCCATCGGGGTGCGGCAAGTCGACCCTTCTGCGCATGATCGCGGGCCTCGAGCCGATCAGCGGCGGCGAACTTTCGATCGGCGGCGAGCGCATGAACGAGAAGGCGGCGAGCCAGCGCGGCATCGCCATGGTCTTCCAGTCCTATGCGCTCTACCCGCATATGAGCGTCTACAAGAACATGTCCTTCGGTCTCGAGACGGCAAAGATGCCGAAGCCAGAGATCGACAAGCGGGTCCGCAAGGCCGCCGACATCCTGCAGATTACCCATCTGCTCGACCGCAAGCCGAAGCAACTCTCCGGTGGCCAGCGGCAGCGCGTCGCGATCGGCCGGGCAATCGTGCGCGACCCGAAGATCTTCCTGTTCGACGAGCCGCTCTCCAACCTCGATGCGGAGCTTCGTGTCCAGACGCGCGTCGAGATTGCCAAGCTGCACAAGGATATCGGAGCGACGATGATCTACGTAACCCATGACCAGGTGGAGGCAATGACGCTTGCCGACCGCATCGTCGTCTTGCGCGCCGGGGTCATCGAGCAGCACGGCACGCCGCTCGAGATCTATAACCGGCCCGCCAACCGCTTCGTCGCCGGCTTCATCGGCTCGCCCAAGATGAATTTCCTCGATGCCGTCGCAGGCGACATCCGCGACGGCGGTGTTTCGATCGATATTGCCGGCAGACATGCGCGGCTCCCGATCGAGGAGCACATCGCCGCTGGCACAAAGGTCAGCCTCGGCCTGCGGCCCGAACATATCGGTATCGACGGGACCGGCGGGTTCGAACTCGGCGCGATGACGGTCGTCCATGTCGAGCATCTCGGCGGTCAGACCATCGTTTACGGCCGGCTTGCCGACGGGCAGTCGCTGACGGTTGCGCTCGATGGCCAGCGCCCGATCACTGCCGGCTCGACGCTGGACGTCAGGATTRCTGCCGAAAACTGCCACCTGTTCGACGAGGCCGGCGACCGCATCGGTCATTGATCGCGAAGAGAGATCTCAAGAAACCAATCATGGAGGAGGAGAACATGATCAACAGACGCCACTTCTTGCGTAACGCCGCGCTTTTCGGGGCGGGCGCCACGCTGACGACAATGCCCGCGTTCCGCGCCTTCGCGGAGGAATCCATGCGCCTTTATTGGTGGGGAACACCCAGCCGCGCCGAGCGCACGCTTGGCGTTGCCAAGCTTTTCGAGGCGGCGCATTCCGGCGCCAAGATCGTCGGCGAAGTGGGCGGGAGCGATTATTGGGCCAAACTGACGACGATGATTGCCGGTGGGAATGCTCCGGACATTTTCCAGCTCGAGCCCAGCCGCTTTGCCGATTATAGCCGCCGGTCCACCAACCTGCCGCTCAACGACTATCTCGGCAAGGTCATCCGCACCGACAAGCTGGTGCCAGGGGTGCTCGATCTCGGAACGGTTGACGGCAAGGTGACCGGCATGCCGCTGTCGCTCAACGCCTTCGCGATGATCTATGACGCAGATGCCGTGGCCAAGGCCGGGCTTGCGCCGCCTTCGGCCAAAACCACCTGGGACGACTTTGCCAAGTTCTCAATCGACCTTACCAAGGCAATCGGCAAGAAGAACGTCTGGGCGGTTGGAAACGCGTCGCGCTACACATATGCCTTCGAGGCGTTTCTGCATCAGCGCGGCAAGAAGCTCTATACCGAAGCCGGAAAGCTCGGCTATGAGGCCGGCGATGCGGCCGATTGGTTCGGCTATTGGGAGAGCCTCACCAAGAACGGCGGCTGCGTCTCCGCCGAGATCCAGGCGCTCGACAAGGTGCTGGTCGACAGCAACCCGCTGGCAACCGGCAACGCGGCCATCGCGATTGCCTTCTCAAACCAGCTGCCGGCCTTCCAGAAGATCTCCAAGAGCACGCTCGATATTACCTCGCTGCCAGTCAGCAGCGCCGATGGTCCCTCCGGTCTTTTCTATCGCCCCGGCTTGCACTGGTCGATCGCAAGCACCGCGAAGAACCCGGAGCTGGCAGCGCAATTCATCGACTTTTTCGTCAACGATCTGGAGGCCGGAAAGATCCTTCAGGTCGAACGGGGCGTGCCCGTGAACACCGACGTTCAGACTGCAGTTCTTCCCTCGATCGACCCCACAGCGAAAAAGACGGTCGACTATGTCAACGGCATTGCCGGCCGCGTCGGAGCCTATCCGCCGGCTGTGCCGCTCGGCGCCGGTGAGCTTGACGAGCGTGTTTTCCGGCCGCTCGCCGACAAGGTCGCCTTTGGCCAACTGACGCCGGCGGAAGCAGGCAGCGAACTCGTTTCGTCGGCCGACCGCATTCTCAAGGCCTGAGCATCCGCTCGATTTTGCCGGGCTGTGCGGGAAATCATCTTTCCCGCGCAGCAATGTTCGAACGGAAGCCCTTCGCATGACCGACATGATCTTTCCCGAAACCCTCTTCAAACCCTGGGCCGGCAATCCGCTGAAAAGCCGCGCCGATGTCGAGGCCGCCCTCAAGACGCTGGTGGAGCCGGTTGAACAATATCGGTCCGCCGGTGGCGCACGCATCCGGCTGGACGCGCATGCGGCGCATTTCGACCAGGCGTCCGCCGACATGGAGGGCTATTCGCGCCTGCTCTGGGGCCTGGCACCCGCCGAGGTCGGCGGCGCAACGTGGATCGATTGGACGCCGATCGCGCGCGGTCTTGCCAATGGCTGTGATCCGACACACCCGGAATATTGGGGCGACACGTTCGACCGCAGCCAGCGCCTCGTGGAACTCGCAGCGATCGGTTTTGCACTGAGGCTGGTTCCAGACAAGCTCTGGGCGCCGCTCTCTGCGGCCGAACGGCGAAACGTCGCTGCCTATCTGCTCAAAGGCCATGCCTGCGAATACAGCGACAACAATTGGAAGTTCTTCCGGTTGCTCGTCAGCATGGGCTTGAGACACGTCGGGGTCGACTGTGATCGAGAACTCGACGACCAGTACCGGCAGGAACTCGACGCGTTCTACCTCGGCGATGGCTGGTATCACGATGGGGATACGCGCCGCGCCGACCACTACATTCCCTTCGCCTTCCATTTCTACGGCTTGATCCTGGCCGTCCTCGATGGCGGCGACTGGACGAAAAGGTATCGTGAACGGGCCCGACTGATCGCCGGAGACATGGCGAGATGGTTTGCCGATGACGGGCCAGCGCTCTGCTTCGGCCGCTCGATGACCTATCGTTTTGCCATCTGCGGCCTTTTCGGCGCCATGGCGCTCGCAGGCGACGAGGAGATCCCCTTCGGCGCGCAGAAGGGTTGCTTCCTGCGTCATTTGCGCTGGTGGGCCAGACACCCCTTTGCCGCGCGCGATGGCGTGATGCCCGTCGGCTACGCCTATCCCAACCTCATCATGTCGGAACCGTACAATTCCGCGCAATCGCCCTATTGGGCGCTGAAGGCCTTCCTTCCGTTGATGCTGCCGGCAGACCATCCGTTCTGGGCGAGCGCCGAGGACGCCTGCCCACAGCGATCCGCGATCTCAACACAGCGCCATATCGGTTTCCTGATCGCCAATCCGCCCGGTGATGCCATCGCGCTCTCCTCTGGCCAGCACACGAGCGCCGAGAACACCTTTATCCGTTTCGCGCCCGAGAAATACGCGAAGTTCGCCTATTCGGCACGCTACGGCTTCAGCATCGAGAACGACCTCTGGCGGTTCGACAATTCCGTGCTTGAATCCATGATCGGCTTCAGTGATGATGGCGTGCATTTCCGCGTGCGCGAAACCAACGAAGAGGCGTTGGTCGCCGACAACCTTCTCTATGCGCGTTGGCGGCCCTTCGCCGATGTCTCGGTCGAGACCTGGCTTTATTGGGACGGCGATTTTCAGGTTCGGCTGCACCGTATCGACACGCCGCGGCCGCTCGCCACCATCGAAGGCGGCTTTGCAGTCGGGCGAGACGCCGGCGAAGTTTGCAAACAGGATACAGGTCGCGCCGTCGTCGCTACGACCTCGGATCTGTCGGCCGTCCTCGACCTCGGTTCGACGGTCCCTCGTGAAGGGCGCTGCCATATCGCTGCCCCGAACACCAACCTGGTTTCCGCAAAAACCTTGGTTCCGCAATTGCGCGGCACCGTTCCAGCCGGCGTCAGCACGCTCGCCGTGGCCGTGCTTGCGCAGGCCGACGCGTCACAGGGCACAAGGAAACTGTCCCGCTTGCCCGCAGCACCCGACGTCGAAGCGCTGCGACGGCGCCTGCGTGAGACGGGGACCGCCGTAACGCTAATGCGCGGCGTGCCGCTCTGACCTCCCTCGATCCTCCCACAACGACCGAAAGACTTGATATGTCGATCCCCGATTTCACATCCCGCCACGCCATCGATCCGCTTGCAGCCGCGGCGATGGGGACCGACGAGCTGCGCCACAATTTCCACATCGGCGATCTGTTTGCGAGCGATCGCGTCAATCTCACCTATACCCATTACGACCGCATGGTGATCGGTGGGGCGATGCCGGTAGAGGGGGAGCTGACGCTCGAAGCCATCAAGCCGATGGGAACGAAGACGTTTCTCGAGCGCCGCGAGTTGATCGCCGTCAACATCGGCGGGCCGGGACGGGCCGTCGTTTCCGGCAAGAGCCATGCGCTCGGCCCCCGTGACATGATCTATGTCGGCATGGGATCGGACGTGGTGTTTTCGTCGGACGACCGGTCGAAGCCGGCAAAGTTCTATCTGTTGTCTGCCCCCGCGCACCGTACGTACCCGACAGCGCTGCTGACGATCGCGGGCGCGAAGCGTCTCGATCTCGGCAGCCTGGAAACATCGAACGAACGATCGATCTTTCAGTTCACCAATGGGATCGAGACCTGCCAGTTGGTCGTCGGAATGACGGAGCTCAAGAAGGGGTCCGTGTGGAATACGATGCCGGCGCATATCCATGATCGGCGTATGGAGGTCTACCTCTATTTCGATCTTCCGGAGCCGGCGCGGGTTTTCCATTTTCTCGGAGAGCCTTCCGAGACCCGTCATATCGTGATGGCGAACGAAGAGGCGGTGCTGTCGCCGGTGTGGTCTATCCACTCCGGTTGCGGCACTTCCAGCTATGCCTTCATCTGGGCGATGGCGGGCGACAATGTCGACTACACCGACGCCGACCCGGTGCCGATGGAGACGCTGCGATGAGCGATCTCTCGGCCTTCAGCCTCGAAGGCAAGCGCGTGCTGGTCACGGGCGCCAACACCGGGATCGGCCAAGGCATCGCGGTGTCGATCGGCCGGGCCGGCGGTGAAGTGATCGCGGTCGGGCGCTCGTCGATGGCCGAGACGGTCGAAAAGGTCGAAGCGGCGGGCGGCCGGGTCCTGCCGGTTGCCTGCGATCTCGCCGATGGAGATGCGGTCAAAACGTTGATTGACCGCGTCTGGGAGCAATGCGGCGCTCTGGATGGACTGGTCAACAATGCCGGCATCATTCGTCGGTCAGCCTCCACGGAGCTCTCGGAGGCCGACTGGGATGAAGTGGTCGACCTCAATCTCAAGGCGGCCTTTCTTCTTTGCCAGGCCTACGGCCGAAAACTCCTGGACGAACAGCGAGCCGGGCGGATCGTCAACATCGCCTCGCTGTTGTCCTTCCAGGGCGGCATTCGTGTCGCGTCCTATACCGCCTCAAAACATGGGGTGCTGGGCATCACCCGCATCCTTGCCAACGAATGGGCCAGCAAGGGTATCAACGTCAACGCGATCGCACCTGGATACATCGTCTCCAACAACACGGAGGCGCTGCGCGCAGATGCAGATCGCTCAGCCGCGATCCTCGACCGCATCCCGGCTGGTCGCTGGGGCAGGCCCGACGATATCGGCGATGCTGCCGTCTTTCTGCTGGCGCCCGCTTCCCGCTACATGCATGGCGCGGCCATTCCGGTTGATGGCGGCTGGTTGGCGCGCTGAGTGCAGCTTGAGATTTCTATCTCGGACTGCGGACTATCTTCCCCAGGGTGGGCGCGCCCTTTGCGCCCATCGTGGGATGATCGGCCCGATCATCAGTTTTGCGATCGATCGCCATCTATGGGGGAGTATGTCTGCGGCGATTTTTTATACGCCTCCTCGCAGAGCCGAGAGCAGAACCAGGGACCTTCACCAGTTGCTCGCTTGTAGTGCGAATAGGGGGCATGCATCTTGCAAACCGGGTCGATCCACCCGGGGTCTACCAAAGGAGCGAGCTCGATCTCGAACAGTTCGATTTCGCCTGCCACAGATCGCAGCGCCTTGGGACCAAGGTTCTTGACTACAATGCCTCTTGCCTGCGCAGCATCCGAGATCGGGCCCGTCGCGAGCAATTGACCCGGAGCGGCAAGAGCGGCAATGCGGGCCGCAATATTGACAGTCGAACCGAAAATATCGCCATCCCTGCGGATAATCGGTCCGTGATTTACCCCAGCACGTGTCAGAGGCAAACGCGGATCGTTTCTGCATGACTGCAACAATGTGCCAAGCGCCTGAATGGCCAGGTCTGGGTCCGGGAAGGCGAGCATTGCCTCGTCGCCGATCCATTTGAGTGGTGGCTGGTAGTCTGTAAGAGAGGTCCGGACCCAGTCTTCGAAGAGTTCGAGGATATAAATTGCTGAGGCGTCGCCATAGACGTCGGCAATTGCGCTGAACCCGGCCAAATCGACGAAAGCGACGGTGGTCGATGCGCTGGAGTATTTCCCGTTCTGCCTCATAACGCTTGTCACCGGTTCACGTGTCCTGTCGGAATCTATCTGACACGGCGACAAAATCCCACCTTGCAATTTGACCATCCGCAGTCACCTTGTGCTGAACCCATCGGCAACGGGCTCGGACCTCCAAAGCGCTAGCGGCGTACGATTGCCGCGGCTTGAACACCTAAAGCTCGGACATGCCTGGCGTTGGCAATCTCTGGGCTCGGATCAAGCTCTCCTTAGACCAAGCCAAGGTCTAGCAAGATCCGGACGCCGTAGTCCGTGTAGGGACCAACCGCGTTAAACCCAGCGCCAAAACCCACTCAAGAGCAGTTTTGAGTAGCATGGACGTCGCGCGGGGGGCGCCGCACGCCACCACGGCTGTGATCGTCGAGACGTCTGAGCGCTCGTTCCGGCGCTTTCCGAAGACGCGTCCGGTCGTTCCCGTCGAGACCCGTTGCAGAGCGGTATTTTGTCACGTCGCATCCGCCCGTTAATGTGGTATTTAATATGCCACATTAACGGAGAGCGCCCATGGATAGGGACGAAGTACGCAAGCCGATGGTTTTTTCTGGCGAGCAGGTGAGCGGCAGAGATCTCAATGGCAGCAGTCTGATGCCAATGCTCGTCGTCGGGCTTGTGCTGGTTGCAATCGGCTACGCGGCCGTGATGATCTTTGTCTAGGCAGACGGTTCAGGGGGACGGGTCGTGATCCACGATGCGGGCGCCTCTTGAGTTCCACTGGGATCGGGCACATGGAGCAGAGCTAGGCTGGTTGGCGAGACCTCCGCAGAAGGGTACCTCCGGGACGTCCGCGGAACGCCTACTCCAGATGGTACCTGCTTTTACCGCTGCGCGGTGCGTGGGCTCGTGGGAAGAACCTCTAGGCGCTGTGTCCTGACTGAGCCGTCGGCCTCGACGATTGCCTGCCAGCGCCGATTGCCGCAGCGCACGGAAAGGCGCCAGCGGCCGTCATCCTCTCCTACCCCGCGTTCCACGCGGGAGGCGACGAGGCCGCGGCGCATGTAGTCGCGCAAGGTTTGCGTCGGCCAGCCGAAGCGTGCGGCCAGCATCTCTGCCGGCAACAGGAATTCGCCTGCGGCATCGCGGCCAAGAACGAGCGGCTCGGTATTGGTTTCGATCATGGCAGCACCTCGCGCGCAGTTGGTGCAACGACCAAGGAACTCGCGCCGCAGTGGAAGGCGAAGGTAGCGTGAAAGCAATGGGCCATGCGTGGCGCCCGGTCGAACAGGTGAATGGCGACCTCCGGCGGGTGCGGCATGTGAAGCGCAGCAATCATCAATCCAGTCCCCTTTCGTCTCAGGCGACGTCGGCATCGATACCGAGCAGCGGGCCGAGCGCTGCCCGGTTCCGCACGATGTCGGCCAGCGTGTATTTGTCGAGAACTGCGAGGAACGCGCCTAGCGCCTCGTGCAGCATGCCCTTGAGCTGGCACGCCGGCGAAATCACGCAGCTGTGCCCTCCCGCCTGCATGCATTCGGCCAGCGCGAACTCATCCTCGGTTGCCCGCACCAGCGCGCCAACAGCGATCTCTTCCGGCGCCTTCGCGAGGCGGATGCCGCCCGCACGGCCGCGCGTCGTTTCGACGAGTCCGAGGTCACGCAAAGTCTGCGCCACCTTGAGGAGGTGGTTGCGTGAAAGTCCGTAGGCTTTTGCCACGTCATTGACCGTGCATGTGCCGTTCCGTCGCGTCGCGGCGAAAATCAGCATACGCAGGGCATAGTCGGTGTGGAGCGTCATTCGCATCGTGGCCGCGCATTCCTTTAAAGTGGTATTTTATGCGCCACTTTAATGCACTTGTTCCACGAGGGAAAGTTCATGGTGCTTGCGGCATGATGGCTTAGAGCGGCGCATCGGTTCGTGACCTGCTGCCCCAAAGAGCCCGTGGCAAGCCAAACGAGCGGGGGATGTCCGTCTGAAGGGTGTGCAAGCCCTTGGCGCGCATTTAAGAATGGGGCGCCCCATCGATGATTTGCCGGATCTGTATCGAGCGTGGCACATCGATTTCGATGATAGCGGATACATCACGCGCTACGGGGTTGATGGCGCGTTTTGAAAATCCTCGCCGCGCCCAACAGCATCTCGTCCGCCAAATGCAGGCTGGTCAGGAACCGGAGGGTCAGCCAAATAGCTTCTTCGCCGGCCAACCTGACATCACCTCGTTGACGCGCTTATGTGGCAGCACCCTTCGACATGTTCAGCGGGGGCATCACATCGGAACTCAAGGGGCTCACATACGGTGTCTGCGCCGTATGTTGCGCCAAAGCTGCCTTGGCTTCTTCAATCAGCACCGGATCGGTCAACGCCGCCAATCCCGTCGCGGCCATTGCCTTGGCAGCATGAACCATCGCCTTGTGAGCGGCAGGCGACTTTCCTTGCGCGACCACCTGCCAGGTATGGAACGGCGTGCCGATCGCAACGGTGGGCGCATGCACTTGCACCGTTGGCACCACCCAGCTGACATCGCCGATGTCGGTCGAACCGATGAATGGTTTGCGCTTGGTATCTCGCGGCGTGAGGAAGTCTGCCAGCGGCGCGTCGGTCATCGGCATGCCAATCGCCTGGTATACCGAGGCGATGTCCTTGTCCGACAGCGTACTGCGTATTTCCTTGGCATAGGCGCGATCCTGATCGTCGAATTCAGGTGCGCCAAGCTCGTCCATGGCGTTGTAAAGCGCCTGCTCGAGTGGCCCGTTATCCAGCGTATTCGAAACGGCGCTGACGATCTTCATGTCTACGCTGGTTTCCGTCATCAAGGCCGCGCCCTGCGCAATCTTGCGAACGCGCTCCACGAGATCGAGCATGCCCTGCAGATCCATCGCGCGAATGGAGTATCGCACCTGCGCCCGCGCCTGAACCACGTTGGGGGCGATCCCGCCCGTATCCAAAATCGCCGAATGCACGCGTGCATCCGACGGCATATGCTCGCGCATATAGTTCACGCCGACGCTCATCAGTTCGACGGCATCGAGTGCGCTGCGGCCAAGATGGGGCGCCGCAGCCGCGTGAGCGGCCCGGCCGGTGAAAATGAAATCTGCGCGCGTATTGGCCAAAGACAGAGCCGGTGCGACTTCCCAAAAACTGTATGGATGCCACGAAATGGCGATGTCGACATCATCGAACGCCCCTTCGCGCACCATGAATGCTTTTGCCGCACCGCCTTCTTCGGCAGGGCAGCCGTAATAGCGCACCCGCCCAGGAATCCCCTTCTCGGCCAGAAGGTTCTTCAGTCCGACCGCCGCGAGCATGGCGCCGGATCCGAGCAGATTGTGGCCACATCCGTGACCATGCCCGCCCGCCTCGATCGGTTTGTGCTCAGCTGTTCCGGCCTCCTGGCTAAGGCCCGGCAGCGCGTCATATTCACCCAAGAATGCGATGACAGGGCCACTCTCGCCGGCCTCACCGATAACCGAAGTGGGGATGCCTGCGATGCCCTCCGTCACGCGAAACCCGTGATGGAGCAGCTCTGCCTTATGCTCTGCGGCCGAACGAACTTCGGTATAGCAAACCTCTGGCATGCCCCAAACGCGGTCACTGAGTTCGATCAGGCGTTGCTTCTGCGCATCAATCTGGTCCCACAGGTCCTGGCGATCATTCGCACTCATGTCTAATCCCATTTCTCTCTACAGTTGTACCGCGTCGTCAAACACCAGTTCATTGACCGGCGGAATTCGATCCTCAAACCAGAAAGCCGCCGCCGCTCGCGACATGGCGGCACCGTCGTGCCCGACGCCTGCAACATCGACCAACTTCCAGTTAAACGCCAGTTCGAGGAGTTCGGCTTGTCTCTTGGCGTAGTCAAATACAAATTTTGCCCGTGCATAGCGCGACGGCCCTTGCGCCAATGCCTCGGGTTGTGACGGCAAGTTGGGATCATCCTCCGCAATATCCTGGTCACCGGCAAAGATGTGCATCGGATATTGAAACCACTGCGCAAGATGCTCGTCGTCCAGGCAGATGCCCCCCATTCCTTCCGGGAAGTCGCGCCCCAGATCAGGCAATGTGTACCAGCCGGGATTTGCGGCAATAACAGCTGAAAAGACCTGGTGGTCCTGTGTCGCCAGCAGGCGATGGGAAAACTGACCACCGGCCGAATGCCCAAACAGGCGGGCCTGCTTCTGACTGGTCACGCCCGATGCACGAATTGCTTCGAACACCCGGGCGGGCACTCCGTAAAGCCATTCGTTCTTATTTCGAACGGAACCATCGGACGTGATGATCAAGCCGTTGTTATAGCTTTCCGCCATCGGGAAATATTCTTCGGAGAACGTTGGCGCGGCGATCAAAAGCCCATGCTTGTCGGCTGCCGGGATCCAGAAATCGCGATACTCGTCGCCGTTTCGCAGCATGCCATGCTGGACGATGACGACAGGACTGTCCGGCTTGTGGTTTCCCGGTCTGTAAAAATTGACGGTCAGGGGACGTTCGGGATGATGCTTGTCTAAAAACGGCAGCGCGCTTCTTCCGATTTCGGGGATGAGCGTGTGGGTGGTCATAGGGTCTCCGAATTATGCAAATGACAGGCGGCGCTTTGATTTGCCGCCACCTCTTTCAGTTCTGGTCGACGTTCCCGACAAATCGGCATGGCTTGCGCGCAACGCGGATGGAACGGGCAACCGGAAGGCGGCGCCAGCGGCGAGGGCAGATCGCCCTTCAGCGGCTCGAAATTGCGCTTGCGGCGGGCAATCGAGGGGCTCGCATTCAACAACGCAGCGCTATAGGGATGCGCCGGAGAAGCGAAGACCGCTTCCGCTGACCCGATCTCGACAATCCGGCCGAGATACATGATTGCGATCCGGTCGCTGATGTGGCGCACGACTCCAAGGTCATGGCTGACAAAGAGATATGTCAGTCCGTAACGGGCGCGCAGATCCATAAACAGATTGATAACCTGCGCCTGAATGGAAACATCGAGCGCCGAAACCGGCTCGTCGCACACGAGAAAGTCGGGTTTGACTGCCAATGCCCGGGCAATCCCGATGCGCTGTCGCTGGCCGCCGGAGAACTGGTGCGGATAGCGCTCGCTGTATGCCGCATCCAGGCCCACTTCTTCGAGAACCTGGCTGACGCGGTCAGCGATCTCGTGCTTCGGCGCCAGGCGGTGCACTTTCAACGCCTCGCCAACAATCTGATGCACACGCATCCGCGGGTTCAACGAGGCGAACGGATCCTGAAAGATCATCTGGACCTTGAGCAGAAAGTCCAGTTTCTCCTTGCCCTTCAGCTTGGCGACATTCTGATCGTTATAAATCACGTCGCCAACGGTCGGCTTGTGAATGCCGGTGGCCATGCGCGACAATGTCGATTTCCCGCAACCGGATTCACCGACCAGACCTAAAACCTCTCCGCGCTTTACGGCGAGGTCAACGCCATCCACGGCGCGCAACACCCTGGGTGGCTCGGCCTTGCCGACGAGGGTGAGGATACGCTCGGCAGTCTTCGGCTTGGACTGGAAGTATTTCCTGACGCCACGCAGCTCGAACAGGGTTTCACTCACGAGGTGACCTCCGGGGCTGCTGCAGGATTGTGGCAACGGAATACCCGTTCGCCAACCTCCTGCTTGACTGGATAGACCTGGACGCAGGTTTCGGTGAAGCGATCGCACCGCGTGCGAAAGGGACAACCGCTGGGGCGTGCATCGATGCGCGGCGCGTTCCCGTTGATCTGATGCAGGCGCTCGCCCGGATTGACCACGCCCGTCGACGAATTCAAGAGCCCCAATGTGTACGGATGCATTGGCTGATCCAGAACGGCGTCGACAGGGCCGCTTTCTACGATCTGCCCGGCATACATCACCGCGACACGATCGGCGAGTTCCGCCACGACCGCGAGATCATGCGTAATCCAGAGAATTGCGGTCCCGGTCTCGCGCGCCAGCTTCTGCACTTCATACAGGATCTGGCTCTGGATGGTCACGTCGAGCGCGGTCGTCGGTTCGTCGGCGATAATGAGGTCGGGCCGGTTGAGCAGCGCAATCGCGATAGCCACGCGCTGGCGCATGCCTCCGGAGAATTCATGCGGATACTGTCTCAGCCGTATCTCCGGCGAGGATATGCCGACGCGTATCAGTGCGTCGACCGCCTCCTTGTTTGCGTGCTCCCTGCTGCAACTGCGATGTTCGAAGATCGCCTCGCGCATCTGCTCGCCGATCGTCAGCACCGGATTGAGCGTCGACAATGGATCCTGGAATATCATGGCAATTCTGTTGCCGCGCAGATCGCGCAACTGCTCTTCCGTCGCTTTGCGGAGATCGGTGCCGTTGAAGAAGATTTCGCCTTCGACAATCTCACCAGGCGGGTCGATCAGCTGGACGATGGAGAAACCGGTGACCGACTTCCCGGAGCCGGATTCCCCAACCAGGCAAACGACTTCACCACGCTCGACCCTGAGGTCGACATCCTCGACAGCCGACCAGGCGCCGGCCAGCGAATGAAACACTGTGCGCAGTCCACGTATATCGAGCAGAGCTGTCATGTCGCGGCTCTCACATTGAAGCTTCGGCGCAAGCGATCACCGACGAAATTGAGCGAAATAATCAGAAGAACGAGCGCGACGCCCGGAAAGACCGCGATCCAATATTCCCCGGAAAGGAGATATTCGAAGCCGTTGGCAATCAGCAGCCCGAGCGAAGGCTGTGTCACCGGAACGCCGACGCCGAGAAAGGATAGCGTCGCTTCCAGGGTTATCGCACTTGCAACGCTGATGGTGGAAATGACCAGAACCGCGCCGACCGAATTGGGCAGCAGGTGCGCCAGCATGATGTGGCGGGTCGGCAGGCCGAAATTGACCGCCGCCTCGATGTATTCCTTGCGCCGTTCGACAAGGGCGGAAGCCCGCATCAGACGTGCGTACTGGGCCCATTGAACGACGATAATCGCCAGTATGACCTTGTCGATGCCGCGGCCCACCGACGCCAACAGGACGAGCGCCACGAGAATTGACGGAAAGCCCAGCATGAAATCGACGATGCGCATGATGATCGCGTCGACCGCGCCGCCGATCTGCGCGGCGAACAATCCGGCGGTTATCCCGATTATCATCGCGCCACTGGTGGACAGCAGGCCGACGAGCAAGCTGGTACGCAAGCCGTATAGGATCGCACTGACCATATCGCGCCCCTGGGCATCCGTCCCAAGCCAATAGACCATACCGGTCATGCTTGCGGCTCCCGGCGGCAGTCGATTGTCCATGACGCTCAGCGACGCGAGGTCATAAGGGTTCTGCGGCGCGATCAATGGAGCGATCACTGCCAGGAGAACCAGACATCCCAACAGGATGGCAGCGCCGCGCATGGTCGGCTTGCTGCGTATGCTTCTCAGCACCTTCCGGCGCAGTTGCGTGTTCGCGGAAGAAGGGATGCGAGGGTTGCTCATGCCATGTCTCCAGAGAGTTTGACCCTCGGGTCCAGGGCTGCATAGAGCACGTCGACGATCAGGTTCACGCCAACAAACAGCAAGGTTGCCAACATGACGTAGGCGACGACCACCGGGCGGTCCAATTGATAGATGCTGTCGATCAGCAGCTTGCCCATCCCCGGCCACGAGAACACCGTTTCAGTAATCGTCGAGAATGCGACCAGACTGCCGAACTCGATGCCAATGACCGTGACCACCGGAATCAGGATGTTGCGCAGGATGTGCCGGCCGACAATGCGCCTGCGATTTACGCCTTTTGCACGGGCAAACTTCACATAATCCTGTGTCGTCGCGTCCGCCGCACCGGCGGCAATGAGGCGCACCATCAAGGCAGCATTCGGAATGGCGAGATTGAGGGTCGGCAAGATCAGATGTCGCAATCCATCCAGCGTGAACAGACTGGTCTGGATGCCGAGGAATGAAGCCGTTTCCCCGCGCCCCGCCGTCGGCAACCAACCGAGCCATACACTGAACAGCAGTACGAGCATCATTCCTTTCCAGAAACTTGGAAGGGAAAAGCCTATAACTGTCCCGGCCATGATGATGCGCGACAGGCGGTTCTCGGGATTTAGACCGGCATACAATCCGAGCGGAACACTGACCAGGGCCGCGACGACCATCGACAACAGAACCAGCTCCAGTGTCGCCGGCAAACGCCCCAGGATAAGAGAAACCACCGGCACGCCGTGCACGAAAGACGTGCCGAGGTCACCGCGCAAGGCATTCCCGAGGAAGGTGAAATATTGTTGCCAGACCGGCAGATCCAATCCCAACCGTTTGATCAGCGCCAGACGTTCGGCCGCACTGACTTGCGGCGGCACCAGAAGTTCAATCGGATCGCCAATGCCGTACACGGCAAAGAAAACGGCAACCGATACGGCAAGGAGTACGAGAACGCTCTGAATCAATCGCTGCAGAACATATGCAGTCATGCAAGTCACCCGAATGACGCTTTGGCACTAAAACGCGGCGCATTTCATCCTGTTGGCACGACGCGCCTTCGCGCCCGGATCGCGCACTGCCGCCCGATCCATCCTGGTTCGGGCGGCATGCGGCAAGTCACTTTTCCGGCTTTGCAGACATTGCAAGCGTGAACTGGTCAGAGCGACCCGTAAACGCGATGCCGGCCTTGTATGCCCAGACGGCGCTTTCAAAGTGCAGCGGGATGAAAGCATAGTCCTTGGCGACGACCTTGGTGGCTTCCTGAAGCAACTCCGAGCGCTTGTTGTCATCCATCGTCTCGACAGCTTCATAGATCAGCTTGTCGAAAGCCTCATTCTTGTAGCCGCCATAGTTCGAGCCGCCCAGCGTTCCGGCTTCGTTTGGAGATGCCGGCCATTGGCGCAGGAACGACGACGCTTCACCGCTGGTTGACGCCCACCCGCCAATCGCGACGCTGAACTCCTTTTTCGAGCGGCGCGGGAAGTAGAGCGCGCGGGTCATGGCGTCGACGTCAGCCTTGATGCCAACCTGATTGAGATACTGCGCCACCGCCTGGGTGATCTGACTGTCGTTGATGTAGCGGTCGTTTGTTGACGACAACGTCAGCTGGAAGCCATCCGGATAACCGGCCTCGGCCAAGAGCTTCTTCGCTTCAGCAGGATCATAGCGCAACTCCGGCGGGTTCGGCAGCGTTCCGAACATGCCCTTGGGCAGATACTCGCCTGCCTGTTCTGCCGCGCCATCCATCAAGCGCGAAATGATCGCATTGCGGTCGATCGCCAACGACATGGCCTCACGAACGCGCACGTCCTGAAGCGGATTCTTTCCATTGGCTGCCTTGACGAACGGGCTCTCCTCGCGGGCGACGTCCAGCTGATAGTAGATTACGCGGGTCGTCGGCGTGATTGTCGCGGCAAATCGCTTGTCATCCTTGATGCGGGCCAGATCGCGCGCGGCCGGATTTTCGATGACATCGTAGTCGCCGGCAAGCAGGCCAGCCAGACGAGGCCCGGCATTCGGAACCGGCAGGAAGCGAACGCCTTCCCACGGCTCCTGCGCTCCCCAATACTTGTCGTTGCGTTCCAGATCGATGGCCGAACCGCGGACGTAGCTCTTCAGCTTGTACGGGCCGGTGCCAATCGCCAGCTTGCCATCGTTGAAGTCGCCGACAACCGGCCACGCACCAGTAACGCCGCAGTTGTTTGCCGGATCGAAGCTGAGCTTGTCGTGCTTGACGATCGATGAGCTCAGGATGCTCACCGTACCCATGAATGTCGCAAGCAGCGGCTCGGGCACCTTGGTCGTGATGACGACGGTCTTGGCATCCGGCGCCTCGACGGAGGCGAAGTTGGCGGTGATATCGGCGAACGAGCCGGCAACCGCGGTTTCATTTTTCAGCGTGCGACAGAAGGTGAAGATGACGTCATCCGCCGTAAACGGCGTTCCATCGGAGAATGTGACGCCCTCGCGCAGCTTGAAGGTCCACTTGTTCTTGCCGTCGTTCTCCCAGGTTTCGGCAAGGGCCGGATGAAGCTTCTGCATTTCATCCTGCCGCGTCAGACCTTCGAAGATATGGGCGGCCAGCGCGTTGTTGGGCGTCAGATCATGATAGTGCGGATCGATCGCCGTCGGCTCCGATGCCAGCGCAACCTTCAGCGTTTCCGCATTGGCGATGCCGCTCAACAGGGTTGTTGCGAAAAGACTAGCCACGAAGAGATTTTTATACATTGATTACTCCGTTCCCCCGGAACTTATGGAAATTTGATGTATTTATTTTCATAATTAACGTATATGAAAATTTATTTACGTCAACAGCGGAAACCGTCATGGCAGCTACTTTGAGCCCGAAGTCCGAGTTCGCGAGCCGAATGGCCGCTGTCTATGCGTCGTTGAGCAAATCGCATCGCAAGATCGCGGATTTTGTTCTGGCGCGCCCGCTCGACGTGGTGGCGATGTCAATCGAGGGCGTGGCGCAGGCGAGCGGCAGCTCTACCGCGACGATTACCCGCTTCGTCCGTGCCGCCGGCTACAATGGCTTCAGCGAGTTTCGGGAAAAGATCGTCTCGGACTATCAGATTGCATCCGGCGATTTCGGCGAAGGCGCAAGGGACCCTGCCGCCGCGGACTTCGCGGATTCGATGCTGCACCGTCTGTTGACCGACAACGTCCGAAACATCCAAGACGCAATCTCGAACATCGAGCCGCAAACGGCCGGGATGTTTGTGGACGCGCTGACCGTAGCAAGGCGCATCATTATTCTGGGCTCGGGCGCGAGCCACTATGCGGCCGCCTATCTTGAGGAGGGCCTGGCGCTTTACACCGAGAAGAACGTTTCCAATGTCCTCTTGAGGGGGGCGACGCAGTACTCGAACAATGTCATCCGCACGATTAGCGACGGCGATGTCGTGGTTGCGATTTCCATGCCGCGCTATTCCAACAGCACTGTCGAACTTACGAAGGTGGYGAAGACCAGAGGCGCCAAGGTTCTGGTGATAACGGATAGCCCCACATCGCCATTGGCACCGCTGGCCGATGTCATTTTCTTCGCACCGGCGAAGAGCCGACTGTTGCCCAATTCACCTGCTGCGATATTCGCACTCGCCGATGCTCTAATAGCGACTATCGCAGGGAAGCGTCCCGACATCGTCGCATCGACGTTCGAAACTCCGCCCGAAGATATTTATCTCTGAAGTCTGGCTGAATGGCCGCCGCCTGGTGCAGGAGGTGATGCGTTCGCCACCAGGCGCGACAAACTTGCCTATTGATGTGGTCGCGCGAAAGAGCCATGTGAAGGCTATGCATATGGAAACCTTTATCAGGATATCGCGGCTAATCGATCAAGCACGCTCCGTTACCCGGAGCCGGCAACACTGATTCTGTAACACCGCCACAGACCCCGCCGCTCCGGGAATCCACTTCTCAAAAGTGCGTTTCATGTCATGTCGTCTCTACGGCATGTTGACGGAGTGTACCCATGCCCGTGTTCCGAGCCCGGCTGGTTTGCATCACTTGCAACCGGCATCTTCCTCTTTCCGCTTACCGTTGCCCATGGTGCAATACCCACGCCAACGGTGCCCGCTACGCCTCCAGCGCCATGCGCGATCGAGGGGCCCATCCGCCTGTCACCTCTTTGTATGGCGAGGAGGTCCGCGAATGAACGGCGTCACCCAGAAGGACGGGTGCGCTGCCGAGCAGTGTGCACCGGAAGAGTTGCAACAAGTCGGAGTTCTTCCTTGGCGAATTCGCAAGAATGGCGACGCGAGGATATTGCTCATCACGTCGCGCAGAAGTGGACGGTGGATCGTGCCCAAGGGGTGGCCCGGGAAGGGGCTCGCGCCCCGTGTCGCGGCATCACGAGAAGCGTTGGAGGAGGGCGGAGTTATCGGTGTCATATCGAAGGCGCCGGTGACGACCTACCGCTACATGAAATGTCTGGATGACGGCTCACGCGTTGCCTGCCGCGTGGCGGTGTTCGGTATGAACGTGCGCGGGACGCTGGTTGATTGGCGGGAAAAAGGACAAAGGACGCGGCGGTGGTTTTCGCTTGCCGCGGCGGCGGACAAGCTGGATGACAGAGAACTTGCCACGTTCCTGCGCAGCCTGAGTGCCGCATCTGAACGTTCGGAGTCACCGACCGACCTGATTGGGCAAACGTCTCCACTCGATGAGATTCTGATGTTGAGGCGCTAGCGCAGTGCCGGTTTTCCCGCCCGCCGCAAAGCGTCTTCGGTCGGTTCCGTCCACCTCCAGCCACAGGATCAGTCCCGCACGCTGATTGCCTGGCGTCACTACCTGCGATGGCAAGAGTGGCGCCAGGGGTCTCGCCGAGATTGAACCCTCGAATGCTGAGCCGACGGACGATCGTCGGCCAATCAACTCATGCCGAAAGAAGAAGCAATGCGCTTTAGATACAGTCACACCTTGCCGATCAGCGGTCCAAACAAGCTGCCCCGTTTCAAGCAATGGGCCGCCGAGAACATCCCGGATGTCGCCTTGTCCCTGCCTCCCCAGGTGCCGGTAAAGAGTACAGCCTTGACGGTGCGTCTCAGGTCTATCGAGGATCGTGCTACCCTGGTGGCGAAGCTTGAAGGCGTAGATCTCGACAACCGGAAGGCCGGATAGCGGTCTTATGGGCGGTTCAGAGACTGCGTCGGACGGCACGCGCAGACTTTTCCTGCCGACGCCAGTCCTTAAGCGGCGCCCGAACCGCCTGATATGTCGATGGCTTGCCGTAGCTCTCGGGCCGCGGCAAGCCGGAAAACCAGCCGAAGTGGACCGGCGCACGCCCTGAACGCGTGCGTCGTCGAGCAAGAAAGCAAGGAGACGACATGACGGACCCAACCCGTACGGGCCTCGAACGCCAGAGGTGACGAAATCAACCTTTAGGAGGTGTTAAGTAGAGATCGCACGGCCCGTCGGGGCCAGCGAGGAAATCGAGTTCTGTGAACATGCCACATCGGTCACCGATGCAAGATCGACGCTGGCGGCCCTCAGTCGATGGACTAACAGCCCGGCCCGCGGGAGTCGGGGTATTCCTCTCCGAGACTTTTACGAGCGACTTCAAGGCCAGTTCGTCTTCGAGGCGCGGGGCGCGATCGAAGTCAAGGGTAAGGGGAAAGTGGAGACCTGGCTCCTCAGGCTCTAGTGAGCCCGCGGTCATGGCATTGACCGAGCGAAGGCGTCACGTCCGCGCACGACGAGATGTCGGGCCTCGTACTCACGGCGTCGGTTCATCTCGTTCCTTTGGCGGAACAGCGTAAGGTTTTCCGGCGACGACCCAATCGCTTGGTGCGATCTCCGAAAATATCACCGTCGTACCGTTCGGGTGGACGCCGGCCTTTTCCTCGAGCATCTGCGTTATGGCCGTGGCGATCTCCATCTTGAGATCGTGACTGCGGCCGGGGAAAAGTTCTATTCTCACGATTGGCACGAGAGGTCCTCCAAGGATGGCATGTTTCCGGGGCACGGTCGTTCGCCGGGCCGCTGACGCCCTGACCGCGCGACAAGGCGACAGTTAGTCTCGGCTCAGGTCTTCGATCTGCCGTATCAGTTCAGACGGGACTTCGACCCCGCTTCGATGGCTTTCCAGCCGCGCCGCATGGCGACGGGCTGACGGTAGCCGAGCCCCGGGCTGTGACGTCGCTTCATTGAAAAATGTTTCGCCGATCGTCCTCGCGTCGCTGCCGAAGGCGGCGGGATCGATAACGACATAAAGTTCCCCGCCTGGAGGCGGGCCGCCGTCGGTTATGCCCAATCTCGCGACTTCACGACTGGTCTTCTCGCGGATCAATGGGCCGGCGATCAATTCGACCATCATCGAAAGCGCTGAACCCTTGTAGCCTCCAAACGGCAAGAGCGCGCCGGCCAGGGCCTCTGCCGGATCCGTGGTCGGGCGGCCTTCCGCGTCGACACCCCAGCCCTCGGGGATGCGTTCGTTGGCCAGACGCTTCAATTCGACTTCGCCCCGTGCCGCGGCACTCGTCGCAAAATCGAAAATGAACGACCCGCCATCGGGGCGCGGCCATCCAAACCCGATGGGATTGGTTCCCATCAACCGGCTTCTTCCGCCATGTGGCGCGACGGCGCACTGGCCGACTACGAAGCACCAGGCCACGAGGCCGGCATCGACGATCGGTTCGAGATCAGCCCATAGAGCTGAAAAATGGTGCGTGTTCCCAAGGGCCATCGCAGCTATTCCCTGGCGCTTGGCAACCGCAATCAACTCAGAGCGGCCCGCTTCGGCGGCGAGCGGCGCAAATCCGCGATCGCCATTCACATAGAGGACGCTTGCGGCTTGATGCTGAACCGAGGGGGTGGCGTGCCCGTTCGCACGTCCGGAGCGCACTGCCGAAACATATCCCGGCACGCGGTAAAGCCCGTGCGACCTGCAATGGTCCGCTTCCGCTCTCGTGACAACCTGTGCCACCGCCCGGGCCTGTTCTGCGCTGAAGCGAGCACTGTTGAAGGCACGCAACGACAGTTCATGGATGTCGTTGAGCGACATGTTGATGGTGGTCACGATGTCTTCCTCGAGCTGTTGCCATCACGAAGCCTGACAAGAATACAGAAAAAATACAAGAAGTATTTATCGTGAGCCGCGCTTCTTGATGCGGCGAGCTGGTAACCCCCTCTCGATCAAGCAGGTTAGGTAGCCAATTCGTAGCTGCCATACCCGCCGAACAAAGGTGGGAAGTGTCGGGGCCACTGCGGATCCTGCTTCCGTCAAAGCAGGGAGCGGGAGGACGCATCCGCGCAAAATTCCAGTCCATTCGACGACGAACTGGCTGCTATCGATGGGTTGTCAGGCCATCGATAGCAGCCAGAGCCTCCAAGTACTGGCGAGCAATATAGCGGGTGTCCAACAGGCACGAAGCCGGGGCTCGGCAATATCAACCTATCGGCTTGTTGCCGTGAGATCCTGGGCAGGCATGATGATAGTTGTTGGCAACTGCCGACGTTGCCATGCCAGCCTCCAAGCAGGCACCGATAAACGCATCCCGCGCGACCGCCGCCGGAACAGAGCGATTGAGCGCAGCGCGGCAGGTTATGACGGCCCGCTCATAGCCTTGTCCGTGACGTATGGGCCATTCATGTTCCAGAAAATCCAGCGCGTCGTACACCGAGGCGAAAATGCGGTTTGATCCTGACTGCAAACGAACAGACAACGGAACGACCCAAGGTATCTCAGGAAGGCGCATTGTGTCCTCCTTCCGCAGGTTAACATAATGAAAATATTAATAAAATAATACAACGACGGATCGCGTCGTTCAACAACGATGGAGCCTTCGCCGCGATGGCGAGGATAGTCATTTCGTCGTATCGGGCATGCGAATGCGGTAGAGACCAGGCACCGCCAATAGGCCAAGCATCTCGATGCCGCTCCTACCGTGGGTTCGCCTCCTMATCCCCGGGTATTAGCGCCACTCGTTTCCGATTGGCTCGCGAACGTACCGCTCTCGTCGCAGCAACGCGGAGGGTTTGCGTCGACGGAGCAGGCGTTCTTCGTTCTATACTCTGCCGGGGCTGGTATCATGGGCCTGACGGTGGTCATCGCGCGCAATCCCGTCCATGGCGCACTGGCGCTGATGTTTGTTCGCCTGCTCACCGCGCATTTGGACGCCCGACACGTTTAGCCGGGGTCGTCGCCGCAGTCGTTCCGATAGCCGGAGTGCGCTCCCGGGTGAGGAACGGAAACCGGAAGCACCGTGATCGATTTTCATTCCGCAATGCGACGACGACACTGTGCGAAAGCACGCTCAGGCGTCGATGCCCTTGAGAGAGTTGCCGAGGCTCACTGCGATACCGCTAGCGGACGCCGAGCATAATACAGCACTTGCGGCTTATTGAGCGATATTGGTCAGCAAGACCTTTCCTCATTCGCCTGGGCAATTATTTCAGCACAGACGCAGCGAAACCGCACGGAGATTTCGATGTCCTTGTTCATTGTGCACCATCAGCACTCACCCGACAGCTGCCCCGCGCGTGATCCGGCCAAGGGAGCTCTGTTACTGAACCATTTGAGCCGGCCGAATGCCGCTCGCCACGGTGTTGTGATCAGGGCCGAAGCCGTCGCAAGGGGCTCACATTCACTGTTCTTCATTGCGGAGGCGGCGGATGAGGTCGTTCTCCAAGCGTTTTTGGCGCCATTCCGTGAAGTCGGGGAGGTCGAAGTGACCGCTGCGACGACTTGCGCCGCGGTCGTTTCGAGCGGCGGGTGCGATGCCAATATTGTTGAAGGTTCTGGCGCGTTGGTCGACACGGCAGATGCTTGCCAGGATGCAATCGAGGCTGGGCTTCTCATACATCGTGTCAATCCGCTGAACGGCGAGACCTCGGTGCCGGACCTCGCGGGTGGTGCCGTGATGCCCAACGGGCGGTTCTACTTACGCAACCATTTCGATATTCCGCGCCTTGACGACGACGGCTATAGGCTTTCGATTGGCGGGTTGGTCGAGAGGCCGCTGAACCTGAGCATGACGGAGCTTCACAACCTCCATGCCGAAAGCCTCGTTGTGACGCTGGAATGCGCTGGCAATGGCCGCAGCTTGTTCGAACCGGCCGTGCCTGGCGAAGCCTGGGGTCTGGGGGCCGTCAGCACAGCCGAGTGGACGGGCGTTCCCTTGATGGAAGTGCTTGAGCGAGCTGGCCTTCAGCCCGGTGCGAAGGAGGTCACATTCCGCGGTGCGGACAGCGGGATCGTCGACGAGCATGGCGCGCCCGTTCGTTTTGAACGTGGCCTCAGTATCGAGCAGATCCGCGAAGCCGACGCCCTCCTTGCCTACGAGATGAACGGCGAGCCGCTGCCCTTACCTCATGGCTACCCTTTGCGGCTGATCGTGCCGGGATGGTACGCGGTCGCATCCGTCAAGTGGCTGACCGCGATCATCGTTACCGACCAGCCCTGCGCGGCACACTATCAAATGGAGAAGTACTGGTACCATTGGGTGCGGGAAGGCCAAGACGAGTGCGCGCCGGTGAAGCTGATGAACGTGCGAGCGCTGATATCTTCGCCTGACCAGGGAGAAAACCTGCCGCGTGGCGAGACGGCGATCCGTGGTGTCGCTTGGTCGGGCGGCGGGAGTATATCCAAGGTCGATGTAAGCCTGAACGGTGGCCCGTGGCGCGAGGCGCGGCTCATTGGTGAGCGGCGGCGGTCTGCCTGGCAATGGTGGGAGCTGATCACCAGACTTGAGCGGCCCGGCCCGCTCACCGTACGGGCGCGCGCCACCGACATGGCGGGCCGGAGCCAACCTGAACGCGCCGAGTGGAACCGTCAGGGCTACGGCAACAACTCGATCCACACGGTCGCGGCACAGGTAGTCTGAACGTTGCCGAGCAGTAGAGAGAAACGTGCGGCAAGGACGGGCCTCCTTCGATGGAGGCGGGCATGACAGTTCAGCCGCTTCCGGGCACAACGCTTTCATCGTCGTTGTCGGGCAGCGAACCGGTGCCCGGGGTTTTACTCTTGTCGGTGAGCCTGTCCTTGGCGTGAGGCCCGGCGGTCGGAAGATGCTCGCCGCCCGCAGACTCCTTGCCCGTTTCCTCTATCGCCTCTTGGGCTTTCTTGTCCTTGCTCATTCGGGAACTCCTCAACTCGCACAGGAGCAATCCCCGACTGGTGAAATGGTTCCGTTCACTGCGTGTGGCGTTTTCCCGTGTGGTCGACGCCGCTGCCGTCGGCGGTGTTCGGCAATGTGATGTCTACGCAGCCGTTCTGGAGGAAACGGAATGCCTTCGTCTCGCTGAGGCAGCTTACAAACCCGCCCGGTCAAATGCTTCCAGCGGCAACCTTAACGAAGCAGCAGGAAACCCAAGGTGCAGTCATTCCGGCAATCCGGCCATGCGATAGCCTTCGATGAATCGCTGGACTATCTGCGGGTCGCGGGCGGGCTGCGCGGCAGCCCAGTGAGCGATGGTGAATTTGGGGGCCATCGCCATAAAGAGAGCTGCTTCACGCATCGCCTCATCTCTGCGTCCGAGTTGGGCAAGGCTCGCTGCCAGTATGCGGCGCGAGGGACTGCGATAGATCGCCTCCATGCGCAGAATCCTGACGGCCTCTTCATATTGGCAGGCCGCGTAATGGGCGAACCCAAGCTGCCAATAGTACCACCCGGGCGGATGCGGGTTCATTCGGAGCGCTCTTTGGGCCAGTTCGATTGCTTCCGATGCACCACCTGCGAACGCCACAAGCTCCGAACGGATGGCGAGCGCATCTGCATTGTTCGGTTCCAGTCTGAAGGTGGCAGCGAACGCGGCATCGGACTCGGGCCAGCGCTTTTCATAGGCAAGCAAGTATCCGATAAACCAATGACTGGCGGCGTCGTTCTCGTCCAATGCCACTGCCTTGCGGGCCAGCTCAAGGGCTCGTGTCCGGTTCGTTCCCGTGGGTTCGATGCCCTGAGCCCACAATTGCCAGTGAACAAAAGCCAGCCAACGAAAGGCTTCCGCATACCCGGAATCGATGGCAATGGCCCGGCTCAATACGATCTCGGCCTCTCGAAGCGCTTCCGGGGAACTGTTGAACGCGGAGATCAAGCTTCGCCCGCGCACACAAAGATCATAGGCTTCAAGGCTCTTCGGGCGTTTCCGTGCGGGCGGTTGCGCAAAGCGTCCCACGAGGGCCTCGACGATCTTGTCCCCGACTTCGTCCTGAACGGCGAAGATGTCTTCGAGGTTTCGGTCGAAGCGTTCGGCCCAGAGGTGATCTCCGCCGGCAGCATCGATAAGCTGCACGTTGATGCGCACACGCCCGCCGGCGCGGCGCGCACTGCCCTCCAGGATATAGCGAACGCCCAATTCACGCGCGACCGATCGAAGGTCGGGTGATTTTCCCTTGTAGGCAAAGGTCGAATGCCGAGCGATGACGAAGAGGCCGGGATTTCTTGAAAGGTCGGTGATCAGGTCTTCCGTCAATCCATCCGTAAACACGTCCTGTTCGGGATCGCCACTGAAGTTGGTGAAAGGCAGTACCGCAATTGACGGCTTCGCAGGCAGCGGCAGCGCGGATTGTCCCTCGCGGCAATTCGGGGCCGATTCCGAGCAGAGGCGGTAGACATGAACCGGTTCCGCGATGTTCTTCAGGGACGTTGGTCCGAGGTCGTCAAAGTTGAGGACGAGCTTGCGGTTGACCTGATCTCGTATCGCCGCCGACACATAGATGGCGCCCGGGTCAGCGAGGCCTTGTAGCCGTGCGGCGATGTTGACGCCGTCGCCATAAAGGTCGCTGCCGTCTATGACGACGTCGCCGAGATTAATGCCGATGCGCAAGACGATACGCCGTGCGGCGGGGAGGGAAGCGTTGGCATCTGCCATCTTCCGCTGCAATTCGATTGTTCCTGACAAGGCGTTGACCGCGCTTGCGAACTCGAGGAGGACTCCGTCGCCCATCACTTTGACAATGCGGCCGCCATGAGCCCTGACGAGAGGCTGAAGAATCGTCGCCCGGCGCTCTTTTAGTATTGCCAGCGTCCCGACCTCGTCCTCCTCCATCAAGCGCGAGTAACCAACGACGTCTGCGACGACGATTGCAGCAAGACGGCGCTGGATGCGTTCTTCGGCCATTTAAGCGGCGGGCCCTAAACGGATTGCAATGCGCACGAGCTGAGACGTTTGCGTCCAACCCCCTCACATGGAAGCATACGCCTGCTGCAATCGCCGCGACAAGCGCATGCAGGAGGCGCCCGGGAGCCGGACACCGACCCAGTTGGTTTGTCGTCAGGGGGCGGGTCACGCAACTGTCACGCGCAGACTGTGCCAAATGCTGCTAATAAGTAGAATGCGATGCCGTTGTTCGAGTAGAAACATGCACCGATACCTGTTTCACGTTCACCTGCTTGGGCGGATTACCCGTGACTGCGTTGGATCTTTTCACGCCAACGACAGTCGTGCCGTGGCCTGTGGCAGGTCGTTTGCGGACAAGATCGCAGAAAACGACGGGCATCAAAGCGTGATCGTAACAGTTGAAAGAGCAGGTGGGCCCGTCCTCGCGCGTGTTACGGCAAGAAAGGGGATGCCTCCTTGGCAGTCCGCAAGCTCTCGGTTCGAACACGCCTGGAGGGAGCTTGCTGCCAAGATACCATCCAGCTTCCGGGCAAGGGTCGACTTTTGATTGGTGGGATGTGAGGCTGAAACCTGCCTCTTGCGGCACGATCGAGGTGCCTTCAGCCTTCCATGTTACGTGATGAAAAGACCTCTCCCGTTCAATCTGGTAATCGGCGGCGCGCTGGGTGGCCTCCTCGTGGCGACTGTGAGCCTCGGTTCAGTCTGGCACCCTTCGATCCGCTGAAGATCGATTTTGCCAACAAGCTGCAGCTGCCCGCGTGCTTCAGCCGCGGGCTTTGGCGATGGCGTTCTTCAGCCCGTCTTCATCCAGAACGCCTGGAACGATCGCGGACCCGATGATGAAGGATGGCGTGCCGGCGAAATTGAAGGCGAGGGCCTGACTGTAGTTGCGGTCGAGCAGCCCGGAAATCTTGGCGTTGTGCGTGTTCACGGCCGCCGTTAGCTCCTTCATCGAAAGACCCGCGTCCGTCAGGGCCTTTTCGATATCGTCGTGCGAGAGCCTTGCCTTGGTTTTCATCAGAGCCTCCATCGCCGGCCGATATTTGCCGATCTGGGCGGCTCCAAGCACGGCCTGTGCGGCGAAGACGGAGGCTTCGCCCAAGATCGGCCAGTCCTTCAGTACCAGCCGCACGTTGCCGTCGGCCTTGACCACCTTTTCGACCGTCGGATGTGCTTTCTTGCAGTAGGGGCACTGATAGTCGAAGAATTCGACGATGGTGACATCGCCCTTCGGATTGCCGAGGACGGGCGCGTCCTTGTCAAAGAATACCTCCTCCTTGGTCAATTGCTGGGCGAAGGATGATCGGCCTCCGACAAGCACGGCGGCGGCGGTTGCGACCGTGGCGGTCAGAACGGTTCTGCGGGTGAGCATCAGATTTTTCCTTGTGCGAATGGATTGGGGCCGAGAGCGACGGCGCGGGCGGCGATGGCGAGGATCATGCCGCGCAGGCAAACGGCGAAAGTCGGAAAGACCGGGGCTGTCATTCTGTCTGCTTCCTGTCCTCAGATGGAAAGGCGGCGAGCCGCTCGGCGATTGTCTCGCGGGAGATTTCGCCGAGATGGGTGGCGGCGAGCGTGCCATCCGGGTTGATGAAAAGCGTGGCTGGCAGGCCGATCGCGCCATAGTGCCGGGATAGGTCGGAAAAGGGGTCGACAAGGATGGTTTCCAGGTCGACGCCGGTTTGGCGCAGATAGGCTCCTATCACCGCACGGCTTTCGCCCTGGTTGGCGAAGAGAAAGTCGACCTCCGGATTGCTTGTGGCCATCTCAGCCATCATCGGCATTTCCCGCCGGCAGGGTGGGCACCAGCTTGCCCAGAGATTGAGAACCGCCGGGCGGCCCTTGCGGTCAGCGATGGCAAGGGTCTCGTCCCGTGCAAGCACGGCATAGGATGTGCCCGGGGCACGGGGTGCAGTCCCGCTATCGGTGAGGGTTGTAACGACGACCCAGACGAAGAAGCCGGCAGCGAGCGGCAGGATCGCCCAAGGTGTGGCTTTAGGTGCCTTTCGCCAGAGCAGCACGGCCGCGAGGAGAACGCCGAGGAGGCCGCCTGTCGGGGAAAAGCCGCCCTGCCAGATGGCGAGAACACGCAATGGCTCCTGCAGGAAGCTCTCGGCATGGACGAGCACATGCCCCGCCCGCGCGCCGGCAATTCCGAGAAGCGCCGCAGCTGTCGTAAAGGTTCCGAGCCGGTTGTCGACGCGGGCGGCAAGGAGGGAGCCGACCAGCATGAAGACGATCAGCCCGGCGATCACCGAAAATCGATCGGCGGAAAAGGCGAAGGGACCTATCGCGACGGCATTCATCGCACGCCGCCCTTCGCAGTCTGTGCCGCGTCCGCAAGCGCGGCGGGTGTGATTTCGCCGACAAGGCGGGTCCCGGGCGCCTCCTGCTTGCTGCTGTCGAAGAAGATCATGGTCGGCGGGCCGACGACGGCCAGTGAACGCATCAGTGCGCCATTCTCCCCATCGAGGGTGCTGACATCGAGACTTGCCAACTGGACCCCTTCAAGACTGGCAGCGACATCGGGCGCCTTCAGAACGGATCGTTCGATCGTGCGGCAGGTGACGCACCAGTCCGCGGTGACATAGACGAGGGTGGCTTGCTTGTCGGCGGCTGCTGTGTCGAGGAAGCTGGAGAGCCCGACGACAGAGCTGACCTTTGTGAATTCCGACTTCTGGATAGTGGCTTGCTGGCCAATTCCCGCCGCCCCCTTGAGCGGGGTGAGCGGATCGCTGGCCCCAAGGCCGAAACCTACCAGTAGGAGACTGCCCCAAAGGAGGGAGAGGACGGCACCTGAGCGTGTCAGCACCCCATAGCCGCGCGTGCGCCTCAGCCCTTCGAAAGCGCCCGCGTAAATGCCAAAAGCGAGGGCCAGTACCGCCCAGGGCAGGAGGAGGAAGCGTTCCGGTATCAGCGGCGTCGCCAGCCAAATTGCCGTTCCCAGGAAGGCGAAGCCGAAGACGTGCCGCACATTCTCCATCCACGCGCCGGCGCGCGGCAGTGCCCTGCCGCCGATCGTCGCCATGACGACCAGGGGGATGCCCTTGCCGATGCCGAGGGCGAAGAGGGCGAGTGCGCCGACCGCAACGTCGCCCGTCCGGGCAATGTAGAGAAGGGCGCCGGCAAGCGGCGCGGTCACGCAGGGGCCGATGAGGACGGCGGAAGAAAGGCCGAGCAGGGCGGCGGCGCCGACCGAGCCACCTTTTTTCGGGCCGCCGTTCAGGCCGTTGCCGACCGCTGCCGGCAGCTTGATTTGGAAGAGCCCGAAGTTGGAGAGAGCCAGGAGGACGAACAGTGCTGCGACCACGCCGATCGCGACAGGCGATTGCAGCACAATCTGCAGGTTTTGCCCGGACCACGCTGCCGCGATGCCGAGGAGACCGAAGGCGGAAGCGAGGGCCAACACGTAGGCGGATGCAAGCACGAAGCCGCGTCTTGCCGTCAGCCCTTCTCCCTCACGGGTGAGCATGGCCGCGACGATCGGGTACATCGGGAAGACGCAAGGGGTAAAGGCAAGCAGCAGGCCGAAACCGAGAAAGCCGGAAAGAAGCAGGGCAAGCCCGCCGCCGGTCATGAGCCGGTCGACTGCCGTTGAGCCGCCGTCGCCGGCGATGGAGAAGCCACTGGCGCCCACTTCGGCCGTGCTGGCATCCTTGGTCGGTGTAAAGGCAAAACCGCCGCCGCCCGGCTTGCTGATGGTCATTGCGGCGGTATCGATCGTCCGGGTCGTCGGCGGATAGCACAGCCCTCCATCCTGGCAGCCCTGGTAGGTTAGGCGAATGGTCTTGGGCACGTCGGAAACGGAAGCCGCGGCCTCCTTGTAATAGACTTCGGTCGTGCCGAAGCCCGGATCGTCCTTGATCTTGCCAGGCTCCGTCTGAAGAACCAGCGGCCGATCGTCGCCACTCACTGCTGAAAGATAATCCCTGTAGAGATAGTAGCCGTCGGCGATTTTCCAGGTGATCGTCAGCCGGCCGTCATCTTTCCTCACGACCATGGGCTCGAAGGCTTCATCCATCGGCAGGGGCGCTTCGAGTGCGCGAGCCGGCAGGATTGCAGCAATCAAAACCCACATGAGTGCCAGAAGGCCTGCTTTCCGCATCGTGGTTGTGTCCTCGTCTTCCATCGTCGGCGGAGCGATCACGCCGCAGCCTTAAGGCAGCCTTAAGATGATTGGCCGGCGGAGGATGCAGCAAAGGCCCGCGGAATCTGGTGCGTATTCGGATGGCCGAAGAGGATGTGATGCAGGCGACGTTCCATGCCGCCGAAGATTGTCGCTGGATTGGAACGGTAGTCGGGCGACAACCTAAAAACCGCTTTTCGGGAATGAGGAAGATCCGACCGCGTCACCGGACGACATCGTCGACATTGCGGTCATTGGCGCGGACGGGCCGGTAACGGGAGGGCAGGGAAGTGCGGCGCTTCCTCCATTGCGGACAGAAGTGTTGCACGCATCTCGAGGGCAACCTCTTTCAAAACCGAAGTGAATTTTTCGGCGGCCGTTGACCCCGCCTTGCGCGTCGGGCGCCATACGGCGAGCGAATAGGGTACGCCAACGCTGAATCGCCTCAAGACCACGCCCTTGCCCACATAGTTCGCGGCAGTCAACGGATTGATGATCGACACGCCCACCCCGGCTGAAACCATCGAGCACACGCTTGCTGCCGTCGTCGTTTCGACGGCATAGCTTCGCGATACGCCAGCGGCGAAGAAGATGTCGTCCAGCTTTCTTCGGTACGGATCATCCTGCGAGAAATAAACGAACGGCGCATCTTCGAAATCGGTCGGTTCGAGAATTCTCTTGGCTGAAAGGGAGTGTCCGACGGGCAGAACGCAAACCAGGTCTCCGACATTGATGCGTTGGGAGACGACCCCCTGATATTCGAATCGTCCCTCTGTGACCCCCAAGTCGAAAACGGTCGTCGCCATTTCGTGTTGCAGCGACAATTCCTCCAGGGAATGCAGAGAAAGATGAACGGCCGGGCGTAGCTTCAACAGCCGCTGTGCCACCCGCGGGATGATGGCCTCGGCATAGGCGGGGATCGTTGCGACCCGGCAGTTTGCGGCATTGTGCATCCGGATCGCCGACGCGGCCCGGCCGATTTCCTCCATGCCAACGAAGGCACGGCGTACAACCTCGTGCAAGAGCAGCGCCTGATTTGTCGGCGTCAGGCGCTTTCCGAAGCGAAGGAACAGCTCGAAACCGATCCGCTGCTCCATTTCGCGTAGCTCGCGACTGATCGTTGGCTGCGATGTTCCCAACGCCGCTGCAGCCGCGATCATGCTCTTGTTGATCATGATGGCGTTGAAAATTTCTAGTTGTCGTTGATTGAGCCGCATCGTCCAGTCTCGCTCATTTCCATTCGAAAGAGCCACATAATACGGGCCGAAAATGCCGCCCAGCTTTTATATCAAATCTGAATAAGACAGCCGAAGCAATTATTTCCCTCTCATCACAAGCTCTGAAATCATCGCGCTAAACGTGCAATGCTAATATTCGTGATGGGCAAATGACATGCGTGCAGAAGCGATGAACCGTCAGGGCGGTAACCGGAAGTGGCTCGGCTATCGGGCAGGCAGCCTGCATGTCGAGGACGTCTGTCTGAGCGCGGTCGCACATGCCGTGCCGACGCCCTTTTATTGCTACTCCGCGAATGCCATCCGCTCCACCTACGCGCAGCTTGCAGCCGCCGTCCACCCTATCGGGGCTTCCATCTGCTTTGCGGTCAAGGCAAACAGCAACATCTCGGTGCTGCGCCTGCTGTCCGACCTCGGTTGCGGCATGGACATTGTCTCCGGTGGCGAGCTGGAGCGCGCGCTGGCCGCAGGGGTGCCGGCATCGAAGATCATCTTCTCCGGTGTCGGCAAGACCCGTGCTGAAATCGCCCGTGCCATCGAGGTGGGTATCCATCAGATTAACGTGGAGTCGCCTGCCGAAATCACGGCCGTCGCCGAGGTGGCACGTTCCCTCGGCAAGCGCGCACCCGTCGCGATCCGCGTCAATCCCGATATCGATGCCAAGACACACGCAAAGATCACGACAGCCACGAAAGAGAGCAAGTTCGGCATCGCGATCGGTGATGTGGCGAACATCTACGCCGAAGCTGCTGCACGGCCCGAGCTGGAACTGGTTGGCGTCGCCGTTCACATCGGATCGCAGATCCAGGATATGACGCCGTTTCGCAAAGCCTTTGCGACGATGGCTGACCTTGTAACGTCGATGCGCGACCAAGGCCTGGCTGTCCCTCGCCTCGATCTCGGCGGCGGCATCGGTATCGCTGACGATGGAAAAGCTGGTCCGGACATCGCCGAGTATGCCGCGATCATCCATGAGACCGTCGGCAATCTCGGCTGCAAGGTGACTGTCGAGCCGGGCCGCTGGCTGGTGGGGCGGGCGGGGTTGCTCGTCACTGAGCTGCTCTATCTGAAAGACATGGCGAACGGCCCCATGGGAATTCTTGATGCCGGGATGAACGATCTGATGCGCCCGGCGCTCTACGACGCACACCACCCCATCCTCCCGCTTCGCGCGCCGCAAGCAGGTGAACAGGCTCCCGCCTACAGCCTCGTCGGCCCGATCTGCGAGAGCACCGACAAGTTCGGATCCTATGAAGGGCTTGGCACGCTCAACGCGGGCGATCTGCTCGCCTTTGACTGTGCGGGAGCCTATGGCGCTTCGATGGCATCGACATACAACTCCCGCGATCTCGTCGCGGAGGTCCTTGTCGAAGGAAATCGCTTCAGAACGGTCCGCCATAGGCAGGATATCGACGAGATGCTGAAGCTTGAGCAAGCGGGGGCATGGCAGGTTGCTGGCCCATCGGCGGGCGCGCACGAGCCGACGATGGCCCGCAGTACAGGCTGAACCGGACACTGGTCCGACAATGAGACCGCCGGGAAAGGACGCCGCGATTGTCGTGGCCGCCGACCCGGATGGGGAACTAAAAAGAAGGGAACGAAAATGCTCAATAGGGTCAAATTTCTGATGGCAACGGGGCTTGTGACGCTTGCCCTGACCTCCAGCGGCCTAGCGGCCGACCACGTACTTCGGATCGCCTACCAGGAGGATCCGAAGACTGTCGACGTTCAGATGACGCAGGATTTCTATACGCTGCCTCTCAACGTCTACGATCGCCTCGTGGAAGCAGAGACAAGCGGCCCCGGTCAGACGCAGCTGGTGCCCGGCCTCGCCGAGCGTTGGGAAGTCTCCGAAGACGGCAAGACGTACACATTCCATCTTCGCCAGGGCGTGCTTTTCCACAATGGCGAGGAACTGACGGCAGACGACGTGGTTTATACGTTCGGGCGCATGCTTGATCCCAAGACCAAGGCCCTCAGCACCGACATCCTCAACTTCGTCGATGGCGCCGCGGAACGTTTGGAAGGCACCGCTACCTCGGTTCCCGGATTGCAGGCGGTGGACAAGTACACTGTCAAGATCGTCCTGAAGGAACCCTACGCAGCCTTTATCGCGCTGCTCGCCAGCCCGGGCGCCTCGATCTACAACCGGAAATTCACCGAGCCGCTCGGCGATCAATATGGACTGACACCTGAGACGACCAACGGCACCGGCCCCTTCATCCTGAAGGAATACAACCTCAACGACAACCAGATCCTCGAAGCCAACGAAAAGTATTTCAAGGGCCGTCCGAAGCTCGACGAAATCATCATCCGGGTCGTTGCCGACCCGGAAACGCTGCGCCTCCTGTTTGAATCGGGTGAACTGGATGTTTTCGACATCGATTATGCGCCAACGCAGCTCCCCTACTTTATCGGGAGCGATCAGTGGAAAGACCAGGTTCGGTCAGGCCCTCGCGTCGGCATGTACTACTACCACATCAACCAGGCACTGAAGCCCTTCGACGACGTTCGCGTCCGCAAGGCGTTCCAGATGGCGATCAATCGCGATGAAATTCTCCAGAAGAATTTCTACGGCAAGGGTGCGATCGAGAACGGCGTCATCCCGCGCGGCATCAGCTGCTACACCGCTGCCACACCGATCGAATACAACCCGGCAAAAGCCAAGCAGCTTCTGGCAGAGGCGGGCTACCCCAATGGTGTGGACATCAACCTCACACAGGTCAGCAGCTGGTCCTCGAAATGGTCGGACATGAACCAGATCATTCAGGCCCAGATCAAGGAGGCCGGGTTCAACGCGCAGATCAAGACGATGGACGAGTCGGCCTACTTCGCCAGCCGCAAGGCTGGCACGGTCGACAACTACACGCAGAACTGGTCCGCTGACTTCAACGACCCGGACAACTTCTTCTACACGTTCTTCAGCAAGAGCGGCACGGCAGTTCGCGGTTACAACAACAACGACGAGGAGGTCTTCGCAGCACTCGACAAAGCGCGCTCGATGACCAATGCCGAGGAGCGTTGCGCGCTCTATCAGAAGATGACCGACCGGATCGTGCAGGAAGATGCCGCCTGGGTACCGATGTTCAGCCTCGACCATGCCTATGTGGTCCAGCCGCGGGTGAAGAACTTCGTGGTGCCGTGGAACGGTTGGAGCGATATGAGCTACTACAAGATGGAAGTCGAATAAGACGTTTCTACTGGCGGGCGTTGGTAACCCAACGCCCGCACACTCGTTTCCCCTTCTTGTAGGACCAACCTCCCTGCGCCTGCGGTGCGGCGAGGCTGAGTGAAAGATTTCTTTCGATGCTGACCTTCGTGATAAAGCGTATCGCGATCTCGATCCCTGTTCTGATCGGCATCACGGCGCTGCTTTTCATCATGCTCAACGTGATTCCCGGCGACCCCATCGCGCTCTTGATGAAGGAGCATGCGAGCGCAGACGTTATCGCGCGCGTCCGGGCCCAGATGCACCTCGATGATCCGCTCCTCACGCGGTACTTCCGGTTCCTCTTTGCTGCCCTCCAGGGCGATCTCGGTGTTTCGATCAAGCTCAATCGAGACGTGACGACGCTGATCCTGAACGCCTTCCCCAACACCCTCATTCTCACCATCTGCGCGGCGCTCGTTTCGTGGGTGATCGGTATCCCCGTGGGTGTTTTGTCGGCGGTGCGGCGCGATTCCCTCGTCGACCACCTCTTCATGGGCTTTTCGCTGGTTGGTGTATCGATGCCGATCTTCTGGTCGGCTCTGCTGATGCAGTACGTCTTCGCCCTGAAGCTGAAGTGGCTGCCCGTATCAGGGTTCTACGGCTACCAGTACGTGATCATGCCGGCCATCGTTCTTGGTTGGAGCTCCGCCGGTGTGATCGCCCGTCTCACCCGCTCCAGCCTTCTTGAAGTGATGCGCCATGACTACATTCGCACAGCGCGTGCCAAAGGCCTGCGTGAACTGCTTGTCATCCGCCGGCATGCGCTCAAGAACGCTCTCATCCCGGTTGTCACCATCATGGCGATCCAAGTCGCGGGGCTTCTTTCCGGCGCCGTTATTACCGAGGCGATCTTCGGTATTCCAGGAGTGGGCCGCATCTCCGTCAGTGCCATTCAGGCGCGCGACATGCCTCTTTTGCAGGGCTCCGTGCTTTTCGCCACCGTGCTCGTCATCCTGGGCAATCTCGTCGCAGATATTCTCTATTCCGTCCTCGACCCCCGCATTCGCAATGAAATGAAGGGAGGCTCGAAATGACAGAGATCACTGAGGGCAACGTGGACGTCATCGACGATGGCGGCAACGACAGCTTCCTGCGCGACGGCATCAGGGTTTTTGCGAAGAACCGCATGGCGATGGTCGGACTGATCCTGGTCGGCCTTCTGGTCTTCGTGGCGCTTTTTATTCCGTTCATAAGCCCCCACGATCCCTATCGCGTGGCCATGGACGAACAGTTCTTGCCGCCCTCCGCCACGTTTTGGCTGGGAACGGACAACTTTGGCCGGGATCTTTTGACCCGTATTCTCTACGGGGCACGGATTTCGCTGATCGTCGGCATCGTCCCGAGCTTCATCTCTTTGATGATCGGAGCTGTTTTGGGCATCATCAGCGRCTACTTCGGCGGTCGGATCGACTTCATCATCATGAGGCTCGCCGATATGATGATTGCTTTCCCCTCATTGTTGCTCGCGATGGTGGTGATGTACACGCTCGGGGCGAACCTCTTCAACATTTTCATCGCCTTGAGCCTCGTCGGTTGGGCCGGTGTCGCCCGCGTCGTGCGTGCCCAGACACTTGCGGTCAAGGAGAAGGAGTTCATCGAGGCAGCACGCGCCAATGGCACGAGGAAGGTGAAGATCATGAGCGGTCACATCTTCCCCAATGTCGTCCCGACCCTGATCGTGCTGTTTTCGCTCAGCATCCCCGAGGCGATCATGTGGGAATCGAGCCTCAGTTTTCTCGGGGTGGGCGTCCAGCCGCCGGAGGCGAGTTGGGGACTTCTGGTGGCCAAGGGTAAGGAGTACATCTTCTCGGCTCCGCTTGTTGCCATCATGCCGGGGGTGGCGATCCTGATAACGGTGCTGGCATTCAATTTTGTTGGCGACGGTCTGCGGGACGCGCTCGATCCCTACATGAAAGATTGATGAGCGCGATGATGACAGATCAGGCTAACTTGCTGAGCGTGCGTAACCTTCGCACCGAATTCAAAACACAGATCGGACCTGTGCGGGTCGTCGACGGCGTTTCGTTCGACGTCGGGCGTGGCAAAATCGTCGGCCTCGTCGGCGAGTCCGGTTCCGGAAAAAGCATGACGGCGCTGTCGCTGATGGGGCTCGTGCCCACTCCGCCGGGAACGGTGAACGCCGACAACATCATGCTCAACGGAACCGACTTGGCGCGACTGAACAGGGACGAGATGCGCCGCTGGCGCGGCCGGGAAGTCGCGATGGTGTTTCAGGAGCCCATGACATCGCTGAACCCGGTCAAGACCATGGTCCAGCAGGTTGGCGAGCCGCTCGCCATCCACACCAATCTTGGCAAGCGCGCCATCCGCGAGAAGGTTCTGCGCATGTTCGAGACTGTCGGCATTCCGGAGCCTGCTGCACGGCTGGACGTCTATCCGCATCAGCTGTCGGGTGGTCTCAGGCAGCGGGCGATGATCGCCATGGGTCTTATCTGCGAACCGCAGCTCTTGATTGCTGACGAGCCGACGACGGCGCTCGACGTGACGACCCAGGCACAGATCCTGCGGCTGATGATGGCGCTTCGCGACAGGGTCGGTACAGCGATCGTCATGATCACGCATGACCTCGGCATCATTGCCGAGATGTGCGACGAGGTGAACGTCATGTATGCCGGCCAGATCGTCGAGCGTGCCAACGTTTTCGACCTCTTCGATCGGCCTTCACATCCCTATACCAGAGGTCTGCTTGCCTCGATCCCGATGGCAACGGAAAAGCGCACGGCCACGCGCATGAACAGCATTCCGGGCGTGGTGCCCAATCTCGCGAAGCTTCCCACGGGCTGTCGATTCCATCCGCGCTGCGCTGACGCGATGCCGATCTGCAAGCTGAAGTCGCCTGAACTGACCGATCTGGGCAACGGGCATCAGGCCCGCTGCTGGCTGCACGACAAACAAGGAGGAAAAGCGTGAGCGAAGTCCTCATTTCAGCCGAGGGGTTGAGCAAGCACTACCACATCGGCTCTGGTTTCTTCCGCCCGGAGCGGGTGGTCCGTGCCGTGGACGGCGTCGATCTCGAAATTCGCGAAAGGGAGACCTTCGCACTGGTGGGCGAGTCGGGCTGTGGCAAGACAACGCTCGGCCGCGTGATGCTGCGTCTGATCGAGCGGAGCGCCGGCACTGTGCGGTATCGCGGCCAGGACCTGCACACGCTGGACGAAGCTGCAATGCGGGCGATGCGCAAGAAGCTGCAGATCGTCTTTCAGGATCCCTACGCTTCGCTTAACCCCCGCATGCGGATCAAGGACATACTGGCGGAACCACTGCGCGCGCACGGGTTCGGGACTGAGGCCGAGATCGAGAAGCGCTGCGGCGAACTGCTCGACATGGTCGGACTGCGCCGGCAGCTCCTGCGCCGCTACCCCCACCAGTTCAGCGGCGGGCAACGACAGCGCATCGGCATTGCACGCGCACTTGCCAACAGCCCGGAGTTCGTTGTCTGCGACGAGGCCGTCTCCGCACTCGACGTCTCGATCCAGGCGCAGGTGCTCAATCTCTTGCGTGACCTGCAGGAACAGCTGAAACTCACCTATCTGTTTATCACGCACGACCTCAGCGTCGTGCGCCAGTTTGCCGATCGCGTGGGAGTGATGTTCCTCGGGCGGATGGTGGAGGTCGGAACGACCGAAGAGATTTTCTCCAATCCCCGCCATCCATACACGATGTTTCTGATCTCGGCGGTCCCACGCCCTGATCCGCATCAGAGAAACCGCGAAAGGCCGATGCTGGTCGGCGACATTCCAAGCCCGATGAACCTGCCGTCAGGATGTCGCTTTCATACGCGCTGCCCCTACGCCCAGGCGATCTGCAGAAGCGAAGAGCCGGCGTTGTCACACCATGGTGGCCGGGCCGTCGCATGTCATTTTCCCCTGGATCGGTGATCGGGGTGTTTCACGTCAAGGAAGGAGTTCGGGCTTGGATTTGATCGTATCGCGAAACGGGGACGGCTGGCAGGCCTCCTATGGAGACAAGCACTGGCGCTGCGCTATTGGCCGCGGCGGTATGCGCGCTGCAAGCGAAAAGGTCGAGGGAGACGGCGCGAGCCCGATCGGGCGTTGGCCAATCCGCCAAGTCCTTTACCGTGCTGACCGGATCGCCAAACCGGAATCGCCGTTTCGCACAGGTGCCATCGACCGCTTGGACGGCTGGTGTGACGCCCCCTCGCATCCGGACTATAATCGCCAGGTAAAACTGCCCTTCACCGCAAGTCACGAAGAACTCTGGATGGATGACGATCTCTACGACATCGTCGTCGTTCTGGGCCACAACGATGACCCGCCGGTCGCAGGCGCGGGGAGTGCCGTTTTTCTGCACATAGCCCGTCCGGACTACACGCCTACGGCGGGATGCGCGGCGCTTTCGCGGGATGATCTGCTAACGTTCCTGACGCTCGCCGGGCCTTCAACCCACCTGGTATTCTCTGACGCGGCCTGATGACAGGCGCCGTCGCCGTCGAGCCGTGGCTGCAAGCGGCGGCCCGGCGGTCTTTCTCTCGTTCCTGATACCATGCGCTCGGTATGGTGTTCCCAACACAGATCTCTTCATCATGACAGCCATTGATGCCGCCGCGCTCGATCGAATGCTCAAACTCCTGCCGCGCCGATACAAAGGGCCGGGCGGTGTCGCCGGGGTGGTCAAGGATGGGCAGGTGATAGCCCGCCATGCCTGGGGATTTGCCGACATGTACCGGCGGCTGCCGATGACGGCGGCTACGCGCTTGCCGATCTGCTCGCTCTCCAAGCAATTCACCTGCGCGCTGCTGTTGGACCAGTTCGAGGATCCGGCCGCGCTCGACCTCCATGTGAGGGACTTTATTCCCGACTACCGTGATACGCTGCCAACAGTGGAGCAGCTCTGCCACAACCAGTCAGGTTTGCGCGACTATTGGGCGTTGACGGTCCTTCAAGGCGCCGAGCCGGAGGCGGAGTTCACCCGCGAAACGGCGCTTCCGCTCATTGCCCGATCGAAAGCCGGCCATTTCCCGGCGGGTAAACTTTACTCCTACAACAATGCCAACTTTCGAATGATTGGCGAACTCATCGAGCGGGGAACGGGCCGCGCGTTCGGTGAGCTTCTGGCCGAGCGCATTTTCGCGCCAGCTGGTATGAAAACCGCGGAACTCGCCGCAGACACCCGTTTTCCGCTCGACGGCGTGGTCGGTTATGAGGGTAACGACGACGTCGGCTTTCTGCCGGCGCAGAACGGTGTCTTTTGGTTCGGCGACTCCGGTATTGCCGCATCGCTCGACGATCTGCTGGCCTGGGAACTGCATATTGACGCGACCCGCAATGACCCCCGCAGTCTCTACAATCGTCTGTCGGTACCGGTCACCTACGCAGACGGATCGCCGGCCAGCTATGGCTACGGGCTTCGCCGCGACACGGTCGGAGGCATCAAGATCACCGGGCATGGCGGGGGCCTGCGGGGTTTCAGCTCCTTCCGGCTCCATGCGGCGGAGGAACGACTTTCTGTCGTGGTCATGTTCAACCATGACACCAGCACTTTCACAGCTGCCACCGCCCTTCTAAGCGCTGCGCTCGGTCGCGACGCTGCCAGCGACACCATGCGTCCCGAAAATTGGGATGGGCTTTGGCTCGATGAGGAACAGGGCCTCGTCGTGCGGACCGCCCAGGACACGACTGGCGTCAAGCTGTACTACGCGCCGTCGGCGGCGCGGCTCACGGTTTCGGCCGACGGCGTCGCCCGTGGTCACGCGGTCAGCTTGAAAAAGGATGGCGAGCTGCTGGTGATGCAGCGCGAAAATGAGAACCTCCAGGTGACGGCCCGTCCCCTGGTCCCCATCGAGTGGGCCGATGGTTTTGCTATTGCGGGGTGTTACTGGTCGGACGAGCTAGAGGCTCATCTTGAGATCGAGGCTCGCGACGGTGCCGTGCACGCCCTTTTCAGGGGAATGCTCGGCACGGGGCCGATGGAACGCATGTATGTTCTGGCCGAGGACATCTGGATCATCACGACAAGGCGTTCGATGGATGCCGCTCCTCCCGGCGATTGGACCGTCCAAGTGGAGCGCAACGCCGCCGGTATGGTTGCAGGCCTCACAATTGGCTGCTGGCTCGCTCGTAAGATCAGCTATCGGCGCATCAGTGCCGGCGACGAGCCCGGCCAATCGCCGGCGCTTCTCCGATCGGCGGGATGAGGTCTCGCGCCCAACGGCATTTTTGGCGTGCTCGCTTTGGACGGTCGCCTCAGTGCTTGACCGAGACGACCTTGCGCTGTCGCCTTCCCGCTATGCTTGGTCCGCTGCTATCGCCCAATTGTGGAGGCACCGATCGAGGCCGATAGCGATCTCGAGAACGAGGACGTCGTGCTCGCGCGTTGCGCCGCCTTTCGACCGGGAGACGAATTTTCTCGGAAAGTCGGTCCTGCGTGAGATTGAGCAGACTTCCATCCATTTGAAGCCATTGTCGATCTCGACATCCATCGTAACCTTCGAATAGCTCGGGAGCCGGTCGGATTCAACGATCCGCGTTGGAAGGTTGATCACCGATGCAATCATCCTTCGGACTGGTTCCAGGCATGCCGCGTGGTAGTCCATGCCTGTGTCGGCGGTGAAAGCTGCTTGGAACTCCATCTGCCAGAATTCCTTCAGGCGCATGTGGGCGGTGGTCTGCTCTTGCTCGCGACGATAGGAGCGGCCGGCCTGCCAGACGCAAAGGGGCAGCTTCGCCCCTGAGTGGGTGTCGAGGAGGTGGGTCATGTAGGCGTAGGTAGACGGTGTCGTCTCCGGTCGGAGGACGAGCTCTGTCTCGGTCCCTGCGATCCTTTCCTGAGCCCAGATGTCGGTGTTCTCGTAGGCATCGGAGATCATGTGGCGGGGGATGAGCGTCGGCGCTTCGACGCGGCGCATGTCCCATGCGGGATTGATCGAGCGGAGGAAGGCTCCGACCTCTTCCGAGAAGTGGCGGATGAACGCTTCGCGCCGGAGGATTTCGCGTTCCTCCCAATGCACGAGCGAATTTACATTCAGAATGCTGAGCATGGCCTACTCTCCTGGTAGCCATTGAAGGATGAGGTGAATGCTTTACGTCCAGTCGAGCGCGCATAGACGCGCGGCATCACGACTGGACGCGAAGACCTCGTCCGCCGCACACGCACACGAAGGCAGTCCGCAGGTTGCGGCCTTTCCTCATGGATGGTGCGGGCAAGTTGCTCATGGTGCGAATAGATGCACTAGGGGTTGCTGACCGTCAACCCTCTTGGCGCACGGACTTCTACAACCGGTCAAGCCGCGCCGGCGGGCGTCGGCCGCGGTCTGATGGCGCTCAAGACGGCACATCACATCGAACAGCGCGTCTGGATACCATTCACGGCGGCGTCGGGAATGAGTTCCTTGATTTCCGGATGGAGTTTCACTTCGGCCGACATTTCCGCTGGGGAGTGTACGAAGAACCGGCCGAGACGAAGTCGATCTCAGGTTCGGAGCTGGGATTGCTTGGATGGGTGGACCCCAGAGCGCTTGGTCGATTGGGACCGGGGCGAGCGCTCTGGGATCACTAGCGCCAATGGACGGAGGGCAGTCCGATGCTCTTTGGCGCCTGGACAGCATGGCGGCTGGTTTCCGAATGGGCAATGCAGCTAGGACCTTTGCCAGTCCACCTCGGACCTAAGTCCGAGGTCTTTTCCCTTTTCATCAGCAGACGGGCTTAGCAAAGAGGCACGACGGGTTTTGGTCTTGCGGAACAAACGCGCCCAGATTTCGCCTTCGCAAAATGCCCCCGAGTGAACAACGCCGGGGGCTTTTGTCGTTCAAGGAGGCCAGCATAAGGCTGATGCTTGCCGCCACTTTTCAACTGAACAGGCGCCATTTCCGATCGGAGCCTACGGCCTGCGGACAGGCCAGGGCGATGCATCCCTGTCGCGGCATTACCTTCGTTTTGATTGAAATATGTATCCTGTATTGCGTTATTTATGCATGCGATTTGTTTCGATCATGAGGCCAGGAACGTTCGCAATCATCGCCTCCTTCGTCGAGCTTCACCGCTGGGACCCGCATGGAGATAGCGAATGGATGCGCTTTTCCATTCGTTATATGCGGATTTCTCCATCAGAGTCCGAAATTCCATGAGTTACATCGTCAGTTAATTGACAGGAAAATTGTATACGTTATAAAGCTGACATAGCCCGAATGGGTGCGGGTCTGCGAGGAGTGCGGGCCGGAGGAGGAACAGCAATGGCAGAGGAACGGCGGCCAACTGGCCCCGATGGCGCCCGCGCGCCTATGTGTCGGGGAGGGGTCTGATGCAGGATCCAACCTTCCTGGAACTCGTCGGCTTTGGTCCCGATGGGTGGGGCGCCGCGCTCCTGATAGCGACCGGAATGACGCTTGCTGTCGCCACCGGCGGCTTTGCAGCCGGTTCGGTCATCGGTGCGGGCGTCGCCGGCGCAAAGATCTCCCGCAGCAGGACGCTGCGCATATTCGGCGACGGTTACACGACCGTACTGCGCGGCATTCCTGACCTTCTCGTCATCTATCTCTTTTACTTCGGCGGCAGCGCCGCGCTCGGTGTTGTGGGGCAGCTCTTCGGTGCAGACGGCTTCATCGGCATGCCTGCCTACCTGACTGGTGTACTCGCCATTGGCGTTGTCTCCGGCGCCTACCAGGCGGAAGTCTTTCGCGGCGCGTTCAACACGATCAGCCGCGGCGAACTGGAAGCGGCGCGCTCGGTGGGCATGGGTACCGCACTTCGCCTGCGGCGCATCATCGTTCCGCAGGTGCTGCGTTATGCCATTCCCGGCCTCGGCAACACATGGCAGCTCGTGCTGAAGGAATCGGCGCTGATTTCCGTGACGGGCCTTGTGGAACTGCTGCGCCAATCGCAGATTGCCGCCGGGTCGACGCGCCGGCCCTTCGACTTCTATATCACGGCCGCCTTTCTCTATCTCGTGATCACAGCAGTCTCTTCCTACCTGTTCCGCCAGGCGGAAGCGCGCTCGCTGCGTGGCGTCAGGAGGGCATGATGGATTTCGCCTTCCTTTGGGGAACTTTGCTGCAGCTCCTGTCCGGGGTGCCCCTGACGCTCAAACTGGCCCTGGTTTCGACTGCGCTCGGTGGCGTGCTCGCCGTACTGCTGACGTGGATGCGCCTGTCGTCGTGGCGTCCCGCCAGCTGGCTGGCGCAGTTCTACGTCTTCATTTTTCGCGGCACGCCGCTCCTCGTGCAGATGTTCGTCATCTACTACGGCCTCGGCCAGTTCCGGCCTACGCTACAGACCTGGGGGCTGTGGGGGTTCTTTCGTGAGCCTTACTGGTGTGCGATCTTCGCCCTGAGCCTCAACACGGCGGCCTATGCATCCGAGATCCTGCGCGGCGGCCTGCAGGCCGTGCCACGCCAGCAGGTCGAGGCGGCGCGTGCCTGCGGGCTGTGGGGCCTCCTGCTCTACCGTCGCATCATTTTCCCGATCGCCTTCCGCCAGGCACTGCCGGCCTATGGCAGCGAGATCATCCTGATGGTGAAGGCAACCTCGCTCGCGTCCGTCATCACGATGCTGGAAGTCACCGGCCTTGCCGCCAAGCTCATCTCCCAGTCCTACAGGGCCCTGGAAGTCTTCGTTGTTGCCGGACTTCTTTACCTCGCGCTGAACTTTGTCATCACTCGTCTCGTCGCGCTCGTCGAATGGTGGCTGACGCCCGACCTGCGCCCCGCCCCGTCCCCTGCTTCCGGAGCCGCGTTGCACCATGCTTGATATTGCATCCACCACGCCTGCCGTCTCCATCCGAAACCTGCGCAAGAGTTTCGGCGCGTTCGAAGTGCTGAAGGGCATTTCCTTCGACGCGCGGGAAGGCGAGGTCATTTCCGTGCTCGGCTCGTCCGGTTCCGGCAAATCGACGATGCTGCGCTGCATCAACATGCTGGAAGTGCCGAGCGAGGGCGAGATTCGCATTGAAGGCGAGGCGATCCGGCTGAAGGACAGTCGCCATGGCCGACAGCCTGCAGATGCCCGACAGCTAAGCCGCCTGTGCAGTAATGTCGCCATGGTGTTCCAGAGCTTCAATCTCTGGTCCCACATGACGATCCTCGAAAACCTCATGGAGGCGCCGGTCCATGTGCAGAAGCGGCCGAAGGCCGAATGCCGCGACGAGGCACTGGCCCTGCTCGCCAAGGTCGGCATTGCCGATAAGCGCGACTACTACCCGGCGCATCTCTCCGGTGGTCAGCAGCAGCGTGCGGCGATCGCCCGTGCGCTTGCGATGAAGCCGAAGGTGATGCTGTTCGACGAGCCGACTTCGGCACTCGATCCCGAATTGGTCGGCGAGGTCCTGCGGGTTATGCGGGGTCTGGCTGACGAGGGGCGCACCATGCTCGTTGTCACCCACGAAATGGCATTTGCGCGGGATGTTTCGAACCGCGTCATCTTCCTGCACCAGGGGCTGGTCGAGGAGGATGGCGATCCGGCCGAAGTCTTCACGGCACCGCGCTCTGAGCGCTTCCGCAAATTCATCTCGTCCCATGGCTAGGTCGATGGGCGCGGTCACGCCGCTACTTCTGTCCCCGGGAATAGCCGACAAAGCTCTCGTAGAGGTCAGCAACGCTGTTCAATCGCGCCTCGACCGAAGGTCCGCGGTGGGCGAACACGCTGTTGAGCAGCAACTGCATCAGCGTCCACATGCCGGAGGTCGCGTCCCAGAAGAGATTGAGGTCCGTCGGTACGGCGAAGACTTCGTCGCCATAGCTCGCGGCCCAGTCGCAATAGAGATCGGTGATGATGGTGATGGGGATGCCTCGCTCGGCTGCCTTTGCGGCCAGCAGTTCGCACTGGCGGGAGTAACGCCGCGCATCGATCAGCACCAGCGTGCAGCCGGCAGGCTCCGTCAGCAGAACCTCTGCGAAATTACCGCCGGCAATATCGACCATCTGCACGTTGTCACGCAGATACCGCAGCATGTGGACGAAGGCCTCGGCAAGGCCGCGCTCGGTCTGGAAACCGGCAACAAACACCCGGTCGGCCTCCGCGATGCGCTTGGCCGCCCGGTTCCACGCATCCGTATGGGCATGTTCGTAGACGCGCACCACGGAGGCAACTGCGAGCTCCAGGCTGCGTGCCAGCGTGTCGTCGGCGGCGCTCTTTTGCTGCAGATCGCGCAGCCGGTCACCGAGCAACCAGGGACTGTCGCTGATGTCGTCCTTGAGCGACTCCTTGAGCTCCTTGAACCCATCGTAGCCGATCGACCGGCAGAAGCGGCCGACCGTCAGCTCACTGACGCCCACCTTGTCGGCGACGCTGCGCGATGTCTCGAAGGGCAGGGCGCTGATATTGGCGAGCATGAAGTTTGCCAGCGCTTTGCCCGAGGCCGACGCTTCCGTCAGTGCCTTTGTGAGCCGCTGGCGCACCGAGCTGTTGTCCATCCAGTTCTGGTTTCGCATTTGCCCGCCGTCTGCCTCCCGTCGTTCGCTCGGTTCCCGGATAGCGCCGCGTGCACAATGCTCCAGCACGGCAGGCCTCCGATCGATGCTCCTCGAGGGGTGTTATATAGCTGACATTGTTGGAATTAAAGTTAGAAAACAATCATTTCATTCTTGTCGATCCGGATTACAGCCTATGCCTCAGAGCGCCAGCCCAGCAAAAGATGTACTCGTCCTTGGTGCCGGAATTGTCGGCGTATCCATAGCGCTTCACCTGCAAAAGCGGGGAAAAACCGTGCTTCTGGTCGACCGTCGCGCACCCGGCGAGGAGACGAGCCATGGCAATGCCGGCCTCATCGAGCGGGCGAGCGTCATCCCCTATGGCTGTCCGCGGGATATTGCGACGCTTCTGAAGTATGCGACGAACCGGTCTGCCGACGTGCGGTTTCGCTGGACGTTTTTGCCGACACTGCTGCCCTGGATCGCCCGTTTCTGGTTCGAGTCCTCCAGCCGACGCCTGCGGCGGGCCGCGGTGGACATGCTGCCACTGATCGAGCGTTCGGTCGTCGAGCATAGGGAGTTGATGGATGAGGCTGGCATCCTCAGCAAGGCTCGCCATTCGGGCTGGATCGAAGCCTATCGCACGGAAAAGGCGTTTGCCGCAGCCAAGCTTGCCGCGCGTGCACTGGACGAGTTCGGAATCCGCTACGAGTTCCTGGGGCCGCAGGACCTTGCGGCGCGCGAGCCGCACCTTGCCGGCCGCTTTGCCGGCGCCGTGCATTGGCTCGATCCGGCGACAGTCGCCGATCCCGGCGGGCTGGTGAAGGACTACGCCGGACTCTTCGTGCGCAAGGGCGGCGAGATCCTCGAGGCCGATGCGACAACGCTTGTCCAGGACAAGAACGGCTGGAGCATTCGGGCGAATGCCGGCGTCGTTCACGCGCGGGAGGCGGTGGTGGCCCTCGGCCCATGGTCGGACGCGATCTACGGTCGCCTCGGATATCGCGTGCCGCTCGCCGTCAAGCGCGGCTACCATGTGCATATCGAGCCGGCAGGCGAAGCCGTTCTCAACCATCCCATCGTCGATGCCGAGCGCGGCTACCTGCTGGCTCCGATGACCAAGGGAATTCGCCTAACGACCGGCATTGAATTTGCCTCAAGAGACGAAGCGCCGACGCCCGTCCAGATCGACCAGACGGAGCCACATGCCCGCACGATCTTTCCGCTTGGCCGGCGTGTCGAGGCGACGCCGTGGATGGGCGCGCGGCCTTGCCTGCCGGACATGCGCCCCATCATTGGCCCGGCGCCGCGCCACAGGGGCCTGTGGTTCGCCTTCGGCCACAATCACCACGGGCTGACACTCGGCCCGGCCACCGGCCGGCTCCTTGCGGAGATGATGACCGGCGAAACACCGTTCGCCGACCCTTCGCCCTACGCCATGAGCCGGTTCGGCTGATTTTTCGGAATATTGGAGATACCGATGCAGGAAGAGTTTGTTCTCATCAATGTGCGACCGAACGGCGAGGCGGCGAAAGATGTCGTCGTCCGTGACGGCCGCATTGCCGAGATTTTTGTACACGGCGCCCGAAGCTTCGAGGCGATGCGGGTCGTGGACGGCGAGGGGCTGCTGATGTTGCCCGGCCTCGTCGATGCCCACACCCATCTCGACAAGACCCTGGTTGGCATGCCCTGGTATCGCAACGATGTCGGTCTCGAACTGATCGATCTGATCGAGAACGAGCGTCGCATGAAGCGTGTGCTCGGCATCGATCCCACCCGCCAGTCAGCGGCCCAGATCGAGCGGTCCGTCGCCAATGGCACGACCCATATTCGCACCCACGTCGATATCGACACGGAATATGGCCTTGCCGGCCTCGAAGGCGTGATGGCTTCGCGCGAGCGCTATCGCGATATCGTCGACATCCAGATCGTCGCCTTCCCGCAGAGCGGCATGCTGATCCGCCCCGGTACGGTGGAACTGATGGACCGGGCGATGCGCGAAGGCGCTGACGTCGTCGGCGGCCTCGATCCCTCCGGTGTCGACCGCGACCCGAAGGGGCATCTGGACACGGTCTTCGCCCTTGCGGAACGCTACGGCAAACCGGTCGACATCCACCTGCACGAGCCCGATGCGCTCGGCGTCTTCGCAATCGAACTGATCGTGGAGCGCACGAAGGCGCTCGGCATGGCACAGCGGGTAACGGTCAGCCACGGTTTCTGTCTCGGCATGCTCGCCGATAAGCCGCTTGCAAGGCTTGGCAGCATGATGGCGGAGGCCGGCGTGCACCTGATGACCAAGGGCGGAGCGGCAAGCCCGCGCCCGCCGGTACTCGACCTCAAGGAAATGGGCGTCAACATCTGCTCGGGTTCCGATGGCGTGCGCGATACGTGGCAGCCTTTCGGCAACGCCGACATGCTCGACCGTGCGGCGATCGTCTCGCAGCGCAACGATTTCATCAACGACGTCCATATCGAACTGGCGCTCCGGCTCTGCACCGACGGCGGCGCGAGAATGATGGACATCGACGCCTACGGCCTGGAGCCCGGCTGTGCGGCGAGCTTCGTGCTCGTGCGGGCAGAGACGCCGGCCGATGCCGTTGCATCCCGCCCGGTTCGCCGGGCGGTCTACAGGAAAGGCGTTCCGGTTGCCCGGGACGGCGCGCTGGTTGCCGCCTGAGGCAAGCGGTGAAGATTTTCGAATATAGGCTAGGAGGAGCTGCCATTATGTTGAAATCACTTGGTAAAACAATCATCGCTCTTGGGGTCGCCCTGGGAGCATCTGCAGCGCAGGCCGAGGAGCGCACGATCACGATCGCGACGGAGGGCGCCTATGCGCCTTGGAACTTCACGGAGGCCGGCGGCAAGCTCGCGGGTTACGAGATCGATATGCTGGAGGACATTTGCCCGCGCATGAAGGTCAAATGTGACATCGTCGTGCAGGACTGGGACGGATTGATCCCGTCGCTCAACGCTGGCAAGTTCGACGCGATCGTCGCTGGCATGCTGCAGACTGAGGAACGTGAAAAGGTCATCACCTTCTCGCGCAACTACGGCACCGGGTCGGCCGCCTTCCTCGTTCGCAAGGATTCGCCGCTCGCGAAAATGCCGGTCGGCAAGCAGATCGACATGGGCAAGGACAAGGAGGGGGCAAAGGCCGCCGCCGCGGAGATGCTACCCTTCATGGACGGCATCGTCATCGGCGTCCAGGGTTCCACCACCGCGGGCCAGATCATGACCGAACTGTTTCCTGGCGTCGAATTCCGCGAATACAAGTCGACCGAACAGCACGATCTCGACCTCCAGGCCGGCCGCATCGACGGCGTAATGGCCTCGCCCGTCGCGCTCGACCGCACGTTGGAGAAGATCGGTGCCGACCAGGTGGTGTTTGCCGGCACCGAGTTCACCGGCGGTCCGCTGGGTGGCGGACAGTCGGTCGGCCTGCGGGACGTGGATACCGAACTCAAGGCCAAGTTCGACGACGCGATCAATGCCGCGATCGCCGACGGAACGTTGTCACGCCTCGCCATCAAGTGGTTCAAGCGGGACATTTCGCCGAAGAAGTGAGCCGGACCATTCTGGCCGCACACCGCAGATTCTCGGAGCCGCGCGCGAGCGCGGTTTCGTCGTGATTATTTGAACGATGGGCAACTGCTATGACGACACTTCCAGCCTCCGGCCGCATCGACGGCCCGGTCCTTCTCTCCGCGCGATGGGTTGTGGGCCATCACGACGGCCACCATGTGATCTATGACGACGGCGTTGTCGTATTTCAAGGCAGCGAGGTCGTCTTCGTCGGCCATGACTATCCTGGCGAGGTTGCTCAGCGCATTGACTACGGCAACGCTATCCTCTCGCCCGGTTTCGTCGATCTCGACGCGCTTTCCGATCTCGACACGACTGTCCTCGCCTTCGACAACCAGCCGTCCTGGAAGAAGGGCCGGGTCTGGCCGAAGAGCTACATGGACCGCGCCTATGAAATGTATACGCAAGACGAGCTTGCCTTCCAGAAGCGCTACGCCTTTGCCCAGCTCATCCGCAATGGCGTGACGACGGCGCTGCCGATTGCCTCGCTGTTTTATCGCGAATGGGGCGAAACGGATGCGGAATTCTCTGCTGCAGCCGACGCCGCACACGAGCTGGGCCTGCGCGTCTATCTCGGACCGGCCTACCGCAGCGGCAACAGCTATGTCGACGAGAACGGCAAGATCGCCTTCCATTGCGACGAGGAACGCGGCTTCCGCAGCTTCGCTGAATCGCTGGCGTTCGCCGAGCGTATCGAGGCAAAGGCCTCGCCGCTGGTGCGCGCGATGCTGGCGCCCGACCGGCTCGAAACCAACACACCCGAAATGATGCGCCGTACGGCGGCGGCCGGCCGCGACCTCGATATCCCGATCCGGCAGCATTGCTGCCAGTCGGAGCTCGAGTTCAACCGCATCATCGAGACCTATGGCATGACGCCGCTCGAATGGATGGATTCTCTCGGTGTGCTCAACGAGCGCATGTTGTTGCCGCATGGGGAACTCGTCGCCGGCACCCGCAATGTCGATCGCTCCGGCCGCGATATCGAGATCCTCATGAATGCGGGCGCAACGCTGGTCCATTGCCCGGTCGTCTCGGCCCGCCATGCCGGCGTCATGGATAGCTTTTCGAAGTTCAGGTCGATGGGTATCCGTATCGGCCTCGGCACGGACACCTGGCCGCCGGATTTCATCCAGAACATGCAGGTCGGCGTGCTGCTTTCGCGCGTGAGGGACGGTTCGATCGACAGCGTGCGCTCGGAACACTATTTCGACGCGGGAACGCTCGGTGGCGCGGACGCTCTGAGAAGGCCGGATCTTGGCCGCCTGCAGCAGGGCGCGAAGGCGGATATCATTGTTATCGATATGGGCCATGATCGTATCGGTCATGTCATCGACCCGATCCAGACCCTGATGATGAGCAGCTCGGGCCGCGATGTCACCGACGTCATCATCGACGGCCGCTTCGTCATGGTCGACGGCAAGATTCCGGGTTTTGACGCGCAGGCGGAACAGGCGCGGGCGCAGCACCAGTTCGACCGCCTCATGGCCCGCTATCCGGAGCGTACATACGGTCATCCGCCCGTGGAGGAGATATTCTCCTCAGCCTATCCGCGTCTGCGCCGCAAGGCATGATGGCCGTTGGGTGGGCGCCAGCCGATGAAGATGTCGCCCACCCATTCCGCATCATTGATGAATCTGAAATATAGGTTCATGCGCAATACACCGACTTAACCAACAATCCTGCCAGCGCTAGATTTCGCCAAGCGCCACCATGGCTCAGAAGCGCTGGTGGCGCGTGTCGTCACGAGCGTCTGCGCCTTTCCGACAACGCAGGAGGACAACATGCAAAAACGCAAGCTTGGGCAAGGATTGGAAGTTTCAGCGCTCTCTTGGCTGCATGGGCTACGGCAAAACGCGCGACATCCCCGACCGTCCGCAGATGATCGACCTCCTGCGAAAAGCCGTCGATCTCGGCATGGACTTTTTCGACACGGCGGAAGTCTATGGACCGTGGACCAACGAGGAAATGGTCGGCGAAGCCCTTGGCGCCGTTCGCGGCAGGGTGAAGATCGCCACGAAATTCGGCTGGAACGTCGACCAGGCAGCCGGCGAGCACCTTGGCGGCGTCAACAGCAGGCCCGGTCAGATCCGCAAAGCGGTCGAGGGCAGCCTGAAGCGGCTCCGCACGGACTATGTTGATCTCCTCTACCAGCACCGCGTCGATCCCGAAGTGCCGATGGAAGAGGTTGCGGGCACGGTCAAAGACCTCATCGCTGAAGGCAAAGCTCTGTACTTCGGCCTCTCGGAAGCCGGTGTTACGTCGATACGCCGTGCACACGCCGTTCAGCCGGTCGCAGCCCTTCAGAGCGAGTACTCACTGTGGACGCGTGAGCCGGAAGCCGATGTCATTCCCACGCTTGAAGAACTGGACATCGGTCTCGTTCCTTTCAGTCCGCTTGGAAAGGGATTTCTGACAGGGACCATCGGCGCGACCACCAGCTTTGAAGCTAACGATTTTCGCGGGCAGATTCCTCGCTTCACCGCGGAAAACAGAGAGGCGAACCAGACTCTCGTAGAGCTGATCTCTCGGGTGGGACGGCGCAAGAATGCAACCCCGGCTCAGGTGGCGCTCGCTTGGCTGCTGGCCCAAAAGCCATGGATCGTACCGCTTTTCGGAACGAGAAGGATTGACCGCCTGGAGGAAAACCTCGGTGCGTTGGCGGTAGACCTGACTGGAGATGATTTCGATGAGCTCCGAGCCGGCGCTGAGGCAGTCAAGATTTTGGGCGATCGGTATCCCGAAGAAATGCTTCGACGATCAGGTCTTTGACCGTGTCCGAGCCTCAATGGTTCCCTAGGGCTCCGTCCAATGGGCATCTAATGGCGGCGGCGTAACGATGGATGTCGATGATCGTTGGTGGCTCGCTTTCACCGAGCGGGACGACGACCCTCCACGGCATGACGGTCGGCACCGCTACAACACTTTTGGCGCCGAACGCGCGAAATCGGGCACGCCAGAGCAATAGGCCACCTGGCGCGCGAGAATGCTGGTATTCCCGAACAGGGAAGCACCGAACTGTCAGTGACATTCGGGGAATTGCTGCGGTCAGAATGAAAACCTCTGACAGAGAGCTTCACGCTTCGTATACTGACTGCGTGGCCATCCAGGCGTGGATGTTGACTCATATGTCATAGAAGGGAGCAATTATTATGCAAAAGCATACGGTTGGATACCTGATCGGAAGCCTGGCCAAAAACTCGATCAATCGAAAGCTCGCTTTGGCGCTCGTTAAGCTTGCTCCGTCTCATCTCGAAATGTCGGAGATTTCGTTCAAGGAGCTTCCTCTTTACAGCTACGACTATGATGCGGATTTTCCACCGACCGCTCGTCATTTCAAGAAGGCGATCGCCGCGGTAGATGCCGTTTTGTTCGTGACGCCGGAATACAATCGGTCGATTCCCGGCGGCCTGAAGAACGCCATCGATTGGGCAAGCCGGCCTTACGGCAAAAACTCGTTCACGCGCAAACCCTCGGCCGTCATAGGGACATCGCCGGGTGCGATCGGCACCGCTGTCGCCCAGCAAAGCCTCCGCAGCGTTCTGAGCTTCTGCAATTCCCCGCAGATGAACGCCCCTGAAGCATACATTCAATTCACACCCGGGCTCATTACGGACGATGGCGAGGTCACCGTGCAATCGACCGAGCAATTTCTGCGTAACTTCATGGAGGAGTACGCGGCATTCGTTGCCCGTGTGCTTTCGGTCCTCCCCAGGGACGCCTGATACACAATAGCGGTACATGTCGCACCGTCGACTGGTCGGGTTGTTGACTGTGCAGTAGTCGGTTGCCGAAGGGCGCCGAAAAAGCGGTTTGTTCGGCGAGATTGGGTTGCGCGGTTCAATCTCGATAAGCAACGCTCATGTGCGCATGATACCTACTTATTTGCGCCGCAGGATGGCGCAACATAGGCTTTCCTCATAGCCCGCAGCCAAGACGGGCACTGCGACGGGTAGTCAAATCTGTCTCCAGAGAGGGTTCCATGTTCAGAACACGCATGTTGCTGGCAGCGACGACGCTTGCCTATGGTCTTGTGCTCGGTACGGCGCTCGCCGCCGAGCCGCTTTCCGTCATGAGTTTCGGCGGCGCTTATCAGGACGCGCAACGAAAGGCGGTATTCAGCGCCTACGCCAAGGAAACCGGTCGCCAGGTTTCCGAGCAGGAATACGGTGGTGAGATCGCCAAGATCAAGGCGATGATCGACAGCGGCAACACGACGATCGACGTGGTCGACGTAGACGCGCCGACCCTGCTGCAGGGCTGTGACGAGGGCATTTTCGAGCCGATCGACTGGGAGAAGATCGGACCGAAATCGGACTGGCTCACAGGCACCACGTCGGACTGCGGCGTCGGCACCATCGTCTACGCGACGGTGCTTTCCTACGACCGCGACAAGCTGAAGACGCCGCCGACGAAGCTTGTCGACCTGTTCGATCTCACGAACTTCCCCGGCAAGCGCGGCCTTTGGAAAAACCCGGCGACCAATCTCGAATTCGCGCTCCTTGCCGACGGCGTGGCGCCTGGTGACGTCTATGCGACGCTTGCCACGCCCGACGGGCTCGACCGCGCCTTTGCCAAGCTCGACACGATCAAGAAGGAGATCGTCTGGTGGGAAGCGGGCGCCCAGGCGCCGCAACTGCTTGCGTCCGGCGAAGTGGCCATGACCACGGCCTGGAACGGGCGCATCTTCAATGCCAATAATGAGGGTCGGCATTTCGGGATCGTCTGGGACAACCAGATCCTCGACTCCAACTACTGGGTCATTCCCAAGGGCGCGAAGGATATCGAAAGCTCGCTTTCTTTTATCCATTTCGCCGTTGAACCGAAGGTTCTGGCCGGCATTGCCAAGTACATTCCCTACGGTCCGGTTCGCGCGACGGCGGCGACCGAGGTCGCGCCGCAAGACGCCAAGAACCTGCCGACCAGCCCGGATAACCTCACAACTTCGCTGACGCTCGACAACGCTTTTTGGGCGGACCACGGCGATGAGATTCGCAAGCGCTTCACCACCTGGCTTTCCAACTGAAGGAGCGCCGCGATGAACACCGTGACACTGGAAAGGGGGCACCTCCATGAGGTGCCGCCACCCCTGCCCCTGACCGAGACCATGGTCGCTTTCGAGCGGGTACAGAAAAGCTATGACGGGCGCACGCTCGTCGTCGAGGAGCTGAACCTTGACGTTCGTCGCCGTGAGTTCCTCACGATGCTCGGGCCTTCCGGGTCCGGCAAGACGACGACGCTGATGATGCTTGGAGGCTTCGAACAACCAACGAGCGGCCGCATCCTGCTCGAAGGACAGGCCGTCGAGCGCCTGCCGCCGGAGCGGCGTGACATCGGCTTCGTTTTTCAGAACTACGCGCTCTTCCCGCACATGACGGTTGCCGAAAATGTCGGCTTTCCCTTGCGATATCGTGGCATCCGGGGCCCAGAAGCAAAGCGGCGGATCGACGAGGCGCTTTCCACGGTCAAGCTTGGCGGCCTTGGCGAGCGACGCCCCTCGCAGCTTTCCGGCGGGCAACAGCAACGCGTCGCGCTTGCCCGCGCCATGGTCTTCAAGCCGAAACTCATCCTGATGGACGAACCTCTCGGCGCGCTGGACAAGCAACTGCGCGAACACATGCAGGTCGAGATCCGAAGGATCCAGCAGCGCCTCGGGATCACCATGGTCTATGTGACGCACGACCAGTCGGAGGCGCTCACCATGTCCGACCGCATCGCCGTCTTCCATGAGGGCCGTATCCAACAGCTCTCTGATCCGGTGACGCTTTATGACCAGCCGGCGAACCGCTTCGTAGCCGGCTTCATTGGCGACAACAATACGTTTCCGTGCGAGTTCGCCGGAACGCAGAACGGCTTTACGGTTGTGCGGATGGCTGACGGGACGCGGCTGCTGACGACAGGGTCGTCGGGCAAGCCCGGTTCCAATCTCACCGTCTCCGTGCGCCCAGAACGGCTCACCCTGGACGACCCTGGACACAAGCGCTGCGAAAACCAAATCGCGGCCCGGGTGCTTGAACGAACCTTCCTCGGTGATCGGGTACGACTGACCGTCGAGGCCTTCGGCAGCGAGCGCCTCATTGCCAGCGTGCCGGCTGCGGAGGGTGCATCGGTCTTGCCGGATAGCCGCATAGCGCTCGCCTGTTTCGCCGCCGATTGCCGAACGCTGACGAGGTAGCCATGACCCAGATTTTATCTCTGAGCGCCCCCGTCAGGCCGGCCTGCCTTAGTGCGGCACTTCGTCGGGCGGAGCGGCCCGACCGGCTCAAGGCCTTTTCCCTGGCACTGCCGGCGCTGGTCTTTCTCATCGTGACTTTCGCCGCGCCCATTGGGCTGTTTCTTACCGCTGCCGTGCGCAATCCGGAGGTCCGTGCAGTCCTGCCGCAAACCGTCGGTGCACTCGATGGCTGGGATGGGCGCACGGCACCCGGCGAAGACGTCTTCGCGGCACTTGCGGCAGATCTTCGTCAAGCGAAGCAAGACAACACGGCGGCCGCACTCGGCAAGCGGTTGAACTACGAAGTCGCCGGGATGCGTAGCCGCATCATGTCCGTGGTTCGCCACCTCGACAATTTCGAGGAAGGTTCGCTTGCCGCTCAATTCGCCGCACTCGATCCGATCTGGGCAAGCCCCGAGCCCTTTGCGATCATCAAGCGCAATGCCGGTCCGGTGTCGCCCTATTACCTCCTGACAGCCATCGACCTTCAGCAGACCGCTTCGGGCGACCTCGAGCGGGTGCCTGAAAGCCAGGCGGTGTTTCTTGACATTCTCGGTCGCACACTCTGGATTGCCGGCCTCGTGACCGTCGCGACCCTGGTTCTCGGATTTCCCACGGCCTATGTCATCTCGCTGGCGCCGGCGCGCATCGCCGGCTTCCTGCTTCTATTGGTACTGCTGCCGTTGTGGACGTCACTGCTTGTGCGCACCACAGCGTGGGTGGTTCTGCTGCAAACGGACGGGGTGATCAACCAGCTGCTTCTGGCGCTTGGTCTTACCACGGAAAAGCTTCAGCTCATGCTGACCCGCTTTGGCACGGTGACCGCCATGACGCATATTCAGCTGCCCTTTACGATCCTGCCGATCCTCAGCGTGATGAAGTCCATTCCGGAGGGGCAGATGCGGGCCGCTCGCTCGCTTGGGGCCCCGCCGCTTTCCGCCTTCTGGCGGGTCTATGCGCCGCAGACGCTGCCGGGCGTTGCTGCGGGCTGCCTGATGACCTTCATCCTGTCGCTCGGATACTACATCACGCCCGCACTGGTTGGCGGTCCGCGCGACCAGATGATGTCGAACTTCATTGCCACCTACATCAACCGCGACCTGAACTGGGGAATGGCCGCCGCACTCGCGTGCCTGCTCCTGGTCATGACGCTTTCGATCTACCTTCTGTTCCTGCGCCTTGTCGGTGCGGAGCGCATCAAACTCGGATGAGAACAACCATGTGGCTTCCCGCTTACGCGACCCGCAGCGAACGGCTCTGCCGGCTCGCGGTAGTCGCCTTCGCCTTCGCCGTGCTCGTCTTCCTGATCGGGCCGCTCTTCGTCGTCTTTCCGCTTTCGGTTTCCAAAGACCCGTTTTTCACCTTCCCGATCCAGGAATATTCCTGGCGCTGGTATGTCGATTTCTTCGAAAATACCCGCTGGACCAAAAGCCTGCTCAACAGCCTTGTCGCGGCTCTTTTCAGCACCGCAATCGCGACATTGCTCGGCACGCTTGCGGCGCTCGGCATCAGCCGGCCCGGCTTTCCCGCCCGAAAGGTTGTCATGGCATTGATGATCTCGCCGATGATCATGCCAGTGGTCATCGTCGCCGTCGGCGCCTACATGTTTTTTGGTTCGATCGGGCTCACCAACACCCGCACCGGATTGGTGCTCGCTCATGCGGCACTTTCCATACCCTTCGTCGTCGTCACGGTACTTTCAGCGCTGTCGACCTACGACACCAACCTCACCCGGGCAGGCGCGAGCCTTGGCGCGGGGCCTGTCAGTGTCTTCTTCGCAGTCACACTGCCGCTCATTTCGCCCGGCATCGTCTCCGGCGCGCTGCTTGCCTTCGCCGTCTCCTTTGACGAGGTGATCGTCGCCCTTTTTCTCACTGGAGCAGAACAGCGCACGCTGCCGGTGCAGATGTTTTCCGGCATCCGCGACCAGATCAATCCGACCATCATGGCGGCGGCGAGCCTGCTGACCACCGTCTCGATTGCGCTCTTTGTGGCACTGAGCCTCATCCGCAGCGCGCGGAAGGCCTGATCAGCCTTCTCTTGTGTCAGCAAGAAAGGCGTCGGCGAAATGGGCTGCGAAGCTCTCCGCCACCGCAGAGCGCTTGCGATCGGAACTTAAATAGATGCCGACGACGACGTCCGCGAGCCTTGGCAGGCCGAGGGCGTCGTCGAGTGTTGCAAGCTTGGTTGGCACGATCCGGCGGGCAAGCACTGTGTTGCCGAAGCCGGAACCGACCGCTGCTTCAAGGCCGGAAAGGCTGGGACTCGTATAGACCAGATCGTAGCCGCGCCCGTCACGTTGCAGCGCAGTCAGCATGGCTCGCCGATAGAGACAGCCTTCCGGATAGCAGACGATCCGCAAATTGGCGTTATCGTCCGCCACCAGAGTACCGGCAGCGTCGCCGATCCATGCGAGTGGCTCCTTCCAGGTCATGAATGCGCCTTCCGCCGGCCCGTCCGGTGTCATCGCCACGACGAGATCGTAGAGCCCGTTTCGAAGACCCTGCAGGAGGACATGGGAAAGGTCGCAGACGACCTCGAAGCGGAAGTCGTGGCCGCTGCGGGCAAGGCGCGGCATCAGCTTTGGCAGGAAATGGTCGGCATAGTCGTTCGGGATGCCGAGGCGGATCTTTCCATGCTGATCGCGTCGCGAGAGGCGCAGCATCATCTCGTCGTTCAGCGCCAGCATCTGCCGGGCGTAGCTCGCGACCAGTTCTCCGGCCTCGGTCGGTTGAGCGCTTGCATCCTTGGCGAACAGGGAAACGTTGAGCAATTCCTGCAGCTTTTTCATCTGCAGGCTGATGGCCGGCTGGGTGCGTCCGAGTTGTTCGGCAGCGCGCGTGTGGCTGCGCAGGTCGATCACTGCCAGAAAGGTACGAAGGAGGTCAGTCGGAATGTTTCTCACGGAATATCGGCACCGCTTCCAAAAGGAAACGGGCCGATCGGGCGGCCCGTTTCAAGTTGCCCGCGGACGGGTCAGGCGGGAAGGATATTATGCTGCGGGCCGAAGGGGAAGCCGGTAATGTTCTCGCTTCCGCTCTCCGTCATGACCAGGATGTCGTGTTCGCGGTACCCGCCGGCGCCCGGCATACCGTCCGGAATTGTCAGCATCGGCTCCATGGAGACGACCATGCCCGGCTGAAGGACGGTGTTGATATCTTCGCGCAACTCTACCCCTGCCTCGCGGCCATAGTAGTGCGACAGCACACCGAAGGAGTGACCATAACCAAAGGAGCGATAGCCAAGCAGGCCGTGCTCTCGGTAGATCTCGTTGAGTTCCGTGGCCACATCCCCGCAGCGCGCGCCGGGTTTGAGAAGCTCAAGCCCGCGACGATGGACGGCGCAGTTGATCTCCCAGATCCGAAGATGCTCATCGCTGGCGTGGTCGAGGAACAGCGTGCGTTCAAGCGCTGTGTAGTAGCCGGCGATCATCGGGAAGCAATTGAGCGAGAGAATGTCGCCCTTCTGGACACGCCGTGATGTCACCGGATTGTGCGCACCGTCCGTGTTGATGCCCGACTGGAACCACACCCAGGTGTCCATCAGTTCTGCATGAGGAAAACGATCTGCGATGTGGCGGACCATAGCCTGCGTGCCGGCAAGCGCCACCTCATATTCCGGAACGCCTTCGCGCACGGCCTTGGCGACAGCAGCACCGCCGATATCGGCCGTCGCCGCACCTTCCTTGATGAGCGCGATCTCCTCCTGCGACTTGATTGTGCGCAGCCACATGGTCGGAAAGCCGATGTCGACAAACTCGACCCTTGGGAAAGCCTCCTCGAGCAGGCGACGAAAATCCAGGTTCACCTGGTCGAACTCGATGCCGATGCGCGAGACGTTCGGGAGGAGTTTCTGCAGGGCGTGGAAGAAGTTGTCGCGTTGCCAGTCCGTATAGGTGATGTTGTCGCCGAAGGTGCGCCGAAAGGGTTGGCCGGCATCAATGCCCGCCGAGACCGAAGTTGCCTTTTCCGGCGTGATGACAAAGGCGTAACGTCGGCCAAAGGAACAATAGAGGAAGTCCGAGAAGTAGCAGATGTTGTGGTAGGAGGTCAGGACCGCCCCATCGAGCTTCAGGTCTTCGAGGATGCGCCGCATCGCATTTTGCCGACGCTCCATTTCGCCTGCGGAGAAGGTGGACTTCACCCTCTCACCGTTATGCATCTCCTGCAGCCGCAGAAGTTCGTTCGGCATTCCTCGCGCAAACATGTTCATCTCACAAAACTCCTTCTCCTCGGCCAATCGCGCCGTTTGACGAAGATCAGGGTAGAAATCTTCGCGCGCGCTGGAAAATTAGAAGTTCCAATGCCGCCATAAGCGATCCGAGTGTGCTCGCCGAAGATCATGCCTGCCGCTAATGCCGGCATTAGTGAAAGAAATTATCGCCCTTCACCTCGGCTATGTATCGTTCAGTCGGCCGGTCATATCAGGCCAGCAAGCGTTTCCTTCGCGCGTTGAGGAGCAACTGATGATCGAGCGTGGAACTGGGTATGTCGTCGCTGCGAGCCGGCCGGACCGCGGGGCCGTCAACCGATCGGCCAGGCGGCTGAATGTCGGTTTCCTGCTTGCGCGCAAGTTCACAATGAGCGCGTTCGCGTTGTTTGCCGATACGTTGAGGCTCGCCAGCGATACGGACGACAGATCGGGGCGGCTCCTTTGCGACTGGGACGTGCTCAGTCCGACGTCACACATGATCCGGTCGAGTTGCGGCGTCCAGGTTTCCCCCACGTCAGGGCTCGGTGACCCCAAGCGCTTCGATTACATCGTGGTCATTGGCGGCTTACTCAACGTCGAAGAGCAGCTGTCCTACGACGCGGTGCGCTTCCTGCGTCTGGCCCAACAGAAGGGCGTGAAGCTGATCGGTGTCTGCACCGGCAGTTTCATCCTTGCAGATGCAGGGCTGCTTGCCGGAAGTCTGGCTTGCGTGAGTTGGCTTCATCACTCCGACTTCAAGGCGCGGTTTCCAGATATCCGGCTGACGTCACAAAGTCTTTTTGTCGAGGACGGCAACGTGACGACCTGTGCAGGGGGAAGTGCCGTCGCGGATCTCGCGGCTCTCCTCGTCAGAAGGCATGTCGGTGCGGCCGCCGAGCGCAACGCCATCGAGATCCTTCAACTCGATCGTCGCAGGGATGGCTCGGACCTGCAAAGCCGTACGCCCATCGCCCTTCCCGTGCATTGCGACCGCCGCATCCGCGCGGCCTTGCTTTGCATGGAGGAGAATATCGACGACAGGTGGGAGATCGAAAAGATCGCCGGTCATGTCGGCGTGTCCAGACGTCAACTGGAGCGGATCTTCCACAGCAAGACCGGCTACTCGCCAGCGACCGCATATGAGAAAATCCGCATGAAAAAGGCAGCGCTTCTTGTCGAGCGGACCTCGAAATCGATGATCGAGATCGCCCTCGACGTCGGTTTCGCAAGCAGCGCTCACTTCTGCCGACGGTTCCGTCTGAACTTCGGCATGACGCCGCATCAGCTTCGAGAAAAGATGCGAAACCGTTGCCGACCGACAGCCATGGCCGATTGACGCGGACAGTTCCTGCGCGCCACTGGCCGACAGCCCGCGGGGATCTAGGCTTCGCCGGCTATCTTCGTTATCGCCTTGAAAACCTCGAGAGGAATCTTGACGCGCTCCCTTGATCGCGACTGTCTGTTCGTTCCGGGAACATGGACACCGAGCGCTTGAAGTCGCTCGACCTGAGCGCTGGCCCGATCGATGCGTTGGTCGGGGTTCCCGCCAGGCACCATTGCGATCAGTGTCAGTCCAACGGCGGGAGAACGGGTCCCGGACATGAAGTTTCCCGCGTCCAACGACCATGAACCTCCCGAAATGCCGGCAGCCAGCATCTCGACCATCAAGGCGACGTTCGCGCCCTTGCGTCCTCCGAACGGCAGGAGGGCGCCTTTCAATGCTTCGCTCGCGTCGAGCGTAGCACGGCCTTCGTGGTCCACCGCCCAACCTTCCGGGATCGGACGGCGCTCCGCCGCCGCTGCGACGATGTTCACGTAGGCCGTTGCGCTCGAGGACTGGTCTATGACCATCGGCGACATCGGATCCGCCAACGGGAACCCGAAAGCCAGCGGATTGGTGCTGTAGACGGCCGCACCGCCAGACGTCGGTGCCAGCATCGCATTGGCGTTAGTCGCTGCGATGGAAATCAATCCGTGTCCCGCGAGCCTGCGGACGTAGTAGCCGAGTTCGCCGGTAGTATAGCTGTTCTTCTGGGAAAAAACGGCGACGCCGAAGTTGTTGGCAGCCTCGACGAAATCGTCCAGTGCGAGATCGAAACCCAGCTGCGCAATTCCCTGATCGGCATCCGACAAAAAGAATGCAGGGAACGGCCTCTCCAAGGCCGGATTGGGATCGCCATTGATGCGCCCCTGGCTGAAGCTGTGCAGGTAGTCGACGAAGTGGGGGAAGCCCACGCTTGGGGAACCGTAGAGGGCAGCCGACAACGTTGCTTCGACGAGCGAGCGCGCGGTCGGTTCGTTCGCACCGGCTGCAAGGCAAGCGCGGATTGCAAGCTTTTCGGCGCTTTCTAGATCAAGCAGGATCTCTTGCTGCATGTTCAGATCTCCAGTGCGGTTCTCCGACCTTCATAGAAGGCGTAGGGCGCCTGTCGCGGTGCCGCGCAATCGCCGATCTGGCGCGCGACGATACCTCGATCCGCGAGCCCCGGCGTCAGCCAGTCGGCCGGAGAGTTCGTCGTGGCAGTGACCAGTGCCTCCGCTTCGACGAAGCGATCTTCTCCCGTGTTGTGATCGATGATTGTCGCGCCGTTGCCATGCCATTCGGTAACGCTGGCTTCGACGATCCATGCGACGCCGAGCTTGCGGAGCGCCTGTCGCATGGGGACGTCGGCCGCGGTTCTCTGCAACTCCTTGCCGACGAAAGGGTCGGGCGTCAGGATCGTCACATCGTGGCCGTCTTCGGCCAGCTTCCAGGCGGTGCCGCAGCCGCGCCAGCCTCCTCCCTCGTCGAGCAGCAGGACGCGTTTGCCCGGCCGAGCTTGGCGCGCCATGACCGCTTCGACCGTGAAAACGTTGCCTTTTTCCAGTCCCGGCATCGTCTCGACTGTCGGCAGCGCCTTCTGGAAACCCGTCTCCGGGGAATAGGAGCCGGTGGCGACGATGACGCGGTCGAATTCGGATGGGTCGATATCCTCCGCCTCGAAATAGGTGTTGAGGCGAACGTCTACGTTCAGCTTCTCGAGCTGGCGCTCGTACCAGGCCATGAGATCGAGGATTTGCGCTCGTCTCGGCTGCATGCCCGCCAACAGGAAGTTGCCGCCGAGGCGGCTCGACGCTTCGGCGAGCACGACTTCGTGGCCGCGTTCGGCGGCCACCCGAGCGGCTTCCAGTCCGGCGGGACCGCCACCGATCACCAGCACGCGTTTCGGATCACTGGTTTTCAGAAAACGATCGCCGTTCCATTCGGCCTCGCGTCCGACTGAGGGGTTGATAAGGCAGCTGATCCAGTAATCCCGCGACCGGCGGCCCCAGCACATCTGGTTGCACGATATGCAGCCGCGAATATCGTCCGGGCGATCCTCGGCCGCCTTCCTTGCCAGGTGGGGATCGGCGATCTGGCCGCGCACGATCGAAACGAGGTCGGCTGCTCCCTCGCCGAGCACCGTTTCAGCGTTTTCCGGGGTGCGGATGTGGCTCTCGGCGATCACTAGCGCGTTCTTGACGACACCCTTCAGGACTGAAGCGAGGTCGGCGCCAAGTTTTTCCGGATAAAGGAACGTCGGCATCAGCTTATAGAAATCGAGGTAGCCGCCCGAGCCGCAAGTGACATAGTCGATGAGGCCCAGTTCGTCGTGCAAGCGGATGATTTCGGCCAATTCGTCGCGTTGGAGCGCGACCCTCACGTCCGGTTCGTCGCTGACGGCGAGGCCGACGATGAAGTCCGGGCCGCAGATCTCTCTGATCCGCGTCAGGATTTGCTGCGACATGCGCGTGCGGTTTTCCAGCGAACCGCCCCACTGGTCGTCGCGTCGATTGCACCAGGGGGTCCAGAACTGATCGACCATGCCGAGATAGGCCGCCCACACTTCGACGCCGTCGAAGCCGGCGTCCCGACATCGCCGCGCCGCTTCAACGAAGCCGTCGATCGTCTCCAGGATTTCCGCTTCGGTCATCGGATGCGAGCCGTCGCTGTCGTGATAGCTCGGCCCGCCCGAGGGCGACCAATGCGGATGGAACGAGTTGTCGGAATCTCCGTGGGCGCCGACATGGTAGAGCTGCTGGATTGCGACCGCTCCATGGCCCTTGATCGCCTCGACCACCTTCTTGAAGTGAGGGATCACGGCATCGTCGGAATGGCGGAAATTGCCACGGGTCAAAACGGCTGCGGCATGGACAGGCATCGGTTCGACGACGATCATTGCGGCGCCGCCGATTGCCCGCTCCCGGTAGTAGGCTGCGTGACGTTCGGTTGGCAGGCCCTCGACCGCCATGTTCGCCGTGTGTGCGCCGAACACGATCCTGTTCTTCAGCGTGTGGGACCGCAGTTTGAGAGGGGAGAACAGCCGGGGAAACTTCTTCGACATCAGGCGACTCCGGGCAGGGGGATCGGGATTGGAAGGCGGGCTCTCTCCGCCTTCCATGCAGTTCCGGGCGGGCCGCCCGGAGGAGAGACTGTTGGGGCGGCAAGCCGCCCCAATTAGGATGCGGCGAAGTCAGGCGGCGGTGGCTGCGATTGCGGTCGCGTGATCGTTTGCCACACGCGCATTGACCATCGCGCCCGCCAGCTGACGGAATGTGACGGTGCCGACAGGCCTGCCGGATGCGTCGATGACCGTGATGTCGCCTTCGGGGGCAGATGCAAGTGTTCGCACGGCGTCCTCGATCGTGACGCATGCCGGGATGCTCGGCCCACCCGTTGCGGCCGCACCAAGTGGCGCCATGACCGCCTCGACATGGACAACACGGCCCCGGTTCACTTCCTTGACGAAATTGGCGACATAGTCGTCGGCAGGTCTCAGCACGATATCCTGGCTGGTGCCCTGCTGGATGACCTCGCCGTCGCGCAAAATCGCAATCTGGTCGCCGAGCCTCAGCGCTTCGTCGAGATCGTGGGTGATGAAGACGATCGTCTTCCTGATCTCTTTCTGCAGGTCGAGCAGCACCGTCTGCATGTCCGTGCGGATCAGCGGATCAAGCGCCGAATAGGCCTCATCCATCAGCAGCACCGGTGCGTCGTTGGCCAGCGCCCGGGCAAGGCCGACGCGCTGTTGCATGCCGCCGGAGAGCTGATTGGGATACTTCTGCTCGAAACCTTTGAGCCCGACCCGTTCCAGCCAGCGCATGGCCGTGTCGATGCTTTGCGAACGCGTCACGCCCTGGATTTCAAGGCCGAAGATCGTGTTGTCGAGCACGCTTCGATGCGGAAGCAGCGCGAACTTCTGGAATACCATGGCCGTCTGGTGGCGGCGGAATTCGCGCAGTTCCGCTTCCGGCATCTTCACCACGTCGACGCCGTCGACGAGGACTTCGCCGGCGGTCGGATCGATCAGCCGGTTGATATGCCGGATGAGCGTCGACTTGCCCGAGCCGGAAAGCCCCATGATCACCTGGATCGAGCCCGAGGGCATCTCGATGTTGATGTCGCGAAGACCGAGCACGTGCCCGTGACGCTCGTTCAGTTCGGTCTTGGTCAGGCCGTTCCTGACGGCTTCGACATGTGTCCCGGCATTCGGCCCGAAGATCTTGTAGAGATGGCGGATCTTGATGCCGCCGAAAGCGTGATCAGCCATGGACGACCTCCCGGTGCTTCTGCAGCCTTTCGCCATAGGCCTGGCTGACCCGGTCGAACATGATGGCGATGCCGACGATGGCGAGACCGTTGAAGATGCCGAGCGTGAAATACTGGTTGGCGATCGCCTTCAGCACCGGCTGGCCGAGGCCTTGAACTCCGATCATCGAGGCGATGACGACCATGGCGAGCGCCATCATGATGGTCTGGTTTATGCCGGCCATGATGGTCGGAAGTGCGAGCGGCAGCTGGACCTTGAACAGCTTCTGCCGGTTGTCGGCACCGAAGGCGTCGGCCGCTTCGAGCACATCCTTGTCGACCAGGCGGATGCCGAGATTGGTGAGCCGGATCATCGGCGGGATGGCGTAGATGACGACGGCGATCAGGCCCGGCACCTTGCCGATGCCGAGCAGCATGACGACGGGGATCAGGTAGACGAAGCTCGGCATCGTCTGCATGACGTCGAGCACCGGGTTGACGACCCGTTGGACCCTGTCGGAGCGCGACATGAGAATGCCGATCGGCAGGCCGATGGCGATCGACAGGATCGTGCAGACGAAGATCATCGAGATCGTCCGCATCGTATCGTCCCACATGTCGAAGTAGCCGATGAGCAATAGCGTCACGAGACAGCCGGCGGCGATGCGAATGCTTCTGGTCGCTGCCCAGGCGATGGCGAGGATCAGGAGCGTGATGATCGGCCAGGGGGTCTTGGTCATGAATCGTTCAGAGGCGATCAGAAAATGCTGCAGCGGTGCGAAGAAACCTTCGATCAGATCGCCGTAGCTGCGGGTAAAACCACGAAAAGTCTCGTCGATGACCTTCTTCAGATCTCGAAGCGCGTTGTCGTTCATGTGCGGAAATTGATAAAACCAGTCCATTCGGTTCCCCTTCTCGAAAGAGCCGATGCGTTCTTGTTGTTATGTCGGCATGAACGGTGCGATGTGCTGCCAACACACCGCACCGGGCTTCGGTCGCTGATTACAGCGCAGCCTCGATCTTGGTGGCGGCTTCCGGGGAAACCCACTTCTTCCAGATATCCGGGTTTTCCTGGAGGAAGTGCTTGGCACCTTCTTCGCCGCTCGCCTGGTTGTCGGTCATCCAGGCCATCAGCTTGGCAATGGTCTCGTTGCTCCAGGAGCGCTTGTTGAGATACTCCATGACCTCGGGGCCTGCCTTTTCGGAGAAGGGTTTGGCGACGAGCGTTACGATCGTGTCGACCGGCCAGGCGCTTGGTTTAGGGTCGGTGCATTCGGCAACTGTGATGCAGCGCTTCCACTCAGCCGCGTCATAGGGCACGCCGGCTTCGAGCTGCACCATCTCGTACTTGCCGAGGAGGGCGGTCGGTGCCCAGTAATAGCCGACCCAGCCTTCCTTGCGTTCGTAGGCCTTCGCGATCGAACCATCGAGGCCCGCGGCCGAGCCGGTATCGACGAGCGTCCAGCCGGCCTTCTCTGCCTCGAAGGCTTTGTAGAGCTGTGCCGTTACGACCGTGCCGCCCCAGCCTTGCGGGCCGTTGAAGATCGCGCCCTTGCTCGCGTCTTCCGGATCCTTGATGAGGTCGGGATGCTTCAGCAGATCGGGAATGCTTTTGATATCCGGATGGGCATCGGCGAAATATTTCGGGATCCACCAGCCCTGGACACCGCCGTCGGGAAGCGGAGAGCCGACCTTCACGATACGGCCTTCTTCGGTTCCCTTCTTGACCACGTCGGGAAGCAGGTCGATCCATGCTTCGGGCGCTATATCCGGTTCGCCTTTTTCCGCCATGGAGGTGATGGTCGGCACGGTGTCGCCGATGGTGATTTCGGCGCTGCAGCCGTAACCTTCATTGAGAATGATCTTGTCGAGGTTGGAAATCACCTCGGCACTTTGCCAGTTCATGCTGGCGATGGTGACGCTGCCGCAGTCTGCAGCATTGGCGAGCGACGAACCGGCGACGGTTCCAAGGAAAAGGCATGTCGATGCAAGCAAGCTTTTCATTATCGTTCCCTCTTTTGGCGGCTTTTTCTCTGGAGCGGGGCGCCGCGGACCCTGTCCCTACGACGCTAGGAGGCTTCTCCCATGCGAACCGATTTCCTGAACGCTGCCGTCAACCCGCGCGAAACGGCGATATCGAAGCCGGCCGCGCGCATTTCCTCGATGGCGGCCGCGGTGGTGCCGCGATAGTCGAGGAAAGTCTGGACGGTTTCGGCGGGACAGTCGTCCCGCTGTTCCAGCAGCCGGCCCGCCCCCACAAGGAGGGTGTTGACGGCGCGTTTGGCGACTTCGCGCGGCAGTCCATGCGTAATGGCGTCGGCCATCATCGCTTCGGCGAGCAGCGCCGGAAAAGCGGGACCCGATCCGGTAAGGCCGGTCAGATAGTCGATCTCGGCCTCCGTGCGCACTTCATCCTGACAGCCGCAGGCATCGAAGATCGCCCGTGTGATCGTCCGATCCTCTTGTCCGAGCCCGGCCGCGGCAACCCACGGTGTATAGGACTTGCGGACTTCGGCCGCCGCATTTGGCAGAGTACGGACCACGCGGTCCGTCCGATGGTGCTCACCAAGGGTATTGAGGCGGATGCCCGCCATGACGGAGATGAGAAGCTTGCCCTCGGCAACGACGTTCAGGCTGGGCCAGTCGGCCGGGCGGACGGAGAGAACGATAACGTCCGAGCGGTCGGCAAGTGCCTGATTGTCCGATGTCCAGAAGGAGCGGTTGAAACGGTCCGGGCGCTCGCTGCGATAGGAGAGCGACAGGTTTTGAGGCTCGACGATGCCGGCGTCGAGAATGGCGTCGGCGATCGCCCCGCCCAGCCATCCGGCACCACCGATTATGCCAACCCTCAAAGGCCCGCCCGTTTCCATGCTTCTCTCACTCTGGTTTGTAGCCATGCCGGGCGAAGAAGCGATCGAGCTCCCTCTGCTGTGGTGTCTGTCCGGTGTAAATCGCGATGTATTCCGGAATGCGCTTCATGCGGAGCGCAAGATCCTCCTTGGACTGCATCGAGATGTATCCGATCTGGACCAGGTAGGTCGTTCGTGCGCGAACGTCCGCGGGTCCAGCGTCATATCCGAACCGCATGAACATGCGGCCCAGCGCCTCCATTCTCGCCTGATCGGCCTCGTGTACTTCGGCCAGTATCTCGGGCGATTGCAGCGCCCAGCTGCGAACGGCGAACTCGAACTGGGAGTCGAACAAGTCCTTGTTCACCCAGCAGTCGAAGACGTTCAGCATCGCCTCGGCCAAGGACTCCGCATAGGCTTCGGATTGCTTGACCAGATTACCGGTATTCTTCTCCCTCCAGCGCGCGACGAGGGCACTCAGCAGTTCCTCCCGGTCCTTGAAGAACCAATAGAAGCTGGTCCGGGAAAGATTGAGCCGTTTGGCCAACGGCAGGATCTTCACCGAGTCCACGCCCGACTCGAGCAGGGAATCGTAGGCGGCTTCGAGCCACCCCTCCTGAGAACCGCGCCAGCCAGTGTCAGTCATCGACTGTTCCATGATTGCCTCCTAACAAATCCAAGCGATCGTTTCAAGCAAAATGTACACGTGTGTCGAATATCCAAACTGTGGTGTTTTTCATTATTGACACTTATGTACATTTCCGCTTACCGTTGCGATAATTTCCCATAGACCGGAGCCCGTCGCATGTCGAACGATCCCCTGCTTCAGCCGTTTCAGTTGAAGCATTTGACCCTGCGCAACCGCATCATCGTCACGTCTCACGAGCCGGCCTACCCGGAAGACGGGATGCCTAAGGACCGCTACCGCGCCTATACGGTTGAGCGGGCAAGGGGCGGTGTGGCGCTGACGATGACCGCCGGCTCAGCCGCAGTCTCCAAGGACAGCCCCCCGGTCTTCAATAACCTGCTCGCCTACAAGGACGAGATCGTGCCGTGGATCCGGCAAATGACCGACGCCGTGCATGAAGAGGGCGCTGCGATCATGATTCAGCTTACGCACCTCGGCCGGCGCACCCGCTGGGACAAGGGCGACTGGCTTCCGGTCGTTGCGCCCTCGCACCATCGTGAGGCAGCGCACCGCGCCTTTCCCAAGAAGCTCGAAGACTGGGACATCGAGCGCATCATCAAGGATTTTGCCGACGCCGCCGAACGGATGAAGGCGGGCGGTATGGATGGTGTCGAGCTGGAGGCCTACGGGCATCTCATCGACCAGTTCACCTCGCCGCTGACCAACGAACTCGATGGTCCCTATGGCGGTTCGCTCGATAACCGCTTGCGCTTCTGTTTCGACGTCTTCAAGGCCATGCGCGAAAGGGTCGGAAACGACTTTATCCTCGGCGTTCGCTATACGGCGGACGAGTGTCTTCCCGGCGGGACCGGAAAGGCCGAAGGCCTGGAGATCTCCCGTCGTCTCAAGGAAAGCGGCCTCATCGACTACCTGAATGTCATCCGCGGTCATATCGATACGGATCCGGGCCTGACGGACGTCATCCCGATCCAGGGGATGGCGAGCGCACCGCATCTGGATTTTGCCGGCGATGTGCGCGCAGCAACCAAGTTCCCGACCTTCCATGCCGCGAAGATCCAGGACGTAGCGACGGCGCGTCATGCGATCGCTGCCGGCAAGGTCGACATGATCGGCATGACCCGCGCCCATATGACCGACCCGCATATCGTGCGGAAGATCATGGAAAAGCGCGAGGATGATATCCGCCCCTGCGTCGGCGCCAACTACTGTCTGGACCGTATCTACCAGGGTGGCATGGCCTTCTGCATTCACAATGCGGCGACCGGTCGCGAAGAAACGATGCCGCATCGGATACCGAAGGCCACGCTACGCAAGAAGGTAGTCATTGTCGGTGCCGGTCCGGCCGGCCTTGAGGCTGCTCGCGTCTCGGCGGAGCGGGGCCATGAGGTTGTCGTTCTGGAGGCAGCGAACAATCCGGGCGGTCAAATCCGGCTTACGGCCCAGAGCGAGCGCCGTCGGGAAATGATCAGCATTATCGACTGGCGCATGAGCCAGTGCGAAAAGCTCGGCGTCACCTTCCGGTTCAACACCTGGGCCGAGGCTGGCACCGTACTCACTGAAAAGCCCGACGTCGTCATCATCGCGACCGGTGGACTGCCACACACAGAGGTCTTGTCGAAGGGCAACGAGCTCGTCGTTTCCTCCTGGGACATCATCTCGGGGGATGTAAAGCCTGGCACCAACGTGCTCATTTTCGACGACGCCGGCGACCATGCGGGCCTCCAGGCTGCCGAATTCCTCGCCAAGGCCGGCGCGAAGGTCGAGATCATGACGCCGGACCGGTCTTTCGCGCCGGAAGTCATGGCGATGAACCTCGTTCCCTACATGCGCTCGCTGCAGAAGCTCGACGTCACCTTCACCGTCACCTACCGGTTGGAGTCGGTCGAAAAGAGTGGCAACCAGATCATCGCCCACGTCGGCAGCGACTATGGTGGTGTTGCCAAGCAGCAGACCTTCGACCAGATCGTCGTCAACCACGGCACCATTCCGCTCGACGACCTCTATTTCGAACTGAAGCCTGGCTCGAGGAACCTCGGCGAAGTCTCCTACGACGAGCTCATCGCGGGCACGCCGCAGTCCGTCGAGCGCAATCCGGAAGGTGCCTATCAACTCTTCCGGATCGGCGACGCGGTGGCGGCCCGCAACACGCATGCGGCCATCTACGATGCGCTGCGCCTGGCCAAGGATATCTGACGATGGCGCGGCTTGATGCCTTGCAAGCCTTTCTGGACGCGGCGTTTGTCGCGTTCGACCAATTCGCCGAGGATCCAAGATCACGCCTGTCCGTCACGCAGATACTTGCCCAGCTCGAAGCCTCGCAGACGCAACGCTCGGATATTGGCAAGCGCCTTCCCGTCTGCGAACGTTATCTTGACGACGTCCTGGCCACGAAGACCGGGAAAACATCGCTCGACGTGCTGATCGGGCGGTTTACGGCGCTCGAGCCCGCGCTCGAATGGAAGTGGCGTTCGGTCAACGACCATACGGCCAGCGAGAATTTCCTGATGAGCCATGCCAATGCAATGATCGTCGGGCCGGGCGGCCTGGAGGATCGAAGGGATCTCTGGCTCGGCGTGACGTTGATGGCGCCGAACGCGCGCTATCCCGATCACGACCATGCCCCGGAAGAGACATACCTCGTCCTGTCGGAGGGCGAGTTCCAGCACGGCGATTCCGAATGGTTCTCTCCGGGGATCGGAGGTTCCTTCTACAATCCGCCTGGCATCAAACACGCCATGCGTTCGGGTGAAAGACCGCTGTTCGCCTTCTGGGCATTGTTGCCCGATCGACCGAGACACTGACGAGAGGGCGTTCGGCCAAGACCGAGCGCGGGAGAAAGGTTTGCGATGAAAATACTTGTGACGGTGAAGCGGGTGGTTGACTACAACGTCAAGATCCGCGTGAAGGCCGACGGTTCGGGCGTCGAGCTTGCGAACGTGAAGATGTCGATGAACCCGTTCGACGAAATCTCGGTCGAAGAGGCGCTGCGGCTGAAGGAAGCCGGCAAGGCCGACGAAGTCGTCGTCGTTTCCGTCGGCCCGGCCAAGGCTGAAGAGACGCTGAGAACTGCACTTGCCATGGGTGCCGACCGCGCCATCCTGGTCGAGACCGAAGACCAGGTCGAGCCACTCGCGGTTGCCAAGATCGTCAAGGGTGTGGCCGAGGCTGAACAGCCGGGCCTGATCATCGTCGGCAAGCAGGCGATTGATGATGACAG
>NZ_JBFRGB010000029.1:0-85563 GCF_052115125.1 Ensifer sp. 2TAB8 | reverse complement strand
GGCTGCCAGTCCGTGGCGCCTCGTTTCGCTTCGATGAACACCTTATAACTCAGGCCCTTGGTAAGTTGCAGCGCTCAAAACTCAGCGCTCCCATGTGGGAAATGCATAGGTCCCTGACCCGGCCGCCCGCTGCCCCCTTCGTCCGCCCTGTGCACTATTATCCGTTTCCAGCCAGAGCCTCTTAAAGCCGGTGCGCCGCGCCGGAGCACTCCCTCAGCAAAGTGCAGGCCGGAGAAATACACGTATCTGGATATTCCCGCCGCCGCTGGCCCTTCGCGACGGAAACGGTTGATCCCCGCGGCAGAGACAAGTATTTCTTTTGTCGACAAAGGATTCTGAGATGACCGATATCGACACCGACAACAGCCCCATCCCCGAACGCAAGCGCGGTTCCGGCGTGAAAATGGTCTACGACCTCCTGCGCGACGAGATCCTCGACCTGGTTCTGCCGCCAGGCAGCCCGATCGACGAAGTGCAGCTCGCCGAGCGTCTGAAGATGTCGCGCACGCCGATCCGCGAGGCGCTGGTCAGGCTTGCCGGTGAGGGGCTGATCGACACGCTGCCGAACCGCTCGACGATGGTGGCGAACATCGACTTCCTCAACCTGAACCCGTTCTTCGACGCACTGGTGCTGATGTACCGCGTCACCACGCGGCTTGCAGCGCAGAACCACCGCCCGGAAGATCTGCCGATCATTCGCGGCTTTCACGAGGACTATGCGGCAGCCGTGCAAACACGCGACGCGCTGACGATGATCGCCACCAATGCCGCCTTCCACGCGGCGATCGCGGAGGCCGGACGCAACCCTTACTTCACCAGCCTGTTTCGCCGGCTGCTCGACGAGGGGCGGCGCATTCTCCGTCTCTACTACCAGTCCTACGAGGAGCAATTCCCCCAACGCTTCGTCGACGAACACGCGGCCATGATCGCCGCGATCGCGGCGCGCGACATCGAAGCGGCCGATCGTCTCGGCAAGGCGCATGCGGAGCAGATCGTCGAGCAGGTGCAGAAGCTTTTTGCCCGCAACAGCAAGCTCGACATCGCTCTGTAGGGTCTTTGTATTTTTCTTGTCGACAAATAAAATACAAACGGCTATTGTCTCTATCAATGGCACGGAGACGTGCGCCGCCGACGGCGTGCACGCCTCATGCCCCGAGACAAGCCAAGAGGAGTTTCAAATGAAGGCGAAGATTTTCTCCGGCGTCATCCCGGCGCTGATGACCCCGTGCAAGCAAGACCGTACCCCCGATTTCGACGCACTGGTCCGCAAGGGCCAGGAGCTCATCGCTCAGGGCATGTCCGCAGTCGTGTACTGTGGCTCGATGGGCGACTGGCCGCTCCTGACCGACGAACAGCGCATGGAAGGCGTCGAGCGCCTGGTCAAGGCCGGCATTCCGGTCATCGTCGGCACCGGCGCCGTCAACACCGCTTCGGCTGTCGCCCATGCGGCACACGCTGAAAAGGTCGGCGCCCAGGGCCTGATGGTCATCCCGCGCGTGCTTTCGCGTGGCTCGGTCGTCGCTGCCCAGAAGAACCACTTCAAGGCCATTCTCTCGGCCGCCCCGAGCCTGCCGGCTGTCATCTACAACAGCCCCTACTACGGCTTCGCCACCCGCGCCGACCTGTTCTTCGCGCTGCGCGCCGAGCATCCGAACCTCGTCGGCTTCAAGGAATTCGGTGGCGCTGCCGACATGCGCTATGCAGCCGAAAACATCACCAGCCGTGACGATGGCGTCTCGCTGATGATCGGCGTCGACACGGCCGTGTTCCACGGCTTCGTCAACTGCGGCGCAACGGGTGCCATCACCGGCATCGGCTGCGTGCTGCCGAAGGAAGTCATCCACATGTGCAACCTGTCGCGTGCCGCCGCCGAAGGCGACGTCGACGCACGTCTGCGCGCTCTGGAACTGGAACAGGCGCTCGCCGTTCTCTCGTCCTTCGACGAAGGCCCGGACCTCGTTCTCTACTTCAAGCACATGATGGTGCTGAAGGGCGACAAGGAATACACGCTGCACTTCAACGAGAGCGATGCGCTTTCGGATAGCCAGCGCGGCTACGTCGAAGCCCAGTTCAAGCTGTTCAACAGCTGGTACGCAGAGTGGAGCAAGCTCCCGGGCGCCGTCCAGAAGTACAAGGCCTGATCGCTCGATCGGCCCGCAATAGGAAAGGCCCTCCAACCGGAGGGCCTTTTTTTGTTTTCTGCGAAAACATCTCTTCACACTTTGACCGCAACGAAGCTTGGCGTCGGAGAAGGCCGTCCCTCGCACGCTTGTGGCGGAACCTGGCCTGCCCAAGTCTAAGTCGAAAATCGTTTGGTCCGCGGACGCTCATGTCTAAAACGGCAAGAACGACGGCGAATGCCATCACCACTGCGTCAATCGCAGCAAAAAGCCCTCCGGTCGGAGGGCTTCTATTTCGCATGCGCTTTCGAGCGGGCGCTGAGGGACTACCAGTAAAGTAAGTTCGTGCTTACGCGACGGCGTCGATGCCGAGCGCGAGGAGCCGGTCGAGCTGCTCCATCTCGGCCTTGTTGAGAACGATGCCATCGGCTTCCGACTTGGCACGGGCCATGAAGCGCCGCTGCGAGGGAAGGCGGGCACCCTGGCCGACAATCGCTTCGAACAGCACTTCGGCGCGGGCGAAGGGATTGCCGGGCCGGCCGGCGGCGAACTTCTCCGGCGAGAAGGCGACGATCAGTTCGCCATGGAACGGTGCAAGCGTCGTGGTGCCGAGATAATCGAGCACTTCCGGGCTCGTCAGGTCGCCGATCATGATGCCGGCGAGAAGCTCGACCATCGTGCCGATCGCCGAACCCTTGTGGCCGCCGAAGGGAAGCATGGCACCGGCAAGGGCTGCTTCCGGATCCGTCGTCGGATTGCCCTCGGCATCGATCGCCCAGCCCTCAGGCAAGGGCTTGCCGGCCCGGCGGTGCAGCTCGATCTCGCCGCGGGCGGCAACCGAGGTCGCGAAGTCGAAAACGTAGGGCGGCTGGTTCTCGCGCGGCCAGCCGAAGGCGAAGGGGTTTGTGCCGAGCAACGGCTTGTTGCCGCCGGTCGGCGCAACCGTCGCGTAGCTCGGGCACATGACGAGGCCGGCAAGCCCTTCGCCGGTCAGGCCTTCCACTTCCGGCCAGAGCGCGGAGAAATGGGTGCAATCATTGATGACGAGGGCTGCGATCCCGAGCGAGCGCGCACGTTCGGCAAGCACCGGCAGGCCCAGTTCAAAGGCCGGGTTGGCGAAGCCGCCCTTGGCATTGACCTTGACGATCGCCGAACCTTCCTGCGCATCGAGCTCCGGTACGGCATCCGCCTTCACCTTGCCGGCCTTGACGGTGCGAAGCGCCCCTTCGATGCGGTAGATGCCGTGCGATTTGCAGGCATCACGCTCGCCGGCAACGATCACGCGGGCCAGCGCTCCGGCCTGAACGCCATTGAGCCCAGCCTTCCGGAAGATCGCCTCGACACGCTCGTGAAGCGCCGTGATCGTCAGGATGTTGGTTTCGCTCATCTCTCTCCCTCTCAAATGCTGCGCCTGATCCGGATAGGTCAGTCAGGCGATTGATGTTCTGCATACATATAGTATACAAAGATCCGACAAGTGCAATTCAGCCATGATCCCCTCTGCCACAAAAGGCAATCCGGGATCGAGAGAAAGGATCGCCAGATGGCCTTCACCCCCAAAGGAAAACACCTTGTCGCCGGCGAATGGCTCGACGGCGCAGGCACCTTCGCATCAGCACCCGCCCATGGTCCGGTGCACCAGTTTGCCACCGGGACGGTGGAGCTGGTCAACCGTGCGGCCGAAGCCGCCGAAGAAGCGTTCCTGAGCTACGGCTATTCGACCCGCGCCGAGCGCGCCGCCTTCCTGCGTGCCATTGCCGACGAAATCGAAGCGCGCGCCGAAGCAATCACCGAGATCGGCACCCAGGAAACCGGCCTGCCGGAAGCCCGCCTGCAGGGCGAACGCGGCCGCACTACCGGCCAGCTCCGTCTTTTTGCCGACCACATCGAAAAGGGCGAATACCTCGACCGCCGTTTCGATGCAGCTTTGCCTGAGCGCCAGCCGGCGCCGCGCCCGGAAATCCGCCTCATCCAGCGCCCGATCGGCCCGGTCGCCGTCTTCGGCGCCTCGAACTTCCCGCTCGCTTTTTCGACCGCCGGCGGCGACACCGCTGCCGCACTGGCAGCCGGCTGCCCTGTGGTCGTCAAGGGCCACTCGGCCCATCCGGGCACCGGTGAAATCGTCGCCCAGGCTGTCGAAGCCGCAATCCGCAAGACCGGCGTTCACCCAGGCGTCTTCTCACTGATCCAGGGCGGCAACCGCCAGGTCGGCGAAGCGCTGGTGCAGCATCCGCTGATCAAGGCCGTCGGTTTCACCGGCTCGCTCGCCGGTGGTCGTGCGCTCTTCAATCTCTGCGCCGCGCGTCCGGAGCCGATCCCGTTCTTCGGCGAGCTCGGCTCGGTCAACCCGATGTTCCTGCTGCCGGAAGCACTGAAGGTACGGGCCGAAGGTCTCGGCCAGGGTTGGGCCGGTTCGCTGTCCATGGGCGCCGGCCAGTTCTGCACCAACCCCGGTATAGCCGTGGTTGTCGAAGGTGCCGATGCCGACCGTTTCACCTCGGCCGCCGTCGAGGCGCTCGGCAAGGTCGCGCCGCAGACGATGCTGACCGACGGCATCGCCAAGGCCTATCACGACGGCCAGGCGCGCTTTGAAAGCCGCAACACCGTGAAGCCGCTGCTGACGACCGAATCGTCCGGCCGCTCGGTCTCGCCGAACCTGTTCGAAACGACGGGCGACCAGTTCCTTGCCGACCATGCGCTCGGCGAAGAGGTCTTCGGCCCGCTCGGCCTCGTCGTCCGCGTCGGCTCGACCGAAGAGATGGAACAGCTTGCCCGCGGCTTCGAGGGACAGCTGACCACCACCATCCACATGGATGCGGCCGACCTCGAGACCGCGCGCCGTCTCCGCCCGATCCTCGAGCGCAAGGCCGGCCGCGTGCTCGTCAACGGTTTCCCGACCGGTGTCGAGGTGGTGGATTCCATGGTGCATGGCGGCCCCTATCCGGCCTCGACCAACTTTGGCGCCACCAGCGTCGGCACGATGTCGATCCGCCGCTTCCTGCGCCCGGTCGCCTACCAGAACATGCCGGAAGGCCTGCTGCCCGAGGATTTCCAGGGCTAAGGCGGATGAGGAAATGTGCGGGCGGCTCGCCGCCCGCGCCCAGTCCCGACCGATAGGACACGACAGATCGCTTCGCAGGGTTCCCATTTGACGAAACAAATGGGAACCCTGCGGGCGTTTTGCGTTAGGATGATATACTTTTTGTATACTAATTGTATTTTTCTATTGATTTGTGCTCTCTAAAACGAAATAGTGGGTCAGCCGTCAAACGGCACTCATTTCAGGGAGAGAGATAATGAAGACTTCGGTGCTCGCGCTCGGCCTCGTTGCGGCCGCTGCTCTGACCAGCCAGGCCCATGCCGACAAGCTGGATGACGTCATCGGCTCGGGAACGCTGCGTTGCGCAGTCGTACTCGACTTCCCGCCGATGGGTTCTCGCGACGAGAACAACAACCCGATCGGTTTTGACGTCGATTACTGCAACGACCTCGCAAAGGCACTCGGCGTCACCGCCGAAATCGTCGAAACCCCATTCCCGGAGCGTATTCCTGCGCTGATGTCGGGCCGCGTCGATGTCGGCGTCGCCTCGACCTCCGACACGCTTGAGCGTGCCAAGACCGTCGGCATGACGATCCCCTACTTCGCCTTCGAAATGGCCGTAACCGCCAACGACAAGTCGGGCGTCAAGTCCTTCGAAGACATGAAGGGCAAGACTGTCGGCGCCACCGCAGGTACCTTCGAGGCGATCGCTCTCGAAAAGCAGGTCAAGGAATGGGGCGCCGGTGAGTTCCGTCCGTACCAGACGCAGGCAGACGTGTTCCTCGCGCTCAGCCAGGGCCAGATCGACGCCACGGTTTCGACCTCGACCGTCGCCCAGGCCAACGTGAAGGGCGGCAAGTTCGCCGGCATCTCCGTCGTCGGCAAGGCTCCGTTCGACACCGACTACGTCGCGCTCTTCACCAACCGCGAAGAGTATGGCTTCATCAACTTCCTCAACCTCTTCATCAACCAGCAGGTCCGCACCGGCCGCTACGCAGAACTTTACGAAAAGTGGGTCGGCGGCGAGCTTCCGGACCTTACGGCAAAGGGCGTTTACCGCTAATCTGGCCGTCCATCTGGCGGCGCGAGGTGTAGCCTCGCGCCGCTATTCGTTTCCGCAGAGGTGAGACGAAAATGTTCAGTTATACCTTCCATTGGAATCAGGCGCTGAAAGCCCTGCCACAGATGCTCGATGGAGCACTGGTCACCTTGCAGGTGGCTCTGCTCTCGATGGTCATCGGCCTGGCACTGGCGCTGGCGCTCACGGCCTGCCGCCTGTCCGGAAACCGTATCCTCAGTGGCTTTGCCACTGCCTGGGTCGAGATCGCCCGCAACACGCCGGCGCTGTTCCAGATCTACATGGCGCATTTCGGACTCGGCAATTTCGGCATCCACCTGAGCCCCTATACGGCGCTGCTGGCGGGGATCGCCTTCAACAATGCCGGCTATCTCGCCGAGAATTTCCGCGGCGCGCTCAAGGCTATTCCCGAGACTCAGACGCGCGCAGGCCGCTCGCTCGGCATGACCGCGGTGCAAGCATTCCGCTACATCGTATTGCCGCAGATGCTGCGCATCGCCTTCCTGCCGGTTACCAACCAGATGGTCTGGGCGATCCTGATGACGTCGCTCGGCGTTACCGTGGGCATGAACACCGACCTCGCCGGCATCACCCAGGAACTGAACGCCCGCTCGTTCCGGACCTTCGAATTCTTCGCGATCGCGGCGATCATCTACTACCTGATCGCCAAGGCCGTGACGCTTGGTGCGCGCCTGCTCGCCGCACGCATGTTCCGCTACTAAGGAGAGGTGAGAGATGTTCAATACCGCCCTCACCCTCGCTGATCTCGGCTTCCTGCTGCAAGGCGCGCTGATGACGCTCGCGGTCACCGCCGTCTCGGTCACCGCCGGCACCGTTCTCGGCATCATCTTCGGTGTCGTGCGCAACCAGGTCGGCCCCTACTGGGCCGCACCGCTCACTTTCGTGCTCGACATCTTCCGCTCGGTGCCGCTCCTGATCCAGCTCGTGCTTGCCAATGCCTTCCAGGCGATCGCCAAGCTCGGCTGGGCGCCGTTCACGACCTCCTGCGTTGTGCTGTCGCTCTATACGGCCGCCTATTGCACTGAGATCGTGCGTGGTGGCATCTCTTCCGTGCCGCCGACGACCCGCCGCGCCGCCCGTTCGCTCGGCATGACCTGGTGGCAGGACATGCGCTACATCGTGGCGCCGCTTGCGACCCGCGTTTCGCTGCCGTCCTGGATCGGCCTGACGCTTGGCGTCATGAAGGACTCGGCACTCGTGCTCTGGCTCGGCCTGATCGAACTGCTGCGCGCTTCGCAGGTTCTCGTCACCCGCCTGCAGGAGCCGCTGCTGATCCTTCTGATCTGCGGCGCCATCTACTTCCTCATCAGCTTCCCGATCGCCCGGCTCGGCGGTTACCTTGAAAAACGGTGGTCCAATGATTGAGATCCAGAACGTTCGCAAATCCTTCGGCTCGCTGGAGGTTCTCAAAAGCATTAACCTCACCGTCAACAAGGGCGAGGTGCTGACCATCATTGGCGGCTCCGGTTCCGGCAAATCGACCCTGCTCACCTGCATCAACGGTCTTGAGCCGATCGATGCCGGCCGCATCCTCGTCGACGGCACCGAGGTCCACGCCAAGTCAACAAACCTCAACAAGCTGCGCAGCAAGCTCGGCATCGTCTTCCAGCAGTTCAATGCTTTCCCGCACCTGACCGTGCTTGAAAACGTCACGCTGGCGCCACGCAAGGTGCTGGGCCTCTCGAAGGAGAAGGCCGAGGAGATCGCCGTCAAGCAGCTCACACATGTTGGCCTCGGCGAAAAGCTCGGCGTCTATCCGACCCGCATGTCGGGCGGCCAGCAGCAGCGCATGGCGATTGCCCGCGCGCTTGCCATGTCCCCGGAATACATGCTGTTTGACGAAGTGACCTCGGCGCTCGATCCGCAGCTCGTCGGCGAAGTGCTCGACACGCTGCGCATGCTGGCGTCCGAAGGCATGACGATGATCTGCGTCACGCACGAGATGAAGTTCGCCCGCGAGGTCTCCGATCGGGTCGCCTTCTTCCACAAGGGCGTGATGGCGGAAATCGCCGCACCGGAAGCGCTCTTCGGCGCGCCGAAGGATCCGGAACTGCAGAAGTTCCTGGCAGCGACGCACTGAGCCGATCATGACCGATGCAATTCAGCCTGACGTCATCGTCATCGGCGCCGGCGTCGTCGGCCTATCGGCGGCGATCGCCGCCCAGGCACGGGGGCTTTCGGTCACCGTGCTCGACCGGGAAGGCCCGGCAGCAGGAGCCTCGGCGGGCAATGCCGGGGCCTTCGCCTTCACCGACATCCTGCCGCTCGCCTCGCCCGGCATCCTCAAAAAGGCGCCGAAGTGGCTGCTCGACCCGCTCGGACCGCTGAGCGTCCCGCCGGCCTATGCGGTGCAGATCGCGCCATGGATGTTCCGCTTCTGGCGTGCCTGCTCGGCAAGCCGCGTGGCACATTCGACGACCGCGCAGACGGCAATGATGGACCTCTCCAAGGCGGAGCTCGAACCCTTCCTGGCTGAGACCGGCACCCTGCCGATGCTGCGCAAGGAGGGCAACCTTCAGGTCTATGAAAGCGAAGCCGAACTGAAGGCATCGCTTCCCGGCTGGAAGGCGCGAGCGGAGCACGGCATCGAGTTCCGCCACATGGGCGCGGCCGAAATGGCCGAAATTCAACCCGGTCTCGCGCCACGCTTCACCCACGGCACCTTTACGCCCGGCTGGTTCTCGATCGCCGATCCCAAGCTCTACACGCTGGCGCTGGCAGACCATTTCCGCGCCAAGGGCGGCACCATCGAGCGCGCCGAGGTCGCGGCACTGAAGCCGGTTGATGGCGGCATCGAACTGACGGCCGGCGGCAAGACGCTGCGTGCGGGCCAGGTCGTGCTTTCGGCCGGCGCCTTCTCGCACCAGATCGCCCGCACGCTCGGCGAGCGCATCCCGCTCGAAACCGAGCGCGGTTATAACACCACATTGCCGCAGGATGCCTTTGATCTGCGCACCCAGGTCACCTTCGGCGGCCACGGCTTCGTCGTCACTCGGCTTTCGACCGGCATCCGCGTCGGCGGCGCCGTCGAGCTCGGCGGCCTGAAGCTGCCACCGAACTTCCGGCGCTCCGAGGCCATGCTGAAGAAGGCGCAGACCTTCCTGCCCGGCTTCAAGAGCGAAGGCGGCGTGCAGTGGATGGGCTTCCGTCCGTCGCTGCCCGATAGCCTGCCGGCCATCGGCCGCGCCCGTGCCACGGGCCGCGTCGTCTATGCCTTCGGCCACGGCCATCTCGGCCTGACGCAGTCGGCAGGAACCGCGCGCCTCGTCGCCGATCTGCTCACCGGCCAGCGGCCGGCGATCGACATCCAATCCTTCTCGCCTCAAAGATTCTGACAGAGCTTATACCATGGCCAACCACACGTTCTCCTGCATCGACGGCCACACCTGCGGTAATCCCGTCCGCCTCGTTTCCGGCGGCGGGCCGCGGCTCGAAGGGGCCAACATGCTGGAGAAGCGGGCGCATTTCCTGCGCGAATACGACTGGATCCGCACCGGCTTGATGTTCGAGCCGCGCGGCCACGACATGATGTCGGGCTCGATCCTCTATCCGCCGACGCGGCCTGACTGCGACGTGGCGGTACTCTTCATCGAGACCTCAGGCTGCCTGCCGATGTGCGGCCACGGCACGATCGGCACCATCACCATGGCGATCGAGAACGGGCTCATCACCCCGCGCGAGCCGGGCAAGCTCTCGATCGATGCGCCGGCTGGCAAGGTGGATATCACCTATCGCCAGGAAGGCCGGTTCGTCGAGGAAGTGCGCCTCACCAACGTCCCGGGCTTCCTCTATGCCGAGGGGCTGACGGCCGAGGTCGAAGGGCTCGGCGAGATCGTCGTCGACGTCGCCTATGGCGGCAACTTCTACGCCATCGTCGAGCCGCAGAAGAATTTCCGCGACATGGCCGACCATACGGCCGGCGAGCTCGTCGGCTGGAGCCCGAAGCTGCGCGCAGCACTGAATGCCAAATACGAGTTCGTGCATCCGGAACACCCGGAAATCCAGGGTCTGAGCCACATCCAGTGGACCGGCAAGCCGACGCAGGCCGAGGCGCATGCGCGCAACGCCGTCTTCTACGGCGAAAAGGCGATCGACCGCTCACCCTGCGGCACCGGCACGTCGGCGCGCATGGCCCAGCTTGCCGCCAAGGGCAAGCTGGGGGTTGGCGACGAGTTCGTACATGAATCGATCATCGGTTCGCTGTTCAAGGGCCGCGTCGAGGCAGCGACCAAGGTCGCCGACCGCGACGCCATCATCCCATCGATCGCCGGCTGGGCCCGCATGACCGGCATCAACACCATCTTCATCGATGACCGCGACCCCTTTGCTCATGGATTTGTCGTAAAATGACCCAATCGATCTCCGCCCGCAGCATTCTCTCCGGCTCCGCCGATGGCCCCATCATCGCCACCGAGGAAGCACTGAGCTTCTGGGGCGGGGTCGATCCGGCAACGGGCCGGGTGATCGACGTGCACCATCCGCTGCACGACCTCTGTCTCACCGGCGGCATCCTGATGATGCCGTCGAGCCGCGGTTCCTGCACCGGTTCAGGCGTACTGCTCGACATGGCGCTGACCGGGCGTGCGCCGGCGGCCCTCGTGTTCTCGGAAGCTGAGGACGTGTTGACGCTCGGCGCGCTGATCGGCGCCGAGATGTTCGGTAAATCCTTGCCTGTGCTGCGCCTTTCGCGCGAAGCCTTCAAGGCGCTGTCTGAGGCGAAATCGGCACGCATCAGCGATACGGCGATCGAGGCCGACGGCCTGACGATCCCGGTCGCCCCGCCGGCGACGACGGCTCTTAACCTTACCGAAGGCGATCGCGCCATGCTCGACGGCCGCGACGGCGTCGCGGTCCAGCAGGCAATGCGCATCATCTCCGCCATGGCAGCGCAGCAGGGGGCGGAAAAGCTCATCGACGTGGTCCAGGGCCATATCGACGGCTGCATCTATGCAAGCCCCGCAAACCTCACCTTCGCCGAGAAAATGGCGGACATGGGTGCCAAGGTACGGGTGCCGACGACCATGAACGCGATCTCCGTCGACCGCGCCAACTGGCAGGCGCAGGGCGTTCCGGAAAGCTTCGGTGACCCGGCCGCACGGCTTGCGGACGCTTACGTGCGCATGGGCTGTCGCCCGACCTTCACCTGTTCGCCCTATCTGCTCGACAGCGCGCCGAAATCAGGCGAATCCATTGCCTGGGCGGAGTCCAACGCGGTGATCTTCGCCAATACCGTGCTTGGCGCCCGCACGGCGAAACACCCTGACTTTCTCGACCTCTGCATCGCGCTGACCGGTCGCGCGCCGCTCTCGGGCGTCTATCTCGACGCGCCGCGCAAGGCGAAGCGCGTCATCGACGTGGAACTGCCCGACAATATCGACGACGCCTTCTGGCCGCTGATCGGCTATCTCGCCGGCAAGGCAGCACCCGACCGCATCCCGCTGCTGCGCGGTCTTGCTTCGGCAAAGCCTTCACGCGACGACCTCAAGGCACTTTGCGCCGCCTTCGGCACGACGTCCGCATCGCCCATGCTGCATGTGGAGGGCGTGACCCCGGAAGCCGATGGTGCTGCCGCCGAAGATGCCGACCACACGACGATCACGCTCGCCGACATGACTGACGCCTGGTCGCTCTTGAACGAAGGCCCGGCAGAAGTCGAGCTTGTCGCGATCGGCAGCCCGCATGCCTCGCTGGAGGAATGCCGCGCTCTGGCCGTCGCCTTCGACGGTCGCAAGCGCGAAAGCAACGTCGCCGTCATCGTAACCGCCGGACGCGATGCTATTGCCGCGGCGCGAGAGGAAGGCCTGCTTTCGCGGCTGGAGGCAAGCGGTATCCAGGTGCTGCCGGATCTCTGCTGGTGCTCGATCTCCGAGCCGGTCTTCCCGACCAAGACCCGGGCGCTGATGACCAATTCCGGCAAGTACGCCCATTACGGCCCCGGCCTCTCCGGCCGCTCCGTTCGCTTCGGCAGCCTCGCCGATTGCGTAGAGGCGGCGCTCACGGGCCGTGTTCCGGCTCGGTTGCCGGCCTGGCTGTCCTGACGGCTCTTTCTGCTCAGGCGCCGCTGCGCGGCGGCGCCATTGAAGAGTACTTCATATTCGCAGGGTATGCTTTGACGACGCCTTGAGCGGTCGAGTACGCTTTGGCGAGACACTGGCACTCTGCCGGACTTGCCCGAGGCGCCAATCTCCTGCGACCAAGCCGATCCGAATACGCCAGAAAACGCCCCTCCGGCGCGCCATCTCGGGCGTCCGGATCAGGATTTCGTGAGCCCTCGGTCACGATCTTTCAATCCTTGAAAGCAACCCCTTCGAGAATCAGAAGAAAGCGAGTACTCTGGTGGAACATTGCGCATGGGACGCCGTTTATTCGAATGAGCGAGCCGATAAGCAGCGATCCCCGTCTCAGCCAGCGGCCGCGGGAGAGCATGATGCAAAAGAGCGAATGCGACGTTTTTGATCTCTTCTCGGAGATCTATACCAGTGCAGCGCAAGAAGAAATCAGCCTTCAAGAATACCTTCTGGCATGTCGCGACGACAAAAGCATGTATGCCACCGCGCAGGAGCGGATGGTTACTGCCATCGGTAACCCAACCCTGATCGATACCAGCGCGGACGAACGCCTCGGCCGCATCTTCTCAAACCGCACCGTCAAGATCTATCCATCCTTCGCCGACTTCTACGGCATGGAAGATACGATCGAGCGGATCGTCGGTTACTTCCGCTACGCCGCGCAGGGGCTCGAGGAGCGCAAACAGATCCTCTACCTGCTCGGACCGGTCGGCGGCGGCAAGTCGTCACTCGCCGAGCGGCTGAAGAAGCTGATGGAACTGCAGCCGATCTACACGCTGGCAGTCGGCGGCAAGATCAGCCCGGTCTTCGAATCGCCCCTCGGCCTCTTCCATCCCGATCGCATGGCCGATCTCCTCGAAGACAAATACGGTATCGCCAGACGGCGCCTCACCGGTTTGATTTCGCCCTGGGCGACGAAGCGGCTTGACGAAGTCGACGGCGACATCTCCAAGTTCAGCGTCGTCAAGCTCACGCCTTCGCGGCTGCGCCAGGTCGCAATCGCCAAGACCGAACCGGGCGACGAAAACAACCAGGACGTTTCCTCGCTGGTCGGCAAGGTCGATATCCGCCAGCTCGAAAACTACAGCCAGGCCGACCCCGACGCCTATTCCTACAGCGGCGGTCTCAACCGCACGACGCAAGGGCTGCTCGAATTCGTCGAAATGTTCAAGGCGCCGATCAAGGTCCTGCATCCTCTGCTGACCGCAACGCAGGAAGGCAACTACAACGGCACCGAAAATTTCGGCGCCTTCCCTTATCAAGGCATCGTCGTTGCCCACTCCAACGAGTCGGAATGGCTGCAATTCAAGAACAACAAGAACAACGAAGCCTTCCTCGACCGCATTCTCGTGGTCAAGGTTCCCTACTGCCTGCGCGTCACCGAAGAGCGGCAGATCTACGAGAAACTGCTGCGCGAAAGCGAGCTCACCAAGAGCCCCTGCGCACCGGAAGTGCTCGAAAGCCTCAGCCGCTTCACCGTATCGACACGGCTTGCACGCCACGAGAACTCACCGCTTTATACCAAGATGCGGGTCTATGACGGCGAGAACCTGAAGGACACCGATCCCAAGGCGAAGTCCGTTCAGGAATACCGCGACGCCGCCGGCGTCGACGAAGGCATGACCGGCATCAGCACCCGCTTTGCCTTCAAGGTGCTGTCCGAGACCTTCAACTACGACACCAAGGAGGTCGCGGCCGATCCCGTACATCTCATGTACATCCTGGAACAGGCGATCCGCCGCGAACAGTTCCCGAAGGAGACCGAAGCAAGTTACCTCGACTTCATCAAGTCCGAGCTTGCCTCGCGTTACGCCGAATTCATCGGCCACGAGATCCAGAAGGCCTATCTCGAATCCTACAGCGAATACGGTCAGAACCTCTTCGACCGCTACATCGCCTATGCCGACGCCTGGCTCGAAGACCAGGATTTCAAGGATGCCGATACCGGGCAGATCCTCAACCGGGAGATTCTCGACAGCGAGTTGTCGCAGATCGAAAAACCGGCCGGTATCGCCAACCCCAAGGACTTCCGCAACGAGGTTGTGAAGTTCACCCTGCGCGCCCGCGCCAAGAACCATGGGCGCAACCCCTCGTGGACGAGCTACGAGAAGCTTCGCGACGTGATCGAGAAGCGCATGTTCGGCCAGGTCGAAGACCTGCTGCCGGTCATCAGCTTCGGCTCGAAGAAGGACAGTGCCTCCGAGAAGCAGCATGCCGAATTCGTCCAGCGCATGACCGAGCGCGGCTACACCGAGCGCCAGGTCCGACGGCTGGTCGATTGGTACATGCGGGTCAACAAGGCGGGCTGACGATGCCGAAGCAGGGGATTGGTATATGCCGAATTTCATCGACCGGCGGCTCAATCCGAAGGATAAGAGCCTCGGCAACCGACAGCGTTTTCTGAAACGGGCCCGCGAAGAGCTCAAGCGGGTCATCAAGGAACAGGTCAAATCGGACAGGATCATCGACGTCGATGCGGCGCACGGCGTGCCGATGCCGACCGACGGTGCCAATGAGCCGACGTTTCAGCCGGCTCGCGGCAGCGGCCAGCGTAACTATGTGCTTCCCGGCAACAAGCAGTTTTCGGCAGGCGACCGCCTGCCGAAGCCGGAAGCAGGTGGGGGCGGTGGCGGAAAGGGCCGCCCAGGGACCGGAGAAAGCGAGGACGACTTCCAGTTCATCCTGTCGCGCGAAGAGGTGCTGGATCTCTTTTTCGAGGATCTGGAGCTGCCCGACATGGTCAAGCTCAGCCTCAAGGAAACGGTGACGTTCAAACCCCGTCGCGCGGGCTTTGCCACTGCCGGCACGCCGACCAACATCAATGTCGGGCGGACCATGCGCAACAGCTTCGGCCGTCGCCTGGCGTTGCATCGGCCGAAGGAAAAGGATCTGACCATCCTCGCCGATGAGATTGCGCGGCTCGAGGCGACGCCGGAAATTTCGGCGAAGGACCGCCAAAAGCTCAGCGAACTCCGCGGCGAACTGGAAAAGATCGAGAAGAAGCGACGGCGCATACCCTATGTCGACCCGGTCGACATCCGCTTCAACCGCTTTGAACAGCAGCCGCTGCCGAATGCCAATGCGGTGATGTTCTGTCTGATGGACGTCTCGGCCTCGATGGGCGAGCGCGAGAAGGACCTCGCCAAGCGCTTCTTCGTGCTTCTGCACTTGTTCCTGAAACGACGCTACGAACGGATCGATATCGTCTTCATCCGCCACACCGACGAGGCGCGCGAGGTCGACGAGGAGACGTTCTTCTACAGCACCCAGAGCGGCGGCACGATCGTCTCGACGGCGCTCGAAGAGATGATCAGGGTTATCGAAGACCGCTACCCCGCCCAGATCTGGAACATCTATGCTGCGCAGGCGTCCGACGGCGACAACATCATCGGCGACAGCGAGCATTGCGCTGCGCTGCTCAGGGAAAAGCTGACGAAGATCTGCCAGTACTACGCCTATGTCGAGATCATCGACGAGCGTGAGACGGAAATCTTCGGATCGACGGACAACGGCACCGCCCTCTGGCGCGCCTATCGCACGGTGGACGGCGAGAAGGCGAATTTCCAGATGACCCGGATTGCCAAACCCGCCGACATCTACCCGGTCTTCCGCAGGCTCTTTGCCCGGCAGCCGGCCACACGCACCCGGAAATGAGGGGACGACCGGATGGCTCGACGTGCGACTTCAGGCCTCCTGTTCCAGGGCTCGGACTGGAACTTCGCGACCCTCTCCCGGGCCTACGACGCGATCGAGACGGTCGCGCTCGAGGAAATGGGCCTCAGCGTCTACCCGAACCAGCTGGAGATCATCACCTCCGAGCAGATGCTCGATGCGTACTCCTCCGTCGGCATGCCGCTGATGTACCAGCACTGGTCCTTCGGCAAGCGCTTTGCCTATGAGGAGCACCACTATCGCAAGGGGCACCGGGGCCTCGCCTACGAGCTGGTGATCAATTCCAATCCCTGCATCACCTATCTCATGGAAGAAAACACCATGGCGATGCAGGCTCTGGTCACGGCCCATGCAGCTTTCGGGCACAATCATTTCTTCAAGAACAACTACCTCTTCCGCCAATGGACGGATGCCGGTGCGATCCTCAGCTACATGGATTTTGCCAAGAAATATGTGAGCAAATGCGAGGAGCGGCACGGCACCGCCGCCGTCGAGGCGATCCTCGATTCCGCCCACGCGCTGATGGACCAGGGCGTATTCCGCTATCGGCGTCCGCCGCGGCTCTCCTCCGAGAAGGTTCGGGAGCGGGCGCGGGAACGGCTGGAATACGAGGAACAGACCTATAGCGATCTCTGGCGGACGCTGCCGCAGACGGCCGAAAGCCATGACCCGGCCGAAGCCGAAAGGGACGCATCCGAACGCAAGAAGGTGCTCAATCTGCCGGAAGAGAACCTGCTCTATTTCCTCGAAAAACACAGCCTGATCCTGGAGCCGTGGCAACGGGAGCTGCTCCGGATCGTCCGGGTCATCGCACAATATTTCTATCCGCAGCGCCAGACGAAGGTCATGAACGAGGGTTGCGCCACCTTCGTCCATTACACCATCATCAACCGGCTCTACGACCAGGGCCGGATTGGCGAGGGCCACATGCTGGAACTCCTGCAGAGCCACTCCAACGTCGTGTTCCAGCCGGATTTCGACGACCGGCGCTATCCCGGCATCAACCCCTATGCGCTTGGCTTCGCGATGATGCAGGACATTCAGCGGATCGCCACAGAGCCGACCGACGAAGACCGCGACTGGTTCCCCTCCTTTGCCGGCACCGGCGACTGGATGGAGACGCTGCGCGACGCCTGGGCCAACCACCGCGACGAGTCCTTCATCCTGCAATATCTAAGCCCGGCGGTGATGCGAAAGTTCCGCCTGTTCCAGCTCGCGGACCGCGCTTCGGACCGCTTTGTCGAGGTCGCGGCGATCCACAACGAGCGCGGCTATTCAGCCGTTCGCTCGGCCCTTGCCAACAGTTACGACGTCGGTGCCAATCAGCCGGATATCCAGGTCATGGATGTCGATCTGCTGGGGGACCGGCATCTTCGACTGCAGCACAATGTGAAGAGCGGCATCCTGCTCGAAGAAGGCGGCCGCAACGCGACGCTGCGCCACGTGCGCCACCTCTGGGGCTACGAAGTCAGCCTTGCCGGCGTGGACCCGCAAACCGGGCGCACAGTGTACGAATACTCGACGGCAAAAGACGCCTGAGCGATCGCGGATGCGCCGTGCCATTTCACCGCCGGTGCCGGAATGGGCGTCGTGGGCAGCCTCAAAACGGGCATCACAAGAATTCAGGGCAGGCATTAGAATTTCTTGGGCTGAATACATGACTTCGGAGACTGCACGGACTGCTCGTAGCGGCCCAAAAAATTCTGCAGTTTCAGCTGGCGAGCGCCTCTCGTGCCGGAGACTGAGGCCAAGCGGTCGCCTCCTGTGCTGCCGCGGCGGTCAACCACTCGCCAAACGCTTTCATCGCGGGCGTGACGGGCCGTGATTTCAGGCGCGTCAGCCAGTAGCTTCCCATGGAGGTGTGGGCATCGAATGGCTGTCGGATCGTGCCGTTCGACAGCAGCCGCGAGAACATCAGCGGCGGTGCGAGTGCGACGCCGATGCCTTGCGCTGCCGCCTCCATCATTGCCAGCGAACTATCGAAGACGACACCCTTGAGCAACGGCGCCGGATAGGCAATGCCGGCCGCCTCGAACCAGTTTACCCACTCATCGGCCCGGTAGGACCTGAGCAGCGTTTCGTTCAGGAGGTCGGCAGGCGTTTTCAACCGGTCGGCAATCTCGGGAATGCAGAGCACGGACAGCGGCGCCTCGAAAAGCCTGACGGCCTCGATATTGTGCCAGGAACCACCGCCGAAGCGGATGGCGAAGTCCAGGCCTTCCGCAGCCATGTCGACCCGGTTGTTGTTGGTCGAAAGCCGGACGTCGATAAACGGGTACTTGGCCTGGAATTCGGCGAGACGCGGCAACAGCCAGCCGACCGCGAAGGTCCCGACGGCGCCGATCATCAGCACCTCCCGGATATGGCCGGCCTCGAAACGCTCGAGCATGTCGGCCATGCGATCGAAGGAATCGCGCAGCACCGGCAGCAATGCCTCGCCTTCCGTGGTGATCATCAGGCCACGCGGCAACCGCTTGAACAGGGTGACGTTCAGCCGGCTTTCGAGCAACTTGACCTGATGGCTGACTGCCGCTTGCGTCACGCAGAGTTCGATTGCCGCACGGGTGAAGCTCAAATGCCGCGCTGACGCCTCGAAGGCACGCAGCGCATTGAGCGGAAGATATGGCCTGACCATGAATGCCCTAACTCATCTAATGGGTCTCGCAAATAAACGTGGTTTGTTGCTCCAGCACAATCCCTTTACGGTGAACTCCATCGGCTGACCGGGCTGCCATTCGGCAGCGTCAGCGCAGGAAGGTGCGGCTGATCGCGCCGCTTACGGGGACCTATCCCATGCGCCGTTTCGCCTGGCCGTAGGGCCCGCTCGCATCTTCGTTGCTGCCGACATCCCGGATGCCGGTGCACCCTGAAACATCGCTCCAGACAGGCCGCCGGCCGCGCGAACATCCGCGCGCCGGCCGGCAGTCCTTTGCCCCAGAGGTCCGTTCCACTCACTATGAAGTTCATCGCAAATCTGCTTGGCACATGCCTCAACCTCGCGACCGTCGTAGCACTCGCCGCAGCCACCGTAGTCGCGGCGCTGACGCGCCACCTGCCGGACCACCGCACGCTGGCGAATTGGGAACCGGCCGTCACCACCCGCCTTTATGCCGGCGACGGCACCATGGTCGGCGAGCTCGCGCGCGAACGCCGGCTGTTCCTGCCGATCGGCGCAATCCCCGCACGCATCCGCCAAGCCTTCCTTTCGGCAGAGGACAAGAATTTCTACGTCCATCCCGGCATTGACGTCACGAGCATCGGCACGGCGCTGCTCGCCAATCTCGCCAATTACGGTTCCGGCCGCCGCATGATCGGCGGCTCGACGATCACGCAGCAGATCGCCAAGAACTTCCTTTTGTCTTCCGACCGCACGGTGGAACGGAAGCTGCGCGAAGCGATCCTCTCGTTGCGGATCGACCAGACCTATTCCAAGGACCGTATCCTTGAACTTTACCTCAACGACATCTATCTCGGGCGCGGCGCCTATGGCGTTGCGCAGGCGGCCCTCACCTATTTCGACAAGCCGGTCGGCGAGCTCTCGGTTTCGGAGGCAGCCTTCCTCGCTGCTTTGCCGAAGGCGCCGAACAACTATGATCCGGATCGCCAGGCGGAGCGCGCAATCGGCCGCCGCAACTGGGTCATCGACCAGATGCGGCAGAACGGCTTCATCGATACTGCGACGGCTGCCAAGGCGGCCGCCACCCCACTCGGTGTCGACCCGCGCACGCCCTCTCCCGCAGTTGCTGCGGCGGACTACTTCACCGAAGAGATCCGCCGCCAGCTCAATGCCCAGTATGGCGAGGCAGCACTTTACACCGCCGGCTTTTCGGTACGCACGACGCTCGACCCACGGCTGCAAGAGGCCGCTATGAAGGCACTGCGCAAGGGCCTCGTCGGCTATGACCAGGCGAAGGGCTATCGCGGCCCGGTCACAAGGCTCCCCTCGACAAAGGACTGGGCGACCGCACTCAACAAGCTCCGGCCGCTTGCCGACGTGCCGGAATGGCGGCTGGGCGTGGTGCTTGCCGCAGGAAACGCGGACGTAGAGATCGGCCTCCGGCCGGAGGACGCGCCGTCAAATGGGAGCACGCCTGCAGAGACGATAAGCCTTGGACGCCAGGGCGCGACCTGGGCGCTTTGCCGCTCGGCCAAGGGAAAGCGGAACTGCGCCTCCGGGCTCGATGGCGTCCTGTCGCCCGGTGATGTCGTCTATTTGGAAAAGCAGGAGGACGGTTACGTCCTGCGGCAACCGCCGCTCGTTCAAGGCGCCCTCGTTTCCATGGACCCGAACACCGGCCGGGTGCTGGCCGTCGCTGGCGGTTTCTCCTATGCGCAGTCGGAGTTCAACCGCGCGACCCAGGCCTATCGACAGCCCGGCTCCTCCTTCAAGCCCTTCGTCTATGCCGCTGCGCTCGACAATGGTTACGCGCCGACGACCCTGGTGATGGATGCGCCGATCGCCCTTGCCGACGGCGCAGGACGGACGTGGAAACCGAAGAACTATGACGGCCGTTTCAGCGGCCCGTCCACCTTGCGAGTCGGGCTGGAAAACAGCCGCAACCTGATGACGGTGCGTCTCGCCCGTCATCTCGGCATGGATCTCGTTGCCGACTACGGCAAGCGCTTCGGCATCTATGACACGCTCAAACCCTATCTGCCGATGTCACTCGGCGCCGGTGAGACAACGTTGCTGCGACTGGTTTCGGCCTATGCTGTGATCGCCAATGGTGGCAAAGCAGTCACGCCCTCGATGGTCGATCGCATCCAGGACCGTTATGGCCGCACGATCTTTCGCCACGACCAGCGCCGCTGCGACGATTGCAACGCTTCCGACTGGAGCGGCCAGGAAGAGCCTATGCCGGTCGACGATCGCGACTACGTGCTCGATCCGATGACCGCCTATCAGGTGACCTCCATGCTGCGCGGCGTCGTCGAACGTGGCACCGCCAGAAATGTCAGCTCGCTCGGCGTGCCGATCGCCGGCAAGACCGGCACCACCAATGACGAAAAGGATGTCTGGTTCGTCGGCTTCACGCCTGATGTCGTCACCGGCGTTTTCCTCGGCTACGACACGCCGAAGCCGATGGGCTATGGCGAAACTGGCGGCGGCCTCGCTGCGCCCATCTTCATCGACTTCATGAAGGTGGCGCTTCAAGGACGCCCGGCGGCGGATTTCCATGCGCCGTCAGGCATGACGGTCGAGGCGATCGACAGGAAGAGCGGCCAGCCTGTGCCAGCGGGCACGCCTGGCGCCATTCTCGAAGCCTTCAAGCCGGGAACCGCGCCCTGCGCCGGTGGATGCCCCGTCATCGATGGCTTCGAGACGGCGAGTACATCGGCCACCACCGATGCAGACCTGTCGCCGGAACTGCGCGAAAAGCTCCTCACCAGCGGCAACGGGCTCTACTGATATGGCACGTCAGGTTCAGCGCCGGCCGGATCCTCGCGGCCGTCTTCTCCTCGTCATCGGCGCCTTCGCGCTCGTCTTCGGGCTCATGCTGGCGCGCCTCGTCCAGCTTGGCGTCGCCGACTATGAGCGGACCGGTTACATACCGCCGCCGCCGAGCCTCGGCCGCCCGTCGATCCTCGACCGGAACGGCAATCTGCTGGCGATCGACGTGCCGAGTTCCGGGCTCTATGCCGAGCCCCGACTGATCGTCGACGTCGACGAGGCGGTCGAGAAGCTGACCGAGATCTTTCCCGATATCGACGGACGCGACCTCTATCGTCGGCTGAAGAGCGGCGCCGCCTTTGCCTGGATCAAACGCCAGGTGACGCCAGCGCAGGAACAGGCGGTGTGGAATGCCGGCATTCCGGCCGTCGGTTTCCAGCGCGAGAAGCAGCGCTTCTATCCCAACGGCTCGCTCGCCGCCCACGTGCTCGGCACCGTCGATATCGACAATATCGGGATCGCCGGCATCGAGCGCTGGATCGAGGGCCAGGGGTTGGAGGCCTTGCGCCAGAGCGGCATGGATCTCTCCCACCGTACTCTCGAGCCAGTGAGCACGACGCTCGACATCCGCATCCAGCATGCGCTGGAGACCGAACTTCGCAAGGCGATCGCCAAGTTCAGCGCCAAGGCCGGTGCCGGCCTGGTGCTCGATGTCACCAATGGCGAAATCCTGGCGCTGGTTTCCTATCCGGATTTCGACCCGAACCTGCCAGTCGACGCGCTGAAGCCAGACCGCATCAACCGCATTGCCGCCGCCACCTTCGAAATGGGCTCGACCTTCAAGGCCCTGACGACGGCGATGGCGCTCGATTCCGGACAGTTCACGCTTCGCTCCGTCGTCGACGCCAGCAAGCCGCTCGCCTTCGGCCGCTTCCGCATCAACGACTATCGTGGCCAGCATCGGCCACTGACGCTGCCGGAGGCCTTCATCTACTCCTCAAACATTTCCATGGCGAAGATGGCGATTGCCGTCGGACCGGAAAACCTGCGGGCGTTCCTGACACGCTTCGGGCAGATGTCGCGGCTGACGACCGAATTGCCGGAGAGCGCCCATCCGCAATTGCCGCGACGCTGGGGCGAGATCGATACCGCAACCGCCTCCTACGGCCACGGCATTGCCGTCACGCCGCTTCAGGCGAGCATCGCGGTCGCCGCGCTCGTCAACGGCGGGCGTCTCATCCGGCCGACCCTGATCAAGGGCGCGCCGCTGGACGATCGCATCATCGCGCGCGATCTGATCAAGCCGGAAACCGGCGAGGCGCTCCGCTATCTGCTGCGGCTCAACGCCAAGACCGGCTCGGCAAAGAAGGCGGAAGTCAAAGGCTATTTCATCGGCGGCAAGACGGGCACCGCCGAAAAGGTGGTCGGCGGCCGCTATTCCAAGGAACTCAACATCACGTCCTTCATGGGTGTGGTTCCCGTGGACAGCCCGCGCTACCTGCTGCTCACCCTGCTCGACGAACCGAGGGGCCTGAAGGAGACCTATGGCTTCCGCACGTCGGGCTGGAACGCCACGCCGCTCGGCGGTGCCGTCTTTGAGCGCATCCTGCCGATGCTTGCGCTGATGCCCGATTTCGATATCGCCGATGTCAGCTTCCCTGAGATCAGCAGCCAGGGCGCCTTCGGCTCGCAGCTCTTTCCGTCTTCGACGAACAGGGGCGAGCGCAACAGTTCTGCGATCGACGGGGCTCTCTAAAACAGAGCCCCCAAACGCATCACGCCCCCATGGTGTCCACGGGGGCGTGCGAAGAATAGAGTTATGTTAGCTGAGGCTTACCGCTCGATCATGCGGTTCCAGCGCTTGTTCCATTCCTGCCGGTTCTGGTTGATCGCGTCCCAGTCGAGAACCTTGGCAGTCTGCATGTTGGTCTTGAAGGTTGCGAGCTTCGCGTTTGCCGCATCCGTGCCGGCCTTGGCGTTGACGTTGGACGGAATGATGTTGCCGTGATCGAGCGCCAAGCTCTGTGCCTCGGCCGAAAGCAGGTAGTGGGCGAGCTTCTGGCTGAGTTCCGGTTCGCTGTTGTTGGCGATCACGCATTCGGTGACGGCGAGCACGACGGAGCCTTCCTTCGGCTGGGCGTATTCCACCGGAATGCCCTTGTCCTTGAGGTTGTTGACGGCCGTCGGCGTCAGCGGGAAGATCGCGGCTTCGCCGGTCTGCACCATCTCGGAGATCTTGGCCGAGCTCGGGATGAACTCGATGACGTTCTTGCCGATCGTGTCGGAGAATTTCTCGAAGCCGGGCTCGACATTGGTCTCATCGCCGCCCTGGATACGATTGAACATCAGGAAGGCATGCAGACCGAAGCTCGAGGCGGAAGCCGACTGGAAGACGACGGCGTTTTCAAACTTCGGGTCGGCCATGTCCATCCACGAGGTCGGCGCCGGCCAGCCCTTTTCGTCGAAAAGCTTCTTGTTATAGGCAAGCCCGGTCATGCCCATGTCGACGCCGATCGCCATGTCATCCTTCAGGCGGGCGGCCGGCTGGATCTGGTCAAGAACCGGATCGGCCGCAACCTTCTGGCAAAGACCGCCGCCGATCGCCCGCACCATCACGCCGTCATCGAGCAGCATGACATGCATCTGCGGATTGTCCTTGGCAGCGGTCGCCTTGGCGAGGATATCGGCGGAGGTGCCGGGCACGACGACAACCTTGACGTCGTTCGCCTTCTCGAATGGCGGCAGCACGTGTTCGGTATAGGCGCGTTCGAAATTGCCGCCGTTCATGCCGATATAGAGCGTCTTGGTTTCCGCCGAGGCAGCATTCTGCTGCAGGACGAAGGCCAAAAGCGCGAGGGCCGTGGTTTTGGTAAGCCGTTGGTCGATCATGGTATTCCCCTTTCTGTTTACAACGAGGCTGCAGTTTCGACCGCCACCTTGTGGAAGCGGCCAATGGAAAAGGCGTCGATCGGCGTGGTGGTGCGGCCCTCGGTGACGAGTTCCGCGAGCACCTCGCCGACGGCAGGCGCGGTCTGAAAGCCGGCGCCGCAAAAGCCGAAAGCGTGGAAGAGGCCTGATGTCGTTTCGCTCGGGCCGATCACCGGGTTGCCGTCGGGCATTTCCGCCTCGGTGCCGGACCAGAAGCGGATGACCTGGGCCTCGGCCAGATGCGGAAAGAGCATGATGGCGCGCTGCATGACGGAGGACGCAGCGGTCACCGACGGGCGCGAATAGTCGGGATCGCCGAGCGACAGCCCGCGGCCACCACCCATGACATAATTGCCGCGCGCCACCTGCCGGCCATAGAAGCTGCCGCCCTGCTCGCCCATGCTGACAGGCAGCCGCAGCGGAAGCGGCTCGGTCACCACCATCGACGGGTAGATCCGAGTGAGCGGCACGATTTCGCCGAAGCGAGCGGCAATGCCATCGGACCAGGCGCCGGCACTGTTGATCAGTAGTCGGCAGCGGATTTCGATGCCGTCGCCGGCGAGGATCTCGAAACCGTTCCCGGTCGCCGCGACGTCACGCACAGGCGTCAGTTCCAGCACCGTCACGCCGGCGCGCTCGGCCGCCCGCGCGAAGGCGGGCGCAACGAGACGCGGATTGGCGTGACCGTCATCGGGGCAGAGCGACGCGCCGACAGCCTTGGCCGAAAGCCAGGGGAACCGGCGCGCCAACGCCGAACCGGCTACGAGTTCAAGCCCCAACCCATAGTCCCTGACCGTCTCGGCATAGGCTTCGAGCTTGGCGAAATCCTTTTCCGTGCGCGCGAGTTTCAAGTGACCGGAGCGCATGTATTCGGCATCGATGCCGATCATCGCCTTCAGTTGCGGCCAGATGCGGTGTGCGCGCTGCGACAGCGGCAATTGTTCGGGGGGCCTGCCCTGCCGGCGCACACCGCCATAGTTCACGCCGCTCGCCTGGGCGCCGCAATAACCCTTGTCGAGCAATGCAACCGAAAGCCCGGCCTTGCGCATGGCAAGCGCTGCGGAACTGCCCACCAGGCCGCCACCGATGATCGCGACGTCGACGGAGATGCGCCGGCTCATGGGCGGGCCTCCGTTTCTACGGCAGCGCCAAAACCGAGCGGGATTGGCTTGACAGGCGCCTGAGCGCGCAGGCGACCAACCTCTCCGGCCGGGACGCCACAGGCGCCGCTCAACAGTTCGGTGGCAGCAGCGGAACACATGCGCCCCTGGCAACGGCCCATGCCGATGCGGCTCAGCGCTTTCAGGCGGTTGATCTCGCTGACGGACCCGCTCGCGATGGCGTGTCGCCCTTCGGCCATGGTGATCTCTTCGCAGCGGCAGAGCGTGGTTTCGCCGGCTAAGGTCTCAAACCAGTCAGTCGGGAAGGGAAAGGCGCGCTCGAGGATGTCACGCTGCCGCAGGATCGCTTCGCGTGCCGCCACCAGGCGCGCTGCATCCACTGATGTCTTTCCCGCATCCTCAAGCAAGGCGGCCGCAGCGAGTTCGCCCGAAATTTCCGCCGCATCGGCACCGGCGATGCCGCTACCGTCGCCGGCGATGTAGACATCGGCCCGGCTCGTGCGCCCCATGGCGTCGCGCTCCGGCAGCCAGGCGCGATCGCGCACGTCGAAACGGAAACGGCACCCGGCAAGATCGGCAAGCTGGGTTTCCGGCCGAAGGGCAAAACCATAGGCGAGCGCGTCGCAGGACACCGTCTCGACGACCTCACCCTTGAGCGTCGGCCGACGGAAGCGAAGGCCCTCGACCTGGCCCTTGCCGAGAACCGCCTGCGGCCGCACGCCGTAGCGGATCTTCACGCCCGAGAGTTGAAGCTGCAGCCCATAGAAAAGGCCGAGCCCGACGATCCGCGGCGCATGAACGGCAAGCGACAGCAAGTGACGCTTCGACGTGATGGGCGCGGTGTCGAGCACCGCCTGCACGCGCGCGCCGGCTTTCATATATTGCCAGGCGACGAGATAGAGCAGCGGCCCGGACCCCATGAAGACGACACGGTCGCCGATCGTGCAGCCCTGCGCCTTCAGCGCGACCTGCGAGGCGCCGAGTGTATAGACACCGGGCATCGTCCACCCCGGGAACGGAAGCACGCGATCGGTCGCGCCGGTGCAGAGGATCAGCTGCGAAAAACCGATCTGCCGGTGACGGCCAGCCGAGAAAAGATCGAGCTGATTGCCGCGCTCAGGTGCCGAAACATTCCAGACAAGCGTTTCGGGACGATAGTCGATCGCAGGCAGAAGCGCCTCGAACGCCTCGTGCAGCTTTCGTGCTTTGCCGGCTTCCGAGCCATAGCGGCTGCGATAGGAGCGACCGTCCTCGATCAGCGGGCGGCGATAGATCTGCCCGCCGGCGCGCTGACCTTCGTCGAGCACGACCGGCCTGAGGCCGGCACGGACCAGGCGCTCTGCGGCGCGAATGYCCGCCGGACCGGCGCCGACGATCACCGGCTGCAATGGCTCACTCATGGACGGCCTCCGCCATCGCGCCGAGATCGGTGATAAAGGCCATGCCGGGTTTCAAGGCCGTGCTGCAGGCGCGGACGCGGCTGCCGTCCGCCAACATCACGTAGCAGTCCTGACAGGCACCGATCAGGCAGAAGCCGGCACGGTTCTCACCGGTGAATTCACTCTGTCTCAGGCGGCCGCTGACCGAAAGGATTGCGGTGAGCACCGTGTCGCCTCGACGGCCGGTTTCGGCCGTCCCGTTCAATACAAAGGGCACGGGTGCCTCATCCAGGCGGTAGCGCCGCTGGAGCAACGGATGCATCGACATCGGTTCTCAGCCCTTGCCCACCAGAAGCCGGTCGAGACCGAACAGGCGATCGAGAACGATCATGGTGACGGTCGCAAGCGCGATCATCAGCGTGGAAACGGCCGCCATCATCGGGTCGATGGATTCGCTCGCGTACATGTACATGCGGACCGGCAGCGTTACCGTCGACGGCGATGTCACGAAGATCGACATGGTCAGCTCATCGAAGCTGTTGATGAAGGCGAGCAACCAGCCGCCGCTGATGCCTGGCAGCATGAGCGGCATCGTGATCCGGCGAAACACCGTCCACTCCGCAGCCCCCAGTGTGCGCGCCGCATTCTCGGCATTGCGGTCCATGCTGGTCAGCGACGCCAGGATCAGGCGCAGCGTATAGGGCGTGACGACGATCGCATGGGTGGCGATCAACCAGCCGAAAGATCCACCCATACCCATCAGCGAGAAGAGACGCAGGAAGGCAACGCCGAGAACCAGGTGCGGGATGATGAGCGGCGACAGGAAGAGTGCGTTCAGCGCCTCGCGTCCGCGAAACTCGTAGCGGGTGATCGCGAGCGCCGCGGGCACGGCAAAGAGCGTCGAGATGGTGGCCGACAGGAGCGCAAGCCGAACGCTGTTTCCGAAGGACGACATGAAGTCGCCGTGATGGAAGACCGCCTCGAACCAGCGAAGCGAAAGGCCGTTCCAGGGCATCGCCAGGGTGTTTTCCGGCGTGAAGGCCACGAGGCAGACCACAACCATCGGCGCCAGCATGAAGACGACGACGAGGCTATGGAAAGCAAGAGCAATGGGTCCGTTTCTCTGCATGGCTTCAACCCAGCTTGCGCTTTGCCTGCCGCTCGATCAGGCGGTTATAGGCGAGCATGATGACAAGATTGGCAACGAGGACGATGATCGCGATGGTCGCGCCAAGCGGCCAGTTCAGCTCGATCAGGAACTCGTCGTAGACGAGTGTCGCCGCCATTTTGAGCCGCCTGCCGCCAAGCAGGCCGGGGATGGCGAAGGAACTGGCCGAGAGGGCAAAGACGATCAGGCTGCCCGAGAGGATGCCGAGGGCCGCTTGCGGAAAGACGATGCGGCGAAGGGCCGTGAAGCGCGAGGCGCCGAGGGTGAGGGCCGCCGCCTCGACCGTCGGGTCGAGCTTCTGCAGCACGGTCCAGACCGGGATTACCATGAACGGCAGCATGATATGCACGAGACCGATGACGATCGCCGTCTCGGTGTAGAGGAGCTGAACGGGGCTGAGGCCGACGATGGCGAGCGCACCGTTGACGAAGCCGTTCTTGCCGAGCAGCATGCTCCAGCCGAAGGTGCGCACCACCACGGAAACGAGCAGCGGGCCGATGATGACCAGGAGAAAGATCGACCGCCAGGGCTTGCGCATGTTCGAGAGAACGTAGGCCTCCGGCACGCCGATCAGCACGGTGATCACGGTCGTCAGAAGCGCCAGCCGAAGCGTCCGCCAGAAGGTCGCGAGGTAATATTCGTCCTGCAGCACGGTCAGGTAGTTGGCGAAGGTGAAGTCGCTCTGGATGCCGGCCGTGTAGTCGTAGCTGTTGAAGGAAAGAATGATCGTCAGCAGCAGCGGCAAGAGAACAAGGCCGATGAAGAACAGCGTCGCCGGGCCGGAAAGGGCGAGGGGCGCAAGCAGGCGCGGTTTGATGGCGGAGGTCGCAGCGCCCATCACTTGGCCGCTCCCGCCAGGACACGACAATCGGCGTTCTGCCAGGCGAGCCCGACGGATTCACCTTCCACCGGCGGCGGCGCACCGAGATTGGGAACCGCGACGGCGAGGACGCCGGCCGGGGTCTCGGCGCTGACCAGCCATTGGCTGCCCATAAAATAGCGTGTCGTCACCTTGCCCTGAATCTGGCCCGCGCCAGGCTCAGTCAGCCGCAGTTTTTCCGGGCGGATGAAGACCGAGACCTTGCCGTCCGGCTCGCGGCGGTCGGTGTTGAAGCGGACCTGTGTGTTGTCGATGCTGATCGACGCGCCCTTGCCGTTGAAGGCCGAGGTCGCGCGCAGGAAATTCGACTTGCCGACGAAGGACGAGATGAAGTCGTTGCGCGGATGCTCGTAGAGCTCATAGGGCGTATCGACCTGGGTGATGCGGCCCTTTTCCATGACGACGACGCGGTCGCTGATCGACAGCGCTTCCGCCTGGTCATGCGTCACCATGATGGTGGTGATGCCGACCGTCTGCTGGATGCGGCGCAGCTCGAACTGCATCTCTTCGCGAAGCTGCGCGTCGAGGTTCGAGAGCGGCTCGTCGAGCAGCAGTACCGGCGGATTGATCACGAGGGCGCGGGCGATCGCCACGCGCTGGCGCTGGCCGCCCGACATCTCACGCGGGTAGCGATCGGCAAGTGCCGAGAGATGGACGAGGGCCAGGATATCCTTGATGCGTTTGTCGCGCTCCGGTTTTGCGACCTTGCGCATCTCCAGGCCGAAGGAGACGTTCTGCGCGACCGTCATGTGCGGGAAAAGCGCGTAGCTCTGGAAGACGACGCCGAGTTCGCGTTGCGGCGGCGGCAGGTGGGTGATGTCGCGCCCGCCCATGGTGATGATACCGGCGGAAGGACGTACGAGCCCGGTGATCATCTGCAGGGTCGTCGTCTTGCCGCAGCCCGAGGGCCCGAGCAGCGAGATGAACTCGCCCTTTTCGACCGCCAGATCGAAATCGTGAACGGCCGCCACCGACCCGTAGAACTTGGAGATCTTCTCAAGGTTCAGGAAACTCATGCTCACTCTCCCGTGGGCCGCTACCCCAGGGATCGCCCGCCCCGTTTTTCTTGTCGGCGATCCCGGCGGCTGCGACGCGTCGTCAACCATCAAGCCTCTCAGATGACAGGATCTCCGCCGGGCGCAGGTCGCGCCGGCGAAGGCGCGGTTTCGCGATCGCGATAGCCGGTCAGCTATCCACGCTTTGGCGCACCCACCCTGAGAAGGCTTGTGATTTAACTCCAGGAAATTGACGAAAAACACAAATGCAATTTTCTATTTCGGAATTTTTTGTTAGAAAAATCCGATATACGGAATCCTTTCGTGTGAAATTCGAGAGAAGCGCGCAAATGTCGGAATCAGAGAATGCAGGAAGCTCCAGCCTCGCGAAGGCAATCCACATCCTGAAAGACCTCGCGGAGAACGCGAGCGAGGGTGTGCGGGTGATCGATCTCGCGCGCAGGCTGAATCTCACCCAGCCCTCGGCCCACCGCCTGCTGAAGAGCCTGATCGCCGAAGGGCTTGTCGAGCAGATGCCGGAGGGGAAGTCCTATCGCCTGTCGCTGGAGTTTTTCTCGATCGCGTCGCAGGCGCGAAGGCGCGAAGGTATTCTCGACATCGCGCGGCCGTCGCTGCTCAGGCTCTCGGCCACGTTCAACGACACCGTCTTCCTGCTGGTGCGCAGCAATTTCGATGCGATCTGCCTCGACCGGGTCGAGGGCCCCTTCCCGATCCGCTCCTTTACCGGCGACATCGGCGGCAAGGTGCCGCTCGGCATCGGCCAGGGCAGCATCGCCATCCTCGCTCACCTGCCGGAGGAAGAGCGCGAGGCGATCATCAAGTTCAACATGCCACGCATCATGGATCGCGCCGCGATCGACGAGGTGGACCTACGCATCAAGATCGAGGAGGTCAGGCGCATCGGCGCCGCGCAGATGAATTTCGAGATGATCGAGGGCATGGCCGGTCTCGGCGTTCCCGTGCTCGACCGCAACGGCATCGCGGTCGCCTCCTTGAGCATCGGCACGCTGGCATCCCGCCTGACCGATACACGGAGCGGCACCATCACCGATTTGCTGAAGGCCGAGGCACAGGCGATCAGCAGCAAGCTCAATCCCTTCGATCCGACACTGCGCTATCCGGCATCCGCCTTGCGCGCCGCGCAAAAGAGCTGAGACACGCCCTCGCAGCTCACGCTTCGAGGAAGGCGCGGGCAAAACCGGGCTCGGTCACTTCGATCGACCCGTCCGGGAGTTTCAGAAAACGCTCTATGGCGGTTCCGTAGGTCCGCATCCAGCCGTCGAGCATCGCCGCCGCCCCATCGACGTCGCCGGCTTCGTAGCGCTGCAGCGCCTTGTGCATCACCTTGGCGACGCTCAGCCGCAACTGCAGCAGCATCAGGGCGGAGGCTTCCGGATCGGGCGCATCGAGCGTTCCCTCCTCGTGCCCGCGGCGCAGCATCTCGGCGACCAGAGGTATGCTGACGGCGAGCAGAACCTCATCGATGCGGTGATAGAGGGCGATGTTTTCCGGTTTGAAGAGGGCGTTGAAGGTATTCTTCAGCTGCGGCGCCATTTCGAGCTTCAGCCGCCGCGAGCCGGCAAAAAGCGCGTTCAGCTGCCCGACCGCATCCAGCGACGGGTCTTCGAACAGCGGCTGCAATTCCCTAAGGTTCCGCTGAGCCAGACGGGTGGCGACCGCCTCCAGCAGCGCCTCCTTCGAAACGAAATAGTGGTAGAAGGCCCCCTTGGAGACATTGGCCTCGCGGATGACGTCGTTGACCGTCGTATTCTCGTAGCCATGCTGGAAGAACAGCCGCTCGGCGCAATCGATCAGCTCGTTCGATCGGACTTCCGGCGATTTTTTCGTTCTGACCATAAAGCACTCCCAGAACAGCGGCTTGGCACGGGTTCGCTATCCGGTCCACGAGGCTCCCCAAGGGGCCGAAAATCGGCATCCTTGAAACAAACCGACCGTCGGTCTATTTATACAGAACGGATAGAGAGCATTCAAGGAGCGTCTCGTGCGGCTGGCTCGTTATGCAATCGGAGCAGCGATCGTCGTTGCCATCGGCGCGGCTGCCTCCTGGTATCTGTTTCGCCCGGTTCCCGTGTCCGTCGTCGCGCCGAAGCGCGGCGATGCGGCAGAGATTATCTATGCCGACGGCGTTGTGGAGCCGCGCACCTGGGCAAAGGTTACCCCAACGGTCGCCGAGCGGATCGTCGAGCAGTGCGATTGCGAGGGTCAGCGCGTCGCCAGGGGCGATGTGCTCGCCCGCCTCGACGACACCGAAGCGCGGGCAGTGCTCGGCGAACTCCAGGCGCGCCTGACGCTGGCGCAGGAAGAATACCGGCGCAAGGTCGCGCTCGCGGAACGCAGCACGATCAGCGAACAGGAGGTCGACCGGGCCCGCAGCGAACTCGGCCAGCTCGAGGCGCTCGTGGCCGGTCGTCAGGCGCGGCTCGCCACCTATGTGCTGAGGGCACCGAGCGCCGGACAGGTGCTCAGGCAGGACGGTGAGATCGGCGAGGTCGCGGATCTCGGCACGGTGCTCTTCTGGGTCGGCGAGCCGAAACCGCTGATCGTCACGGCCGACGTCAACGAAGAGGACATTCCACGCGTCGAAGTCGGTCAGCGGGCGCTGTTGCGGTCGGATGCCTTTCCCGACCGCAAGCTGGAAGCGACGGTCGACAGCATCACGCCCAAGGGCGACCCGGTGACGAAGACCTATCGCGTGCGCTTTCGGCTTCCCGACGACACGCCGCTTCGGATCGGCATGTCGACCGACGTCAACATCATCGTGCGTGTGTCGCATGGCGCCTTGGTCATCCCGACCGTGGCGCTGGAGGGAACGAAGGCCGCGGTGATCGACGGTAATCGCGCCCGGATACATGAACTGAAAACAGGCATACGCGGCGCCGATGGCGTCGAGGTTCTCTCCGGGCTCACAGGCGACGCGCGCATCGTCTCACCCTTCCCGACCGGCCTCGCCGACGGCACGCGCGTCAAGGCCATGCCCGCCCCGGAGAAATGAGCCCGCCATGCGCCTCATCCTCGACATCGCACTGACGCACATCTCCGGGCGGGGCCGGCAGACGATCGTCGCGATGCTGGGCGTGGCTGTCGGCGTCGGCTTCTCCATCGCCATGGCAGCGCTGATGCAGGGCGGGCAGGACGATTTCGTTCGCCAGCTCGTCGACACCATGCCGCATGTGCAGGTGACCGATGAGCAGCGCACGGCGCGGCGACAGCCGGCAGAAGATCTGTTCGATGCCGCCGCCATCTCCGGCCTTCGGCCGCGCGACGACCGCCGCGGCATCATCAATCCCACCGCGGCGCTCTCCTGGCTTGACGGCTGGATCCCCGGCCGCTTTGCCGCGACCCTGAAGGCGCAAGGCGTCATTCGCTACTCCGGCCAGGAGGTCGGCGCCGCGGTCATCGGCATCGACCCGCAGGCCGAGCCACGGATTTCGCCGATCATCGGAGACTTCAAGGCCGGCAGTTTCGCGGCCCTTGCCGCCAGCGGCAACAATATGGTGGTCGGGGACACCATGGCCTCGCGGCTCGGCGCCAAGCTCGGCGATACGATCACCGCCGTCTCCTCGGTGGGGCTCAGCCGCCGCTTCAAGATCGTCGGCCTCTTCCACACCGGCACGACAGCCCGCGACGAAGGCGAAGCCTATGTGCTGCAGAAGAACGCGCAGATCCTCTCGGCCCGGCCGAACGCGATCAATGAGATCAACATCAAGCTCGACGACCCGAATGCAGCCCCGGCGGTGGCGCGGCGCATCGAGGCCGAGCTCGGCTACAAGGCGGTCGCCTGGCAGGAGGCCAACGAGTCGATCTTGGAAGCGCTCGTCGTGCGCAATGTGATCATGTACACGGTCGTCGCGGCGATCATGCTGGTCGCCGGCTTCGGCATCTTCAACATCATCTCGACGATCACGCACGAGAAGGCGCGCGACATCGCCATCATGAAGTCGCTTGGCTTCACCGAGGCCGACATGCGCTTCCTCTTCGTGCTTGAAGGCGTGGCGATCGCCACGGCCGGTACGCTTCTCGGTTGGGCGCTCGGCTTCGCGATGATCTATGCGCTCTCGCTGGTGCGCTTCGAGCTCGCTGCGACCGGCCAGGAAATGACGCGGCTACCGATCGCCTGGAGCATGCTGCACTATCTGATCGCCGCCGCCTTCGCGCTCGGATCGGCAGCGGTCGCCGGCTACCTGCCGGCACGGCGCGCTGCCCGTGCCAATCCTGTCGACATCATCCGGGGCGCGACATGAGCACGCTGATCGAGACAAAGGATCTGACGCGCATCCTCAGAGAGACCGTGCCGGTCACGCTGGTGAAGGACATATCCCTGAGCGTCGGCGAGCAGGAATTCGTCGCGGTCACCGGCCCCTCGGGCTCCGGCAAGTCGTCGCTTCTCTATCTGCTCGGCCTGCTCGACCGGCCGACGAGCGGCTCGCTCGCGATCCGCGACCGCGACACGGCGCAGATGAACGAGGACGAACGGGCTGCCACGCGGCTTGCCAATATCGGCTTCGTCTTCCAGTTTCATTTCCTGCTGCCGGAATTCACCGCCCGCGAAAACGTCGAGATCCCCATGCGCAAGCTCGGTCGCCTTGGCCGGAACGAGATGCGCGAGAGGGCGAGCGACCTGCTTGCCGCACTCGGCCTTGCCGATCACCTGGACAAGCGGCCCGATCAGCTCTCGGGCGGCCAGCGCCAGCGCGTGGCGGTAGCCCGGGCGCTTGCCAATGATCCACCGTTGATCCTCGCCGACGAGCCCACCGGCAGCCTCGACAGCCAGAGTTCGGAACAGGTGTTCAAGATCCTGGAGGCCCTCGTCCGTGAAAAGGGAAAGACCGTGGTGGCCGTCACCCACGATCTCGGCATGGCCGCGCGCATGGACCGGCGCCTTCATCTGATCGATGGGCGCCTGACAAGGGAGAGCGGCGACGCCCCAGACACGAGCGAACCGCCGAGTACTTGAGGCCCGGCAAAAGAAACGTCAGCCGAGGCCGAAGACGACATCGCTTTCCGTCAGAACCGAAAGCGAAACATCCTCGATCAGAATGCCTTCGACATCGGAGCCGTTGAAGGCGACGAACACGCCATCGACGGTATCGTGCGCGGCAGCGAGAAAGTCGGCATAGCTGTGAATGCCCGTTGCATCCTCGGCGTCCTGCGAAAAAGCGATACGGTCGCCCTGCCCGCCGGAGAAATCGAGGATGCGATCGAGGCCCGCTTCACCGGAGGTTTCCGACGACCAGTAAAAGGTGTCGGCACCGCTGCCGCCCATCAGCCGATCGGCGCCGTTGCCGCCGCTCAGCAAATCCTCCTGAGAACCGCCGTCGAGGAAGTCCGCGCCGTCGCCGCCGAAGAGTTGATCGTTTTCCGAAGCGCCTTGCAGCTTGTCATCGCCACCGCGCCCATCGAGGATGTCGTTGCCGCTCGACGAATAGAAGGTATCGTTGTCGTCGGCGCCGCGCAGCACGTCGTCGTAGCGCCCGCTCGAGATGTTGAAATATTCGATATTGGCGAAGGTCAGCCCGGTATGCGTTACGCCACGCGCCGCATCGAAATCCGTCGCCTCAGGCAAGGCGCCAAAATTGAGGTTCAACAGATCCCGCCCCTCGCCGCCATCGACCTCGCCGAGGTATCGGGCATTGATCGTGTCGTTGCCGGCGCCGCCGCGCAGGATCGACGCAACACCGAGGCTGCCGCTGCCGGGGAAGGTGTCCTGCAGCCAGTCGTCGCCGGCGCCGCCATCGAGCACATCGCTGCCGCCGGTATTGGCAAGTGTGTCCATTCCATCGCCGCCATAGGCCACATCGTCGCCGGCGCCCGTGACGATCGAGTCGTTTCCGGCTCCCCCGTGAATGTAATCATTGCCGTCCTCGCCATAAAGCGCGTCCCGCCCGGCGCCGCCTTCGAGGTGATCGTTTCCAGCACCGGCCTCGACCGTGAGATAGGCAAGATCGCCGGCGATGACCCGGTCGTTGCCGCTTCCCAGCGCGAGGTTCGCCTGCTCAAAGCCGCGTAGCACAGTGCCGGTCGAAACCTTGCCGGCGGCGAAATCGATGGTGAGATCGCTGGTGCGCGCCATCTCGCTGATATAGAGCCAGTCCTGGCCCGCGCCGCCGTCGATTTCGGCTGAGTAGAAGGTGGAGGTGATCCCATCATCGCCGTCGCCGCCAAAGAGACGGTTGGCGCCGCTCCCGTCGGTGATCCTGTCGTCACCCGCCCCGGCATCGACGAAATCGCTGCCGCCTGCCGTTTCGATAACATCGTCACGCGCGCTTCCCGTAACACGGTCGTTTCCGCGTCCGGTCAGCAACACAACCTGCTCGACATCCTGATGCTGGACAAAGAGGTGTCGCTCCTGGAGCGTCCCCTCTCCGATGAGGCCGTGTCCGTTTTCCAGGTTGAACACGACCGGAGCGGTCGATCCCGAGAGATCGACGACCAGCGTGTCGTCCCCAGCACCGCCGAAGACCGTGCTGCCCGTCCCAACGAGAACGAAGCGATCGTTTCCGTCACCACCGTCGAGACGGTCGTGACCGCCGGTATTGGTGATGATGTCGTTGCCGGCGCCTGCGTGGACGACGTCGCTGCCGGCACCGGTCGAAATCCGGTCGCTGCCGGCGGTCCCGGTGATCCGGTCGTCACCGCTGCCGGCTAGAAGGCGCAGCCACTCGATATCGTGGAAGAAGACGTGCTGGCTGGCGACGCCTGGGTCGCCGACATAGCCATGGCCGCTGGCGCCGTTGAAGACCATCCGGTCGGCGGTTTGTGAAAAATCGACGACGAGACCGTCGAAGCCCCGGCCTCCCGTAACAGCACCGCCGGTCCCGGTGAGAACGATCTGGTCACTGCCGTCGCCACCGTCGATGCGGTCGCAGCCGCTCGAACTCGTCAAGGTGTCGTCGTGCGCCCCGCCGTTGATAAAGTCGTCACCGCCGCCGCCATCGATCGTGTCCATGCCGATCAGGCCCCAGATGTGGTCGCTCTCCGCGGTGCCCTTCAAAACATCGCTCGCAGACGAGCCTACGATCTTCGCCATACCGCCATCTCCTTCGATCGACCCATGAATACATTCAATTTGCAAAATATAAATCCTGAATCAAAATGTATTACAGTGACGAAACAAAGCAATGCAGAATATATACAAGAAATATAGGCAATTTATTTTGAAAAATATATTAGAAATCCCGAGAATATTCCAAAGTTTGTCGAGATTGAAAAAGATGTGGTCGGAAATTCGAGACGTCCGGGCGCGCGAACTAGGGGCAGCCAAATGGAACGGCAAAAGGGCGGCGCTTGAACGCCGCCCCAGAGAAAAGACTATCGAGCCTTGGGTCAGTTGATGACCTGAACCACCGTTCTCGACTGCGGCTCCACGATCACGCGATGGTCGTTGACGACCGCATAGGCATAGCGCGGATTTTCCGGGACCGGCATCAGGACGACGGCGGACGGGATCGGCTTACCGACCACGACACGTTCCTGCACGACCACAGACGGCGGAGCCGGCTGCTGCTCGACATAGGTGACCACTTCCGGCGGGGGAGGCGTCAGCGCCCCACCGAGCGCGCCACCCACCACGGCGCCGACACCGGCACCGATCGGGCCACCGACGACAGCACCTGCTGCCGCGCCACCGGCCATGCCTGCAGCCGTACCGGCTTGCTTGTTGGTGTCCTGAGCAAAGGCGGAGCCTGCCAGTAGAGCAGCAACAGCCGCCGTGATTACAAGCTTCTTCATGATCTCATCCTTTCGTTCGATCACCAACTCAACGAAGAGAATAATAAATTGTTCCAGATTCACTTTCTCTCTTCCGCATCACGGTTGATAACTTTCGTTAACAAACATCCGTGATCTCGAAATGCAGGAGATCGACGACTTATATACGCCAAAAAATTATGAATGGATACTTTATGTTGGTGTCTCCATACTCTGGAGCATCAGCCGGAGCGGATGATCTTACCTTGAAAGCGCGGACCGCTCCACCGAACCAAGCGCGCGGGAGCTCCGTCGCTTCCCGTGCCATCTGCCACACTAGTCGCGGGGCAACTTGCCAATCAGCAGTTTGTTCCCTTCCCTGTTTCCGCAGCGCGAACATTTGAGCGTTCGGCCAATGGAGTTGAGGTCGACGCCCCATCCGTGGGTGCCGGCAATTGCCCGACGCTCAATTCGCCCTTGATGCCGGCACTTTCCGCATTTCGCCACCAGCACATACCATTCCGGCAAAAGCTCCAGGGTCGACCCGTAATCGGCGGCATTTTCGCGCGGCATCAGGTCGATGCTTCGACGATGCCTCATAATCAGTCCTCTCGAAGCTTCGTCTCGATCCGCTTATCATCTTATCATCGCCCGCGGACAACTGAGGCTCCCAGGCCGACCAACGCCCGGGGCGCTCCAGCATTTTCCTCGGTTCGCCGGTTGCAAGACAACCGTTTCACTGTCAGCGCGTCGAACCGTCGAGCCGCAGCGAGAGCTGCACGCCGCCGCGCTTCAGACGCGGCAGCGGCGGCGTCATGTCGATGCGTCCAAACGTGCGCTTGCGCCATTCCGCTTCGCGTTCCCGCTTCTTCCGGGCGGCTGCGACGGCAGCCATGGCGCGTTCGATCACTTCTTCCGTATGGGTCATGGTTTCTCTCCGGTTCATGGGAAACCTCCATCTGTTCACGTTATGTTCTTATTTTAGCACTCCAATGTCAACTCCCTTCGCAAGGCCGGGCGATTCGCATGCACCGGGATGGGTGATTCACCTGCTCGGCGGCGCGCAGCAGAGGGTCAAATCCGCCCTCGCAAGGGCAACAACGGTTAAAAGCTCGCTCTGTTTCGAAGAGCGATTTCCCTTGTTTTTCAGTGCCGACAGGCCGCCCGCGCGAGCCATCTCATTAACCTTCGTAATGCCGAATTAACCATTTGTTAACCATTTCCTCGGTACATCGAAGCAACGGAAAATTTACCAAGATGAACGATGTGTTAACCGAATCCCGGCCGATCCGCCTCAAGGGGCGATCCTTCCTTGCGCTAGCGCTGACCCCCGAGCTCCCCCTCGAGGATTGGCTTACCCGGCTCGACGATCTGGCTTCCCGCTCCGCCGGCTTCTTCCTGCGGCGTCCGGTCGTGCTCGACGTCGATGGCCTCGAAATCGACCGTTCGCAACTGCGCGAACTCGTGGACCAGCTCGGCAAACGTAATGTCCGGATCATGGGCATCGAGGGCGCGCGCCAGTCGCTGCTCGGCGCCGACCTTCCACCCGCGATGACCGACGGTCGCCCGGCGGCGGACTACGAAGCCAAGATGGCGGAACAGGCCGAAAAGGCCGAGACGCCGGAAGCGGAAGCAGCCGCGGAAGCCGTGATCACGGCAGAACCGCTTGCCACCAAGGCGACGCCGTCGATCGTCGTCACTCAGCCGGTGCGTTCCGGCCAGTCGCTGTTCTTCCCCGAAGGCGACGTGACGATTATCGGCTCTGTCGCTTCGGGCGCCGAAGTCGTCGCCGGCGGCTCGATCCATATCTACGGCGCCCTGCGCGGCCGGGCGATGGCCGGCACCACGGGCAATGCTTCGGCGCGGATCTTCTGCCGTAAGCTCGAAGCGGAACTGATTGCGATCGACGGCTTCTACAAGACGGCCGACGACATGGAGCAGAACCTGCGTGGCAAGGCCGTGCAGATCTGGCTCGACGGCGAAGAGCTGAAGGCCGGAACACTCGGTTAGGCCGAGGCAAGGAAAGGTGTGGATGCTTGCCATCCGCATCTGGTGATTCAGGTCGATCCGGCCGGGGTCATGAGGATGTAGGCGAAGGCGAATTCTTAGATACTTGGAGAGACGAATGGGCAAGGTAGTCGTAGTTACATCGGGCAAGGGCGGCGTCGGCAAGACGACGTCCAGCGCCGCACTGGGCGCCGCACTCGCTCAGAACGGCGAGAAGGTCGTCGTCGTGGACTTTGACGTCGGTCTTCGCAATCTCGATCTCGTCATGGGCGCGGAACGCCGCGTCGTTTATGACCTGGTCAATGTGATCCAGGGCGAGGCCAAGCTGTCGCAGGCGCTGATCCGCGACAAACGCCTGGAGACGCTCTACCTGCTGCCGGCCTCCCAGACCCGCGACAAGGACAACCTGACGCCGGAAGGCGTCGAGAAGGTCATCGCCGCCCTTCAGAACGCCTTCGACTGGGTCATCTGCGACAGCCCCGCCGGCATCGAACGTGGCGCCACGCTCGCCATGCGCCATGCGGATATCGCCATCGTCGTGACCAATCCGGAAGTCTCGTCAGTGCGTGACTCCGATCGCATCATCGGCCTGCTCGACTCCAAGACGTTGAAGGCCGAAAACGGCGAGCGCATGGAAAAGCACCTGCTGCTGACCCGCTACGACCCGGTTCGCGCCGAGCGCGGCGACATGCTGAAGGTCGACGACGTCTTGGAAATCCTGTCGATCCCGCTGATGGGCATCATCCCGGAAAGCGCTGACGTGCTGCGTGCCTCCAACGTCGGCTCGCCGGTGACGCTCGCCGACAATCGTTGCGCCCCGGCGCTGGCCTATTTCGACGCGGCACGCCGGCTCAAGGGCGAAGCCCTGCCGATCACCATTCCCGGCGAGAAGCGCAGCTTCCTCGGCAAGATTTTCGGAAGGAAAGCGGCATGAACCTTTTCCGTTTCTTCTCCCGCACACAGTCAGCGCCGGCAGCCCGCGAACGGCTGCAGGTGTTGCTCGCCCATGAGCGCGCATCCGCCGGCGATAGCGACCTCGTCACCAAATTGCGCGACGAAATCCTCCAGGCGATCTCCAAGCACATGCAGATCGACGACGACAAGGTCCGGGTCACGATGGAACGCGGCCCCCAGGTCTCGACGCTCGCCGTCGACATCGAAATCCCCTTCGACGCAAAGAAGGCGGCCTAACGGCCGCCGACTGGTTTCGGAAGCAACGTTCCTCTCGGACGACTTCCTGTTTTCAAATACGGCAGTATCCAGCGGGTACTGCCGTATTTTTTGTTCGAGATCAGTACTCCGGCGCCACGCCGAAGACGAACTCCACCTTGTCGCCGGTCATGTTGAAATACTGGTGATCGAAACCCGCCGGAATATAGAAGCCGTCGCGCGGGTTGAGCTCGAACCAGACCTGGCCCTCGGCATCCGGCACGTGGATGTTCAGGGTGCCCGACACCACGTAGAGGCATTCGTCACCCTTGTGGCGCTCCATGCCGGTGCGTTTGCCCGAAAGCAGCGTCGTCTTGCCGACGGTCAACTGGTCGGTCGCGCAGTAGAGGCCGGTATAGGCGCCCTGCGTTTGCCGATCGAGGCTCAGGAGCAGGTCGGCGTCGCGCATCGGATGGATCGTCCTGGTCTTGCGCTGCGCTTCGGCCTCCATCGGCCAGCGGCCGATGAACTCGCTCTGGCCATAACGCGACTGCTCGATCTCGATATATGGCTTGGTGCGCGCATAGGGGCCCGAGGTTCCCTTGGCCGGCGGCGGCGCGAAGAATTCCAGCACGCGGACCTGCTCGTTGCCAAGGTTGAAGCCATGGTGCCAGGTGTCCTTGCGGAAGAACAGCGCCTCGCCTTCCTTCGCGATGCAGAATTCACCCGTCTCTGGGTTGGCGAGGCCGAGCGTGCCGCTCAGCACGTAGAGAAGCTCGTCCGCCCCGAAGATCGTGCGGAAGGCCTCCGTATGCTTGAAGCAACCGCCGGGCTGCATGCCGAATACGATCTGGTGGATGCTTTCCGTCGAGGCGTAGATCCAGTCATCGACGAGACCGGCATTTTCTTCGCCCCAGAGATGCCGCGTCACGCCGGCATAGGGAATGTGGCTGGGACGATCGAAGACAGGACGGGGAGACGGCTTGTATCCCATCGGAAAACTCCTTGGTTTTGGGCGCCAGAGGCGCGCCGATGCGGGGGGATGTCAGCGCGCGACGCGCGCTATTTCGGCGGTGCTTGCGCGTGCGTCCGCTCCAAAAGCCGGGCGGTGACGGCGCGCTTCATTTCGGGGTCGAGGTGCATGACGTTGAAGACCTCCGCCAGCCACATGCCCTCCACCGCCAGTCGCGTAATCGTCGCCTCGACCGGATCGAGCCCGTCGTTTTCGACGGATGCCTGGCAGCGGATGTTTTGCTGGCGCACGATCTCCAGAAGGTCGGGGAAGTTCGACAGCGCCGCGGTGATGCTGGCACCCAGGCGGTCGTACTGATCGCCGGTGCTTGTGGCCTCGCCGAGCGTGGCGCGCACATAAGCGCGGGTGTAGCGGCCATGCGGGTCCTCGTCCTCGGTTTCGAGGCCGGAGAGACCGGTCTCGAAACGGTAGACGAAACGCTCGACCATTGCCCGCACCAGCGCGTCTTTGCTCGCGAAGTGGTAGAGAATGCCGCCCTTGCTGAGGCCGGTCTGTTCCGCCACTTCGTCGAAGGTGAGGGATGATACGCCCTTGCCGACGACGATCGCTTCGGCGGCGGTGAGGATGCGGTCACGTGCGGTTTCGCGTTTTGCCATGTCGATACAACTCTAGTGTGTGAAACGTGTCCAGCTATAGCCCCGAACTCTCGCGCAGGCGACCGACGATCTCGGCCATCAACGCCAGGTCTTCGCGCGAGTCCGACAGCGTCGTCTTCGGTTTGGTGCCATTGGTGAGATGATCGTGGAAGGCACGCAGCTCCAGGGCAAAGGGATCGGTATAGTCAGGCCCGAAGGTGCGTGTTTCGGTCTCGGTATCGGTGCTGTCGATTACTTCGAGCGCGGTCGGCAGGTTGCGGATATAGGGCGTGTCGTAGCTGACACGTAGCTGGCGGCGATCGGACAGCACCTCGATGCGCGCGTCGAAGCGGGCGACGTTGTCGATCAGGGCTTCGTAGATCGCAGTGAAGTGGCCATAGTCGAACATCGCGACAATGGATTCGCCGTTGCATTTGTGATGGGCGGCAATCACCCGCTTCGGCAGGCCGATCAATTCGCGCATGGCCGAAAGGCTGTGCGACGAAAGCCCTGTCAGCACCTGGTAGGCGCGCATCAGATCGGCGGGCGCATCGTCTCCGACCACCTGCTTCAAAAGCGCCGTCGTCTGCGCACGGGATTCCGCCAGGAACGCGGCGTCGAGATCATCAGGATAGAAGATGTTACGCGTCTGGCGAATGAAGAACGGGCCTTCGCAGATGATGTCGCGGACGCGGACGTAACGCACATCGTTCTGCGCTGGCATCATCGCCTTGGCGCGCAGGAAGCTTGGCGAATAGCGGCGCATATAGGCAACGAAAAGCAGCCGGTCCGTGGCGTCCGCCAGCGGCGCCACCGCGTCGATTTCGCCGAGCGTCAGGCAGGCGGGCTTTTCCAGGAAGACGTGCTTCTTCGCTTTCAGCGCCATCTCCAGATAGAAGCTGTGTGTCTGGTCCGGCGTCAGGATGAAAACGGCATCGATATCAGGCGCGGAGACAAGCGCTTCCGCCGTTTCATACTTCTTTGCGCCGGGATAACGGGCCGAGCAGTAGGCCGTCAGGCTCGGCGAGACGTCATAGACGCCGGCGATTTCGAACAGATGGCGATGATCGGCCAGGATCGGCAGATGCATGAGCTGGCTGACTTCGCCAAGCCCGATCAAACCAACACGAACGACACGCATGTGAGTACCCTTTCCGCCTCGAATGGAGGCCATTTCAACCCTTGACCGCGCCGGCGGTCAGGCCGGAGACGATATGTTTCTGGAATATCAGCGCGAGAATAATCAGCGGCACCGTGACGATGGTCGAGGCGGCCATGATCGCCCCATAGGGGAACTCGTAGCGGCTCGACCCGGAGATCAAAGCGATTGCCACCGGCACGGTGCGGTTCTCGTCGGTGAGAATGAAGGTCAGCGCGAACATGAACTCGTTCCACGAGGCGATGAAGGCGAGCAGCCCGGTCGAAACCAGTGCCGGCCCCATCATCGGCAGGAAGATGCAGCGCACGATGCGCAGCGGCGAGCAGCCGTCCATGATCGCCGCCTCTTCGATCTGCTTCGGCAGGTCGCGCATGAAGGTCGTCAGCACCCAGATGTTGAAGGGCAGCGTGAAGATCATATAGGCGAAGATCAGGGAGCCGATCGTGTTGTAGAGCCCGAGCCAGCGGATCATCTCGAAGAGGCCGGAGAGCAGCGCGATCTGCGGGAACATCGAGACGGCCAGCACCAGCATCATGATCGGCGAACGGCCACGGAAATCGATGCGGCCAAGCGCGTAAGCCGCCCCGACGGCCAGAAGCAGCGACAACGCCACGACCGAGAAGGCGACGATCAGCGAGTTCAGCAGAGAGCGCAGGAAGACACCGTCCGAAAGGATGGCCGCATAGTTGTTGAACTTCAGGTCCGGAAAGAAGGTCACGTCGAAGATCGCCTGCCCCGATTTCAGCGACGAGGCGATCATCCAGTAGAACGGAAAGATCGTGTAGAGCGCGACGATACCGAAGAGGGCGTAGATCGCGATCTTGTGCAGGCGTTTGCCGGTGTTGCTCCTGACCATGTCAAACTCCCATGAGGCGGCGATTGAGACGGAAGACGGTGACGTAGATGGCTGTCACCAGCGCGATCATCAGGAAGACGGCAGTGCTGGCGGCTGAGCCGACGCCCATGTCCTGGAAGTTGACGAGCACTTCGCGGGCGTAGATCGAAACGGTCTTGGTGTCGTCGCTGTTGGAGGAAAGCACATAGCTCAGGTCGAACATGCGCAGCGCGTCGAGCAGGCGGAAGAGCACGGCAACGGCGATGCTGGGAGCCAGCAGCGGAAGGGTCAGCGAGGTGAACTGCTTCCATGCCGGCACACCGTCGATCGACGCCGCCTCGTAGATGCCGCGCGGCAGCATCGTCAGGCCTGCGAGGATCAGGAGCACCATGAACGGCGTGGTGATCCAGACGTCGACGGCGATGATCACGGGCATTACCAGCGCGGAATTGGCGGTCCAGGCGACGCCGCTGTCGATCACGCCGGCAAGCTTCAGCACGTGGTTCACGATGCCGAACTGATCGTGCAGCATCCATTGCCACATGCGCGCGCTGATGACGACCGGGATCGACCAGGGGATCAAGATGATCGCCCGCATCATGCCACGCCCGGCGATATGGGAATTGAGGAGCAGCGCGATCGTCAGGCCGAGCACGGTCTCGATCGAGACGGAGATGACGGTGAAATAGAGCGTGTTGCGGACCGACTGCCACCAGAGCGGATCCTCGAACAGCGCATAGTAATTGTCGAAACCGACGTAGCTGTAGAAGTCCGGCTCGGTGAGCAGGGCGTCGGTGAAGGAAAAGAGGAAGGTGCGGCCGAGCGGCCAAAGCGCCACGCCGGTGAGGACGAGCAGGCTTGGCGCGAGAAACAGCCAGGCGGTGCGAACGCGCGCCTGCCGCAATCCTGTTGATCTGGAACCCGCCATCATAGCCTTACGCTCCCTTGGCCGTAAGCGCCATGTCGTCGGCACCGAAGATATGCGCCTTCGACGTCAGCCAGCCGACGGTGATGTCGGCATTCAGCCTGAGATCGGGCTTGCCCTGCGCCTTGACGACCAGCGACTGGCCGTTGCCGAGACGCGCGTGGACGAGCGCCTCGCCACCGAGCGGCTCGACAAGCTGCACGGTCGCCGGCAGGCAGACATCGCCGCCGCCGAGGATCAGGTCTTCCGGCCGGATGCCGACGCTGACCTCGCCCTCGTAGCCGAAGTGCCCAAGCCCATGGCGGGCGTCGAGCACCTCGAGGCGGCTTCCGCCCGCGTCATTGGCGAGCGTCCCGGTCAGAAAATTCATGCGCGGGGCGCCGATGAAGCTGGCGACGAACTTGTTGGCCGGGCGCTCGTAAAGCTCCATCGGCGTGCCGACCTGCGAGATACGACCGTCCTTCAAGACGACGATGCGATCCGCCAGCGTCATCGCTTCGAGCTGGTCGTGGGTGACATAGACGGTGGTAGCCTTCAGCTCGCGGTGGATGCGGGCAATCTCGACCCGCATCTCCATGCGCAGATCGGCATCGAGATTGGAGAGCGGCTCATCGAACAGGAACAGCTTCTGCGAGCGAACAAGCGCTCGACCGATGGCGACGCGCTGCTGCTGGCCGCCGGAAGGCTGGGCTGGGCGGCGCGCGAGCAGATGTTCGATCTTGAGGAACCGGGCAACCTTCGCCACGCGCTCCTTGATTTCGCCGCCGGCAAGCCGCGCCGTTTCCAACGCGAAGCCGAGATTGCGCTCGACGCTCATATGCGGATAGAGCGCGTAGGACTGGAACACCATGGCGATGCCGCGGCGCGCCGGCGCCGTCTCGTTCATGCGCGCGCCGCCGATCTGCAACTCGCCGTCGGTAATTTCCTCGAGCCCGGCGATCATGCGCAGTAGCGTCGATTTCCCGCATCCGGAGGGACCGACGAAGACGACGAACTCGCCTTCTGCGACCGAAAGGTTGACCTTGTCGATCACGGTCAGCGCACCGAAACGCTTGACGACATTGGTAAGGGCAATTCCACTCATTGGCGCACCGTCTGGTTGGCAGTCCTGTTTGCAAGCGCGGCAACGCCGATGGCGCAGGCCGCATCACCGAGGAGGCTTGGAACGATCGGCATGTCGCGCGCGCCATCGGCCCAGATGAACGGCCGCGTCAGCGCGGCGAGCCGCGCATTGACCGATGGGTCGCCGCCGATGCCGCCGCCGAGAATGAGCACGGCTGGATCGAGCGTGTTGACGAGCTGGCCGAGATAGGAGGCGAGCGACAGGAGACCGTCGGCCACCATCCGCGCCGCCTTCGGGTCGTCACCTTCGGCTTCAAAGAGCTGCAGCGCGCTTGCGTCCGGTCGGCCAATCATGCGGCCATAACGCTCGCCCAAGGCCTTGCCGCTCGCAAAAAGCTCGAGGTTGTGGCGAACCGCCTGGTCCTGCCCTTCGCCCGAGAAAGCGACGAGATCGCTGCCGGAGAAATGGATCGCGAAGCCGCGGGCACCCGCATAGGGCGTTCCGCCGATGACCAGCGAATGCGAGAGCCCGGTGGAAATGGTCACGTAGACGAAAGGATCGATACCGCGGCCTGCGCCAATCCAGCCTTCGGCGAAGGCGGCGGCCCGGACATCGCTTTCGATGTGCAACGGCCCGAAGCCGCCGAGACGATCGTGATAGTCGAGGCCGCGCCAGTCGAAATTCCAGGCAGAGGCGGGCTCGCCGCTGCCGGTCACCAGTTCCGGCAGGCATACGCCGAGACCCGTCGTCTCGACATCCAGCGCTTCTCCTTCGTGGCGAATGGTCTCGGCGAGCGAGGCCACCAGGTCCAGCACGGCAGCACCGCCCTGCTGGCAAGGCGTCGGCTCGGTGCGCTCGGCGATCACGGCCCCGTCGGCGAGACGGACGAGGCAGGCCTTGGTCTTCGTTCCCCCGACGTCGATGCCGATGGCGTGCAGGCCCATCACCGCGCTCCCCATTCGCGGGCAGCGTCGGCATCGGCGTAGAGTTCGGCGCTCCGGCATTCGACGGCGATGGTTGCCGGCCAGCTCGGGTCGTAAGCGCGCGCACTCGTCAGGCGATAGAAGGCGTGACGCTTGCCTTCGCCCCAGACGATCATCGCCACCGCCTTCGACTGCTCCGCGATCGAGCCGATGCCGATCGTAACCCCATGCGAGGGCACGTCGTCGATGCCTGAGAAATCCGGGAAAGTCGCAAGATTGTCGCGCCGCGTCTGTTCGGCAAGGGCAACGATGCGGGTGCGGCTGTCGCGGGAAGAGCCCGGCGGGTTGAAAGCGATGTGACCATCGCCGGCGCCGGAGGCGAGCAGGAAAAGATCGATGCCTCCAGCGGCAGCGATGCGCTGATCGTACCCACCAGGTGCTGCGATATCCGGCATCCAAAAGTTCTCGGACGGAATGCGGAAGTGGTCCGGCAGCGCCGCGTTGATGCGACCAACGATCTCGCGTTCCCCGAAGCCGCGGCAGGAATAATGCGCCTCGGACGGCGGCGGGGCGAAACCGTCCCCTTCTGCGGGACGCAAATATTCGTCCATCATAACGATGATCAGCCGCGAGCAATCGACGGGCTTGCCGGCAAGACGGCGTCCAAGCGCCTCATAGACCGGCAGCGGACTGCGGCCACCCGGGCAACCGAGAACATAGTCCCGGCCCGCAGCACTCGCTGCACGGATGCCGGCTATGATCCGTTCCGCAAGGCGCTCGCCGATGGCGACCGGCGTATCGTGGATCTCGACCTTCATGCGCCGGCCCCGTTCGTAAGGAGCTTCGAGACGAAGTCATGGTTGCGCCGGGCGATCGCTTCCGGCGTATCGGGATGGTTCAGCGCCAGATCCTGCTCGACCACCAGCGGACCGTCGTAACCGGTCTCCCGCAGCGCTGACACGAAGGCGGCGATATCGACGACGCCGCGATCTAGATCGGTCATGATGCCCTCTTCGAAGGCGCGATCCGAATGGATGCCTTCGGAAAGCACACGTTCGCGGAAGGCGCCGTCGACGTTCTTCAGATGCACCGCGTTGATGCGGTTGCGGTGGCGCCGATAAAAGGCGATCGGGTCGGCCTTCCAATAGGCGTGGTGGCCGGTATCGAGGCAAAGCCCGACAAGATCGGGATCGGTATCGGCCAGCAGCCGCTCGATCTGGTCCTCAAGCTCGACACAGGTGCCAACATGCGGGTGGAAGCTGAACTGCAGGCCGTGGCTGCGGGCGATCGCCGCCGCCCGGTTCGTCTGATCGACAACCGTACGCCAGCCGGCTTCGTCAACCACACCCATGCGGTCCTTCGGGTAGAACTCCGACTCGTCCATGAGAATGAAATGCGTGCCGCCGATTTCCGCGAGCAGCTTGCAGATCGCCTGCGCCTTTTCCTCAAGCACCGGCCAGGTGGACGCATCGGCGAGCGTATGCACATGGGCCGCCGCGACGACCTTTAGGTCGCGGCTTGCCAGCTCGGACGAAAGCACCTTGGCGTCCGTGGAGAAGTAACCATAGGGGCCGAGCTCGGTGTGCCGGTAGCCGGCCGCACGGATGCGGTCGAGATAGTCGGTCCAGCCGAGATCATTCCCCTGGGGCCAATAGATGCCCCAGCAGCACGGTGCGATCGCAATATTCACGTTGGTTTCCTCAGATGCTGTGGTGGCGGGGTCCGTCACGCCGGACCCCGTATCGTCGAGGCGGGCTTACCAGCCCCGCGCCTTCAGCCGTTCCAGATCGCTGCTGACCTTGGCGAGTGCATCCGCAGCACTTTCCTTGCCGCTCAGCACATTGTGCACTCCGTTGAAGATCCGCTGCGACACGCGGTTATAGGAAGCGCCGGTCACCTGCGATGGCCGCGAGGCGCTTTCGGCATAGGCCTTTTCGGCAAAGGCCAGCGACGGATTGGCAGCAAGGATGTCCTTGTCCTCGTAAAGCGCCTTCAATGTCGGACTATAGGCCTGCAKCGCACGGCGCTTCTGTTCTTTCGCGCCGGTGAGGTAACGCACCAGGCTGACAGCCGCGTCGACATCGTCGGCATATTTGGATACGCCGAGCAGACCTGCACCATAGCAGCCGCTCGATTTCTGGCCCTCGGCGCCGACCGGCAGCGCCATGACGCCGATCTTGCCGCGCAGCGAGGAGTCCTCAGCCTGGGTCGTGCCCCAGACATAGCTCCAGTTGCGGTGGAAGACGGAGTTGCCGGCCTCAAAGACGCCGCGCGATCCTTCCTCGTCATAGTTCAGCACGCCCTCGGGGCTGATGTTGCCGATCCACGAGCGGGCGAGATCGAGCGCCTTGACGGCCTCGGGATTGTTCGCGGTGATGGTGCCGTCCGGCGAGATGAAATTGCCGCCGCCGAAGGATGCGACCCATTCGAGCGCGTCGCAGGTTAGCCCCTCATAGGCACGGCCCTGCCAGACATAGCCCCACATGTCGGGGCTGCCGCCGGCGCGTTCCTTGTCCTGGATGAACTTCGCCGTTTCGGTCAGCTCTTGCCAGGTCTTCGGCTCGCCCTTGCCGTACTTCTCAAGCAGATCCTTGCGATAGAACATCAGGCCGGCATCGACGAACCACGGCATTGCCAGCAGCTTTCCGTTGATGGTCGCATCGGCGAGCGAGGATTCGAAATGGGCGGAGATTTCATCGGCCGGAACCTTCTCGCGAAGGTCGACCAGGTGCGGCGCCAGCGTTCCGACCCAGATGTTGTCGAGCGTCAGAACGTCGACGTCACCGGACTTTCCGGCGAGCAGCTGCTGGTAGAGCGGCAGCGCCTCGCCCCAGTTCGCAGGCATCTTGTTGATCTTTACGGTGTTGCCGGTTTCCTTGGCCCAGGCCTCTGAGGCCGATTGGCAAAGTTCGAGCTCGGCACCGGCCGAACTGCAGAAAATAGACACCTCGGCTGCAGCCGCCGGAGTTGCGGCAAATGCGACACCGGCCATGGCGGCCGCCTTGAAGCACTTCATCCAACGCATGCTCGTCTCCTCCCCAGAAAACGTCTTGTTGCGATCAACGATGATTGAGTTACTATACCGTCCGGACGGTACAGTAAAGTGAAAAATCGTGGAGCAACGAGGTGCCGGGAATAGTTGCCCGCGTCTGACTGCTTCGAAGGAAGCCCGCTGCGGACGCAGGCGGACTGGGGAGGATTGTAGTGGAGACCACCGTGATAAAAGCCGGCACCCAAACGAATGCAAATCCAAGGCGCCCCGGCGACATGACGGAGCTCAAGGGGATGTTTGCGTCCAGAGCCCTCAGGCTGCCGAAACAGCTCAAGCAGATCGCTCTGGTCGCGCTGGCGAAGCCGGAGCTCGTCGCCTTCGGCAGTGCCCGCTCGATCGCGCTCGCCTGCGCCGTTTCGCCGACGACGGTCGCACGTTTTGCGACCGTCCTTGGCTTTGATGACTTCCGCGACCTGAAGGCGTTCTTTCAACAACACCTGCGAAATGCGCGGATGGTGTCGGCCGCCTGACAGAGATCAGCCGCGCCCTGACCCTCAGGCCGCTTGCTGCGGCAGCGGCCCGACATAGAGCGAACGTGGACGGATAAGCCGACCTTCCAGCGCCTGCTCGCGCGCGTGGGCGATCCAGCCGACCGTCCGGCCGATCGCGAACACGCCGGTGAAGGCGTCGCGCGGGAAGTGAAGCGCATCGAGCAGCAACGCCGTATAGAACTCGACGTTGACGTCGAGCGGGCGATCGGGCTTGCGCGCCTTCAGGATGGCGAGCGCCGATTGTTCGACCGCTTCTGCCAGTTGAATGCGATCGCGGTTCGCCGGAGGCGCGACGATCAGTCGTTTCAGCGCGCCCTTCAGCGCATCGGCGCGGGGATCGCGAACACGGTAGACGCGGTGGCCGAAGCCCATCAGCCGTTCGCCGTGGTCGAGCGCCTCAGAAAGCCAGGCCTCCGCATTCTCAGGCGTTCGGATCGCATCCAGCATGTCGAGCACCGGCCCGGGCGCACCGCCGTGGAGCGGCCCCTTGAGAGCGCCGATGGCGGCAAGCACCGACGAGGTGAGACCGGCCTTGGTGGAGGCGACCACGCGCGAGGCGAAGGTCGAGGCGTTGAGGCCGTGGTCCGAGATCGTCACCAGATAGGCATCGAGCGCCGCCACGTCTTGGCCGCTCGGCACCTTGGCGCCGAGCATGGCAAGGATGTCGGCCGCGTGCGACAGCGCCGGGGTCGGCGCGACCGGGGCCTCACCCCTCTTCATGCGCAGCGCCGCCGGCAGGAAGACGGCCGGCGCGGCGAGCAGACGCAAGGCCGTCTCGAGGTCGTCGCCATCCGGGAGCCGGGCGATGAGTGCGCGCATGATGTCGACTGGCGGTAGTTCCAGCAGCGCGTCGTCGATGGCGCCGACATGGGCGAACACGTCCGCCCGCTTTTCACCCAGGCGCCTGACGAGTTCGGTCCGGTCCGGCATCGGCCCCAGCAACCCCTCGAACAACAGCGCCACGACATCCTCGTAGCTCGCCTGGCCGGCCAGGTGATCGAGCGAGACGCCGCGAATGATCAATTGACCCGCTTCGCCGTCAACATGGGAGAGCTGCGTTTCGGCGGCAACGACGTCTTCAAGTCCGTTCTTCATCATCAAGTTTCTCCTTTACGGGGAGAATGATCCGACCTAGATCTATTGACGTCAATCTTGATGCGATTGATCAACATGCACACACTCTGGATCACCGCCGAAGAGGCGCTCGCCAAGCTCGGCAGCAAACGGCAGACGCTCTATGCCAATGTCAGCCGCGGGCGCATCCGCGCCAAACCCGACCCGGCCGACCCGCGCCGCAGCCTGTATCAGGCCGACGACGTCAACCGGCTGGCCGAACGCCACGCCGGACGGCGGCAGGCGGCGGTTGTCGCCGCCGGGGCGATCCGCTGGGGCGAGCCGGTTCTGCAGACGACGATATCCAGCATTGCCGGCGGGCGGCTCTTCTATCGTGGCCGCGATGCCATCGAACTCGGCGGCGACGCAACGCTGGAGGATATAGCAACGCTGCTTTGGCAGTCGTCCGAGACGGTGACCATTCCCGGCGGCGATCGTGGCGGCGACCAATCGCGCCTGGCGGCAACGTTCGCGTGCCTGGCCGCACGAATCGAAGGCGACTTGCCGGCGCTCGGCCGTCGGCCGGCCATATTGAAGGCAGAGGCGGCCGATGTGCTTGCGAGCGTCGCAGCAGGACTGGCGCCGTCGCCGGAGCAGATGCCGCTGCATCAGCGGCTGGCGCTCGGCTGGGGACGGCCGGAAGCGGCCGAGCCCATCCGCAAATGCCTGGTACTGACCGCAGAGCACGAGCTCAACGTTTCGGCCTTCGCAGCCCGTGTCACGGCCTCCTCGGGTGCAGCACTTTCCGCCGCCACGCTTTCAGGCCTTGCCACTCTTACCGGGCCGAGGCATGGCGGCGCCTGGCTCAGCGTCACGCGCCTGGCCGAACAGGCGGCAGCAAACGGTGTGCGCGAAGCGATCCGGGGAATGCTCTCCTCGGAGGGCGTGGTCCGGGCCTTTGGCCATCGGCTCTATCCGGATGGCGATCCACGCGCGAAAGCGATCATGAAGAGCTTCGAGGTACCGGCCCTCTATACCACTTTGGCAGAAGCCGGCGAGGAACTGCTTGGAGAGCCGGCCAATCTCGACTTTTCACTGGCCGCCCTTGCAGCGACATACAACCTTCCCGAAGACGCACCCCTCGTCATCTTCGCGCTCGCACGCACCGTCGGCTGGCTCGCGCATGCCATGGAGCAGGTCGAGAGCGGCGAACTGATCCGCCCCCGCGCGCACTACGCCGGCTCCTAGCGATTTGTTCTGCGCCGGCCGGATACGTCGGCCAAGCCCCGTTTCCGAGAGGCCGGCGAGAAGAGTATTTTTCGGGATAGTGCGCGAACGGCGTTTATTACATAAAGTTAACAATTTGATTTTGCTAGAAAAAATGGAACAATATTACATTATATTAACATGACTAACGCGCATCGAAGTATTACCTTCATATTGAGGCTGAATATTGCCGGCGACCGCTTCGGCCGTGACGCGACAATAGGAGACAGCCTCGAATGGAAGCGCTCCCAGCTTCCTTGATTTCAGGAGATGCAGATATGCGCTCGCCCCTCAAGACCACTACCATCGCAACCCTCGCTCTCGTCCTCCTGAGCGGCGGTGCCTTCGCTGCCGAACATCACGATTTTGATCGTGACAGCGTTGTGGATCATGACAACGCTCGCAACAGCGACAAGGGCGCTTTTACCGGTGATTATTACCAGGGCATTCTCAGCCAGGACGACATGACGGCCCCGGCCATGCAGGTCTACCGCGTACCTGTTCACATGTCATCGAACCGTCTCAACCACGTTCTGTATGAACTCCGGGTCGACAATCACCGGATCAATGCCGACCGCGAACGGGGCATGCTGACCGCGGCAAACTACAGGAAGCTTGAAAGCGAAGACGGCGCAGTGCGCGCCCAGGCAGTCGAGACCGCCGCAGCCCATCACGGCATGTTGCCCGCGCATTCCTATGCGCGGCTGCAGATCGAAGTTCGCCACCTCGACCATGACATCGCTCGAATGGCCTGACCAACAGGCAGTGGCGGCCCGCCCGGCTTTCGGGTGAGCCGCCACTGTCGGCGCCGGATCCACGTACGAGTCCGGCGCCGGCAATCGACACAATCCCTTACACGAAGCCGACCGAGGCAACGAGCCGCGATCAGTTCCCAGTACGGGGCGCGCGGCGGGGATCGCTCGGCGATCTGGCAGCGAAAGGAACAAGACCATGTCAAACATTCTCATGAGGTACCGTGCTGCCGCCCTCCTCGGCGCAGCCGTCATCATCGCGCCCCTTTCCGTGGCAGCCTTTTCAGGTCATGACGTGGCGGCGGCCGCCGCGCCCGGCCCGGCGGTTGCGGCCCCGGCTGCATCCGGCGGCTCGTTCGCGCCGATCGTGTCGGCGGACAAGCCGGCGGTCGTCACCGTCACCACCGTGATCAAGGCCGAAAACACCGGCAACGACGAAACGTCACAACTCGGCGGAAACTCGCCCTTCGACGAGCAGTTTCGCCAGTTCTTCCGCGATCAGGGCATACCCCTGCCGGACCAGGCACCGCAGCAGCGCCCGGCCCAACGGGCCGAAGCGCTCGGCTCCGGGTTCGTCGTGACCGCGGACGGCTACATCGTCACCAACAACCACGTCATCGACAAGGCGTCGAGCATCACGGTGACGCTTGACGACGGTAGCCAGGTGCCCGCCAAGCTCGTCGGCGCCGATCCGAAGAACGACCTTGCCGTGCTGAAGATCAAGCCGGCTAAGCCGCTTGCAACCGTCGCCTGGGGTGATTCCGATGGCCTCAGGGTCGGGGACCAGGTGCTTGCGATCGGCAATCCGTTCGGCATCGGCACGACCGTGACCGCCGGCATCGTCTCGGCCCGTGGCCGCGATCTGCACAGCGGCCCCTATGACGACTTCATCCAGATCGACGCCCCGATCAACCGCGGCAATTCCGGCGGACCGCTGGTCGATGCTGCAGGCCGGGTGGTCGGCATCAACACCGCCATCTACTCGCCCAACGGCGGCAGCGTCGGCGTCGGTTTCGCCATCCCCTCGGATCAGGCACAGAAGGTCGTCGCCGAACTGATGAAGGACGGTTCGATCCAGCACGGCTTCATCGGCGTCGAAATTCAACCGGTGACCGCTGACATCGCCGATGCGATCGGCCTCCACCAGGCAGAAGGCGCGCTGGTCGCCGACGTCAACAACGGAACACCTGCCGCCAAGGCCGGCCTGAAGGCCGGCGACATCATCACCGCCTTCGGCGGCAGCCCGGTCAAGTCGCCGCGTGATCTCTCGCGCATGGTCGCCGACCTCTCGCCCGGCACCTCGAAGAGCCTGAGTGTCTGGCGGACCGGTGAGACGAAGGATCTCTCGATCACCATCGGCCGCAACACCGGGGATCAGCAGTAAGCCCTTGCCGTCACGAGACGGGTCACAGCCAAGTCTTGCCCAACTTATCTGCCCGGCCGCACCACGGCCGGGCAGATTTGTCAAGGATAGCCCGTGCCGATGATCGCCCCACCTTCTCGGTCCGGCGTTTCTTCCCGGTTCTGCTCGCGCCAGGATCCAGGACTGAGAGACGTCACCCGACGGAATTCGCGATTGAAATTCGACTTCGTCTGAAAGCCGGACTCAAGCATCGCGGTCGTCACCGACATCTCCGTCTCCCGAAGCAGCCTACAGGCCTCGGCGATCCTGAAATCATTGATGTATTGCGAGACGTTCTTGCCCGCCAGCCGATTGACGGCGGTCGATATCTGCCGGGCGGGCAGGCCCGCACGCCGCGCCAGACGCGACAAGGTGAGGTTTTCGTCGCGGGCCAGTTTCTGGCCGACGAGCAGGTGATCGATCCTGTCCAGAAGTTCCCGATCCTGCGGCGTTGCAACCGGATCCTCGTCGGCGACCGCGCTGGCGGCCGGAAACGCACGCGCACGATCCGCGACCATGGCTGTCAGCCCGATGAAAAGCAGGCCCAGCAAATTCGCGTTGCTGACGATGAGGCCGATATTCGCTCCCCTCGTCCATTCGAAATCCAGAAGGATCGCAAGATCGAAGAGTGCCGACAGGCAAAGCGAGAACGCGGCAATGAGCAGGGCGCGGTGCGCCGCAGCCGCACCTTCGAAACGCGCTTCGTCCAGCGCATCCGTACCGATGCGCACCAGGTTCAGGAGCGCCAGCGCATATCCGACATATTCGACGACCAAGGCGAAATCGATGTAGCGCGGCGCAAACAGCACGAGCACGAGCATACCGATCGTCGGCGCCGCATGGACCCACCCCGCCGCAGCAACGCTGCGCTCGTCTTTGCGGATCAGGCTGTGGAAACTTGCAAGCACCAACGGCGGCACGCCGCTCGCGAGCAATGGCAGTGCAAATTTCAACGCCGCGACGTCATAGCCCCAGCGCAGCCCGACGATCACCGACTGGAGTGCACACAGCCCCACCAGGGCGAGGAACGGCCAGTTGCGCCGCGCTGGCTCGTCGCCATGCAGCATGAACGCAAGCAGGATGAGAAGCAGCAGGGCGACGACGAACGGGAGCGGCAGGAAGATCAAGGCATGTCCTTCAAAGGAAAGGCTGGCAGACAAAAGGCGGGCAAGCATTCGATGGGCGGATCATTGCCCAGATCGCGATTCGGGACGACCTCAATCACGATCGAGGACGCGCACAAGCGGGGCGTTTGTGACGATCGGCCGTCTTTTCCAACACAGCGAGATACCCATGCCCCTCCTCCAGTTCATCCCCGCCGCCGCCTTCCTTCTGAGCCTGGCTGCCTCGGCGCAGGCCTATGACGTCGGCGTCCGCGAGATCGACGTTGCCGCACCCAAGCGGGAACGCCAACTCGCCGTCACCGTCTGGTATCCCGCTGGAGCCGGGGGTGAACCCGCGCTTGTCGGCGACAATCGTATCTTCGAGGGATCGCCCGCATCGAAGAACGCCCCTTTGCGCCAAGGCCGATATCCGCTGGTGGTTCTGTCCCATGGTTCGGGCGGCCGCATCGAGGCGATGAGCTGGCTTGCGGCCGAGCTCGCAGCGGCCGGCTTCATCGTCGCCGGCCCCAACCATCCCGGCACCACCAGCGGCGACTCGACACCCGCCAACACGCCGAAGCTTTGGGAGCGGACATCCGACCTCTCCGCGTTGATCGACATGTTCACCCGGGATCCGCGATGGAGCGCTGCAATCGACCCAGAGCGCATCGCCGTCCTCGGTTTCTCCCTCGGCGGCTCCACCGCCATGGAGATTTCAGGAGCACGGGCGAGCCTCGAGGCCTATGCCGACTACTGCGACAGCTACGGCAAGTGGGATTGTGCCTGGTTCGTTGGCGGCAGGGGCTACGTCGATGATGCGCCGGTCGACGTCGACAAGCTCGATCTTCGCACCGTCGACAAGGCGCGTTTCGAACAGTCGAACCGGGACCCCCGGGTCAAATCCGCGGTACTCGTCGACCCCGGCCTTGCCCAGGCCTATGTGGAAGACAGCCTCAAGGCGATCGCGATCCCGATGCATTTCATCAATCTCGGCAGCAAGGAGACAATCCCGCTTGCCGTCGCCTCCGAGCCGCTGGCGGCGCTGACGCCCAAGGGCTCCTATGCCGCGGTCGCAGGAGCGGACCACTTCAGCTTCCTGCCGATATGCAAGAACGGCGCCGCCAAACTGCTCAAATCCTTCGGCGAGGTCGATCCGATCTGCGAACCGACCGAACGCCCCCGTGCGGAGATCCATGCGGATATCGTCAAACTTGCCCGCGAGGCCTTGCAGCAGAACCTCGGCGAATAGCGGTCGGTAAAACCGCAAGGCGGGAGGCGATGCGCACAGCGGATCGCCTCCCGTCGGGGCGGGGTTGCGCCGTCCCCCATTTCCCGCAACGGGACGACCGCAAGCGAAGAATACAAAGGCTTACAAAAGCGCCGCGCGGCCGACACACCGCCAATACACGCCTCCGCTGAAATGCACGTGCTTCCAACGACGCACATGCAACCATCCATCATGGAGGACCCCATGAAAACGACCCGCATCATCGCCGCAGCCTTGCTGATCGCCGGCAGCATGACGACGCTTCGCATGGCGGAGGCCCAGCAGATGCAAGTCATCCAGCGTACGGACCTGATCAAGAACGAGATCAGCGTGCCCGGACACGAGGCCGTGCAGGTTCGTGTCGACATCGAACCGGGCACGGCCTCGATTAAGCATTCCCATCCGGGCGAAGAAATCGCCTATGTGCTCGAAGGCTCGCTCGAATACCAGCTTGAGGGCCGGGATCCCGTGACGCTTCAGGCGGGCCAGGCGCTGTTCATTCCAGCCGGCGTTGCCCATGTGGCGAAGAACGTCGGCACCACCAAGGCGTCGGAGCTCGCGACCTATATCGTCGCCAAAGACGCGCCGCTTCTCGTCCCCGTCAAATAAGCGCTGAATTGATTGGCGTGGCGCCGTTCGAACTGCCTTCAGTCGTGAAGGAATTGGAGCAGCGCTGCGTTGAATGCCGGCGCGGACTCGATGTTGACGATATGCCGGCCGGGCAATGACAGATGCCGCCCCTGTTGTACGCGGGCGGCGATCTCTTCAAGATCGGAAGGCGGACACACCGGGTCCTCGTCGCCGGAAATGGCGAGTACGGGATTGGTGATGCGCTTGATGTCGTCCCTGAGGTCTGCCCCGGCGAGAGCCGCACAGCAGCCGATGTAGCCGTCTGTCGATGTGGCGGCGAAACCGTCCAGCACCTTGCCGACAGTGCCGGCATTGCCCGCAGCGAACGTCGCGCTGAACCAGCGTTCGGCTGTCGCCGATCGGAGGACCGCAAGACCATCTGCCTTGACGGATTCAATCCGGGTGGCCCAACTCTCGGGCGTGCCGATACGCGCCGCGGTCGCACAGACGACAAGTTTGTCCAGGCGCGCACCCGCATGGATGCCCAGCCATTGCACGGTGAGGCCGCCGATCGACAGCCCGCAGAAATGCGCGCGCTCGATCGCCAGCGCATCGAGCAGGGCGATCACGTCGTGTCCGAGGTCAGATAGAGTGTAGGGTGGCGGCGGAGCCGACGACAGGCCATGACCGCGACGATCGTAGCGCAACACCCGGAAATGCCGGGACAATTCCTCCGCCTGCGCGTCCCACATGGAAAGGTCGGTGCCGAGCGAATTGCAGAACAGCAGCCAGGGGGCAGTGCCGGCCCGGTCGCCGTCGATGCGATAATGCATGCGGTGTGTCGGAAGATCGATATAGGCCACGAAACTGAAACTCCGGATTGAGGAAGCCGCCAAGGCTGGCGGCTTCAATTCCTGACGTCATCCGCAAAGCCATCGGCTGCGGCACGGCGCGAACCCTGACGATAAGGGGCGCCGGTTGAGAGCGACGGCCGGCGATAGCGGATGCCGGCCATCGCACGCCTTCCTTAGGCGGCCGCCAGTTGGCGGACCTCGACGCGGCGGGCATTGCTGACCGCGAAGACCAGCATGGCGACGGCCGAGATCGCCGCCGGTATGGCGAAGATCGCGAAGTTCTGCTGCAGCGGAAGTTCCTGCGCGAGCAGCACGCCGCCGAGCGTCGGCCCGACGATCGCGCCGATGCGGCCAACGCCGGACGCCCAGCCGAGCCCGGTGGAACGCACCGAGAGATTGTAGAGCTGCGCCACGCTGGCATAGAGCAGGATCTGCGTGCCGATCGTAGTGGCGCCGGCAACAAAGACCATCAGGAACAGGACGCCTGTCGGCGGATTGAAGCCGATCAGCGCGATCGAGAAGGCGGCGGCAACGAAGAAACCGACCACCACCTTCGGCAAGCCGAAGCGGTCACCGAGCCAGCCGCCGGCAATCGCGCCGACCATGCCGCCGAAATTCAGCGAGAATAGGCTGAGCAGGCTCGCCTTTTCGGCATAGCCGGCCTCCTGCAGCACCTTGGGCAGCCAGGACGACAAGAGATAGACGAGCAGCAGGCAGCAAAAGAACGCGACCCAGAGCATGACGGTGCGCAGGGTGCGCTGATGGCGGAAAAGTTCCATGACCGATGCAGACGCGCCCTTCGTTTCGGAGAAGACAAGTCGATCGGCCTCGGCAAGACGCGAGGTAGGATCGATCTTGGCGTAGATGCGCTTGGCCTCGTCCTGCTTGCCCTGGCGGATGAGGAAGCCGAGCGATTCCGGCAGTTTCCAGAGGATCACCGGCAAGAGGAGCAGCGGCACAGCGGCGATGAAGAACATCGGCTTCCAGCCATAGGACGGAATGAGGCCGATGCCGAGACCGGCGGCGACCATGCCGCCGACCGAGTAGCCGGAGAACATAAGCGCCACCAGCGTGCCGCGCAGCCGCTTCGGCGCATATTCGTTCATCAAGGCGACGGCATTCGGCATGAGCCCGCCGCAGCCGAGACCGGCGAAGAACCGGAAGATCTTGAACTGCTCCGGCGAATTGGCAAAGCCGGTCAAAAGGGTCGAGAGCGTAAACAGTAGGAAGCTGATGGCGATCCCTTTCTTGCGGCCGATCCGGTCGGCGAGCGGACCGAAGATCAGCGCCCCGAACATCATTCCGAACAGCGCCCAGGCCTGCAGCGCGCCGGCTTGCGGCTTGCTCAAGCCCCATTCGGCGATCAACGTCGGCAGCACTGTACCGGCGACGAAGACGTCGTAACCGTCGACGATCAACAGCAGCGCCGAGAGCGCCACMACCATCCATTGGAAGCGGCCGAGCGGGCTCCCGTCAATTGCCTCATTCACATCGATCGTACGCATGCTCTCCTCCCCAGGTCTTAGCACGTTGAAACAATGGTCTGTCAGCCGAGGTCGCCGCCGGCGACCGGCAACACGCTGCCGGTGATGTAGGAGGCCTCGTCGGAGGCCAGAAAAAGAATGGGCGCCGCCTGCTCGTCGATGCTGCCGTAGCGCTTCATGAAGCTCGACTGCTTCACCTGGGCGACGACATCGCCCATCCAGGCCCGCTCGGCGTCGCTGTCGCCTTCGGCATTGCGCGGAATCCGGCGCGGCGGCGCTTCAGTGCCACCCGGCGCGGTCGCGACGACGCGGATGTTGCGCTCGGCAAGCTCCATCGCCAGCGACTGGGTGATGGCGTTGACGCCGCCCTTCGCCGCCGAATAGGGCACGCGGTGAATGCCGCGCGTGGCGTTCGAGGACACGTTGACGATGGTGCCGCCACCGCGGGCAAACAGATGCGGCAGCACCGCATGGCAAGAGTAGAGCGTCGGCATCAGCGAGCGCCGGATTTCCGCGTCGATCTGCGCCGGTTCGAACTCGGCGAAGGGGCGCATGCGGATCGCGCCGCCAACATTGTTGATCAGGATGTCGATGCCACCGAACCTTTCGGCGGCAAAGCGCATCGCGGCAGCGGCGCCTTCATGGGTTTCGAGGTCGGCATTGAAGGCCGCCGCCCTGTCGATGCCCGCCTCCGACGCCACTTCGGCGACGAAGTCGGCGCGGTCGACGAAGAGCACCTTGCCGCCTTCAGCCACTGCACGCAGCGCCACGGCACGGCCGATGCCTTGCGCCGCACCGGTGACGACAAGCACCTTACCCGCGAAACGACCTTGGAAACGAGCCGCGGTCATGCCGCCTCCTTCGCCACGACATTCGGCGTGAACTTCTCGTAGTGGAAGCTATTGGGTTTCACGCCGGTGTCGTCGAGGTGCTTGCGCACCGCATCGACCATCGGCGGGGGACCACAGAGATAGACATCGACGTCACCGCCATTGAGCAACGCCTGCGGCATGTGCTGGGTCACCCAGCCCTTGCGCGGATGGCTGGAGGCCGCATCCGCTACGACGGTACTGTAGGTGAAATCGGCAAGCCTCTTCGTGTAGGCCTCGATCTCATCGACCAGCACCAGATCGAGGTCGCGGGTGACGCCGTAGATGAGATGAACCTTCTGATCAGGGTTCGTGCGGGCGAGCTGTTCGAGCATGGACAGGAAAGGTGCCAGTCCCGTTCCGCCAGCCAAAAACAGCAACGGACGCTGGATCTCGCGCAGATAGAAGCTGCCGAGCGGACCCGTGAGTTCGAGTTTCGTACCGGCTTCGGCACGCTCCAGCCACGTGCTCATTACCCCGCCCGGGATCTTCTTGATCAGGAAGCCGATGCCCATTTCGCCCGGTGCCGACGAGAAGGAGTAAGAGCGGCTCTGGCCGCAGCCGGGCACATCGATGTTGACGTATTGGCCGGGGAGGAAGACGGGTGCTGCGCCCGCATCCACGTCCAGTTCCAGCACGATCGCCGCATCGTTATGCTGGGTGATCCGCGCGACAGTGGCCGCAAATTTCTGCTGCCCGGTCTTGCAGGCAGCAGACGACGTCGGTACCGCAATGACACAATCGCTCGACGGTTTCATCTGGCAGGTCAGCACCAGTCCGCTTTCGGCCTCATCCGAAGTCAGCGCATCATCGATGAAGTCGTCGCCGAGATCATAGGTTCCACTTTCGGCGCGGCACTTGCAGGTGCCGCAGACCCCGTCGGAACAGTCCATCGGCAGGTTGATCTTGTTGCGGAAGGCAGCGTCGAGCACCTTCTCGTCGTCCCGGCATTCGACGAAACGGGTCACGCCGTCCTCGAAATTCAAAGCGATCCTGTAGCTGGCCATGGTTGCTCCTCCCAATCCCTTGTCGTCAGGTGGCAGTCATCAGATGTGGTAGACGTCGATGACCTGGCGGATGTAGTCATTCTTCAGCACGATCTTCTTTTGCGAGATCACGAGCCCGTCGCCGCTCTTTCGCAGCGTCACGAACATGGTGCCGAAGAAATGGTCGGTGACCTTGTAGCGATGGTTGAGCGTATGGAAGTTGTAGCGGACGTCCAGTTCCTCACCGCGGTCGGCCACAAGTTCGACATTGCTGACGTTGTGGCTCGTGCGCGGCTCCGGCGTGGAGGCACCCGAGCGCTCGGTCTTGATGCGGAAGACGCGATCTTCGAGGCCGTCTCGGCTCGGATAGTAGATCAGCGATATCTGCGACTGCGGATCTTCGGTCAGTTGATCGTCGTCGTCCCAGGCGGGCATCCAATAGCTGACATCGGGCGCATAACAGGTCAGCCATTCGTCCCATTGCCGATCGTCGAGCAGGCGCGATTCGCGATAGAGGAAGGCGCAGGCGGTGTCGTAGGAGATCGTCATGCGACCGCTCCTTGTCTCTCGGAAGCGAGCGCTTTGCGCATCACCTTCGCCCAATATTCATGCTGGCGGACGAAGAGGCCTTCGTCTTCGCTGCGCTCGCCGGAGAGCAAGGGTTCGATGCCCATGCGCTTGGCGTTCTCGTCCGGACCGTCGATCCAGAGCGGCGCGCCGCGCGAAAGATCGTTCCAGAGCGCGGTGATGCCGGCATAACCTTGCTGGCAGGCGCGGAACTCCTCCAGATCGTCGGCCGTGCCCATGCCGGAGACGTTGAAGAAGTCCTCGTACTGGCGGATGCGCAGCGTGCGGTCAGCCGCACTTTCACCCTTGGGTGCAAAGCAGAAGATGCTGATCTCGGTCTTGTCGACACTGATCGGACGGGTCACGCGGATCTGCGTGCTGAACTGGTCCATCAGGAAGACGTTCGGATAGAGGCAGAGGTTGCGCGTCTGGTTGACGATGAAATCCGCCTGGACCTCGCCGACGCGCGCCTTGATCTCCTCGCGATGGCCAAAGATCGGCCGAACCTCGGGGTTCATCGTGTTGGTCCAGAGCAGGATGTGGCCGTTGTCAAAGCCGTAGACGCCGGCAATCGAGCGGCTCCAGCTCGAGGCATCAACCGCCTTGGTGCCCTCCTCGTGGCGTCGGCCCATGGTGGCGGCATAGTTCCAGTGAACGGAGCTGACGTGATAGCCGTCGCAGCCGTTCTCCATCTGCAGCTTCCAGTTCCCGTCGTAGATGTAGGAGGAATTGCCGCGCAGCACTTCCAACCCGCCGGGCGCCTGGTCGACGATCTGATCGATGATGACTTTGGTTTCGCCGAGATAGTCTTCGAGCGAGGAGACATCCGGATTGAGGCTGCCGAAGAGGAAGCCGCGATAGCTTTCGAAACGAGCGACGCGCTTCAGGTCGTGCGAGCCGTCCTTGGCAAACTGCGGCGGATACTGCGTCGTCTTCTCGTCCTTCACCTTCAGGAGCTTGCCGGTGTTGGAAAAAGTCCAGCCGTGGAAGGGACAGGTGAAGCTGCCCTTGTTGCCGTGCTTGCGGCGGCAGAGCATGGCGCCGCGATGGGCGCAGGCATTGATGACGGCGTGCAGTTCGCCCGTCTTGTCGCGGGTGACGACAACCGGCTGCCGGCCGATCGTGGTGGTGTAATAGTCGTTGTTCTCGGGGATCTGGCTCTCATGAGCGAGATAGACCCAGTTGCTTTCGAAGATGTGTTTCATCTCCAGCTCGAAGAGGTCTTCGTTGGTGAAGATGTCGCGGCGGCAGCGGAAGGTGCCGGCCTCATGATCGTCCTCGACCGCGGTGGCGAGCAGGTCGTCGAGGGCTTGGGCTTTGTCGATAACTGCGGACATGGTTCCTCTCCCGCAAACGGCTGATCCGTGCTCGGCTCTAGCGATTGCAACAATGTCTGATGTCAGGGGGCGGCGGCTCTGTCGGCCGCCGCAGAGATGATCAGGCGGCGGCGCGCTTGCGCTGCTCGTTGACCTGATTGTCGACCCCGTTCACCAGCGAGGTGAGATGGATGTCGAACGCAATCTCGGCGAAGGGGCCGGAGAGATTGTTGGCCTTGATGCTCGCCTCGTCGGTGCGCTCGGTGACATCGGGCACCAGGCCGTCACGGGTCGCATAGGCGAAATCGTCGTTGACCAACGGGTCGCCGGCGATGTTGATCTGGGTCGTCAGCTTGCGGTGGCCATCGGCGCTGATGAAGAAATGGATATGGGCCGGGCGCTGGCCATGGCGGCCGAGGGCGGAAAGCAACTGCTCGGTCGGGCTGCCCGGCGGCACGCCGTAGCCGTGCGGCACAATGCTCTGGAACTTGTAACAGCCCTTGGCGTCGGTGACGATCGTGCGGCGCATGTTGAACGGCGCCTGCAGGCCGGTCGGATCGAAATGCGAGTAGAAGCCGCGGGTATCGCAGTGCCAGACTTCGACGGTCGCGCCCTTCAGCGGTTGGCCATCGGCGTCATAGACGGTGCCGTGCATGATCAGCGTCTTGCCATTGGTGTCGCGACCATCATCCAGACGAGCAAAACCTTCCGAGGCCGGCGCGCCGGCGACGTAGAGCGGGCCTTCGATCGTGCGCGGCGTCTGGTTCTGGATGCCGAGCGCTTCGTCGATCGCGTCGAGACGTTCGTCGAGGAAGTGATCGAGGCCAAGACCGGGCGAGATCAGACCGGCCTGGCCGGCAGCGCCGATCTCGTTCAGCCAGGCGATGCCGGTCCAGTATTCGTCGGGCGTGATGTCGAGATCGTCGATCGCCTTGAACAGGTCCGACATTACCCGGTGCACGATTTGCTTGACGCGCGGATTGCCGCCGTCCTTGTCGAGTCCGCTCAAGGTCTTCAGGAAAGCTTGCGTTTCCGGCTTGTCGAAAATCTTCACGCTCATATCAATTCCTCCACTTGGATTGTCTTGAACCTCAAGCCGCTGGCCATCCTCCCGGCCGCGGCACGCACAAACGCTAGCTATCGTCCTCGCGGATCGAGGATGGGTGCCGAAGCAGCGGCGTGACCTCGATCTGCATGAACTTGAAGAGCGGCAGGCCCGAGAGAACCTCGTGCAGCTCGGCATTGTCCTTCACGTCGAAGACGCTGTAGTTCGCGTACTGACCGGCGATCCGCCAGATGTGCCGCCACTTGCCGCTCTGCTGCAGCTGTTGCGAATAGGCCTTTTCCCGAGCGATGATCTCCGCCGCCTGCTCAGCCGGCAGATCGTGGGGAATGCGAACATCCATTCTGACGTGAAACAGCATGGCTTGATCCTCACTTCGCAACAGTGATCGTCTTGCGCAGCCCGTCGCGCGCAAAGAACTTCAGGCGGTCTTCGTCGAGTTCGATGCCAAGGCCCGGCCCGTCCGGCACCGTCAGCTCGAAGTCGCTGTAGTCGAGCGGCGTCGCCAGGATTTCCTCGGTCAGAAGCAGCGGGCCGAAGAGTTCCGTGCCCCACTGCAGGTTGGCGAACGTGGAAAACACATGGGCTGACGCGACCGTGCCGACGCCACCTTCCAGCATCGTGCCGCCATAGAGTTCGATGCCGGCGGCATCGGCGATGGCCGCAACGCGCTGCGCATTGAAGAGGCCGCCACTCTGCTCGATCTTGACCGCAAAGACATCAGCGCCCTTGGTCCTGGCAATCTCGAAGGCGCTTTCCGGTCCCGTAAGCGACTCGTCTGCCATCAGCGCCACGGGGAAGCGACGAACCAGGCGACCGAGTGCCGCGGTCGATGCGACCGGCTGTTCGACCAGTTCGCAACCGGCATCGGCGAGCGCCGCCATGCCGTAGGCGGCCTCAAATTCGCTCCAGGCCATGTTGACGTCGACGCGCACCGCGCCACGGTCGCCGAGCGCCCGCTTGATCGCCGCCACATGGACGATATCGTCCTTCAGCGGCTTCGCGCCGATCTTCAGCTTGAAGATCCGATGGCGGCGAAGGTCGAGCATGCTGTCGGCTTCGGCGATGTCCTTGGCGGTGTCGCCGGAAGCGAGCGTCCAGGCGACCGGCAGGCGCTTGCGCAGTGCCCCGCCCAGGAGTTCGCTGATCGGCTGGCCGAGGCGCTTTCCGTGGGCGTCAAGCAACGCCGTTTCCACGGCACTCTTGGCGAAGCGATTTTCCTTCACCGCCTTGCCGATCCGGGCCATCAGGGCGCGAACGCGGGTCGCGTCTTCGCCGATCAGGAGAGGCGCGAAATAGGTATCGATGGCAAGCTTCATCGATTCCGGGCTCTCGCCGCCATAGGCGAGACCACCGATCGTCGTACCTTCGCCAATGCCGACCGTACCGTCGCTGCAATAGACCTTCACCAGCATCAGAGTCTGGCCGGTCATGGTCGCGACCGAGAGCTTGTGCGGCCGGATGGTCGGCAGATCGACCAGCATCGTTTCGACCCGTTCGACGACTGAAAGGGCTGCGGTCGGAGCAATGGGTGCAAGGGTCTTGTTCATGGCGTGACTGTGCGCCGCGCACCTGATGGCGTCCAACACCAAATAGGTTCGGCTTGATACCTTTATGATATAGTGTCGCAATAGATACGAGCATTCATGGGCTTGCCGCAGCGCAACATACCGAGATTATAGGAGAGTTGGACCTTGAGTTTGGACCTGCGCCAGCTTCGCTATTTCGTCGCCGTCGCCCGCGAGCGCAATTTCACCCGCGCCGCCGAGATGCTGCACATCGCGCAGCCGCCCTTGAGCCGGCAGATCCAGCTACTGGAAGAAGAACTGGGCGTTCCGCTGATCATCCGCAAGAGCCGCCCGGTGCGGCTGACCGAAGCCGGACGATTGTTCTACGAACAGTCGCTGCAGGTGCTCGGCCGGGTGGAGCAGATGGTAGAGGCGACGCGCCGCGTCGGCCTCAACCAGAACCGTGTCCTGTCGATCGGCTTCGTGGCCTCAACCCTTTATGGCGGGCTGCCGACGCTGGTGCGCAAGCTCAGGCAGAACGCGCCAGAACTCGACATCCGCTTGCTGGAGATGGTGTCGGTGCAGCAGATCGCGGCGCTGAAGGAGGGCCGGATCGATGTCGGTTTCGGCCGGCTGCATCACAACGATCCCAACGTCGCCGGCATCCTCATGCGGGAAGAGCGCCTTGCCTTGGCGATACCGCAGGGCACGCCGTTTGCCGATGATACGTCTCCCCTGCCGTTAAGCGCGATTGCCGGGCAAAAGCTGATCGTCTACCCGAAGGAACCGCGCCCGAGCTATGCCGACCACGTGCTGAGCCTGCTTCACGCTGAGGACGTGCGCCCCGCCGAGGTGCATGAGGTGCGCGAAATCCAGAGTGCGCTTGGCCTCGTCGCCTCGGATGCCGGACTTTGCATTGTCCCCTCCTCGGCGCGTCAGGTCCGCTCCGACCTGCACTATCGCATGATCGAGGGTGAGCGGGCGACCTCGCCCGTTATCCTCAACCACCGGATCGGCGACAATTCGCGCTACATCGAGCTGATCAAAGCGCTGATCGTGGAGATGTATGCGGAAAACCCGCCGTGGCTCGGCCTCGAGCACAATCTGCCATTCCGGCCGTCCTTCGTTAAATGACGGGCTCAGGCGTCCTCAAATCTCGTGCTTCTCTCGGCGAGACTGAACTCTCGGCCCAGATCTCGCGGACCATCTCGCGTAGCAAGAGCGCCTCGGCCCATCGGTCGGTCGAGTCGTTGCCGTCCCTGTCGGTGATGGCATAGGGCCTTGGGCCGAGCTCGCAGGTCATGACCAGCTCGGCATCTTCAGCGGCACGGGAGCGCCAGTTCCGGAAGCCGTAGCCCCACCACTCGCGGAAGAGATCGACCCAGGGCCGATGGTGTGGAAAGGAAAGCTTGATCTGAATCTGCTGGCACGAGCCGATGCGCCCGTGGAATGCCTTGGCGTTGTTAAGAACGCGCCGGATCTGGGCGTGGCTCTCGTCTTCGACCGGGAAAGCGAACTCCCGGCCGACGAGATAGTGCGAGAGATCGGCCAAGAGCGGCAGCTCGGGCCGCCGGTCGAGCAGGTCGAGCGTGAAAAGGAGATCGCTGGTGATGCGGTGACGATGGGTTTCGATATAGACGGGGACGCCCGTCTCCTCGGCAAACCGCGTCCACCCGTCAACGAGCGGCAGGCATTCCTCGACCCGGCGTGGACGAATATCGGCCTGCAGGTCGATGTGGCTTACCGGGAACTCCGAGGCCAAGTCTAGCGTCAGGCGCAGATCCTCGACGCTCCGAGGAAAACAGACGCCCTCGATCTTAAGCCCGGTGCCGCGGATCACGGCATTGAGATGCTCGACATCGCGCCGATTGGTATAGTGCGCGCTGATGCCATCGAACCCGGCCTCGACGATCATTGCGATGTTCTCTTCAAGACTGCGCTCGATGCCGTCGGCATGCCGGCGCTCCATCGCCCAGAGCGACTGAAAGACAAGCAGTGTCTGCATCAGGCCGCCCGCGCGCTTTTCAGCAGCGCCTTGAGGTTCACGCTGGCATCGGCGAGCGCTTCCGGGTCCGGGCTGATACCGGCGGCAATCAGCATTTCCGCGAGCTTGATATCCTTGGCGAGACCGTTGCCGAGACCAAGGCCTGCAGCCGCGACGAGACGCCCGCCATCCAGGTAGAATTCGAGCTCGCCGCCGTCGAGCTGGCGCGTCACGCTTTGATGGTCCGGATGTGGCAGGCCTGCCACCTGCAGGCCGAGGTCATATTGATCGGTCCAGAACCAGGGGATCGCAGCAAAAACCTCCTTGCCGCCGGCCATGTTGCGGGCGGCAACCTCCGCCTGGTTGCGCGCGTTGCGCCAGCTTTCGAAGCGGATATGCCCACCGCCAGGCTGGGCCACGGCGGCGCAATCGCCTGATGCATAGATGTTCGGGTCGCTGGTTGAGAGATAGCCATCCGTCAGGATGCCGTTGCCAACGGCAAGCCCTGCCGCCTCGGCGAGCACGATATCCGGCTGAACGCCGATGGCGGCGACGACGATATCGGCCGGGACCGCGGCGCCATCGGCAAGAGCAACCGCATCGCCAGTGATTTCTGATATCCCCTGCCCGAGATGAAAGGCGACGCCTTCGTCCTGGTGCCGGGCATGAAGCCTTGCTGCAAAGCGCGGCGGCACGGCGCGGCCGAGCGGCTTGGGCGCCATCTCAATCACGCTGACGGTGATGCCCTTGCCGCGCAGAACCGCCGCGAGCTCCATGCCGATCAAACCGCCGCCAATGATCGCAACGCTTTTGCAGGTCCCAGTACGCGAGAAAATCGCCGCCGCATCCGGGTAGGTGCGGAAATCGAGCGCGCGCTCGGCCCCAGGGCACGTCAGCCGTCTCGGCCGGGCACCGGTGGCGAGCAGCAGCTTGTCATAGGCGAGTGTCCGGCCATTGCTCAAGGTAACGGAGCGGCCATCGGCATCCAGTCGAGAGGCAGAAACACCCTGGCGGTAATCGATGCCGGCGGCCTCCAGTGCCTCAGCGCCGCAGATCGGCTTCATCTGTACTGCGCCATTGAGCGGCTTCGACAGCGGCGGCCGCTCATAGGGTAGATGCGGTTCGGTGCCGACCAGCGTGACGCTGCCGGCAAAGCCCGATTCCCTGAGCGCAAAGGCCGCGCGCGTGCCAGACTCCCCGGCGCCGATGATGACCATGCCGTCCATGACGTGCTCCATTGATCAAAATTGGAGTGGATGCGGGCGGAAACCGCACGCACTTTTCCTCGTCCCGCGTAGAAAAAAAGGTGGCCGGCGCAGGCAGGAGAAATGCGCCGGCCCACAGCGCCGCGCGTCCTATCAGACGCATAGAGGTCGCTGTAGAACTTTGAATTCCTGCTTGTTTTTGTCCCTTGATCGGCTCCGATTAAAGGAAACATGCAGCAGGCGGATCAGTTGCGGGTGGTGTAGTCGGCCATGTTCTTGGGCGTGACGAGCTCGAAGGGAACCATCACTTCCCGTTCGACCGGCTTGCCGCGTGCCAACGCAACGGCGGCATCGAGCGCGCTTGCCGACTGGCCCTTGGCGTTCTGGAACACCGTCGCATCGAGATCGCCGGCCGCCATGGCGGCGAGACCATCCTGGGTCGCGTCGATGCCGACGACGATCACGTCGTCCATCGAAACACCTGCGGCTTTCAGCGCCTGGATGGCGCCGATCGCCATTTCGTCGTTGTTGGCGAAGACCACATCGATCGGGCGACCGGCAGTGATCCAGTTGGTGGTGAGGTCCATCGCGTTGGTGCGCGTCCAGGCGGCCGATTGCTCGTCGGCAATGGTCGCGCCCTTGCAGTCGCCGGCAGCCAGCGTCTCCTTGAATGACGTGGTCCGGCCACGCGAGGCCTGGTGGGCGAGGTCGCCCATCAGGATATAGACCTGCGCATCACTGGCCTTGCCCTTTTCCTTCAGCAGCGAACAGGCAGCTTCCGCACCCAGCTTGCCGGAGTCGGTTTCGCGACTGCCGACATAGGCCTGCTTTTGCGGCAGGCTGGCGACATTATCGGGCTGGAGGTTGAGATAGACAAGCGGGATGCCGGCCTTCTCTGCCGCCTCGCTGATGCCCGGAGCCGCCGAGGTGTCGGCGAGCGTCGTGATGATCGCGTCGACGCCAGAGGCAATGAAATTGTTGACCTGGTTGAGCTGCTTGGAGATGTCGGTCTGGGCGTCCTCGATCTGGACACTGACACCGCCTGTCTCCGATGCCCTCGCGTTGATGCCTTCGCGCAGCAGCGTCTGGAAGTTGTTGTCGAAGCTCTGCATCGAGACGCCGATCGTCTCCGCAGAGGCAGCACTTCCCATCAAGGCGGCAAGCGCTGCCGCCAGGTACATGGATTTCATGATTTCCTCCCAAAAGGGTGCCGGACCACCCGCGTGCATTCCGGAGGCCCGACGGGCCTTCAATGCCGAGTGGAACTCTAGCCGAGGGCCACGCGGACCTCTCCGTCGACGACTTCGGCGGGGTAGGTCCTGAGGTTTTCACAGGCGGGAAGCCTCAGGGCTTCACCGGTGCGGTAGTCGAAGGCGCCGGAATGCTTGGGACATTCCACCTCGTAATCCATGACGAGGCCATCGGCGAGATGGATCGCCTCATGGGTACAGAGGCCGGCAGTGCAATAGACGCTGTCGTCCGGGCCGCGGTAGACGGCGTAGGTGCGACCGGCATGGTCGAAGCGGATCGCGCCTTCCTGTTCGATGTCCTCCAGTTTGCAGGCTGGTACCCAGGTCGATAGATCGCTCATTCTGCTGCCTCCCCGATGGTGTTGCGTGCCTTGCGGGCTGCGAGTTTCTCTTTGCGTTTGCGGTAACGTTCCTGCATTCGGGCCTCGCCATCGGCCGAACCGTCGTGCCAGGTGCCGAACCAGCGATCGAGCGGGATCAGGGCGTCGCCGTAATTCACCTCGAAATACTTGTGGTGCAGGTAATGCGCATAGGCGTGGCTATCGACCAGGGTCTCTTCACCGACCTCGACCTTGTCGAAGCCGACATGACCTGGAATGGCGCCGAAGCCCGCATAGTGAAGCTGGTAGAGCATCAGGATCGGGTTGGACGGCAGGATCAGGTGATAGAAGGCGGTACCGAAGTAGAGCAGGTGTTCGACCGGATGCATCGACAGTGACGACCACGGCGACGGGTTCACCGAATTATGGTGGACCGAGTGCACCCACTTATAGAGGAGCGGCGTGTGGATGAGCCGGTGGATGCAGAAGAAGTGGAACTCGTGGATAACAGGCACGACGAGCGCGACCAGAGCGAGCGTCCACGGATTTTCCGCGAAAGTCAGCCACGGCGCATAGCCATTGGCATAGGCGAAGAGCATACCGACCTCGACGGCGGTCCAGATGGTCACGCCCGAAAGGAACGTGCGCAGGAAATTGTCAAGGTTCTGGCTTTCGAACCAGAAGGCCTTGCTCTTCTGTTCGGCCGGGAACTTGCCATTGTACTTGAAGCGGTTTTCCTGCCGCTTCAGCACATAGAGGTGCAGCTCGAAAGCACCGTAGAACAGGAACACGCAGACCGCGTTCACCCCGTAAAGCCAGGCGATCCAGCCAATACCGAGCGTCTGCATCGTCTCGACCGGCGGGATCAACCAGGCCCAATAGGCCACGGCGGAAGCCGCGAAGATCGCATTCCACGGAAAGAAATAGTGCGGCAGCCACTTTACGAGCGCCAGCAGCCTGGGCGGAAAAGCAAACAGCGGTGCCGTCTCGATCGGCTGGTTCGGTGCCCAGTCGCCGCGCTTGTTGCGCGTCCCGTATTTTAAGTCGTCCATGGCGCTCTCCTCCCGGCGGACCGCGTGCGTTCCGCCCAAATCCTTTGAAGGAGGTTGCTTTTCGGGTCCGTCGGATCCGCGTTCTCCTTCTTGACAAAAATCTAGCAGGAGGCGATCTGAACCGCGAAACCTTGTTTGATCAAATCAGATCAAAGGCTCTCGGCCGTGATGGTGATGAAGCGAATGGGAGCCGTGTCCGGCTCCATCTCGGAAAGCCCGATCCGGCGCAGCATCAGGTCAAGCGAGCGGCGGGCCTGCGCCTCGGGTGCCTGGTCAAGCACGACGTCCATGATGCCGTCGGCGAGCGCCTTGCGCGTATAGTCGGTCAGTTCGTGGCCGACGAAGAAGATCTCACTTCCGCGCGGATGCCGGCGAAGCACATCGATCAGGGCGGCGTTGGCGCCGCCGGCGTTATAGAGCCCGGCCATATCCGGGTACATATCCAGCGCGGACCGCAACGCTTCGGCGCTGTAGTGCTCCTCGTCGCGGGTGAAGCCCAGCCATTCGAACCGGCGCTCGCCCGGGTGTTGATGGAAATAGGCCGAAAAGCCGCTGAGACGATCGCGGTGGACCTGATAGATCGGATGGCAGAGCGCGACGACCGGACCGGGCCTTTGCGCCATGCGGGCGATGAAGAGGGCTGCCGTTCGTCCGGCCGCATGGTTGTCGATGCCGACGAATTCGCCCTGCTTCTCGGAGGCCCTCGTCACGACGTGGATGACCGGCACGCCGCGCGCGACGACGGCTTCGACCGCGGCGCTGATCAGTGGGCTGTTGGGCACGGCGAGGATCAGGCCGGCACGCGGCACCTCGGTCGAAAGGATTCGCCGCGCAATCTCGTCCGGTTTCATCTCCTCGGTGAAGCTGCGCTGCACGACGACAAGCGGATCGAGTGTCTCGGCGATCCTTTCGAACGCCTTGGAGAGGCGGCGATAGAAGGTCGTTTCGGGGCGGACCATCAGCACGTCGATGCGCAGCAGCCCACGATGCGTATCGGGCAGCGTGCGCGGATAATTCAGCGTGCGCGCGGCAACCACCACCTTCTCGACCAGGTCCGGACGAACGCCGCCGCGCCCGTTGAGCACCCGCTCGACCGTGGCCGTTCCCACACCGGCGAGCGCGGCGATGTCGCGATAGTTCGGCTTGCTCACCCTGGCATCCCCTGCTTGATCCCAGATGCATAGCATGGGTCCTGGCCCGCCCGACAGAGTGCGGCGCCCAACGGCGATCCAGCCCTCGCCGTGAGCCTTCGCGAGCCTATATCCATCGGATATCGAACCGGATCGAGGCTTCCATGACCTATGAGTTGTACTATTGGGACGGCATTCAGGGCCGCGGAGAGTTCGTGCGCCTCGCGCTCGAAGCTGCCGGGGCCGACTATGTCGACGTCACGCGCGAACCGGGCCGCGGCACCGGTGAGATGATGAGGCTGATGGAGAGCGCCACCGAAGCGCACATCCCCTTCGCGCCGCCGTTCCTGAGGGATGGCGACCAGATCGTCTCGCACGTGGCGAACATTCTCTTCTACCTCGGCCCCAAACTCCGCCTCGCGCCTGACGATGAGCCGCTTCGCTGGTTCGCCAACGGCCTGCAGCTCACCATCACCGATTTCGTCGCCGAAGTGCATGATACCCACCACCCGATCGCGACCTCGAAATATTACGAAGACCAGAAGCAAGAGGCCAAGGCCCGCGCGGCCGAATTCGTCACCAACCGCATCCCCAAGTTTCTCGGCTATTTCGAGCGCGTTCTCGCGCAAAACCCTGATGGCAGCGGCCACGCCGTCGGCAATGGCCTGACCTATGTCGACCTCTCGCTGTTCCAGGTGATCGAAGGATTGCGCTATGCCTTCGCCAAGGCAATGCGGCACTATGAGGCTCGGTATCCGAACCTCAAGAAGCTGCATGCCTCGGTGAAAGCGAGGCCGAAACTCGCCGCCTATCTCGCTTCCCCGCGGCGGCTCGCCTTCAACGAGGACGGTATCTTTCGCCGCTATCCCGAGCTCGACATCGAGCCCTGAAACGGGCTCGAACTGTTCATCAGCGAGCGTCTCAAGTTCGGCGGGGCTTCGCGTTCAGCCAAGGGAATGTTGATCGCCTGGCAGATGGTCCAGCACAAACGCGTCGCCCGGACAAGAAGGCCGGGAGACGTAGCACTATCCCTGTTTCGGTCCGCTATCGCGTCTAGCCGCTCACTCCCCGATTGACACCGTCTGTATCCTGGATACAATTTGCGTCGATCTTGGGAGGGATCCATGAACCAATCCTTCGAATGGCGAAGCCAATCGCGCCTTCTCGACGAAGTGGCACAGGCACTTCGCGAACGCATCTATGCTGGTGTCTATGCGCCCGGCGCGACGCTCCGCCAGGAGAAGATCGCTGCCGAGTTCGGCATCAGCCGCACGCCGCTGCGCGAGGCCCTGCGCGTGCTGGAGCGCGACGGGCTGGTCGTCAACAAGCCGGGCAGCGGTGTCAGGGTCGCAACCGCTGACCTGCCGAAACTGCTGGACGCCTATGCGGTGCGTGAGGCGATGGACGGGGTGGCTGCCCGCAACGCCGCGGAACGCGCAACCACGGCCGAAATCAAGGACCTGGCGAAACAGGTCGAGCGCCAGCGCAAGATCGTCGAAAACTGGGATCCGGGTGCTTACACCCAATCCAATGTCGTCTTTCACGAGGCGATTGTTGCCGCCTCGCGCAATGCGTCGCTGGCGCCACTCGGACCGCTGCTGCGCATGACCTCGCAGGTGTTTGCGCCGGCCTTTTCGCTGTCCAGCGAGCGGGCGAGCACGGCCGTCGCCGAACACGGGCTGATCGTTGAGGCGATCGCCGCACGGAACCTTGATGAAGCCGAGAAGCTGTCGCGCGCCCACATCAACGCGACGGCCATGAGATTGAAGGCGCTGCTTGAAGAGCGCGGGACTGACAAAGAGGCATGACTGTGAAGAGCTACGGCAATTTCATCGCGAACAAGTGGCAGGACGCAACGAACGGCGAGTTCATTGCCGTGCGGGACCCATCCAACGGCCAGGAATTCGCGCGCATCGCCCGCGGAAATCGGGACGATATCGATCTCGCCGTTCGTTCGGCACGGGCAGCGCTTTCCGGTAACTGGGGGCGTTTGACGCCGACCGAGCGCGGTCGGGTGCTGACCCGGATTTCGGCGGGCGTGCTGCGCAACATCGACCTTCTGACGGAGCTCGAGGCGCGCGATGTCGGCAAGCCGCTGACGCAGGCGCGCGCCGACGTCGTGGCGCTCGCCCGCTACCTCGAATTCTACGGCGGCGCCGCCGACAAGGTGCATGGCGACACCATCCCCTATCAGAACGGCTTCACCGTGCTGACCGTCTACGAGCCGCATGGCGTCACGGGCCACATCATCCCCTGGAACTATCCGATGCAGATCCTCGGCCGCAGCCTCGGTGCGGCCCTTGCGATGGGCAACGCGGCCGTGGTCAAGCCGGCCGAGGAGGCTTGCCTGACGATCCTCGAATTCGCCCGCATCGCCGAAGAAGAAGGCCTGCCGTCGGGTGCCCTCAACATCGTCACCGGCTTCGGCTCGGAGGCAGGGGCTGCCCTTTCCGAACATCCCGACGTCAACCACATCTCGTTCACCGGTTCGGTCCGCACCGGCGAAATGGTGCAGGCGGCAGCGGCAAAGAACGCCGTGCCGGTGACGCTGGAACTCGGCGGCAAGTCCGCACAGATCGTCTTTGCCGATGCGGATCTCGACCGCGCGGTCCCCTTCCTCGTCAATGCCGGCATCCAGAATGCCGGCCAGACCTGCTCGGCCTCATCGCGCATCCTGGTCGAACGCGCTGTCTACGAAGAGGTGGTGGCGCGGATGAGCGAGCGATACCGCGCGCTGAAGGTCGGTCCGGCCGGTAGCGATCTCTCGGTTGGCCCGGTCGTCTCGCAGCGGCAGAAGGCGATCGTCGAGGGCTTCCTCGCAGACGCGGCCAAGGATGGCCTGAAGGTCGCGGCGCAGGGCGAGATCGTCGCAGACGCGCCCACCGAGGGCGCCTATGTCGCCCCCACCCTTTTGCGCGACGTGCCGCATGAACACCGCACGGTGCAGGAAGAGATCTTCGGCCCGGTGCAGGTGATCATGCCGTTCGACGGTGAAGAGGAGGCGATCCGGCTTGCCAACGGCACCGACTATGGCCTCGTCTGCGGCGTCTGGACCAATGACGGCGGCCGACAGCTGCGCATGGCGCGCGCCGTCCATGCCGGCCAGGTCTTCATCAACAATTACGGCGCCGGCGGCGGCGTCGAGCTGCCCTTTGGCGGCGTCAAGAAATCCGGCCATGGCCGCGAGAAGGGTTTCGAGGCCCTCTACGGCTTTGCCAGCATGAAAACCATCTCTGTCTACCACGGCTAGAGCGGGATGAGGAAAAGTGTGTGCGGTTTTCCGCCCGCATCCCGCTCTAACCCATGATCTAAGTCTCCTCGGGAGGAACTACACGTGTCACTAGAAGGTAAGGTCGCTCTCATCACCGGCGCAGGCTCCGGCTTCGGCGAGGGCATTGCGAAGCGGTTCATCGAAGGCGGCGCCAAGGTCATCGTCGTCGACCGCGATGCAGCAGGCGCCGAGCGCGTCGCCAAGGAACTCGGCAAGAACGCGTTTCCCGTGGTTGCCGATATCGCCAAGGAGACGGATGTCGCGGCTGCCGTTGCCGCAGGCCTCAAACAGTTCGGCCGCGTCGATATCCTGATCAACAATGCCGGCATTGGCCACAAGCCGCAAAACGCCGAACTGGTCGAACCGGACGAGTTCGACCGCATCCTCGGCGTCAATGTGCGCGGCGTCTATCTGATGACGCGGGCGCTGCTGCCGCACATGAAGGAAAACAAGTCCGGCGTCATCGTCAACATCGCTTCGACCGGCGCCAACCGGCCGCGTCCGAACCTTGCCTGGTACAACGCGACCAAGGGCTGGGTCGTCTCCGCCACCAAGGCGCTGGCGATCGAACTCGCGCCCTTCAACATCCGCGTCGTCGCGCTCAATCCGGTTGCCGGCGAAACGCCGCTGCTTTCGACCTTCATGGGCGAGGATACCGAGGAAATTCGCAAGAAGTTCCGCGATTCCATTCCACTCGGACGCCTGTTGAAGCCGGAAGATCTCGCCGAGGCCGCCTTCTTCGTCGCCTCGCCACAGGCGTCGATGATCACCGGCGTGGCGCTCGATGTCGACGGCGGACGCTCGATCTGATTGCTTCGATCCGATTTCTGGGACCATAAACAACGAAACCGCAAAGCGGGGGAACCATGATGAACTTGACGAAACTGGCGCTTGCCTCGTGCTTCATCGCCGCGTCGCTGACGCCGGCAATGGCCAAGGATACGATCACCGTCGGCCAGGTGCTCGAACCGCCGGGCCTCGACCCGACCGCGGGTGCCGCCGCACCGATCCGCTACATCACCTACGGCAACCTCTTCGAAGGTCTCGTCCGCGTGGTCGAAGACGGCACGGTGAAGCCGCTGCTCGCCGAAAGCTGGACGGTCTCCGACGACCAGAAGACCTACAGCTTCAAGCTTCGCCAGGGCGTCAAGTTCCACGACGGCACGGCTTTCGACTGCTCGGTGGTCAAATTCTCCTATGAGCGCGCCGTCTCGGCCGATTCCACCAACGCCCAGAAGGGCCTGTTCGAGCCGATCGAAAAGACCGAATGCCCGGATCCGGCGACCGCGGTGGTGACGCTGAAGCGCCCGGCCTCCAACTTCCTGTTCAACATGGCCTGGGGCGACGCGGTGATGATCGCGCCGTCGTCGGCCGCAGACAACAAGACCAAGCCCGTCGGCACCGGCCCGTTCAAGTTCAAGGAGTGGGCGAAGGGCGACAAGGTGGTTCTTGAAAAGAACGCCGACTATTGGGGCGAACCGGCCAAGCTCAGCGAAGTGACGTTCAAGTTCATCAGCGACCCGTCGGCTGCCGCCGCCGCCGTTCTTGCCGGCAATGTCGACGCATTCCCGATGTTCCAGGCCGCAGAACTGGTCAGCCAGTTCCAGAGCGACCCGAACCTGCAGGTCGAGGTCGGCAGCACCTCGGGCAAGGTGGTGCTTGCGCTCAACAATGCGAAGAAGCCCTTCGACGACGTACGCGTCCGCCAAGCGCTCGCCCATGCGATCGACCGCAAGGCGCTGGTCGAAGGCACCTATTCGGGCTTCGGCACGACCATCGGCTCGCATTATTCGCCGGTCGAGCCCGGCTATGTCGATCTGAACGAAACCTACCCGTATGACCCAGGCAAGGCGCAGCAACTGCTGCAGGAAGCAGGCGTTCAGAACCTCGAAATCACCATCATGCTGCCGCCGCCGGCCTATGCCCGCCGTGGCGGCGAGATCATCGCGGCCATGCTCAGCGAAGTCGGCATCAAGGTGAACCTCGTTCCGATCGAGTTCGCACAATGGCTGGACCAGGTGTTCAAGAACTCGAACTTCGACGCGACGATCATCGCCCATGCCGAAGCCCGCGACCTCGATATCTATGCCCGCGACAAGTATTACTTCAACTACCAGAACCCGGAATACAAGGCGCTCTACAAGTCCTACACGCTTGCCTCGACCGAGGCCGAGCAGATGGACCTGATCGGCCAGCTCCAGCGCAAGCTGGCAGCCGACGAACCGAACGTCTTCCTCTACGCGCTGCCGAAGATCGGCGTCTGGAACAAGAAGGTGAAGGGCCTCTGGAAGAACATGCCGGTACCGGCCGACGACCAGACCCAGACCTATTGGGAAAACTGATCGACTTTCATTGAGCGGGATGCGGCCGGAAAACCGCACCCCGCTCTGGCATCCGCTCCTTCGCTGAGGGAGTGGACGCAGATCTGCCGTTGATCGCCGCACCCGGCACCGATCAACGCTTGCTCATTCCGGGAGGTTGATGTGATTTCCTTCATTGGCGGTCGCCTCGTGTCGCTCTTGCTGACGACACTGGTCGCCTCAGTCATCGTCTTTCTGCTGATGCAGGTGCTGCCCGGCGACCCGGCCGTGCTGATGCTCGGCATGAATGCCGACGCAGATGCGATCGCGGCGCTGCACCGGCAGCTCGGCCTCGATCAACCGATCTGGATCCGCTACCTCCACTGGATCGGCGGCTTCGTCGTCGGTGATTTCGGCATGAGCCTCACCTATTCCGTGCCGATCCGCGAGCTGCTTGGCCCCCGCATCCTCGTGACGCTGCCGTTGACGCTGCTCTCGATGGCGATCTCGGTCGTGGTCGCCATCGCCATCGGCGTCTATGCCGCCGCCAACCGCGGCAAGGCCGGCGACACCGTCGTCATGGGCATCGCCCAGGTCGGCGTCGCCATCCCGAATTTCTGGCTTGCTCTGCTCTTCATCCTGCTCTTCGCCCTGAAGCTCGCCTGGTTCCCGGCTTCCGGCTTTGCCGGTTGGGAAGGCGGCATCTGGAACGGCCTGCACTCGCTCATCCTGCCGGCGCTCGCGCTTGGCCTGCCGCTTGCCGCCATTCTCGGCCGCGTCACCCGCTCGGCCGTCATCGAAACGCTTGGCGAAGATTTCATCCGCACCGCCCGCGCCAAGGGGCTCAGCCGTTCTGGAGCACTCTGGAAGCACGCTGTGCCGAATGCCCTCATTCCGGTCGTCACCATCATCGGCCTGCAGTTTTCCTTCCTGCTTGCCGGCACGATCATCATCGAAAACGTCTTCAACCTGCCGGGTATCGGCCGCCTCGTCTTCCAGGCGATCGCCCAGCGCGACCTGGTGACGGTGCAGACGCTGGTGACGCTGCTTGCGGCCTCGGTCATCACCATCAATTTCCTCGTCGATCTGGTCTACGGCTATCTGGATCCGCGCCTGTCGAGGGGAGGCCACTGATGTCCGCTCAAGCAGCCGCCGCGCAACCCAGCCTCTTCTCCAAGCTCATCGGCAGCCGAAACCTGACGATCGGCGCCACCGTTACCGTCATCCTCGTGGCGATGGCGCTCGTCTCCTATGTCTGGACACCCTATTCGCCGACGGCGATGAACTTCCGCGACAAGCTGCAGGGTCCGAGCCTTGCCCATTGGTTCGGCACCGATAATTTCGGCCGCGACATCCTGTCGATGATCATGGTCGGCGCCCGCAACTCCATCAGCGTCTCGATCGTGGCGGTTCTCGTCGGCGCCGGTATCGGCGTGCCCCTCGGCGCCTGGGCGGCCGCCCGCGGTGGCTGGATCGATGGTCTCGTCATGCGCATGAGCGACCTTGCCTTCGCCTTTCCGGCGCTTCTGACTGCCGTCATCATCACCGCGATCTTCGGCCCCGGTGCGACCAATGCGATGATCGCAATCGGCATCTTCAACATCCCCGTCTTTGCCCGCGTCACCCGCGGCGCCTCGATGGGTCTGTGGAAACGCGAATATGTGCAGGCCGCGCGCTGCGCCGGCCGCGGCGACGTGGCGATCACGTTTCTGCACATCCTGCCCAACATCAACCACGTGCTGCTCGTCCAGGTGACGATCCAGTTCGCCTTGGCGATCGTCGCCGAAGCCGGCCTTTCCTATGTCGGCCTCGGCACGCAGCCGCCGATGCCGAGCTGGGGCAAGATGCTGAATGACGCCCAGACCTTCATCTATCAGGCGCCGTGGCTCGCGATCTTCCCGGGACTGGCGATCACCTTCGCCGTGCTCGGCCTCAACCTGCTCGGCGACGGCCTGCGCGACATTCTCGACCCGCGCGTGAGGCGGCAAAGATGACGAAACCCTTGCTTCAGATGGCCGGCATGTCGGTCGAACTCGCAGCCGGCAAGAACACGGTTGATATCGTCTGCGACATCGACCTCGAGCTCAATCGCGGCGAACGGCTTGGGATCGTCGGAGAATCCGGCAGCGGCAAGTCGATGACCGCCCTTGCCGTCATGGGGCTGCTGCCGCAGCGCATGCGGGTGCGCGGCGAACTTTCCTTCGACGGCCGCAATCTCGCGGGCTTGGGCGAAGCCGACTATTGTGGCTATCGCGGCCGGCGCATGGCGATGATCTTCCAGGAACCGATGACCGCGCTCAATCCGGTCAAGTCGATCGGCGCGCAGATCGCCGAGGGTCGGCGGCTGCACCTCGGCGAAACGAAAGCCGATGCCGAGAAGAAGGCGCGCGCGCTGCTCGACCGCGTCGGCCTACCGGCGCCGCGCTTCGATCTGGACCTCTACCCACACCAGCTCTCCGGCGGTCAACGCCAGCGCGTGATGATCGCCATGGCGATCGCCTGCGAGCCGGACCTGCTGATCGCCGACGAGCCGACGACCGCACTCGACGTGACCGTGCAGGCGCAGATCCTCGACCTGCTCGACGAACTCATCGAAGACACCGGCACGGCGCTGATGCTGATCACCCACGATCTCGGCGTGGTCTCGGAGATGACCGACCGGATCGCGGTCATGTATGCCGGGAGGATCATCGAAACCGGGCGCACGGACGATGTCTTTGCCCGCATGGCGCATCCCTATGCACGCGGCCTTTTCGCCGCGTCGCCGCATGGCGCAGCACTCGCCCCGCGACATTCAGGCGAAGGGCGGCCAAGGCTGAACGCCATTCCCGGCATCGTGCCTGACCCGTTCGGACGGCCACTGCATTGCTCCTTTGCCGACCGCTGCTCCTACGCCCAACCGGACTGTCGTCAGGCGATCCCGGCGTTGGGCCTGATCAATACCGATGAAAATGTCGAGCATCGCGCCGCCTGCTTTCATCCGCGCGAAAGGATGGTGGCATCGTGAGCGTGGTAATCCTCAAGACCACCGAGCTGGTGCGCGAATATGATCTGCCGCGCCCGTCGATCTTCTCGAAGCAGAGCCGCCTGCGCGTGCTGCATGGCGTCAGCGTCGAACTGGCCGCTGGCCAGAGCCTCGGCATCGTCGGCGAAAGCGGCTCCGGCAAATCGACCCTGGCCCGCGCCGTGATGGGGCTGGAACGACCGCAGTCCGGCCAGGTCTCGATTGCCGGCAAGGATATCTATGCGCTCGATCGCGCCGGACTGCGCGAGGCGCGCAAGGGCTTTCAGGCGATCTTCCAGGATCCCTACGGTTCGCTCGATCCGCGCCATACGGTCAGGACGATCATCTCTGAGCCGATCGTTTCGCTGGAGCGCGGCACGGGGACCACAGAGCGCAACCGCCGCATCGCCGAGGTGCTGGAGGCGGTCGGCCTACCCTTGGCATCGGCCGAGAAATATCCTCACGAGTTCTCCGGCGGCCAGCGCCAGCGCATCGCCATCGCCCGCGCGCTGATCACCCGGCCGGCGCTGATCGTCGCCGACGAACCGGTTTCGGCACTCGACGTCTCGATCCAGGCGCAGGTGCTGAACCTGATGATGGACCTGCAGGAAAAGCTCGGCCTTTCCTACCTCTTCATCAGCCACGATCTTGGTGTCGTGCGCGCCATCACCGACCGGGTGGCGGTCATGCATCTCGGCCGCATCGTCGAGGAAGGGCCGACTTCAGAGGTTTTCGACAACCCGCGCCATCCTTACACCCAGGCGCTGGTCGCTGCCGTGCCCAAGCCGTTTTCCGGGCGCCGCAAGCGCGTGCGCTCCGATGGGCCACCGCAAACGCCCGTCCATACCGCAACGACCGCAGCCGGCTGCGCCTATGCCGCCGTCTGTCCCGTGAGGCAGGAGATCTGTCTGACCCGAACGCCTGAGGCCAAGCCGGTGACGCCGGCCTGGTCCGCCCGCTGCCATCTTGCCTAGGAAGTGCCCCATGTCCGAACTCGCCGATCTCTCCGCCGTCGATCTTGTCGACGCCTACCGCTCGAAGAAGCTTTCCCCCGTCGAGGTCACCGAAGCCGTCATTGCCCGCATCGACGCTTCCGAACCGAAACTGAACGCGCTCTGGGCCTATGATCCGACTGAAGCCCGCAAGGCCGCCAAGGCATCGGAGGAACGCTGGGCAAAGGGCGAGCCACTGGGGGCGATCGACGGCGTGCCGGTAACGATCAAGGAAAACATCGCAACCAAGGGCACGGCCGTACCGCTCGGCTGCGCCGCGGTGTCATTGACGCCGGCCACGGCCGACGCGCCGCCGGCGGCCCGCACCCGCGAGGCGGGCGGCATTCTGCTCGCCAAGACCACCATGCCGGACTACGGCATGCTCTCTTCCGGCCTTTCCAGCTTCCACAAGCTCGCCCGCAACCCGTGGGACCTCTCGGCCAATCCGGGCGGATCGAGCGCCGGCGCGGGCGCGGCCGCCGCTGCCGGCTACGGACCTCTGCATATCGGCACAGATATCGGCGGTTCCGTCCGTCTGCCGGCCGGCTGGTGCGGCGTCGTGGGACTGAAGCCATCGGCCGGCCGCGTGCCGATCAACCCGCCCTTCATCGGCCGCGTCGCCGGCCCGATGACCCGCACGGTCGCCGACACGGCGCTCTATATGTCGGTGCTGTCGCAGCCGGATGCCCGGGACACGATGTCCCTGCCCTATGCCGATATTCCCTGGCTCGAGCTCGATCGCGATCTGAAGGGTCTGAAGATCGGCCTCTGGCTCGACGCCGGCTTCGGCCAGTCGGTCACGCAAGAAACGGAGCAGGCGGTCAAGAAGGCGGCACAGCTCTTTGCCGACGCCGGCGCGATCATAGAGCCGATCGGCCCGTTCCTGACGCGCGAAATGATCGATGGCCTCGACCGCTTCTGGCGGGCGCGGGGCTGGGAAGACGTATCGCGCCTTTCGCCGGAAAAGCAGGCGCAGATCTTGCCCTACATCTTCGACTGGATCAAAACCGCCGAGGACTTCAACGGCCGCGAGGTCTATACCGGCTTCGCCCAGATCGAAGCGATGCGCAACGCGCTGCATGCGGCGCTCACCGGCTATGATTTCATCCTGTCGCCGACGGCCCCGACGGCATCCTATCCGGCCGAATGGGCCTCACCGGTCAACGATCCGCAGAAGCCGTTCGAGCACATCGCCTTCACCGTCGCCGTCAACATGGGCGGCCAGCCGGCAATCTCGCTCAACTGCGGCTATACCGCAGGCGGCCTGCCAATCGGCGTGCAGATCATCGGCCAGCAGTTCGACGATATCGGCGTACTTCGCCTCGCACGCGCCTTCGAGATCATGCGTCCGGAGCAGCGCCCATGGCCGAAGGTCGCATGATGAGCGACACGATGCGCTACACCATCGAGAGCGGTGATCTCGAAAACATCGTTTCCCGCCTGCTCGATATTGTTCGCCGGCTCGGCGTCAGCGTCTCGAAACTCGCGATCGAGGTGGAGGGCGGCAAGGCCAGCCTCGAAATCGGCGTGACTGCGGCCTCGCAGGCTGTCGCCAATACGCTGCGTGAGCGCATCGGGCAGATCGAAGGCGCGAAGGCAGCCTAGCCCGCATCAACATCAACGCGGCCCTGCCGCTTTACACAGACTGAAAACCACAGGAGTGCCGACAATGGCCCGCAAACTTTTCATCCTCCCCGGCGACGGCATCGGCCCGGAAGCCATGGCGGAAGTCCGCAAAATCATCGCCTATATGAATGCCGAGCTTTCAGCCGGCTTCGTGACGGACGAGGGCCTGGTCGGCGGTTCGGCCTATGACGCCAACGGCCAGGCGATCTCGGAAGAGGACATGAAGAAGGCGCTGGCCGCCGATGCGGTGCTGTTCGGCGCTGTCGGTGGTCCGAAGTGGGATGCGGTGCCTTATGAGGTTCGCCCGGAAGCGGGCCTGCTGCGTCTGCGCAAGGATCTCGAACTCTTCGCCAACCTGCGCCCGGCGATCTGCTATCCGGCGCTGGCCGCCGCTTCCTCGCTGAAACCGGAACTGGTCGAGGGCCTCGACATCCTGATCGTGCGCGAACTGACCGGTGGCGTCTATTTCGGCGAACCGAAGGAGATCATCGATCTCGGCAACGGCCAGAAGCGCGGCATCGACACCCACGATCTCGGCAACGGCCAGAAGCGCGGCATCGACACCCA
>NZ_JBFRGB010000028.1:0-86322 GCF_052115125.1 Ensifer sp. 2TAB8 | reverse complement strand
CCGAAACCTCGTCGAGCGCCTCTGGTGCAGGCTCAAGGATTGGCGGCGCATTGCCACCCGGTATGACAAACTGGCAAGAAATTTCCTCGCAGCAGCTCTAATCGCTGCCACGCTCACATACTGGTGCAATTGAGTCCGGACCCTAGGGGAGGAGGGGGCATCACATCGGGCGGAGCGAGTGATCATGTCGCTCTCGGGATTCCTGCGGTCGACGCTGCAGCTCGATCCGATGCGCGAATTGAGGCTTGTGGACGAGATGGCCCTGCAGAGGGAGTATCTCGATATCGAGAAAGAGCGGTTTTCCGACCGCATGGTCGTCCGTATCGACGTCCCTGCCGAGCTCGAGGGTGCCATGGTCCCAAGTCTGATCCTGCAGCCGCTGATCGAGAACGCGGTAAAACATGGAGTCGGCCGTTCCGTCGGCGAGGTCGAAATTCACATCCAGGCGAGCCGGGTCGGAGAGGCGCTCATTCTGTCCGTCGAAAATGACGTTACCGCATCTGTATTCGGCAAGGCGGGAGAGGGGCTCGGCATCGGCCTTGCCAATGTCGCTCATCGGGTCAGGACGCATTTCCCCGAGGGGGCATCACTGACCGCCGGCCGTGTCGGACCGGCTCGCTATCGCGTTTCGCTGCATATGCCGCTCAGAATTGGGCAAGGGGAAGCAGAGCCAACCGACAATAGGCCGCAAGCTCGACAATCGATGTTGAGCGATGGGGCTTCCTCCGACGCACGCTGGGGGAAGTCCGGCCTGGCAAAAAAATCGTCAGCTGCGACTGCCTCTCAATCGGGCACGACGTCCCATTTGTCGTCGGGATCGAAGCGATCGATGAAGGGCACGATCTCTTCGGTATTCGGCCCGAGATCGCGTTCGTAGACGATGCCCTGCTGGTTGACGACGAAGGTCTTGACGCCGGTCTCGGCATAGCTGACCGGCGAGGCGATCAAGGCGAAGCCGCCGATCATGTTGCCGTTGATGACATAGTCGTACCGGCCGCCGGCGATGTTGTCGCCCTGCGATGTCAGGATGCGGAAACGGTAGCCGAAGTACCCTTGGCCGGCCTTTGCCTTTTCCAATGCCGCCTCGCTGATCGAGTCGCCAACGGGGCTTTCGCCATCGCCCTGATCGGCCGGCCAGTAAAGCCCGTCCGTCTGTCCGGGTGTGCTGATCAGCTTCTGGGCATATTCGAGCACGCCATCGGCGTCGCGGTCCTGCGAGGCATATTCCTTCTGGGCGTCGACATAGGCCTGTACCGTATCGATCGCTTCGAGTTCGTTCTCGCCGACGCGGCGATTGATGATTTCCTCGAGCCCGACATAGGTGTCGAAGGCCCATTTGCCATCTTCGCCCTTGGTGATCGGGAATGGCAGCGGCCAGAGCCGATCGCCGATCTGGATAATCTTGCGTCCTTCGAGATCATTCACGGTGACATTGCGGGCGGCACCTTCGCGGACGAGCGCAAAGGTATCCATCGCCCCTTCACCGGCCTTCAGCTTCTCGGCATTGAGCCCGAGAAGTTTTGCGAGACCGTCGAAGTCATTGGCGGCGAGCTTCGCCTTGAATTCGTCGACCGCCTTGGCCGGGTCATCGAAGACCGGAGGATCTTCGTCGGACGCATAGGTGTCGAGGCCGGCCGCCATTTGATCCGTTGGTGCCTGATCGGCTGGCGCCTTTGTCTGCGCGGATGCGTTGAGCGGTACGGCGGCCAGTGTGAGGGCGATCGCCGTTCCCAGGAGAAGCGGATGAAAGAGCTTTGCCATGGTCGTTCTCCTATGATCCGTTCAACGTCTGCGTCCGCCGCCACCACCACGACCGCCGCCGCCACGGTGAATCGGCGGCCTGCCGCCACCGCGGCTCATTTGTGGCCGCCCGCCACCGCGCTGGCCGCCGCCCATGCTCTGGCCACCGCGGCGTGACGAGTTGATTTCGCGCCGTCCGGGATTGACGTTGCCGAGGCCCGATGGGTTTCTCGATCGGTTCTGCGCCTTGGAGGCCATCTTCTTCTTGCCGCCCTGACGGTTGACCTGAGAAGGTTTTTTGCCCGAGGGACGATTGATGCTCGGCTTGCCGTCGCCGGCGCGCGCTTTTGCGATCGCCTGCCCGCCACCGGCCCCACCTGGTCTGGCTGCCGGCCTCTGCTGGGCCTTCAGCCCATCAAGCGTGCTCTTGCGCACGTCCCTGATCTGACCGCCGCCACCACCGCCGGGCCGCGCGTTCGGCCGATCACGGTTGATCTCGGCGGCGCGGTTGCGCAGGTTGTTGTTGCCGTTTGCCTTGATGTTGTTCTTGATGCTGTTTCGGTCGAAATGCTGAAGCTGGTCGCGGTCGAAGTTGATCTTGCTGCGATCGACATTCTTCCAGTCGACGTCGTTCCACTTGACCTTGCCGTTGATGTTGTTGAAGCAGTTGTTGCAGTCGATGTCCATGTCGCCGCCGTTCCAGCGGCCGCCCCACACACCCCAATCGTCCCAGTCGACGATCGCGGCGAAGGCAGCACCGGTCACAGCACCTGCAAAGAAGGCCGCACCCGGATACCAATAGGCCGGATAGGGTTCGTCATAGTAGCCGATCGGCGCCGGTGCATAATTCGGCTCGTACAGCATCTCCGGCGGATACTGCGGCACGTAGATCGTTTCAGGATTGGCTGCCTGGATGACGACGTTGTCGCCCTCCTGGACCACTTTTACTTTGTCGTCGGACTTGATGATGTTCTTGGCGACCGCCTCGTCACGCAGTTGCTGTATCGCGATCAGCACGTCCTTCTGCTGATTGGCGATCGCATCGCCGAAGGACTGCGTCCACTCGAGGTCCTCGCTCATCATCTTGACGATCTGGGGATAGTTGAGCAGCGAGATGACGCTGCCGTCCCAATCGTCCTTCGGCTTCATGTCGGGCTTCTTCTGGCGGGCCTCGAGGAACCGCTCGGCCTCGACGATCTGCAGCGGATAGAGCGCCGCAGCGGAAATCAGCGCCACCAGCTCGTCGGGATAGAGCGCGATGCGGGCGACCAGGATTTCGAGTTCGTCGTCGGTGAGTGGTTCCGGCGCCGATTGCTGCTCGGCCGCCGGTGCGCTTGCCGTCTGCTGGGCCATGACCGCGGTGATGGGCGTTGAAACCAGTATCGTCACTGCGCTACCAAGCGCGATGATCGTTTTCCTGATCATCTGTCCAGCCTCCCTTTGTTGGCTGAGGCGCGCGGGCGCTTGAACAAGCGCGCGTGACAGCCCCCTGTCGACGCTCTTTCGGCCGCAACGAGAGCTTGATCGTGCTGCAGCTTATATTCCTAGTGCCGTCTGTCACTGGTATCTCTAGAGGAGGCGCGCCGACGGGGAAGCCCGGATGACGTATGCTACTGTATGTTACTGCCGATTGGCCGTTGCGGGCGTACGATCCGCATGACTGTTGCATAGGGAGAGGTATGTTGGCTGCCTGCCGGGCAGACCTCAGGCATCTTTGATTCGGCAAGATGCGGGGCCGTCGATAAGCCGCGGCGGCACGGTGATGTGCCACATCTAGGGGTGAGGGGCGAGAATGGCTGATGATCCTTCCCGAACGGGCGCGGCGGGCGATGGAGCGACCAGCCCCCCGTCCTTCGAGGCGAAAATTACGGATATCGCCAGGATTGGTATCGTCGGGCTTTTTGCCTATTGGGCCCTGACGCTGATCGCTCCGTTCGCCATCATCCTCATATGGGCAGCGATCCTCGCCGTGGCACTCTACCCGGCCTATGCCCGGCTAGGCCGTTTTCTCGGCTCGCGGCGACTGGCGTCCTTTCTCATCACGCTCATCTGCCTGGCAGTCATCGTCGGCCCATTGACGGCGATTGCCGTCAGCTTCGCCGAAGGGCTCCAGGCGCTGCTTGCAAAACTTGCCGACGGCTCTCTCCGGGTGCCGGTACCGCCGGAATACGTTCACGACTGGCCGATCATCGGCGAACGGCTGCATGCGGTCTGGAGCATGGCATCGGATAATCTCGAAGCGCTCCTGCGCAAGCTCGAGCCTTCGCTGATGCAGGCAGGCAGCAAGGCGCTCGGCAAGATTGCGAGTATCGGCGCCGAGGTGCTGAGCTTCGTCGTGTCCGTGTTGGTGGCCGGATTCCTTTTCGGCTCCGGTGAACGGCTGTCGGAGATGGCACAGCGTTTCTCCGGCAGGATCGGTGGTGACCGGGGCATCGGCTTCCTGCGTCTGGCGGCGGCGACCATCCGCAACGTGGCGCGAGGGGTGATCGGCGTTGCGCTGCTGCAGGCGTTTCTCTGTGCCTTGGTGCTCGGCCTGTTCCATGTGCCGGCGCCGGGTGCTATCGCTTTCGTCGTGCTCATCCTCTGCATCATCCAGATCGGGCCCGCTCTGGTTCTGCTTCCGGTGATCATCTGGGCATGGGTGACGATGGACTTCGGTCCAGCGCTGCTTCTGACGATTCTGTTGGTCCCGCTCTTTGTCATCGACAATGTGATGAAACCGATCCTGGTGGCCCGCGGGCTTTCGACGCCGACGCTGGTCATTCTGCTCGGGGTGCTCGGCGGGACACTGTCCTACGGACTGATCGGGCTCTTCCTGGGGCCGATCGTTCTCAGTGTCGTCCATGACCTGCTGATGGTGTGGATGCAGGGAGATACCGTGCGGCAAAAGCCGCAACCCGATGCGTCGCAATCGCCGCGGCCGGTTTGACCGCAGGCCTGTCAGTGGATCGAGCTATCGGTGCGCGCCTGCTCGAATTCAGTTTCGGGAATCGGGACGCCAGCCTTGCGCAAGCCATCAAGAAGCTGTTGGCGATCCTGTGCACGGCGCAACCTCAGCGCGACCTCCTGAGGGATAGCTTCCAGCAGGCCCGGCAGGTTGGTTTCGATCCACATCCTCTCTTCCTGCGCCTGGGCGCCCTTGCCAAGCTTGCCCAGCGTTGCCAGAAGCATGACCCGGGAGAATGGATGGGTGCGCAGATCGGCCAGGCGCGCCCATCGCTCGGCGGAGACATAGTCACTACCGAAGTAGGAGCAGACCGAGAGTGCCGCCTCGAAATAGCTTGCGGGACCAGAGTTGCGGGCGACGCTTTCCGATAGAAGTTTGCAGCCGGAGTCCCATTGGCCCGATAGTGCCAGCCGGAACCCGTATTCGCCGGCGAGTTCAGCGTCGTTGGGATTGATCGCAAGCGCGCGCGCGCCAACGGCCAAGGCAGCATCGACATCACCGCGGAAGAACAGGGCAAGCATCCTCGCCTCGAGAGCGCGCACGTCCTGGGGATCCAGTTCCACGGCACGGGCTGCCGCGTCGGCTGCCCGCTCCAGCGTAGCCGGGGTGGAATGGTCGAGGCGATCCTGGAAGGCGTCGATATAGGCCATCGACAGTAGTGCCCAGGCCGTCGCATAGGTCGGTGTCTGTTGGGTCGCCTGTTGCAGACAGGCCTGCACGCCAGCACGGCTCTGCGCGCCGACGTCGCCACGATGACCGTAGTAGCTCAGGGTGCAGGCATAGGCTTGCCAGTCATCGGGAACCGACTGTTTGAACGCCGTGGCATTTGCCTGGAAAATCGCGCCATAGGGCTGTGCCACGGCACCGGCCACCGCGGCTGCAGCCTTCACCTGCAGTTCGATGGTTTTGCCGGCTTCCAGCTGCTCGTCATAGGTATTCGCCCATACGACGGATCCATCGGATCGCTGGATGAGTCTGGCGACGAGCCGGAGTCTCTCGCCGTCGAACCGCACCCGGCCCTCCAGGGCAAAAATTGGCCCGCCTTGCGAACCGTCAGGGCCCTCCTGCGTGACGACGATGAGTTCCCTGAATTTGGCAATATTGCCGACGACCTCGTCCGTCAGTCCGCGGGTCATCATCGCCGATTGGGACGTCCCCGACAGATCTTCAAAGGGGGTGACGACGATCTTCGGGATCGTCGGCCGCGTGTGGACGATGGCCGTCTCCGTTTTGGGAAGAAGGAGTGCAGCCGCTCCCAGACCGCTACCGATGGCGAGAACGGCTGCCGCGGCAAGCCAGGCTCCTCGCCGGGCACGGAGAGCCGACGGATTGCGTCCGGCGCTTGGGGGCACGTCCTTGCCCGGCGGAAGCCAGACATCAACGCGGCGCTCGAAGGTGGGCACGTAGGCGCCCTTGGGTATGCTGATGATAATCGGATCGGTCCGCCCGGCAACGAGGTAGTAGCGTTCGAGCGCCCGGCGAATGCGGCCTGCCTCGATCCGCACTGCCGGATCCGTCTGCGGATCGAAAGAAGAATCCCGACCGAAGACCTCGGTCGCAATCGAGTAGGCCTTTATTCGGTCTCCTCGGCCGGCAAGTGCTTCCTCGATGACATAGGTCAGGAACTTACGGTCACGTTCCGGAGCGTCGAACTCGGCACTTTGGCGAATTCGATCAAGTTGCACCAGAATTTCCGCGTCGGTGGGTGGGGCAGTTGCCGGTTCGATCCGGCTGTCCTGCCGACTTTCCATGGCCATGCACGCTCCCATGGGTCACAATTTTAGATTGTATCCGGCGGCACTGTAAGTTCCCGTATCCTACGTCTCTACCCGGGCAAAGCGCAATATGTATTAGCGGGCTTTGCTAAAGTTGTGCTTCGGCTGGGTTTAACGTGAGCGGCCAGCAGGTATCCCGGATTTCGGGCACATTGACCTCAAAAGAGCGTTCCCGATTGAGGGACAGGCACGCACGATCCCTGTTAGGAGCGTGCGCCGTTTCGCTGCGGAATGCGCGGCTTGTCCGTCGGCGTGCGGAAAGCCTCTGCCGGCGCAGGCCGGCCGACGTGGAAGCCCTGGACCTGGTCGATCCGGAAACGTCGCATCAGCGCCAGCTGTTCGTCGGTCTCGACGCCTTCGATCAGGATCTTGTGGCCGCGGTTGCGCACCAGCCCGATAATGTCCTGCAACATGGCGCGACCCTTTGGCGAGCTGCAATCGTGCAGGAACGACCGGTCGACCTTCACCGTATCGAAATCGATCAGGCGCAGCCAGGAAAGGCCGGCAAAGCCTGTGCCAAAGTCATCCAGCCAGATCCTGATGCCCAGCGTTTCCAGGTCGCTGATACAGCGCAGGATACCTGAATGCATCTCCATTTCGAGCCCTTCGGTGATCTCGAAGGCAAGTCGGCTGCCGGCCACCCCGGTCTCTCCGAGGATCGCGGCGACCGAGGTTGCAAAGCCCGGGGTCTTCAGCTGGATCGGCGATACGTTGACGCTGACGAGCGGAATATGGTTGTCGATGAGGAGCTCGCAGCAGACCGTCTTGATCGCCCAGCGGCCGAGGTCGAGAATGGCGCCGGTCCGCTCGGCAACCGGAATGAAAAGGCTCGGCGGAACCGACGTGCCGTCCAGCATCGTCAGGCGCATCAGCGCTTCGACAGCCTCGACCTCGCCGGTCATCACGTTTCTGATCGGCTGGTAGACGAGCGACACGAGGTTCTGGTCGACCGCGATCTTTAGAAGCGCGGCGATGTTTTCGCTCTCGTCGCTGCTTTGCGGGTCGTTCGGGTCGAACAGCTTTGCACAGTTGCGACCGCTCGCCTTGGCGGCATAAAGCGCGCGGTCCGCCTCGTGGATGATCTTCTCGAGTTTGGCGCCGGTCTGGTTGCGGGTGAAGGCGGCACCGACGCTGACGGTCACGATGGAAACGCCGTCGCGGCGCTGCTCATGCACCAGCCGCATGTTTTCGACGGTACGGCAGATCACTTCCGCCAGTTCGGCTGCCTGCTCCAGGGTATCCAGGCGGGCAAGAATGATGAATTCCTCGCCGCCGTAGCGGCCAATCGAGCCGTTGTAGTCCTTGATTGCCTCGCCGAGCGCATTGGCGACCAAAACCAGGCAGCGATCGCCTTCCTGATGGCCGTAGCAGTCGTTGTATTTCTTGAAGAAATCAACGTCGATCAGCATGGCGGAGAAGTTCTTTCCGAGCTTCTGCCAATCGTTCCAATAGTCGCGCAGCTGCTGGTCGATGGCGCGGCGATTGTCCAGGCCGGTCAGAGGATCGGTGTTGGATAGCCGCAGGAGCGCCATGCCGCGTTCCGACGCTTCGTTCTGCTGGATCTTCGCCTCGAAGGCGTTCAGGAAAACCTTGTAGCGCTCGCGGTTGAGCTTCCAGTTTACGTAGGAGGTGAAGATGAAACACGAAACGTAGAAGGTTCCAAACGCGATCAGATAGGAAGGATCGTGCTCGGAGAAGAAGGACAGGGCGATGAAGAACGTCGCCAGGACGATCCCGGAGGCGAAAACCGAGAGGCGGAACCGGAAGCTGAAGAAGAGATTGGCGCCCATCATGAAAATGGCGCCGAAGATCATGTAATAGGACATGCTGCTGGTGTCAGCCGTCATCATCGCAGGGACGAGCCAGCCGATATAGCCAAAGACCAGCGCGCCGGCGCACGTGCCGTCGAGCCACTTGGTTCGGGCCTTTATGCGATGCAGAATCTCAAAGGTCAGTAGCGAGCCGATGCCGACGACGAGGCGCGCGACAATCGTATAGAACGCGACATCTGGGACCAGCAGAACGTCGATCGCGCAAAACGACAGATAGACGGCAACCGCGACCCACAGGCCCTGCCTGGTCGCCGCACGGCGGCCGGCCTCGCCCTCCATTCGATAGAGCGTCTGAAGCTCAGCCAAATGCGGCCGGTGCGGCTGCTTGTGCAGGTCGATGTCAACTACGTCGGCCAACGTGTGCTTCATGCACTGATCCATCGAGTTGCGTCACGGTCAACGGAAATCGGTCGTCGCTTTTCCATCAATGGACGTTGTTTCGGACACTCCATACTTGCCGCTCGCGTTAAACCTGCAACAGGGGCGGGTGGCGCGGGGTGGGATGATAGGATGTGTCCATTAAGTTTTGTTAAATTAAAGGGCCGGAACGCCTAGGATTAGACATAACCCAAAGGGAGGAAGCACGAGAATTTACCTTATTATATACAAAAACTTGCAAACCGGCCCGTAATGCGCGCATCTTCGCCAGCATTGTTAACAAAGCATTAACGGATGGTCTCGCGTGCGCCAATTTCAAACGGTTTTCGACGGTCAAAGCCTGATTACTCCCAAGGCGATGGCCGATGAGTTCGTTTCGCCCAGGGGCGAGCGGCACGACGAACAGCTCTCGCTCGGCAGGGCCGAGCTCGCAGTGATTCTCAGGATTGCTCAGGAGCAATTTCTGCAAGGGACTGACCCGGCGAGGATTATCGATCGGCTTGCAGCCGCTCTTCATGAAACGAGGGCCAAGTTCCACCCGAACGTTTGGCAGGAACTGATACCGATCGCGCAGGCGCACCCGGTGGCGGAGTACTTCCTCCAGGACCCGTTCACCCGGTGGTCCTCCGAAAAGCCCCGGGGATACTCGGGCGACGCGCAGCTGCTCGACTTCATCTACGGCCATGCGAGCGTCTCCAAGGAGATCGAGCGGGCATCGCCGGTCGGACGAGCGCTTTACGACTACACGAAGGACGCGTCCTCCTCGGTCGCGGTGCGCGAGCGTCGCGACCTTCTGACCCGGCACGTCGACGAGATCGCCGCCAGCCGCGGTTCCCAGGCCGAAATTCTGACGATTGCCGCCGGACATCTGCGCGAAGCCAATCGTTCGGTGGCGCTTCAGGAGCGCCGGATCAAGCGTTGGGTGGCGCTCGATCAGGATCCGCTCAGCGTCGGTTCGATCAGCCGCGATTTCTCTGGCACCTGCATCGAAGCCGTCGATGGCTCCGTCCGCAGCCTGCTTGGCCGAGACCAGAAGCTCGGCAAGTTCGATTTCATCTATGCCGCCGGCCTCTACGACTATCTGGCCGACAAGGTGGCCATCAAGCTGACGCATCGCTGCCTGCAGATGCTGAAGCCGAACGGTGTCTTCCTGTTTGCCAACTTCGCCCAGGATATCGGCGTCGACGGCTACATGGAGACCTTCATGAACTGGGCGCTGCTTTTGCGTTCGGAGGCGGATATGTGGAACATCATCCACAAGAGCGCGGGCAAGGCCGCCATTGATGCGCGCGTCCAGTTCGGTGCCAACCGCAACATCGTCTACGGCATCATCCAGAAGCGCGCCTGATACTGCTTCCGGATTAGTCTTCCGCCGGCATAGGCCGGCGGAGCTTGCAATCCGCAATCGCGGCGACACGTGTCCGCTGTCGTCATTCCGTTCGCAAGGCGTCAGTTCTGCGGGCGGAGAAACCGTGTCAGGAGAAGCCGCAGCATCGCGCCCTCGTCTTTCGGTTTGAAGCCGGGGTCGACAGCGACCCGGCTGAAAATGCCGTCGATGATTGCGGCGATCCATCGGGCGGCACGGTCTGCATCCACAGTCCTATCGACCTGGTTTCGATCCGCTGCGTCCCGAAGCAGGGCTGACAGGGCTTGCTGAAGTTCGGCGTCGTTTGCGGCGGCAAGCGTGCCGATCCGCTCGTCACGCATCGCTTCCGCCGCGATTTCGAGCGCCATGCTCGAATAGGTAGGATCGCCTGCAAGCTCGAGAACGCTGTCCATGAAACCGAGCAGGGCGGCGAAGAGGTCTTCGGCTTCACCCAATTTTCGGAAAATCTCCGCCGTTTCTTGACGTTCCACCTCCACGATCGCCGCGATAATGGTGTGCTTGGTCGGAAAGTAATGGAAGAGATTGCCCGGGCTCATGCCTGCCTCGGCACAGATTTCGGCAGTCGACGTGCCGTGGAAGCCCTTGCGCGCAAAACAGCTGATTGCAGCATCGAGGATCAATCGACGTTTGGCGGCGTGTTTCTCGGGGTCGACCTTGCGCATCGCCAGTTCTCCTTGCCGGGTAGTCCTATTATTAGACCGAGCACTCTAATTTCGTGGGGTGGTGCTCCAGTGTCAAGGTCGTTTGCCGACAGGAACTCCGCCATCCTGCCTTACAATTGTCGCGTTTGATGCGTCAAGATTATTAGATTGACTGATCTAATAATTATTCGCCGCAGTTTGTCCGATCTCGAGGCCGGCAGCTTGGAGCGCCCGTGTTTCCGATCCGACTGGCCTTACCAATGGAAAGCCAATGAAATGAGACGTACCGTTGAGTTGAAAGCCATCCTTGCTGCGCTCTTCGCGCTCGCCATGACGGATGGTGTGGCGCGCGCCTCCGGGGAGGCGGCTGCGTCCGTTCCCGTCGAGAGTGCTGCAATCGGCCGTACCGTGTCGACGCTCGTCGCTGACAGCCGCCCGCAGGCGTGGACGCGATCCTTCGCCGGCATCTTCGTCGCTCGCGAGGAGATTGCGGTCGGCACGACCTTGACCGACCAGCGCATCGCCAAAGTCGAAGTCGAGATCGGGGACCGGGTCGCTGCCGGACAGGTGATTGCCAGGCTGGAGACCGACATGCTGGAAAACCTTCTGCGGGAGGCGGAAGGCCGGGTCGCCCGCGCCGGCGCCACGATGGCGCGCGAAGCGGAAACCGTGACGCAGGAGCAGAGGAAGCTCGCCCGGGCCCGGCAATTGCGCCACCTTCAGGCCGAAACCATCCTCGAAGAGCGCGTCTCCGCACTCGCGATCGCCGAGCAGGCGGTGAAGGTCGCACGGGCCGATTACGAGCAGGCGGAAGCACTCGAGGCCGAGGCGCGCCGCAAACTCGAGCGCGCGGTGATCGTGGCTCCTGCCGCCGGCATCGTCTCCGAGCGGCTTGCGCGCGCCGGTGCGCTGGCGGGCGCGGACCCGCTCGTCAAGCTGATCCGCGACGGTGAGATCGAATTTGCGGCGGAAGTGCCGGAAACGGAACTGCCGCTCCTCGCAGTCGATCAGGCGGTGAAGGTCAAGCTTTCCGGACGCAGTGACTGGATCGTGGGGAAGGTGCGGGTGATCAATCCGAAGATCGACCGCGAAACCCGGCTCGGGACCGCTCAGGTCACGCTGAACACAGGCAAGCCGCCGTTTGCCGGAACGTTCGGCCGGGCGGAGATCGTCGTGGCCGAGCGCAAGGCGATCATGGTCGATGATTCCGCGCTGCTTTACGGGGCTCCCGACGGCAAGGTTTCGGTCTTCGTGGTTGATGCCGGCAAAGTGACGCGCAAGACGGTTCAACCGGGCATGCGTCAGGGCGGCAAGGTCGAGATCGTCTCCGGGCTTGCGGCCGGCGACCGGGTTGTTCTCAAGGCCGGCGTGTCGCTGCGCGAAGGCGAAGCGGTCCTCGCGAAGGATGTTCAGCCGACGCAGACGGGCAAGCAGCAATGACCAGCAACATTTCTGCCTGGGCGATCCGAAAGCCCGTTCCGACGATCGTTCTCTTCGTCGTTCTCACATTGATGGGCATCGCCTCGTTCCTGCGGCTGCCGGTCAATGCCAATCCAAGCGTGTCGTTCCCGGTCGTGACGGTAACGATCACGCAGCCGAGCGCCCAGCCCGCCGAAATGGAAACGCAGGTGACCCGCCGCGTCGAAGGGGTGGCTGCCGGCCTCGTCGGGGTCAGCCACATTCGCTCGACCATCACCAACGGCGTGTCGACGACCACGGTCGAATTCAAGATCGGGACCGATCCAGACCGGGCCGCAAACGACGTGCGCGAGGCCGTGGCCCAGATCCGCGCCGACCTGCCGCAATCCATCCAGGAACCGATCGTCTCGCGCCTCGATGTCGACGGCAGCGCCATCGTCTATTACGCCGTGCGGGCACCCCACATGTCGGAAGTGGAGTTGTCCTGGTTCGTCGACGATACGATCACCAGCGAGTTGCTGACGCTGCCGGGCGTACAGAAGGTGCAGCGTCTCGGTGGCGTCAACCGCGAAGTCCGGGTTTCGCTCAATCCCGAACGGCTGCTGGCGCTCGGCGTGACGGCGGATCAGGTCAACACTGCGCTCAGGGAAATCAATACCAACATCCCGAGTGGCCGTGGCGAAATCGGTGGGCGCGAGCAATCGATCCGTACGGTCGGCAGTGCCGGCTCGGTAGAGGAACTCTCGCGGCTCTCGATCCCGCTTTCCAGCGGCCGCTGGCTGCAGCTTTCCGATATCGCGACGATCGAGGACACATCCTCCGAGCCGCGCAACTTCGCCCGCTTCGATGGCGAGCCCGTCGTGAGCTTCTCGGTTTCGCGGAGCAAGGGGGCGAGCGATACCGTCGTCGCCGAGGCCGTCATCAAGCGGTTGAAGGAAATCCAGGCGCGCACGCCCGGCGTCGAGATGACGGAGCTGATCTCGCTCGTTGAATATACCCAGGAAAGCTACGATGCGGCCGTCACGGCGCTGATTGAAGGGGCGCTGCTGACCGTCGTCGTCGTTTTCGCCTTTCTGCGCAACTGGCGGGCGACACTGATCTCGGCGCTTGCTATGCCGCTCTCCATCCTGCCGACCTTTGCGTTGATGGACCTGCTCGGTTTCACGCTCAACGGCATCAGCCTTCTGGCGCTGACGCTCGTTATCGGCATTCTCGTCGACGACGCCATCGTCGAGATCGAGAACATCGAACGGCATGTGGACATGGGCAAGCGCCCGTTCCTTGCGGCGATCGATGCGGCGGATGCGATCGGTCTGGCGATCGTTGCAACGACGCTGACGATCGTTGCCGTCTTTGCGCCGGTCAGCTTCATCGGCGGCGCTGTCGGGCAATACTTCAAGCAATTCGGCCTGACGGTCGCGATTGCCGTGCTATTCTCGTTGCTGGTTGCTCGCCTGCTGACGCCACTGATGGCGGCCTATCTCCTGCAGCCGCGGGCTCACCACGGCCATTCCGGCAAGCCGTCGCGGATCGCCGAGGCCTATCGGCGCATGCTCGGCTGGACGCTCGATCACCGCAAGATCGCACTTTCGATGGTCGCACTGATCTTCATCGGCTCGATCGCGCTTCTGACCATGCTGCCGACAGGCTTTCTGCCGACGAACGATAGCAATGTTTCGCAGCTCAAGATCACCCTGCCGCCCGGCACGCGGCTCGAAGAGACGGCGCGCATCTCCGATGATCTGGTTGCCAAGCTCAAGGCGCGGCCGGAGGTCGAGAACGTCCTGGCGACGGCGGATGATCTCAACGAGGTGTCGCTTCGCATCAAGCTCAAACCGCGCAAGGAACGCGCCCTCGATCGCAAGTCCTTCGAATTGTCGCTCCGTCCGCTGCTGGCGGCAACGCCCGATATCCAGGCGACGTTCTCGTCGGAGCAGGGAGCCAAGGACCTTTCCATCTACCTGACGAGTGACGATCCGGAGGCGCTGATGGCTTCGGTGCGGCGCCTTGAGAAGGAGATGCGTGAGCTTCCGGGACTGGTCAGCGTCCAGTCGACCGAGCCGCTGCTTTCGCCTGAGCTTCTGGTCAAGCCGCGGTTCGACGAGGCGGCAAGGCTCGGCGTGTCGGTGACGTCGGTCGGAACCGTCGCCCGCATCGCGACGATGGGAGATAGCGAGAGCAATTCGGCGCGCTTCAACCTCGGCAATCGCCAGGTGCCGATCCGCGTCATGCTCGACCAGGCGGCCAGAGGCGACGTCGACACGCTGCGCAATCTGAGGGTCGGTACGAATGCCGGCACGGTGGTACCGTTGACCTCGGTTGCCGATGTTTCCTTCGGCGCGGAGGAAAGCAGCGTCGAACGTCTCGATCGCAAGCGTCTGATCGCTGTCGAGGCCAACCTCAACGGCATGACGCTCGGCACGGCCTTCGAGGCGATCTCGGCGCTTCCGGCCATGACCGAACTGCCCGCAGGCGTGTCGCAGGCCAATTATGGCGACGCGGAATACATGTCGGAGATGTTCCGCAACTTTGCCCTGGCGCTGCTTGCCGGCATCCTGATGGTCGCGGCGGTTCTGGTGCTCCTGTTCAAGGACTTCCTGCAGCCGGTTACCATCCTGGTTGCCTTGCCGCTGTCGATCGGCGGGGCGGCGCTGGCTTTGATCCTGTTCGGTGCGGCACTGGACCTTTCGTCGATGATCGGGATCCTGATGCTGATGGGGATCGTCTGCAAGAACTCGATCCTGCTCGTCGACCATGCGATCGAGTGCCGCAACGAGGGCGCCGACCGGCGCACGGCCCTGCTGACGGCTGGGGTCACCCGCGCCCGACCGATCATCATGACGACCATCGCCATGGTGGCGGGCATGGTTCCGGCTGTCATCGGTGTCGGCGCAGGTGCCGCCTTCCGGGCACCGATGGCAATCGCCGTAATCGGCGGGCTCATTACCTCGACGGCATTAAGCCTCGTCTTCGTGCCTGTGATGTTTACCGTGATGGATGACATCAACACGAGAATGGGTCGCTGGCTGAAACGGTTCTCTTCGGTGACGGACGAGGATCATGCGGCGGATGCGGCCCGGATCGGCAAGGAGGGCGCAGGAGCGACCGCCGGCTAGCGTATTGTCTCCTGCCGCTACGATCACGGTCAAAGCGCGCTGTCGGGGCTCTCCGTGCAGCGCGCTTTATGTGTTTCGGCCAGAGCATGCATGGTGCAATGGACGCATGGCGCTTAATCGAAATAGTTGACGAGGCGCGTTTCGCCGACGGCGTGAACTCGGCAATCGACGTCGAAGATTGCCCGCAGGCGGGCCGGCACGATCATGTCTTGCGGCGGTCCCTCGAAGGCGAGGCGGCCGGCCTGCATTGCGACGATGCGGTCGGAATAGGCCGAGGCGAAGTTGATGTCGTGCAGGACGACGACCACGGTCTTGTCGAAGTCGTCGGTGAGGCGCCGCAACAGCTTCATTGTCTCGACCGCATGCTTGATGTCGAGATTGTTCAGCGGCTCGTCGAACAGCATGTAGTCGGTGTCCTGGCAGAGCACCATGGCGATGAAGGCGCGCTGGCGCTGGCCGCCGGAGAGTTCGTCGAGAAAGCGATTCCGGTAAGGCTCGAGCCCGAGATAGGCGATCGAGCGCTCGATATGTTCGGCATCGGCAGCGGTCAGCCGCCCCTTGGAATAGGGATAGCGGCCGAAGGCGACGAGATCGCGTACGCTGAGGCGGGCGGTGATGTGGTTGTCCTGGCGCATGATCGAGAGCCGCCGGGCCAGCACGTCGCCGGCTGTGCGGCTGACGTCGAGACCGTCGACCAGCACCTTGCCCGTATCCATCGGCATCAGCCGGCTGACGATTGATAGCAGTGTCGACTTGCCGGCGCCGTTCGGGCCGATGATCGACGTCAGGCCGCCGGTCGGCAGGGTCAGCGACACCCGGTCGACGACCGCGTTGCCGCCGTAGGATTTCGTCACCTCTTGGATTTCGATCATCGGGTGGAGCCTCGGACAAGCAGGAAGATGAAGACAAGGCCACCGAAGAATTCGATGACGATGCTGAGCGCCGTGTTGAAGGAAAACAGCCGCTCGAGGATGACCTGACCACCAACGAGCGTGGCAATCGCGATGCAGACGGCGATCGGCAGGACGAAGCGGTGGCTGGCGGTCGGCGTCAGTTGCCAGGCGAGGCTTGCGACCAGCAGGCCGAAGAAGGTTACCGGTCCGACCAGGGCGGTGGAGACCGACACCAGAACCGCGATCAGCACCAGCAGAAGAGTGACGACACGCTGATGATCGACGCCGAGGCCGATGGATGCTTCGCGCCCGAGAGCGAGCACGTCGAAGGTCGGCGAAAGCCGCCACAGAACGAAGGTCACGGCGAGGGTTGCCGCGGCGGCAATGCCGAGCAGATTGGCATCGATGCTGTTGAAGCTCGCAAACAGCCTGTCCTGCAGCACGACGAACTCATTGGGATCGAGAATGCGCTGCAGGAACGACGAAAGGCTGCGGAACAGGCCGCCCAGGATGACGCCGACCAGCATCAGAAGATGCAGGCCGCGGCTGGCGCCGGAAAAGAGTGCTCGAAACAACAGAAGCGAGAGGCCGACCATGACGGCCGTTTCGACGAGGAACTGCAACTGCGGATCGAGGGTGCTGGCGCCCGCAGCGCCCAGGAAGAACACCATAATCGTCTGCAGCAGGGTGTACATGGCATCGAAGCCGATGATCGATGGCGTCAGGATGCGGTTGCCCGAGATCGTCTGGAACAGGACCGTCGAGACCGCGATCGCGTAGGCGACCAGCACCATGCCGAGCAGTTTCGTGCCGCGGAAGGAGAGCAGGAAGGACCAGCTTCCCTTGGCACCGATGGTCATGAAAGCGACCAGCGACACGAGGGCAAGCAAGGCAGACGCAATCAGGACGGTGGACGGAGAAAGCCTCCTGGCATCAGCCTGCATGGGATCGCCTCGAAAGCAGGAGATGGAGGAAAATCAGGCTGCCGATAACGCCCATGACCGTTCCCACGGGGATTTCGTAGGGCGCGATCACGAGCCGCCCGACGATATCGCAGGCGAGCACCAGGCCGGCGCCGGAGATGGCGACGACAGGCAGCGTGCGTCTGAGATTGTCACCCATGATGAGGCTGACGATATTGGGGACCACGAGGCCGAGGAACGGGATCATGCCGACGGTGGCGACGACCGTTGCCGTGACCATGGAGACGATGGCGAGCCCGAGCGTTACGACCTTGTCGTAGTTGAGGCCGACATTGCGGGCGATCGCTTCGCCCATGCCGATGACGGTGAAGCGTGCGGCGGTCGCATAGGCGACGAGGGTGAGCGCGAAACCGATCCACAACAGCTCGTAGCGGCCACGCAGCACCACCGAGAAGTCACCGGACATCCAGGCGCCCATCGACTGCATCAGGTCGTAGCGATAGGCGACGAAGGTGGTGATGGCGTTGACGACGCCGCCGAGCATGAGACCGATGAGCGGCACCATCAGCGCGGAGCGCAGGGGAATGCGGCGCAGGATCTGCAGGAACAGGGCGGTGCCGGCAAGTGCCGTCAGCGCCGCGAAAACCATCTTGCCGGCGACCGGCAGGTTGGGAGCGATGAGCATGGCGAGCAGCATGCCGAGCGCGGCGGACTCGGCCGTGCCGGCCGTCGACGGCTCGACGAAACGGTTGCGGGCCAGCATCTGCATGATCGTGCCGGAAACCGCGAGACCGGCGCCTGCGAGCATCAGCGCAAGCGTGCGCGGCAGACGGCTCTCGACAACCAGGAACCAGCCGCGGCCGTCGTCGGCTGCGGCGAGGCTGCCGACGCCCGTGAAGATGCTGGCGGCAGCAAGCAGGAGGATGACGGGAATGGCGATCAGGACCGGTTTCATCGTTCGGGCCTGTTCTGCCTGTTGTTCGTTTTGGCTACCGCCTGCATGTCCCTTGTCCGTTTTGCGCTCGACGCTCCCCACGGAAAAGCCAAGCTCGCCGTCGCGTCGTGGCACTTCGCGAACGGCCCGTCTTACTCTTATATATGATTGGCTTCGTCAAGTTTTCTGCGACATCTTCGGCACGTGGAGCCTGCGCATTGCTCTCATCGGAAAATCGCGCTACGACGACCGATAAAAGATGAGGAAAATAGTCATGATTATATCTCCGTTTTCTAATGGTCTGCGCAGCCTCGCCGTCGCGGCAGCACTGGCGATTGCCGGTGGCGCGCCCGTCCTGGCCGAGACGCTGAAGATCGAGCACAGCAGCGGCGTCACCAACGTGGAGAAAAGCCCGAAGACCGTGCTGGTCTATGACTTCGGCATGCTGGAGACGCTGGATATGCTCGGCATTCCGGTTGCCGGCGTTCCCGGCTCGGCAATCCCGCCGTCGCTCGAAAAATACAAGGCGGATAGCTATCCGAAGATCGGCACGCTTTTTGAGCCCGACTACGAAGCCATCAACGCGGCGGAGGCAGACCTGGTGATCGTCGGGGGTCGCTCGCAGGCGAAATACGCCGAAGTCGCCAAGATCGCGCCGACGATCGATCTGACCTCCGACGACAAGGATATCATCGGCAGCGTCAAGAAGAATGCCGAGATCCTCGGGCAGATCTTCGGCAAGGAAGCGGAAATCAAGGCAAACGTCGACAAGCTCGACGCCTCGATCGAAAATCTCCGCGGCATTGCGGCAGAGAAGGGCACCGGACTGATCCTGCTCACGACCGGCGGCAAGATCAGTGCCTATGGCAAGGGATCGCGTTTCGGCGTGCTGCATGATGTCTTCGGCATCAAGCCGGCCGATCCGGAGCTGCAGGTGGCCACTCACGGTCAGGCGGTTTCCTACGAGTACATCCTCGAGACCAACCCCGACTGGATCTTCGTCGTTGACCGCGACGCGGCGATCGGCCAGCAGGCGCAGCCAGCGGCCGCCCTGCTCGACAACGAACTGGTCCGCCAGACCAAGGCCTGGAAGGACGGCCATGTGGTCTATCTCGACTCCGCCAAGCTGTATCTGACGGCGTCGGGCCTGAAGTCGCAGCAGGACATCGTCGACCAGCTCACCCAGGCGCTTGAGAAGTAAGCACGGTTGCGGGCGATAGCTCGCTGGTACGCGTGGATCGGATCGGCCGGGAACATATCGTTCGCGGCCGTTTCATTTTTTAAGAGACAGGACAGGAACAGATCATGCCGAAAGCGTCCAGCGGCTTCACCACGGAGCGGGCGTCCCGATACCTCCAGCAGATGTCGAAACATTTCGCGCACAAGATAGCGGTCGAGTACACGGAGACGGACGCCGTGGCGGCCATGCCGGGCGGGGCGACGGCGCGTATGATCGCGAATGGCGACCAGCTGTGCTTCGTCGTTGAGGCTCCGGATGCCGAGGCGTTGCGGCGAGGCAAGGACATCGTCGAAAGTCACATTGTCCGGTTCGCATTTCGGGAAGAACTGAAGGCACTCGTTTGGAGCGAGAGCGAAGACTGAAGAGGGTGTGGGGAACGGCCCTTTCGAGGGCGCTGAGACGGTGGTTTTGATTAAAAAGGAGCCAACACCAAATACCCTTAGATCTTACGGTATTTTACTGGGGTTGGCTCCGTTCTTAAGAATATTCAATATTTTAACCTGATTTGTATTGCTTTCTTTAAAATACATTTCGAATTTTATGCTTTTTTAAAATTTCTTGACGGATCGAAGTCCGCAATCGATCAATGTATTCTTTGCGTTTACTCAGGTTTACACGTACGCCACGCGCCGGGTTAAAAGGGAATGGCGGAGCAAAGATCCTCCGGTGCCCGGCTTATTTCGTTCATACTCAGGAACGAAACGCCAATGTGACTCCGAATGTGGACATGCGGAAGATACCAATTCTGGTTAGTGGTTTGTAATTATTGACCGTTTATGGCGTAATCCGCGGCCCCAAGCCGTTGTTCCTGCGTGAAAATCCGCGCATGCCGGCGCAGCCGCAAGCGCCAGGAGGGCGGTTGTGTTCCCTCTTTTTTCGTGAGACCGGTCGGTCGGCATCACCCGAGACGAAGTTCGGTAGCCCGAAGGAAGTATTTTTAGGTATATCAGTCTCGAGAAGTGGGTAGCCTGCGGCGGGAATACCTGAGCCGCTAATCCATTTTTTCACAACGGCAGGGCTGTCTGTCGCGGAAATGGATGGGGAGCCATGTCCTACGGAATAGCGATTGCTGCCGCCTTGATGCTGCTTTTCGCGTTCCGATAAGTGGTCCGATTGCAGTGTAACCCAAAGATGGTTCGATTTATAACGATTTAAGAAGGCCTATGAAGTGCCTCTAATCCTTTTGGGTTGTTTCGTATTGAAGATCTTTACGTTACATTAGCTATCGCGAATTTTCCTGGGGCGGGAAGACGTCGTGATGCATAGTGGTTCCGAATAAATTTTCTGAAAGTATGGTGCGCCGCGGAAAACCGCAGCACCCATAAAAACAAATGGAAAAATCCTAGGAGGGCGTAATGTATCCTGGAAGCTCCAGCGTTGGTGATTTTGAAGAAAACAACAAGGCTTTGTCGCAAAAGAAAAAGATCGTCATGCTCGCCAAGATCGATCTGTTTGCCGAGTGCCTGATGCAGGCCGTCGGTTCACGGTTTCAAGGGCACGACATCGTCTGCTTTTCCGATCCGGACAATCTGTTGGACGGCAGTCTCGTCGATGTGACGTTGATCATGCTCTATCGGATGCCGGCCAAGTCTTTTCCAGCAATCCTGCGAACCATTCACGAGTTTCACCCCAAGACCTCGATCGGTCTGGTGGTGGAGAACGCCGACGAACTCGATCCGTCGATTGCTGGCTTCGTCGAAGAGCGCTTGATCCACGGGGTTCTGCCGTTGAACCTGAACCTGGACGTCTGCCTCGCAGCCATCGATTTGCTGATGAAGGGAGGCGAGCACTTCCCGGCCGCCTTGCTGCGGCGGCTTTCGCCAGAGCCCTTCGGCGCAAACAGCCTCTATGGCCGTCGGGGTGAGCTGTCCGGGCCGGGCGCGGCCGGAGGCTCGGGCCGGCGCAAGCGCGATGCCGGGCCTGATGGATTGACGACCCGTGAGGTTCAGATTCTCGACCTGATCTGCAAGGGAACGCAAAACAAGATCATCGCCGATCGTCTTGGCTTGTCAGAAAACACCGTCAAGGTTCACGTGCGCAACATCTACAAGAAGATGAACGTCCGCAACCGCACGGAGGCGGCATCGCGTTACTTCACCAACGATGCAGCGGCCGAACGGGGTAGCGACACGCTTTCGTCGCGCTGGAAGAACTAAGTTCGGCGGCATCTGCCAAGTGAGCCCTTTTTCCTTTTCTGTGCCTCGACACGGTCGAGAGCGCAGCCGTTGGCATTGGCCTGCGCATGGAGACGCCGGGTATCCCGTGACCTGGTTTGTGGCGACGTGTGGCCGCCATGGCGAAAATCTTCGACCGGCATCGCGTGACGGTCTAACCCTCCCTTGACAACGGTAGATCTCATCACGAGTTTATAATCATTTGTAATTATGTTATGGTTAACAAACAGCTAAATGATTATTGTCTTTAGAATAAATGTAGCTATCCGTAATTATTGTTTCTAATTATTCATTCCTATTTCAGATGATATTGTATCATTCCTTGTTGTTTTAGTTGACGCGTCATTGGTTATTTGATAATTAGCTAATATTGAAAGTGAATATAAGTAGATATGTGGATGAATTGTCGATTTCTTTTTATGTCGGGTTGTGCGTGAATTTGTAATAAAGAACAAAGTCCTTATTATATTTTCTATAGGCAGCCCGTCTCCAATCACCATGAGGAATGGTGTGTACAATAATTGGAGGTGCGCATGCGAAAGGTCTCTCCGGGGCCGTTGTCTGTCGTCGGGCAACGGGAGTTTCTAAAGAAGATTGCAGGAATACCAAGAAGAATACTAGTAACAGGCGGAGGCGGTTTTCTCGGTTCTCATATTTGCGAAAGACTTCTTTCTCTAGGTCATACTGTTATTTGTCTCGACAATTTTTCAACGGGACGGCATGAAAATCTCTCTCACTTGGTGCAGAATCCGCATTTCCACATCGTCGACCACGACGTTCGCAAGCCCTACCTGATCGACGCTGACGTCATCTTCAATTTTGCTTCCCCCGCATCGCCGCCCGACTATCAGGCCGATCCGGTCGGCACTCTCATGACGAACGTCCTTGGCGCGCTGCATGCTCTCGAAAATGCGCGCGCCACTGGCGCCACCGTCATCCAGTCCTCGACCTCGGAAGTCTACGGCGATCCGCTCCTCAGCCCGCAGCGCGAGGTCTATTTCGGCAACGTCAATCCGATCGGTCCGCGTGCCTGCTACGATGAGGGAAAACGGTCGGCCGAAACCCTGTTCTTCGATTATCACCGTTCCCATCGGGTCAGGATCAAGGTTGCGCGCATCTTCAATACCTACGGTCCGCGCATGCGCCCGGACGATGGCCGGGTGATCTCCAACTTCGTCGTCCAGGCCCTTCTCGGCCGGGATCTGACGATCTATGGCGACGGGCAGCAGACCCGGTCCTTCTGCTATGTCAACGACCTGATCGACGGTTTTCTCCGGCTTTCGGTCTCGGCCGATGACTGCATCGGACCGATCAACCTCGGCAATCCCGGGGAGTTCACCGTTCTCGAGCTGGCGGAAATGGTGCGGTCTATGACCGGTTCGCGCTCGCGCATCGTTCATCAGGCGGCGGCGGTCGACGACCCTCGCCAGCGCCGTCCCGATATCTCGCACGCGCTGAGCGAGCTCGCCTGGGAGCCGAAGGTGATGTTGCGTGACGGGCTCGAACGCACCATCGCTTATTTCGAGGAGCGCCTCAGCGCGGCCGAACGCGCAACGGCGGGAGAGGCCGTATGAGATGCCCCGCGTCGTACTCGTCACCGGCGGTGCCGGCTTTATAGGAAGCCACACCTGCAAGCGCCTTGCCCAGCAGGGCTTCGTTCCCGTCGTCTATGACAACCTGTCGACGGGACATCGGGACAACGTGCGCTGGGGTCCCCTCGTCGAAGGGGACCTTGAGGATACGGAACGGCTGACAACGGCGATCCGGACGCACCTTCCCGAATGCCTGATCCACTTTGCGGCTTCCGCCTATGTCGGGGAATCCGTCGAAGACCCGGGAAAGTACTACCGCAACAACGTCGCAGGCAGCATCGCGCTGCTCGAAGCCTGCCGCGCGACCGGGTTGGCGCGCATTGTATTTTCCAGCTCCTGCGCCACCTATGGCGTGCCGCAGCGGCTTCCGATCACCGAGGATACGGATCAGTTTCCGATCAACCCCTATGGGCACACGAAGCTGATGATCGAGCTGATGCTCGGCGACTATGCGCGTGCCTATGATTTCCGCTCCGTCGCCTTGCGCTACTTCAACGCCGCGGGCGCCGATCCGGAAGGACAACTCAGGGAACGGCACGATCCGGAAACGCATCTCATTCCGCGTGCCCTGATGGCGGCGGCCGGCGGGATCGAAAGACTCGATATCTTCGGCGACGACTATGCGACGCCGGATGGAACCTGTATTCGCGACTATATTCATGTGACCGATCTCGCCGACGCTCATGTCGCCGCCGTCGACTATCTGCGCGACGGCGGCGAGGTGCTGCGCACCAATCTCGGCTCCGGACATGGGACCTCGATCCGGCAGGTTCTGGAAGCCATCGATCGGATCACCGGGCGACGGGTCCCCGTGCAGATGTTGCCGCGTCGTCCCGGTGATCCGCCGGTGCTCTATGCCGATAGCAGTCGGGCGCGGCAGCGGCTGGGCTTCCGACCGGCGTTGTCGGATATCGAAACCATCATCCGCACGGCGGCGCCGGGCTTCGGGCTGGAGGTGCGGCGATGAGCTGGACGTCCACAATCGATGGATTTCGGCACTATGTCGATCTCTCGGGTGCGCGGCATGTCCGGCCGCGTCTGACGGCGCTGTTCTCCGGGCGCTTGCAGATCCTGAACATGCTGGGCGTTGCCGCGTGGTTCGCCGCCTTCGCGTATTTCTGGTGGTGGTGGCTCGACCCGGCTCACGTGATGGACTGGCCGTCCTATATACTGATCACCGTCGTTGTCGGGTGGATTACCCTGCTGCCGGTCTATTTCATCGCGATCTTTTCCGGCGCGAAGGTTGCCACAGCGAGCACGGGACCGGTGCCGCACGGACGGATCGCGATGGTCGTCACCAAGGCGCCTTCCGAGCCGTTTGCCGTCGTGCGCAAGACGTTGCAGGCGATGCTGGACCAGACCGGATGTGACTTCGATGTCTGGCTGGCGGACGAGGATCCGTCGCCGGAGACGGCTTCCTGGTGTGCGGCCCACGGAGTTTTCATCTCCACGCGAAAGGGTATCGCCGACTATCATCGCGCCGCCTGGCCGCGCCGTACGCGCTGCAAGGAAGGAAACCTTGCCTACTTCTACGATCACTACGGCTATGACCGCTACGATTTCGTGGCGCAGTTCGATGCCGATCACGTGCCTGAAGCCAGCTACCTCGTCGAGGTGCTGCGCCCTTTCAACGACCCGTCGGTCGGCTATGTCTCGGCGCCGAGCATATGCGACGCAAACGCCGCAACCAGCTGGGCGGCGCGCGGGCGGCTTTATGCGGAGGCGAGCCTTCATGGCTCCCTGCAGGTCGGCTACAACAACGGCTGGGCGCCGCTCTGCATCGGGTCACATTACGCTGTGCGGACAAAGGCGCTGAAGCAGATCGGCGGATTGGGGCCGGAACTCGCCGAAGATCATTCGACGACGCTGATGATGAATGCCCATGGCTGGCGTGGCGTCCATGCTCACAACGCCATAGCCCACGGCGATGGACCGGCGAACTTTGCCGATCTTGTGGTTCAGGAGTTCCAATGGTCGCGCAGCCTTGTCGCGATCCTGCTGAAATACTCGCCGGCCTATGTGCCGAAGTTGCCGGCGGGGCTGCAGTTCCAATTCCTGTTTTCGCAGTTCTGGTACCCGCTGTTTTCGTTCTTCATGGCGCTGATGTTCCTGATGCCAATCGCGGCGCTGATGATGGGGCGGGCCTTCGTCGAGGTCGACTATCCCGACTTTCTGCTGCATTTCGTGCCCCTGTCGCTGGTTCTAGTCGTGCTCGCCTATTTCTGGCGTTCGACCGGTACGTTCCGGCCGCATGATGCGCGGGTGCTGAGCTGGGAGACGGTCCTGTTCCTGTTCGCGCGCTGGCCGTGGTCGCTGCTCGGCTGCCTGGCAGCGGTGCGCGACCATCTGACCGGCTCGTTCGTCGATTTTCGCATCACGCCGAAGGGCGGCGGCGCGGTGGCTCCCCTGCCGCTTCGGGTGCTGACGCCCTATCTCGTGCTTTCCCTGGTGTCGGCGCTCGCGGTCTGGCTCGTGTCCGATGCCGGAACGGCGCGGGGTTTCTACGTCTTTGCCGAGATCAACGCCCTCATCTATGCCGGGCTCGTGGTGGTGATCCATGTTCGACACGCCCGCGAGAACGGGCTGCCGCTCATGCCGCGTTCGACGATGACGGCGATAACGGCAGGCTCTCTGGTGCTGGTCTCGGTTCTCTCGGCTCAATCGGCCGTGCGCCATGGCGCCGAGGCAACGGAGGCCCTGTCGCATGGCCTGGGTTTCGTGACCTTTACCGAGGCGAAGTACACGGTTGCCGGCGCAGGGCATGGCACGAACCTCAGGATCGTTCGCTTCCGTCTGCAATGGAAAGGCTTTTCGCAGCCGCACGAGAGCGGGGCGCGGATCGAGCCTGCCGTATCACGAACCACCCCAAACAGTGTCGAGAGAAGGAGCATCAACGCAACGACTGGAAGCCGGATGAGCGTCGGGGAAACGCGGGTCGGGGAAACGAGGACGACCAAGAAGGTCAGCCGATACTACGTGCAGTCATGACGGCGGCGCGCCGTCGAGTTTGTAATCTCCAGTGTGAGGAGAAAGGCAATGAATGGGTCAATAAAAGTCATGGTTGTTCCGCTGTTGCTGCCGCTTGCAGCCGCTGCGGTCTATCTGGGCGCCCAGCCGGTCAAGGCGAAGATGGAAGTCAAGCCAACGCCGCTCAGCGCTTATGAGGTCTATTCCCTCTATCGCAACAAGACCTGGCAATGGTCTACCGGCGGTGCACGCTTCACCGCGCATGACCGCAAGCTCGTGGCCTTCGTCGACAAGGGCAACGGCAACCGGTCCTTTGCCGAAGGCAACTGGTACGTCAGCGACCTTGGCATGATGTGCATGCAGGCGATCTGGACGACCGCGGCCAATGCCGGCGATGCCCGGACCTGCTTCGGCCACGCCAGGATCGGCGACACGATCTATCAGCGAAAGGTGCCAAACGGCGAGTGGTATGTCTTCAGGCATGCCAAGCCCAAGCCCAATGATGCCTACTACAGCCTCGTCGCCCAGGACGACATCACAGCAAAGGCGTTGAATTTGAAGGAACAGTTCCTGGCCAAGAAATAGACGCCGCAGGAGGATGAAATGAAACGCAAATTGGCATTCGCCCTATGCACTGCCCTAGCTCTACAGCTGGACTTCGGCAGCTTGGTATCGGCATTGGCGCAGGAACAAGCCAATCCTGCGGGCAATGCCGGACAGACCGAGACGATGATCGACAAACGTCCCGTCATGCACCTTGGCGGAACGAAATTCGGCGCCTACGATCCGCATGGGGATTTCGGCGCCCAAAGCGATGTGACGACCGAAGCCCTGTTCCTGCCCTGGGAGGACGTCGATCTCGCATCCTTGCAGACCGCTGACGAATACGCCCTTCAGCGCAATCGCAATCTGCTGATCACCATCGAGCCCTGGTCCTGGTCGCTCGACTGGAAACTGACACCAACGCAGCTTCGCGACCGTATGCTCCGGGGCGAGTATGACCCCAACATGGAAGCGATCGCCAACGCGATCGCCCAACTGAAGAGCCCGGTCATCGTGCGCTGGGGCCAGGAAATGGAAGACACCTCCGGCCGCTTCTCGTGGGCTGGCTGGGAACCCCAGGACTGGATCAAGGCCTACAGGCACGCGATGGACATCGTGCGCAAGAAAGCCCCGAAGGCGCAGATCATGTGGTCGCCGAAAGGACTGCCGAACCTCGAAGCCTACTACCCGGGTGACAAATATGTCGATCTCGTCGGGTTGTCGGTCTTCGGGTTCGAAGCTTTCGACAAGATCGAATACGGAGCGCCGAAGACCTTCGCCGAGGCGTTGAAGCCCGGCTACGATTTGGTGGCCAAGTACAAGAAGCCGATCTGGGTGGCCGAGCTCGGATGGCAAGGCAGCGAAACCTACATGCAGCCATGGATGAATGCCGCGACACAACCGGATCCGCAGTTCCCGAAGCTGGCCGAGGTCGTCTACTTCAACGACCGTGACGTGGTCAATTGGCCGCATGACCTTGGTCGACCGAACTGGCGTGTCGTCAACGAGGTCACGAACTGAGATTGCGAACGGTGACACGCGCCTGCACGGGCGCGCTGAACCGCAGATATTTTGATCTATTGGTTATTTATCCCTGTCTTGTATTCAGTCCAGGGATGGCAGGCGCAGCCTCGTGCCGGAGGATCGGAAAGGATCGTCGACCACCGGCACCGAGGGATTGAGACGCCTGCACCGTATTGTTCACTGGCCCCATGGCCGCCGGTAGGCCCCTCGCCGGGAGGCGAGAGGCTCGATGGGACGGGTGTTTGGGGCGGCTTACTCTGCCGCTTGCGGCCCCAGTTCGCCGCGGCGAATCTGATCGGCTTCGATCGATTCGAACAGGGCGCGGAAGTTGCCCTCGCCAAAGCCCTCGTCACCCTTGCGCTGGATGAATTCGAAGAAGATTGGGCCGATCACGGTCTTCGAGAAGATCTGCAAGAGGATCTTCGTCATGCCGCCGTTCACCACGCCTTCGCCATCGATGAGGATGCCGTGCTTCTTCATCCGCTCGATCGGTTCGTCATGGCCGTGAACGCGGTCGTGCGACATGTCGTAATAGGTTCCCGGCGGACCTGGCATGAACTTCAGGCCATTGTCCGACAGCTTGTCGGTGGCATCGTAGATGCCTTCGGTGCCGACGGCGATGTGCTGGATGCCTTCGCCCTTGTACTTGCGAAGATATTCCTCGATCTGGCTCGTGTCGTCCTTGGATTCGTTCAAGGGGATACGGATCTTGCCGCAGGGCGAGGTGATCGCACGGCTGACGAGGCCGGTGATGCGACCGTCGATGTCGAAGAAGTGGATCTGGGTGAAGTTGAACAGTTCGCGGTAGAAGGCCCACCACTTGTCCATATTGCCGCGATAGACGTTATGGGTCAGGTGGTCGAGATAATAGAAGCCGACGCCCTCGGGCTTCGGGTTGCGCTCGCCGGTCCACTCGAATTCGGCCTCATAGGCCGAGCCCTTGGCGCCGTACGTCTCGACGAAATAGAGCAGCGAACCGCCGATGCCGACGATCGCCGGTACGTCGAGACACTTGTCCGTGCCTTCGTAGGGGATCGCGCCCTTCGAGACCGCATGGTCGAAGGCGTGCTTGGCATCGACGACGCGCCAGGCCATCGACGGGGCGCAGGGGCCGTGCTCGTCGACGAAGCGCATGGCATGCGAGCCGGGCTCGGCGTTCAGGATGTAGTTGATGTCGCCCTGGCGCCAGACCGTGATGTTCTTGGTCTTGTGCTTGGCGACCGGGCTGTAGCCCATGCGGGTAAAGAGCTCGGCAAGCTTCTCCGGTTCCGGATGGGCGAATTCGACGAATTCGAATCCGTCGGTGCCGGCGGGGTTATCGGCGGTAATCGTTGCCGGCGGGGCATCATGCGGGAAGGGGCCCATCGGAAGTCTCCTCTTATTCTTCCAAACTTTGCCGGAGTATGACGCAATTTCCATGCACAATGCTTGTATTCTTGCGCGGTTTAGACAGAATGGCGCACGAAACATGCAATATTGCGTATTAGGATGCACGAATGGAGCAGCTTGACGGGTTCGATCTCAAGATCCTCAGCGAATTGCAGCGCGACGGGCATCTGACCAACAACGAACTGTCCGAACGCATCGCGCTTTCGCCATCACAATGCTCGCGGCGGCGCACCCGGCTCGAAGCGGAAGGCTATATCACCGGCTATCAGGCGCAGATCGACAGGCAGAAACTCGGCCTCGATCTGATGGTGGTGATCTCGGTGACGCTCGCCACCCACAATCGCGACAATGCCAAGCGGTTCGGCAAGCTGGTCTCCAGTCTGCCGGAGGTGCTGGAGGCCTATGCGCTGACGGGCGAGATGGACTACCACCTGCGCGTGGTGACGCCTGACCTCGCGGGGCTGTCGCGCTTCGTCAACGACGTGCTTTTGCCGCATGACAGCGTGCAGCATGTGAAGACGTCCATTGTGCTCGAAACCCTCAAGAGTTTCGAGGGCGTGCCGATCCCGGAGCGGATGAAGGGCTGAAGCGTCAATCGTCGGCCACAGAGTTGCTTCCAGTCCTACCCATGGCCGCTTCGACCGCTTCCAGACCAGTGGCGAGCGCCCGCATGCCGGCTGGGCCGATCAGCGTATCCAGCTCGGCCTGATAGCGGGCGGCTAGCTCCGTCAGCTCGCCATAGGCCCGGATGCCTGTCTTCGTCAGTTCCAGATGCTCGATGCGGCGGTCGCCCTCGTCGTCACGGCGAGTGAGCCAGCGGCGCTTTTCGAGCGCGGCGACGGCGCGGCTGACCTTGGTTTTGTGCATGGCCGAGTGGCCCCCGACTTCGGTTGCCGTCATCGGACGGCCAGTGCTGCCGAGGGCCGCGAGCGTGCGCCATTCCGGGCGGGTGAGCTGGTAGCGCGCCTTGTATTGGGCGGCAAAGCGCAATGCGACAAATTCCGCCGCGCGGTTCAGGCGATAGGGCAGGAAGGCATTGAGCTCGAAGCCATCGGCGGCCATTTTGGCGTCCTTGATAGTTACAAAATCGATAGTTACGATTGCAACTAATATGCCGAACGCGGCAATTTCGTCCACCTGGGAAAAGGTCGTCGCTGCGGTATTTGGGATTGCGCCGGACCTTTCGCAGGTCGCTTCGAGAACCCGAAGTGAGGCGCCATGAGGAGGAGGATCGACGATGCTGGACAAGGCAGGAAAACAGGCCGAGGCGCAGGTGAGGGCTGAGGAGGCGCTCAACTACATGCCCGGCTTCGGCAACGATTTTGAGACCGAAAGCCTTCCGGGTGCCCTGCCGCAGGGGCAGAACAGCCCGCAGAAATGCGCCTACGGGCTCTATGCCGAGCAGCTTTCCGGATCGCCCTTCACTGCCCCGCGCGGCACGAACGAGCGGTCCTGGCTCTACCGCATCCGCCCGAGCGTCCGTCACACCGGTCGCTTCAGCAAGATCGACTACCCGCACTGGAAGACGGCGCCGCATGTGGCCGAGCATTCGCTGGCGCTCGGCCAGTTGCGCTGGAACCCGCTGCCGGTGCCGGCGGAGAAACTGAATTTCCTTCAGGGCATCCGCACGATGACGACGGCGGGCGACGCGCCGACGCAGACCGGCATGGCGGCACATGCCTATGCCTTCAACGCCGACATGGTGGACGACTACTTCTTCAATGCGGACGGCGAGCTCTTGATCGTTCCGGAAACGGGCGCGATCCAGGTCTTCACCGAACTCGGCAAGATGAATGTGGAGCCCTCGGAGATCTGCATCGTGCCGCGCGGCACCATGTTCAAGGTGACACGACGTGGTGAGGAGAAGGTCTGGCGCGGATACATCTGCGAAAATTACGGCGCCAAGTTTACGATGCCGGATCGCGGCCCGATCGGCGCCAACTGCCTTGCAAACCCGCGCGATTTCAAGACGCCGGTCGCCGCCTTCGAGGAGAAGGAAACGCCCTGCCGCGTGCATGTGAAATGGTGCGGCGGCTTCCACGTGACCGAGATCGGTCACTCGCCGCTCGACGTCGTTGCCTGGCATGGCAACTACGCGCCCTATAAATATGACCTCAAGACCTATTCGCCGGTCGGCGCCATTCTCTTCGACCATCCGGATCCGTCGATTTTCACGGTGCTGACGGCACCCTCTGGCGAGGAGGGCACGGCGAACATCGATTTCGTGATCTTCCCGCCGCGCTGGATGGTGGCGGAACACACCTTCCGGCCGCCCTGGTATCACCGCAACATCATGAGCGAATTCATGGGGCTGATCTATGGCCGCTATGATGCCAAGGAGGAAGGCTTCGTGCCTGGCGGCATGAGCCTGCACAACATGATGCTGGCGCACGGGCCGGATGCATCAGGGTACGACAAGGCAACGAATAGCGAGTTGAAACCGGTGAAGCTCGACCATACGATGGCCTTCATGTTCGAGACCCGCTTCCCGCAGCAGCTGACCCGCTTCGCCGCCGAACTGGAGACGTTGCAGGACAACTACATTGACTGCTGGAGCGATCTCAAGAAGCGGTTCAACGGGACGCCGGAAGGCGATTGGTCTTGAGTTCACGCCTGGTTTTGCTCGGCAGCAAGGGTGGTCCGGCGATCCGGCCGGGCGGCCCGTGGCCGACGTCGTCTCTGCTTCAAATCGGCGGCCGGACTGTTGTCGTCGATTGCGGTCTCGGCGTCACCCGCGGGCTGACCAATGCCAGTGTCGCGCTGAAGACGCTGGACCTGATCGTCATTACCCATCTGCATTCGGACCATGTGCTCGAGCTTGGGCCGCTCATTCACACGGCTTGGACCGCGGGGCTATCGCAGCCGGTGCGCGTCTTCGGCCCCGCCGGCACCCGCGCCTACTGGCAGGGCTTCCTGCAATCGATGGCCTTCGATATCGACATCCGCATCGTCGATGAGGGCCGGCCGGATCTGCGCGCGTTGGTCGAGGTCATAGAGTTCTCCGAAGGCGAAATCTTGTCGGAGAGTGGCCTGACGCTCTCGGCGCTGCGCGTCGACCATCCGCCGGTTACCGATTGTTTTGCGCTTCGGTTCGACCATGCGGAAGGTTCTGTCGTGTTCTCGTCCGATACCGCCTATTTCCCGCCGCTTGCCGATTTCGCCAAAGGGGCCGACATTCTCGTGCATGAGGCGATGCTTGCCGAAGGCGTCGACCGGCTGGTGGCGCGCACCGGCAATGGCGCACGGTTGAAGGAGCATCTGCTGGCGAGCCACAGCTTTGCCGGAGAAGCGGCCGCGATCGCAACGGCCGCGGGCGTCGGCCGGCTGGTGCTGCACCATCTGATCCCTGCCGACGATCCCGAGATTTCGGAAACGGACTGGATCGCGGCGACCCGCAAAAACTGGGCGGGCGCCTTGACGATCGCCGCCGACGGCCTTGTTGTGAAGATTGCGGACGATTCGTCCGCCTAAGCGCGGTTTCGTCCGAAACTGCGTGAACAATGAAAAGATTGAGAGGGAGGACTGCATGAAACTGGCGACACTCAAGGACAGTACGCGCGACGGAAAGCTCGTGGTCGTCTCTCGCGATCTTACCCGCTGCTCGGAAGTGGGGCACATCGCCCGCTCGCTGCAGGCAGCGCTCGACGATTGGGCGCATGCCGGTCCGCGGCTTGCGCGCGTGGCGGAGGGAATCGAGACCGGCTCGCAGCCGACGATCCGCTTTCACGAGCACGACGCCCTGTCGCCATTGCCACGCGCTTACCAATGGGCCGACGGTTCGGCCTACGTCAATCACGTCGAGCTGGTGCGCAAGGCCCGCAATGCCGAGATGCCTTCGAGCTTCTGGACCGATCCGCTGATGTACCAGGGCGGCTCCGACAGCTTCATCGCACCGCGCGATCCGATCCCGCTTGCCGACGAAAGCTGGGGCGTCGACATGGAGGGCGAGGTTGCCGTCATCGTCGACGATGTGCCGATGGCTGCAACGATCGAAGAGGCGCGGGCGGCAATTCGTTTCATCATGCTGGTCAACGACGTGTCGTTGCGCGGCCTGATCCCAGCCGAGCTCGCCAAGGGCTTCGGCTTCTTCCAGTCGAAGCCGTCGTCTGCCTTCTCGCCGGTCGCCGTTTCGCCGGATGAGCTGGGTGATGCCTGGGATGGCGGCAAGCTGCATCTGCCGCTTTGCGTCGACCTGAACGGCAAGCCCTTCGGCCGCGCCGATGCCGGCGTCGACATGACCTTCGATTTTGCGCAACTGGTTGCCCACGCGGCCAAGACCCGGCCGCTTTGCGCCGGCACGATCATCGGCTCGGGCACTGTTTCCAACAAGCTCGATGGCGGCCCGGGCAAGCCGGTTGCCGAGGGCGGTGCCGGTTACTCCTGCATCGCGGAAGTCCGGATGATCGAGACGATTGCCGGCGGCGCGCCGAAGACCCAGTTCCTCCGCGTCGGCGATGTCGTGCGCATCGAGATGAAGGACAAGACCGGTCATTCGATCTTCGGCGCGATCGAGCAGACCGTCGAAGCCTACAACCGGGCTTGATACGGCCGACCTACAAGAACGGGCAAAGGCATGAGCGAGATCGTCCTCTACGATTACTGGCGTTCGTCGGCGAGCTATCGGGTGCGCATCGCGCTCAACAGCCTCGGCGAAAGCTATCGTTCAGTGCCGGTCGACCTGCTTGCCAAGGCGCACAAGGCGCCGGAGCATCTGGCCCGCCACCCGCAGGGGCTCGTGCCTGCCCTCGACATCGATGGCGAGCGTTTCACGCAATCGCTCGCCATCATCGAATATCTTGCCGAGACGCGAGTGGCGTCCGGCTTCCTGCCGGTTGACGCCATCGGCCGTCAGCGGGTGCGCATGCTGTCCTATGCGGTTGCGATGGACATCCACCCGGTCTGCAATCTCGGCGTGGTTTCCTATGTCATGGCCAATGCGGAGGACGGCGAGGCGGCGCGGCGCAACTGGATGCGCAAGTTCATCGGCGAGGGGCTCGCTGCCTTCGAACGACTGCTCGATCATTCCGCGACCGGCCGTTTCTGTCATGGCGACAGCCCGACCATGGCGGATTTCTGCCTGGTGCCTCAGGTCTACAATGCCCGCCGCTGGGATGTGGATCTCAGCGCCTGCCCGCGGGTTGTGGCAATCGATCAGAATTGCGCGGAGATCGAGGCTTTCGCCCGCGCGCACCCGGACCGCACACCGCGCTAGAGCCGCGGGGCCTCCTGCCTGATCCTTTCTCCAGGCACCAGCGAGAGAACCCATATCGTGCCGCCGGCGCCGTCTGGCCAGTTCCGTCAAGCGAATGTCGCGAATGGATCGACGGCGGCGAAAAGGCCGCGCTAGTTTTTGTGTGACTGGCCGTATAAGGGGGGCCGGAAAAACCTCTGGAGCGAGAGACCTACCGATGAAAAGCTATGTGCTGAACGTCAGCTGCAAGACCACCCGTGGCATCGTCGCCGCCATCACCGGCTATCTCGCCGAAAAGGGCTGTTACATTTCAGACAGTTCGCAGTTCGATGACCTCGAAACCGGCCTGTTCTTCATGCGGCTTACCTTCATTAGCCAGGAAGGCGTGACGCTCGACGAGCTGAAGGCCGGCTTCGAACCGGTTGTCAAGCGCTTCGATATGAATGCTGAAATCCGCGACAGTGAAGAGCGCATGAAGGTGCTGCTGATGGTGTCGCGTTTCGGCCATTGCCTCAACGACCTGCTCTATCGCTGGAAGATCGGCGCGCTGCCGATCGACATCGTCGGCGTCGTCTCCAATCACTTCGACTACCAGAAGGTGGTCGTCAACCATGACATCCCCTTCTACTGCATCAAGGTGACGAAGGAGAACAAGCCGAAGGCCGAGGCCCAGCTGCTCGAGCTCGTCGACCAGACCGGCGCCGAACTGATCGTGCTTGCCCGCTACATGCAGGTCCTGTCGGATGCGCTCTGCAAGAAGATGTCGGGCCGGATCATCAACATCCACCACTCGTTCCTGCCGTCGTTCAAGGGCGCAAACCCCTACAAGCAGGCCTATGAGCGCGGCGTGAAGCTGATTGGTGCGACGGCGCACTACGTCACCGCAGACCTCGATGAAGGCCCGATCATCGAGCAGGACATTGCTCGCATCACCCACGCCCAGAGCGCGGAAGACTATGTGTCGATCGGCCGTGACGTTGAAAGCCAGGTGCTCGCCCGCGCCGTACACGCCCATATCCACAATCGCTGCTTCATCAACGGCAACCGCGTCGTCGTCTTCCCGCCGAGCCCGGGTTCCTACGCTTCCGAGCGCATGGGCTGAGGCGCGAGGCAAACTGCCTGCAAAAAACAGAGACGCCGCCGGTTCGACCGGCGGCGTTTTTCGTAGGTTGAAGCGCGAGGCGGCCGGAAGGCCGCGCTGCGCTATTGCAACAGCTCCAGCCCGACCGCCGTCGCCTCGCCGCCGCCAATGCAGAGCGAGGCAATGCCGCGCTTGACGCCCTTGGCGCGCATCGCGTGAAGCAGGGTCACGATGATGCGGGCGCCGGACGCACCGATCGGATGGCCGAGTGCGCAGGCGCCGCCATTGATGTTGACGATATCGTCTGACAGGCCGAGATCACGGATCGCCGCCATCGCCACCACGGCGAAGGCCTCGTTGATTTCGTAGAGGCCGACGCTGCCCTTCTCCCACGCGAGCTTGGCCATCAGCTTGTCGATCGCGCCGATCGGCGCGGTCGTGAACCAGGCCGGCTCCTGCGCATGGCCGGCATGGCCGGCGACGATCGCAAGCGGCGTCAGTCCGCGCCTTTCCGCTTCGCTGGCGCGCATCAGGATCAGCGCCGCTGCCCCGTCGGAGATTGACGACGAATTGGCTGCCGTCACGCTGCCGCCGTCGCGGAAGGCGGGTTTCAGCTTCGGGATCTTTGCCGGATCCGATTTGGTCGGCTGCTCGTCGCGATCGAGATTGGCGGTCTGTCGCTTTCCAGCGCCGCTGACCGCCACAGTCTCCTCGGCAAAGGAACCATCCTCGGCCGCCCGGTTGGCGCGATCGAGCGAGCGCAGCGCGAAGGCGTCCTGATCGGCGCGCGAGAACTGGTAATGTTCGGCCGTGTCCTCGGCATAGGTGCCCATCAGCCGGCCGGAATAGGCGTCTTCGAGGCCGTCGAGGAACATGTGGTCCTTGACCTCGCCATGCCCCAGGCGGAAGCCGCCGCGCGCCTTTGGCAGCAGATAGGGGGCGTTGGTCATCGACTCCATGCCACCGACCGCAAGCACCGACGCGCTGCCGGACAGGATGGCATCATGGCCAAGCATCAGCGCCTTCATGCCGGAGCCGCAGACCTTGGAGATGGTCGTCGACGGCGTTTCTTTGCCGAGGCCCGCGCCAAGGGCTGCCTGGCGCGCCGGGTTCTGGCCGATGCCGGCCGGCAGTACATTGCCCATCAGCACCTCGTCGACGGCATCAAGGCCAGCGCGATCGAGTGCTGCCTTCAGCGCGATGGCGCCGATTTCGGGCGCGGTCAGATCCTTGAGGCTGCCCTGAAAGGCGCCCATCGGGGTACGGGCTGCCGAAACGATGACGATCGGGTCAATTCTGTTCATGTCTTTCTCCCATACGGCAAAAGGCAATTGTTGAAGCGGGCGGGCGCCACATGTGTCCTTCTCCCCGCATGGCGGGGAGAAGGTGGCCGGCAGGCCGGATGAGGGGCCATTCTACAACGCGAGGCGTCAGATATGCAGTGCGTGCCCGAGCGCCTTCAGCGCCGACTCCTGGAAAGCTTCCGATTGCGTCGGATGCGCATGGATCGTGCCGGCGATGTCTTCGAGCCGCGCACCCATCTCGATCGCCAGGCTGAAGCTCGCCGACAGTTCCGAGACGCCGTGGCCGACCGCCTGGATGCCGAGCACCAGATGGTTGTCGGCGCGGGCGACGATGCGGACAAAGCCGTCCTCGGCAAGCGTCGTCATGGCGCGGCCGTTCGCCTGGAACGGGAACTGGCCGATCTTGATCTCGATGCCGCTGGCGCGGGCCTCGTCGGGCGACAAGCCGGCGGTGACGATCTCCGGATCGGTGAAGCAGACCGCTGGAATGCAGCGCTTGTCCCAGCTGCGCTTATGACCGGCGACGATCTCCGCCACCATTTCCCCTTGCGCCATAGCGCGGTGCGCCAGCATCGGCTCGCCGGTGACGTCGCCGATCGCGTAGATGCCGCGCATCGAAGTGCGGCACTGGTCGTCGACGCGGATGAAACGGCCGGTGCGGTCGAGGTCGATTTCTTCCAGGCCGAAGCCTTCGGTCACCGGCTTTCGGCCGACGGTGACGAGCACCTTTTCGGCAGCGACATTGATGGCGCGGCCGTTGTGTTCGGCTTGCAAGCTGCCGGTCTCGGCGGAGTAAGACTTGGCGACCGTCTGGGTGAAGACTTCAATACCGAGTTCGCCAAGGCGTTTGCTGATCGGCTTCGTCAGATCGGCGTCGTAGAGTGGCAGGATACGCGGCTGCGCCTCCAGCACGGTGACATGGCTGCCAAGCTTGGCAAAGGCGGTGCCGAGTTCGAGGCCGATATAACCGCCGCCGATAACGGCGAGGCTCTTCGGCACGCTCTTCAGCGACAGGGCCTCGGTCGAGGAAATGATCGGCCCGCCGAAGGGCAGGTCCGGCAGCTCGACAGGCGCGGAACCGGTGGCAATCACGATCGCTTCGGCGCGGATGCGCTGCAGCCCGGTTTCGGTTTCGACATCGACGGTCTTGCCATCGATGAAGCGGGCCGCGCCGACGACCGCTTTGACACCGGCCTTCTTCAGGAGGCCGATCACCCCGCCGTTAAGCCGACCGACGATACCGTCCTTCCAGGCGATGGTATGGGCGAGATCGATCGAGGGGTTGGCAAGCGACAGGCCGAGCGGGCTGCGGCCGGAAGCGGCCGCGCGCAGCTTGTGAAACTCTTCGGCCGCGTGGATCAGGGCCTTGGAGGGAATGCAGCCGACATTGAGGCAGGTGCCGCCGGCCTTGGCCTTTTCGACGATGACGGTGTCGATGCCGAGCTGGCCGGCGCGGATGGCTGCGATGTAACCGCCGGGGCCGGCGCCGATCACGAGCAGCTTGCAGGAGATTTCCTTCATGATCGCCTCAGGCCTCCACGAAAATAAGCGCCGGCGTTTCGAGCAGGGTCTTCAGCCGCTGCACGAACACGGCCGCATCCCAGCCGTCAACGACGCGGTGATCGAAGCTCGAGGACAGGTTCATGATCTTGCGCGGCACGAACTGCGTGCCGTCCCAGACCGGGCGGATCGCCAGCTTGTTGACGCCGATGATCGCGACCTCCGGATGGTTGATGACCGGCGTGGAAACGATGCCACCAAGCGCACCGAGAGACGATATCGTAATCGTCGAACCCGTGAGCTCGTCGCGGGTGGCCGTACCGGTGCGGGCGGCTTCCGCCAAGCGATTGAGCTCGTTGGCGCAATCCCAGATGCCGCGCGCTTCGGCATGGCGCACGACCGGAACGGTGAGACCGGCCGGCGTCTGCGTTGCGATGCCGATATGGACGGCGTGGTGGCGATGGATGATGCCGGGCCCGTCGTCGAATATCGCGTTGACGGCCGGCTGCTCGGCAATGGTGCGCACAAGCGCGCGCATCAGGTAGGGCAGGATCGTCAGCTTCGGCTGGTCCGGCTTGCGGTCGCGGTTCATGGTCGCGCGCAAGTCTTCCACCGCGGTCATGTCGACTTCCTCCACATAGGTGATGTGGGGAATGCGCGAGGTCGAAAGCGACATCTTCTCGGCGATGCGGCGGCGCAGGCCGGTCACCTTGATTTCGTCGACGGCGGTCTTGCGCTGCAGGCCTGCGGGCGCCAGCGCCGGCTGGGCGCCGCGGGCGATGAACTGGTCGAGATCGTCATGGGTGATGCGACCGGCCGGGCCGGTACCAGTCACCTGGCGGAGATCGACGCCGCTTTCCTTGGCGCGCAGACGCACGGCCGGCGAGGCCAATGCCTTCTCCAGCCGTTCGCCGGCGGCATGTGCGCCGTTGGCATGGACACCGTTCACGGCCGGTGCCTTGGCTTCGACCTTGGAGGGCTGGGCTGGCTTGGCAACGGGCACGGGCGCCTCGACCTTTGCCGCCGGCTTTTCATCCGCCTTGGCGTTCGGCTTTTCTTCCGCGGGAGCAGTCGCCCCGCCTTCGCCTGATATCTCGATGCGCACGAGCGGCGCCTTCACCGCGACGGTATCGCCCACCTCTGCGCCGAGCCAGAGCACCGTGCCGGTGACGGGCGAGGGGATTTCGACGGTCGCCTTGTCGGTCATCACGGCCGCGAGCACCATGTCCTCGCGCACGGGATCGCCGGGCTTCACATGCCATTCGACGAGTTCGGCCTCGGCCACACCTTCGCCGACATCGGGCATCTTGATTACGAATTCGCCCATGTCAGGCCTCCATCACTTCGACAAGCGCGCGTCCGACGCGCGCGGGGCCGGGGAAATAGTCCCATTCCTGGGCGTGCGGGTAGGGCGTGTCCCAGCCGGCGACACGCACGACGGGCGCTTCGAGATGGTAGAAACAATGCTCCTGGACGAGGGAAGCCACTTCGCCGCCAAACCCCGATGTCAGCGTCGCCTCGTGCACGACGACGCAGCGCCCTGTCTTTTCCACCGACTTGACGATGGTATCGAGATCGAGCGGCAACAGGCTGCGCAGATCGATCACCTCGGCGTCGATGCCGGTTTCCTCGGCTGCCGCGAGCGCTACATGTACCATGGTGCCATAGGCGACGACTGTGACGGCAGAACCCTCTCGGCGGACTTCCGCCTTGCCGATCGGGACGGTGTAGTGGCCTTCCGGCACCTCGCCGAGATCGTGTTTCGACCAAGGAATGACCGGCCGGTCATGATGGCCGTCGAACGGGCCGTTATAGAGCCGCTTCGGCTCCAGGAACATCACCGGATCCGGATCTTCGATCGAGGCGATCAACAGGCCCTTGGCGTCATAGGGATTGGAGGGCACGACGACTTTCAGGCCGCAGACATGGGTAAACAGCGCTTCCGGGCTCTGGCTATGCGTCTGGCCGCCGAAGATGCCGCCGCCAGTCGGCATGCGCAGCACGATCGGACAGGTGAAATCGCCGTTGGACCGGTAGCGGATGCGGGCGGCTTCCTGGGTGATCTGGTCGTAGGCCGGGTACATGTAGTCGGCGAACTGGATCTCGACGCAGGGCTTCAGGCCATAGGCGGCCATGCCAATTGCCGTGCCGACGATGCCGCTTTCGCTGATCGGCGCGTCGAAACAGCGGGTCTTGCCGTATTTCGCCTGGAGGCCTTGGGTGCAGCGGAAGACGCCGCCGAAATAGCCGACGTCCTCGCCGAAGACGACGACATTGTCGTCGCGCTCCATGGAAACGTCCATGGCGCTGCGCACGGCTTCGATCATTGTCATTCTGGCCATATCAGTAACCTGCCTTCTGCCGCTGGCGGCGAATGTGCGGCGGCATCTCGGCATAGACGCCCTCGAAGATATCGCGCACCGAGGGCTTGCCGCCGGCATGCAGCGTGCCGTGGCCTTCGGCCTGTTTCTGTGCCTGGATCACTTCGTCGAGGATCTCGGCTTCCGCCTGGGTGTGGCGCTCTTCCGACCATGCGCCGCGCAGGATCAGGTGCTTCTTCAACCGTAGGACCGGATCGCCGAGCGGCCAGGCCTCCGATTCCGTTTTCGGGCGGTAGGCGCTCGGATCGTCGGAGGTCGAATGGGCGCCGACGCGGTAGGTGACGTATTCGATCAGCGTCGGGCCGAGGTTGCGACGGGCGCGCTCGGCCGCCCATTTGGCAACGGCGTAGACGGCGAGATAGTCGTTGCCGTCGACGCGAAGCGCCGGGATGCCGAAGCCGAGGCCACGGGCGGCAAAGGTGCCGGAGCCGCCGCGGGCAATACCCTGGAAGGTGGAGATCGCCCACTGATTGTTGACGATGTTGAGGATGACAGGCGCCTTGTAGGTGGAGGCAAAGACGAGCGCCGAGTGGAAGTCCGATTCCGCCGTCGAGCCGTCGCCGATCCAGGCGGCAGCGATCTTGGTGTCGCGCTTGATCGCCGACGCCATCGCCCAGCCGACCGCCTGGACATATTGGGTGGCGAGGTTGCCGGAGATGGTGAAGAAGCCATGCTCCTTGGAGGAATACATGATCGGCAGTTGGCGGCCGCGCAAGGGGTCGCTCTCGTTCGAGAAGATCTGGTTCATCATCTCGACCATGGGGTAGCCGTCGGCGATCAGAAGACCGGCCTGTCGATAGGTCGGGAAGTTCATGTCGCCCTTCACCAGCGCCTTGCGGAAGGCGCAGCTGACGGCCTCTTCGCCCAGGTGCTGCATATAGAAGGAGGTCTTGCCCTGGCGCTGCGCCATGACCATGCGCGCGTCGAAGGCGCGCAGCAGCATCATATGCCTGAGGCCTGAGAGCAGTTCATCATCCGAAAGCAGCCCGGCCCAGGGACCGACCGCCTCGCCGTCGCGGTTAAGCACGCGGATGATCGAATAGGCGAGGTCGCGCATCTCTTCCGGCGCGACGTCCACTTCCGGGCGCGGCACGGAGCCGGCCTTCGGGATCTTGACGTTGGAGAAATCCGGCTGACCACCGGGCCGAACGGCAGGTTCGGGGACATGCAGACTAAGTCGATCGAGATCGCTCATGCGGTTTCCGGCCTCCTCCGGAGTGCGCAGTGCACCAAATCAAGAGTGGTTCCAGTCGAACCGCTCTTCATGTCTGTTCTCACGCATTTCCGGACGCAAGGCGCTAGGACCTATGCTGGAAACGCTCTGGGTCGGGATAATGATGGGCCTGAGGTGTACGAGGACGTGCAATGTGACCGGCAAGGCTCCTCCGCCTAAGGTCTGCACAGACTCCTCCTAAAAGCCCCCGCTCTCCCGACGGGAATGCTCACAGACTGCCACGAGTTCCGGGGCTTATGAAGGTCTTTCGGCGTTGCGGGGCAGGGGCAAGCAAAGAAAGATAGAATCCTGCCGGGAGTGCGCCCACGCGTTGTGTTGCGCATATTCCTGCCGGTCGTTGCTTGTAATTTTCTTTCGCGGCCGTTCGGCGCGGATGGCGTCAAACCGGCGGGGCAAGCGTGATCGGCGTGCCATCGAAGTAGCGCGAGAGCCGGAACGGCGCCGGATCGACGATCGGTTTTGCGCCGGTCACGAGGTCGGCGACGAGGTGTCCGGCGCCCGGCCCGATGCCGAAACCGTGGCCAGAAAAGCCCGTCGCGATGATGAGGCCCGGAAGGCTTTCGGCGGGCGAGATGACGGGGACGGCATCGGGCGTCACGTCGATCAGCCCGGCCCAGATCTGCTGCACCTTGGTTTCGCGCAGCAAGGGCAAGGCCTTTGCGGCGGCATCGAGCGCATGCAAGGCGCGGCGCGAATCCGGATTGGGATCGAGCACGCGATGGCGTTCGAAGGCGCCCGGCCGGTCGAGCGGTACGGCGCCGATCTCGAACAGTTCGTTCCAGCTCTGGGCGCTGATGCCGAGTTGAACAGCGTCGCCCTCCGCCTTTCGCGCCGGCTGGAAATCACGGAAGAAGGCGAAGCTGTCAGGCACGATCGCGTGCAGATTGGCAGCGCCATCGGCGATGGTGTAGCCGCCGTCGAGGCGTTTGCGATAGGCATAGGTCGCGGTTGCGCCGGCCCCTTCCGGCCCGCCGGAGACTGGCCCGGTTCTCAACACCGTGTTGCGCACCTTCAGCTGCGGCAGCCTTATGCCGAGGCCTTTGAGGAAGAGCCTCGACCAGGCGCCGCCGGCAACGATGACCGTCGATGCCTCGATGCGGCCTCTTTCGGTCACGACGGCGGAAATCCGCCCGGCCGCCTTCTCGACGCCGCGCACGGCGCTGCCGGTGAGGATACGGGCACCGGCGCGGCGGGCACCGGCGACGATCGCGGGCACGGCCTTCTGCGGTTCGGCCCGGCCGTCGCTCGGCGTGAAGAGCCCGCCTTCGTAGCGGACGGCGGCGCCCGGCATCATCGCTTCTGTCGTGTCGGAGCTGAGTTGCACGCTATCCACGCCGTAGGGTTTTGCCATGGCGAGCCAGGCGTCGCGGTTGGCGACGTCGCGCTCGTTCTCGGAGATGTAGAGGATGCCGCTGCGGCGAAAGCCGGTCTCGCCATCGACGCGGGCGTCGAGCGTGTCCCAGATCTTCAGCGCCTCGATCGCCAGCGGAATCTCGCGCTCGTCGCGGCCCATGACCCGCACCCAGCCCCAGTTGCGGCTCGACTGTTCCGCTCCGGGCGTGCCCTTCTCGCAGAGCACGACATCGACGCCGCGTTCGGCCAGAAAGAGAGCGGTGCTCACGCCGATGATGCCACCGCCGACGATGACGACGTCGGCCTTGGAGGGCAGGGCGGTATCGGTGGCGATGGGATCGAGTGTCGGACCTGGCATGGGAAGGTGCTTTCGGGCAAGGGCTTGTCGGGACCATCGGTACATGTCGAAGGCGCGAGATCAAGACCTGCAATCTGGCAGTCGGCGGCAGGCGCCCGGTTGCGAGCAATCTTTTATCGTGAACCGGTCCGGTTCGCCGCGAGGCGGCCTTTCGGATTCCTGCGCGTACTTCTATGCTCTCCCGCATGAGTGAGAGCCGCCCCGATCTTCGCCCCGTCCTGCGCATCGATTTTCCGCCCGCCGACCGGCTCGGTCGCGGCAAGATCCTGCTGCTCGAACTGATACGCGACACCGGTTCCATCTCCGCCGCGGGGCGGGCGATGGACATGTCCTATCGCCGTGCCTGGCTGCTGGTCGATGCCCTGAACCGGATGTTCAGCGAACCTTCGGTAGAATCACAGCGCGGCGGCAAACAGGGTGGCGGCGCATTGGTGACGCCGTTCGGCGAGGAGCTGATCCGTCGCTACCGGCAGATGGAAGAACGGGTACAGGCCGCGATCGCCGAAGATCTCGCCTGGCTCGAGTCCGTGCGCGGCAGCGATGCACCGTTCGGCACGGACGAGGTCGTTTCGGACGACGCCTAGTGCATGTCCCCTTTGAGGGGGGAAATGCAGGGTGGCGCTCTAGTGATCGATCGCCACCGACTTGATGACGGCATAGACGGTCCTGCCGGGAACGAGCTGCAACGCGTCGCGGGAAAAGCGGGTGATGCGGGCGGCAATCGTCGCATCACCGCAATTGACCCGGACATCGACGCTGCCGTCTTCCTCCGTCGCGATCGTCAGGATGCGCCCTTCGAGCACGTTGAGTGCGCTGATCTCCACCGGTCTTGCTGTCGCCAGCATGACGTCACGCGCGGCGATGTGCAGGCGAAGCTTGCTGCCGGGGGTGGCGCTGACGCCAGCAATGCGCAGCCGTTGGCGCCCGACCCGCACGGTCGTCAGCTCGTGGGACGGATCGGTTCCCTCGGCCTCGCCTTCCAGCAGAACACCGGCCTCGCGCCGGCCGGTGGCAAGTGTCGCTGCAGGCGCGCTCAACACTTCGGCTGCCGCACCCGATGCGGTGACCCTGCCGTTTTCGAGGACCACGACGCGCCGGGCGAGCCGGGCGACCTCGCCGACGGAATGGCTGACATAGACGATCGGAATCCCGGCATCATCGCGCAGCCGTTCGAGATAGGGCAGGATCTCAGCCTTGCGCGCCTCGTCGAGGGCGGCGAGCGGTTCATCCATCAGCAACAGGCGCGGTGCCGCGAGCAAGGCCCGGCCGATCGCGACGCGCTGCCTTTCGCCGCCTGACAGAGCCGAGGAGTTGCGTTCAAGCAGGTGGCCGATGCCGAGCATCTCGACGATGCGTGCGAAGTCGCCACCAGTGCCGCTCTTGCCGGAAAACCAGCGGCCATAGGCGAGGTTGCGGCGCACGCTCAAATGCGGGAAGAGCCGCGCCTCCTGAAAGACATAGCCGAAGCGGCGGCGGTGCACCGGTGTGAAGACCCGGTTCTCGCTGTCGGCGATGACGTCGCCATCGAGCAGGACGCGGCCGCTTTGCGGTTTCAGCAGGCCGGCGATGATATTGATGAGCGAGGTTTTGCCCGAGCCGGATCGGCCGAACAGTGCCGTCACGCCGCCATCCGAGGTGAAGGCGGCGTCGAGCGAGAAATTGCCGAGTTGATGATGGGTTTCGACGGTGAGGCTCATTGGGCGGCCACCCGGCGTGCGGCGAAGGCGGCCAGCAATTCGGAGAAAATGAGCGCGGCCATGGAGATGACGATCGAAATGATCGTCAGCCGCATGGCGCCGGCATCGCCGCCGGGCACCTGGGTGAAGGTGTAGATGGCGGCCGACAGCGTTTGCGTTTCGCCGGGGATATTGGAGACGAAGGTGATCGTCGCGCCGAACTCGCCCATGGCCTTGGCGAAGGCGAGGATCATGCCGGCGATGATGCCGGGAATGATCAGCGGCAGCGTGATCGTGGCGAAGACCCAGACCGGACTGGCGCCGAGCGTGGTCGCTGCATCTTCGAGCTTGCGGTCGACCGCCTCGATCGACAGGCGGATGCTGCGCACCATCAGCGGAAAGGCCATGACGCCACAGGCAAGTGCTGCACCCGTCCACCGGAAGGAAAAGACGAGGCCGAAATAATCGGCGAAGAAGGCGCCGAGCGGTCCGCGGCGGCCGAAGAGCAGGAGAAGCAGAAAGCCGGTAACGACGGGCGGCAGGATGAGCGGCATGTGTACCAGACCGTTCAGGATAGTCTTGCCCCAGAAACGCCCGCGGGCGAGCAGCATGGCAACCGCGAGCGCAAAGGGCAGGCTGCAGATCATCGCGACGGTTGCGACGCGCAGGCTCAGCAGGATCGCCGTCCATTCCGCATCGCTCACTGCAAGCCAGTCCAACGGATATCGCTCCCCCGGTACGAGGCCCACCGGATATGGCTGTCCGCCTACTCCGCCGCTGTGCCTCTGACAAATGATAACGTCGCCCGCGTTTGGGCGCGGGCGACGCGTGACGATAGATGCTTCGCCTGTCTCTGGACAGCCGAGATCTGCCGTCTTTTCAGGTCAATTATTTCAGGACCGTGAAGCCCTGCTTTTCAAAGAGTTCCGCAGCCTTGGCCGACTTGACGAAGTCGACATAAGCGGCGGCATCGGGGCTCTTGCTCTCGGTGGTGATCGCGATCGGATAGATGATCGGCGGGTGGCTGTCTTCCGGGAAGGTGCCGACGACTTTCACGCCCGGGTCTGCCGCAGCGTCGGTCTGGTAGACGACGCCGTAGGGCGCTTCACCGCGCGAGACGAGCAGGAGGGCGGCGCGAACGCTTTCGGCGCCGGCGACCTTGGGTTCTACGGCCTTCCATGCGTCGAGCTTTTCGAGTGCAGCCTTGCCGTATTTGCCGGCCGGAACGGAATCGACGGCACCCATGGCGAGGCGACCGTCACCGAGGATGGCTGCGAGATCGAAGCCCTTCTTGATCTCGACCGGGGCAGCGTCCTTTTTGCCGGAGACGAGCACGATGCGGTTGCCGAGCAGGTTTGCGCGGGTGTCGTCCTTGATCAGCTTCTTCTCGGCGAGATAGTCCATCCAGGCGAGGTCAGCAGAGATGAAGACATCGGCAGGTGCGCCCTGTTCCACCTGCTTGGCGAGTGCAGAGCTGGCCGCGTAGGAGACGGTCGTTTCCTTGCCGCTTTCCTTCTGCCACTCGGCATTGATTGCATCGAGCGCGTTCTTCAGGCTCGCGGCGGCAAAGACCGTTACCTTCTCTTCAGCCTGCGCGGCTGTCGGCAGAACGTTTGCGCCGACCCAGGCGAGGCCGAGTGTCAGCACCAGGCCCTTCAGCCAGTCTCTTCTCTTGATCATCGATTTCCCTCCAACGATGCGTGATATCTCTCAGGATACAACGATATCGCCTCCTGATTACCGTTGTATCTGTTGAAATACAATGCTGTTGAGTGAGGCTAGCGCATTGCCCGCAAAGTCGCAGCGATACGGCAAAACCCGTGTAACATTCGGTGGAAGCGGGTGACAGGTCTTGCGATGGCGGTCGGCGGGCCTAGATTGCGGGCCTCGAAGACAACAGATGGACCGGAGGTGCAATGGAAACGGCGGTAAAGCTCGAGGAGAGCTGGAAGGCAGCGCTGGCGCCGGAGTTTTCCAGCGCCTACATGGCAGAGCTCAAGCAGTTCCTGCTGGTCCAGAAGAATGAAGGCCGCCAGATCTTCCCGCGCGGGCCTGAATATTTCCGCGCCCTCGACCTGACGCCGCTCGACAAGGTTCGCGTCGTCATTCTTGGCCAGGATCCCTACCACGGCGATGGCCAAGCGCACGGGCTTTGCTTCAGCGTGCGCCCCGGTGTCCGGACGCCGCCATCGCTCGTAAATATCTACAAGGAACTGAACACCGACCTTGGCATCCCGCCGGCGCGCCACGGTTTTCTCGAAAGCTGGGCGAAGCAGGGCGTGCTGCTCCTGAACAGCGTGCTGACGGTGGAGCGCGGCTTGGCCGCCTCGCACCAGGGGCGGGGCTGGGAGCGGTTTACCGATGCGATCATTCGCGCGGTCAACGAAGCTGAGCATCCGGTCGCCTTCATGCTCTGGGGTTCCTACGCACAGAAGAAGGCGGCCTTCGTCGATCGCTCGCGCCATCTGGTGCTCCGCGCGCCGCATCCCTCGCCGCTCTCGGCCCATTCCGGCTTCCTCGGTTGCCGGCATTTCTCCCAGGCCAACGCCTTCCTGGAATCGAAGGGTTTCGACCCGATCGACTGGCGCTTGCCCGACAATCCGGTTGCCGCGGAGATCAACTGAGGTTGCGTTGACGCTGCTGGCGGTTTCGCTGTCGCGCGAAGAGCTTGCGCCGACGGCAGCGATGCGCCTAAGACGCCAAGATAAGGATGGCGGAGACGGACATGCGCAAAATTCTGATCATCGGCATCGGTTCGGGTAATCCGGAGCATATAACGGTGCAGGCGATCAACGCACTGAACCGAGCCGACGTGCTCTTCATCCCAACCAAGGGCTCAAAGAAGACCGAGCTTGCGGAAGTGCGCCGCGACATCTGCGCGCGCTATGTGACGCGCCCCGACAGCCGCACTGTCGAATTTGCGGTGCCTGTGCGCCGCACCGAGGGCGTCAGCTATGACGGCAGCGTCGATGACTGGCACGCCCGGATCGCTGAAATCTACGAAGGGCTTCTGACCAAAGAAGTGGGCGAAGCGGGAACCGGCGCGTTCCTCGTCTGGGGCGACCCGATGCTCTATGACAGCACCATCCGCATCATCGAGCGCGTCAGGGCGCGCGGGAAAGTCGCCTTCGACTATGACGTCCTCCCGGGGATCACCAGCCTGCAGGCGCTCTGCGCCAGCCATCGCATCCCGCTGAACCTCGTCGGCAAGCCGGTGGAGATCACCACCGGGCGCCGGTTGCACGAAAGCTTCCCCGAGAAGAGCCAGACCTCCGTCGTCATGCTCGACGGCGAGCAGGCATTCCAGCGGGTCGACGATCCGGACGCCGAGATCTTCTGGGGCGCCTATCTCGGTACGCCGGATGAGATCGTCATTTCCGGTCGCGTGGCTGAGGTGAAGGACCGGATCCTCGAAACGCGGGCGGCAGCGCGGGCGAAGATGGGGTGGATCATGGATATCTACTTGCTGCGCAAGGGCGCTGATTTCGAGGAGTGACGGCGCGGCTGTAGCCGTCTCTTGATTGATCTCACTCAAGGATCGCCGCTGTGTTATAGCGTCTCTGGAACGGGATGAGGAAAGTGGCGCGGTTTTCGGCTCGCCCCGCGCTTGATGTTTGATCGAGGCGCCCTCAGGGAGGAGGGCCTTTGATGACGGATTTGATGACCAGTTGTGCCATTCCATCGACCGGAGAAGCCGGCGCCAGCGCCTCGATGCGGCGCGGCGCCTGCCCGTCGCTGGCGGCACCCATGCAGACCGGCGATGGCCTGCTCGTGCGGCTAAGGCCAACGGATGACAGCCTGACGCTGTCGAAGGTTATCGCACTTGCCGCCGCTGCGGAGCGTTTCGGCAATGGCATCATCGAGATCACGGCGCGGGGAAACCTGCAGCTTCGTGGGCTGACCGAAGCGTCCGTGCCGGCGCTGGCGCAGGCCATCGGTGATGCCGAAATCACGATCATCGAAGGCCTGGCGATCGAGATGCCGCCATTGGCCGGGATCGACCCGGCGGAAATCGCCGATCCGCGACCGATCTCCGCTGAGCTTCGTGAAGCGTTGGGAGCGCTGCGCGTGCCCTTCAAGCTCGCTCCCAAGCTTTCCGTCGTCATCGACGGTGGCGGCCGCTTCGGTCTTGGTGCCGTAGTTGCCGACATTCGATTGCAGGCGCTTTCGACGCCTGCTGGCGCCCTGTGGCTGCTGTCGCTTGGCGGCACCGCGGCGAAGGGAGCTGTTGTCGGAGCGCTGACCGGCGATGCGGTCGTACCGGCCGTGATTACCGTTCTCGAGAAACTGGCGAGCCTCGGCACGACGGCGCGAGGGCGCGATCTGGATCCTGTGGAAATCCGCTCCCTCTGTCGCGCCGAAGCATTCTCCGACTGCCTGGTGGTTCCGAGTTCCGTCCCGATACCCGGCATTCATGAGCTGGATAACGCCGGCACCGTTCTTGGTCTCGGCCTTGCCTTTGCCCAGGTGGATGCCGCCGCACTGGCGACCTTCGCCCACCAGGCGCAGGAGTTGGGCGCTCATGCGATCCGCCTTGCGCCGGGGCATGCCTTTTTCGTGCTCGGCCTGGCGTGTGAAGCCGCGGTGGAGGCGCAGAGCCTGGCAGCGCCGCACGGCCTTCGCATTGCGGAACAGGATCCGCGCAACGCGATCGCCACCTGTGCGGGCAGCAAGGGCTGTGCGTCGGGGCGGATGGAAACCAAGGCCATGGCAGGGCGCGTCGTTCAGACGGCGCCTGAGTTGCTTGATGGATCGCTAGTCGTACATCTCTCCGGCTGCGCCAAAGGTTGTGCGCGACCGAGGCTGTCGGAGTTGACACTCGTCGGTGCGCCATCAGGATACGGGCTTGTCGTAAATGGGGCTGCCAGCGGCGCTCCAAGCGCCTACACCGATGAGAATGAAATAGAATCCGCGCTTGCCCGGCTCGACCGGCTGGTGCGGCAAAACAAAGACGCTGGCGAATCGGCGCAGTCCTGTCTTACACGGCTCGGAGCTGCGCGCGTCTCGGCAGCGTTCGAACAGGGATAGACATGCCTGAGTATGATTACATTCGCGATGGCAACGCCATCTACGAGCGTTCCTTCGCCATCATCCGCGCCGAGGCCGATCTTTCGCGCTTCTCCGAAGAGGAAGCGGATCTGGCGGTGCGCATGGTGCATGCCTGCGGTTCCGTTGAGGCGACCAGGCAGTTCGTCTTCTCTCCCGATTTCGTAAGCTCGGCCCGCGCGGCGCTGAAAGCCGGTGCGCCGATCCTCTGCGATGCCGAGATGGTTGCGCACGGTATCACCCGTGCACGGCTGCCGGCCGGCAACGAGGTGATCTGCACGCTGCGCGATCCGCGCACGCCCGAGATTGCCGCCGAGATCGGCAACACCCGCTCCGCCGCCGCCCTGAAGCTCTGGAGCGAGCGTCTGGCCGGTTCGGTGGTCGCGATCGGCAACGCGCCGACGGCGCTGTTCTTCCTGCTCGAAATGCTGCGTGACGGCGCGCCGAAGCCGGCGGCGATCCTCGGCATGCCTGTCGGTTTTGTCGGCGCGGCGGAATCGAAGGATGCCTTGGCCGAGAATTCCTACGGCGTTCCCTTCGCCATCGTGCGCGGCCGCCTCGGTGGCAGCGCCATGACGGCGGCGGCGCTCAACTCGCTCGCGAGGCCGGGCCTGTGAGCGGCGCAGGTGTGGGACGTCTGATCGGCGTTGGAACCGGCCCGGGCGACCCGGAGCTTTTGACGGTCAAGGCGGTGAAGGCGCTCGGGCAAGCCGATGTGCTTGCCTATTTCGCCAAGGCCGGGCGCAGCGGCAATGGACGCGCCGTGGTCGAAGGTTTGCTGAAGCCCGATCTCGTCGAACTGCCGCTCTACTATCCGGTGACGACCGAGATCGACAAGGACGACGGCGCCTACAAGAGCCAGATCACCGATTTCTACAACGCGTCGGCCGAGGCCGTGGCGGCGCATCTTGCCGCCGGTCGCACGGTCGCGGTGCTCAGCGAAGGCGATCCGCTATTTTACGGCTCCTACATGCATCTGCATGTGCGGCTCGCCAACCGCTTCCCGGTCGAGGTGATCCCGGGCATTACCGCCATGTCCGGGTGCTGGTCGCTTGCCGGCCTGCCGCTGGTGCAGGGCGATGACGTGCTCTCCGTGCTTCCCGGCACCATGGCCGAGGCCGAGCTTGGCCGCAGGCTTGCGGATACCGAAGCGGCCGTCATCATGAAGGTCGGGCGCAACCTGCCGAAGATCCGCCGGGCGCTTGCCACATCCGGTCGCCTCGCTCAGGCCGTCTATGTCGAGCGCGGCACGATGAAGAACGCGGCGATGACCGCGCTCGCCGAGAAGGCAGACGACGATGCGCCCTATTTCTCGCTGGTGCTCGTTCCCGGCTGGAAGGACCGGCCATGACCGGTACGCTCTATGTGGTCGGCACTGGACCGGGCGGCGCCAAGCAGATGACGCCGGAAACGGCGGAAGCCGTTGCCGCCGCTCAGGAATTCTACGGCTACTTTCCCTATCTCGACCGGCTGAACCTCCGTCCTGATCAGGTGCGCATCGCCTCCGACAACCGTGAGGAACTCGATCGGGCTCAGGTCGCACTGACGCGGGCGGCGGCAGGTGTGAAGGTCTGCATGGTCTCGGGCGGCGATCCCGGCGTCTTTGCCATGGCGGCCGCTGTCTGCGAGGCGATCGACAAGGGGCCGGCGGAATGGAAGTCGGTTGAACTGGTGATCACGCCCGGTGTGACCGCGATGCTCGCCGTTGCCGCCCGTATCGGCGCGCCGCTTGGCCATGATTTCTGCGCGATCTCGCTTTCGGACAATCTAAAGCCCTGGGAAGTGATCACCCGGCGGCTCAGGCTGGCGGCGGAAGCGGGCTTCGTCATTGCGCTCTACAATCCGATCAGCAAGTCGCGGCCGTGGCAACTGGGCGAAGCCTTTGAGCTTCTGCGCGGCGTTTTGCCGGCAACGGTGCCGGTCATTTTCGGCCGGGCGGCCGGACGGCCGGACGAACGGATCGCCGTGATGCCGCTCGGCGAGGCCGATGCCAACCGCGCCGACATGGCGACCTGCGTCATCATCGGTTCGCCCGAGACGCGCATCGTCGAGCGCGACGGCCAGCCCGATCTCGTCTACACGCCGCGTTTCTATTCAGGGGCGAGCCAGTGAGCGATGCGGTCGAGCGCCTCGTCGCAATTGCCCACCGTCGGCACGTCCGCGGGCTTGCGCCGCTCGACCATGATTACCTCGATGCCGAGCCGGCGCGCTGCGGCGATCTTGCCGTAGGTGGCGCTGCCGCCGCTGTTCTTGGCAACGATCACGTTGATCTGTCGGCCCTTGAGCAGCTCGGCTTCGTCGGCCTCCGCAAAGGGGCCGGTCGCCAGGATCGCTTCCTGGTCGGGCAGATCGAGCGGTGGAGTGACCGGATCGACGCTGCGGATAATGTAGCTGTGCTGCGGCGCGGCTTCGAAATGAAAAGCCTCCTGCCTGCCGATGGCGAGGAAGACGCGGCGTGGACGATCGCCAAGTGCGTTCACTGCCTCGACAACGCTGTCGACCGCGTTCCAGCGATCGCCGGGCAGCGGCTGCCATTCCGGTCGGCGGAGGGCAAGCAGCGGAACGCCGGTTCTTTGCGCCGCGTCCGCGGCATTGTGCGAAATGCGCGCGGCAAAGGGGTGCGTCGCATCGACCAGCAGCGCGATGTTCTCATCTTGCAGGAAATGCGCCAGCCCATCGGCGCCGCCGAAACCGCCGATGCGGGTCTTGACCGGCTGCGGGCGCGGGTCCGCGGTGCGACCGGCCAGCGAGATCGCGGTGTCGTAGCGGACATCTTCGGCCAACCGGCGCGCGAGCTCGCGCGCCTCGGTGGTGCCACCCAAAATCAGAATGCGAGGTTTTTCCATGGCTGACGTGTCGAACAGCGAACCCGCCATCGTCTCCCCCTGGCTGACCGTCATCGGTATCGGTGAAGATGGTGTAGCGGGTCTCGGCGACGAGGCCAAGCGGCTGATCGCCGAAGCACCCGTCGTCTATGGCGGCCATCGCCACCTGGAGCTCGCCGCTTCTCTCATCACCGGCGAAGCGCACAATTGGCTAAGCCCACTCGAACGTTCGGTCGTGGAGATCGTCGCACGCCGCGGCACGCCGGTCGTGGTGCTCGCCTCCGGCGACCCGTTCTTCTTCGGCGTCGGCGTGACGCTGGCGCGACGGATCGCCTCGGCCGAAATCCGCACGCTTCCGGCACCCTCGTCGATCAGCCTTGCCGCCTCGCGTCTCGGCTGGGCGCTGCAGGATGCGACGCTTGTTTCCGTCCACGGCCGTCCGCTCGATCTGGTGCGGCCGCATCTGCATCCGGGCGCGCGTGTGCTGACGCTGACATCGGACGGGGCGGGTCCGCGGGATCTTGCCGAGCTTCTGGTCGCAAGCGGCTTCGGTCAGTCGCGACTGACCGTGCTCGAAGCGCTCGGCGGCGCGGGCGAACGGGTGACGACGCAGATTGCCGCGCGCTTCATGCTCGGCCTCGTGCATCCTTTAAACGTCTGCGCCATCGAGGTCGCGGCCGACGAGGGCGCGCGCATCCTGCCGCTGGCGGCCGGCCGCGACGACGCGCTGTTTGAACATGACGGGCAGATCACCAAGCGGGAGGTACGGGCGCTGACGCTTTCGGCACTTGCGCCGCGCAAGGGTGAGCTGCTCTGGGATATCGGTGGTGGCTCAGGCTCGATCGGCATCGAATGGATGCTGGCCGACCCGACCATGCAGGCGATCTCCATCGAAGTGTCAGCGGAGCGGGCGGCGCGTATCGGCCGGAACGCGACGATGTTCGGCGTGCCCGGGCTGACGGTGGTCGAGGGCGAAGCGCCGGCGGCCCTTGCCGGCCTGCCGCAGCCGGATGCGATCTTCGTCGGCGGCGGCGGCAGCGAAGACGGCGTGATGGCAGCGGCAATCGCCGCACTTGGCCCCGGCGGACGATTGGTCGCCAATGCGGTGACGACGGACATGGAAGTGGTGCTGCTCGATCATCACGCGCGGCTTGGCGGTTCGCTGATCCGCATCGATATCGCGCGGGCCGGCCCGGTGGGTGCGATGACCGGCTGGAAGCCGGCCATGCCGGTCACTCAATGGGCGTGGACGAAGCACTAAATTCTTGGAGTAATCTTCTATGACGGTACATTTCATCGGAGCAGGCCCGGGCGCGGCGGATCTGATTACGGTGCGCGGGCGCGACCTGATCGGGCGCTGCCCGGTCTGCCTCTATGCCGGATCGATCGTTTCGCCTGAGCTCCTGCAGTACTGCCCGCCGGGCGCCCGGATCGTCGACACGGCACCGATGTCGCTCGACGAGATCGAGGCGGAATATCTGAGGGCGGAGGCTGACGGACTGGATGTGGCGCGGCTGCATTCCGGCGACCTCTCGGTCTGGAGCGCTGTGGCCGAGCAGATCCGTCGGCTGGAGAAGCACGGCATCGCCTATACGATGACGCCGGGCGTTCCGTCCTTTGCGGCGGCCGCCGCGGCGCTTGGGCGTGAGCTCACCATTCCAGCGGTTGCCCAGAGCCTGGTGCTGACCCGTGTTTCGGGCCGCGCCTCGCCGATGCCGAACAGCGAAACGCTTTCGGCCTTCGGCGCCACGGGATCGACGCTGGCGATCCATCTCGCCATACACGCGCTCCAGCAGGTGGTCGAGGAACTGACGCCGCTCTACGGCGCCGACTGCCCGGTCGCCATCGTCGTCAAGGCTTCCTGGCCGGACGAGCGGGTGGTGCGCGGCACGCTTGCCGATATCGGCGCCAAGGTGGCCGAAGAGCCGATCGAGCGCACGGCGCTGATCTTCGTCGGCCCCGGGCTCGAAGCTTCCGACTTCCGTGAAAGCTCGCTTTATGATCCCGCCTATCAGCGGCGCTTCAGAGGGCGCGGCGAATAGGCCGCGCTCCCATGGGATGCAGCCCTGAGTTTCCTGGCTGGAAGTGGTCTGAAACCTATTCCGCCGGTTCTTCGCGGGACGGCCGCTGTTTCAGCGGGACGCCCCGCTTTTCTTCGACACGGTCGCGGTAGAGCGCTGCCTGCCCGAGCAGCATCAACGTCACAGGTGTGGTGACGACGACGAAGACGATGATCAGGATCTCGTGGAACACCCAACGGCTTTGCAGCACTGCGAAGCAGACGATCGAGGCGGTGCAGATCATCAGCACGCCGCCGCTGGTCGCCAGTGTCGGCGCATGCAGGCGTTCGTAGAAGCTGGTGAACCTGAGCAGGCCAACCGAGCCGATCAGCGCCACTGCGGCGCCGAGAACGGTAAGCCCGCAGACGAGAACGGCCGCCCAGACAGGGAGGTCGGTGAGATGGTTCATTCGATGATCTCCCCACGCATGAGGAACTTGCCGAAGGCGATCGACGAGACGAAGCCGATCAGCGCGACGATCAGTGCCGATTCGAAATAGATCGAGTTCGCGGTGCGGATGCCGAAGGTGAGCAGCATCAGCATGGCGTTGATGTAGAGCGTGTCGAGGCCGAGGATGCGATCCTGGGCGCGCGGCCCTCGCACCATGCGGTAAAAGGCGAAGGCCATCGCCAGGCCGAGCATGATCTGGGCAATCAGGATCGACCAGATGATCGTAAGTTCCATCATCCGAATATCTCCTTCAATGCGGCTTCGTAGCGCTTGACCGTATCGAGCCAGACGTCCTCGTTCTCCATGTCGAGCACGTGGAAGAGCAGAGACTTGCGTCCTCGATCGTATTCGAGCCAGGCCGTCCCGGGCGTTGCCGTCATGACGCAGGCGAGCAGCGCCAGGGCATTTTCGTCTTCGAGATCGATGTCGACCGTCAGGAAGCCGGAGCTCGGTGGACGGTGCCGGCCACGCAGGATGACTCCAATGACGGCAAGATTGGATCGGATGACGTCGAGTGCCACGGCAAAGCCGAAGCGCAGTATCAACAGGATCCGGCGCGGGTGCGAGCGGACCGGGCTGAGCTTCAGCGTCACCCAGCTGAGGCCGGTCGCCAGGATCGTGCCCATGACCAGGGTGCCAGGGGCGACCGATTGATTGAGCAGCACCCAGATGATGAGCAGGGCAATCGACAGCAAGGGATAGGGGAGCCAGATGCGCATCGTTAGTGCCCTCCCGCCCGGGGTGCGGTGAGCACACGTTCCGTATAGCCGGCGGGATCGAAGAGCGAATCCGCCGTTGCCTGCATGTAACGCATCGTCGGGCCGGCCTGCACGCTCAGGAAGATGCAGGTGGCGAGCAGCACGACGACGGGGGTGATCTCGATGACGACCACCCGCGGCACGGTGTTTTCGATCGACGCCCAGAACGTGCGGATGCCGACGCGGTTCATGGCGATCATCGCTGCGAGACCGGAGACGATCAGCAGCGTGACATAGGTCCAGTCGGCCGCGGAAATCGCCGGGGCGGCTTCCGTTCCCGACAGGCCGAAGAGACCGCTGAGGATCGCGAACTTGGCGACGAAGCCCGAGAGCGGCGGCAGGCCGGCAAGCAGCAGCGCGCAAAGGCAGAAGCAGAGGCCGAGGATCGCCATGGTGCCTGGGATTGCGGCGCCGACCTCTTCTTCCTCCTCGTCCTCGTCGGCGTCGCCATAGGCCTCCATCGTCACCGCAAGAACGTCGGCGCCGGCGTCACGGCCGCGCTCGACCAGTTCGATCAGGAGGAAGAAGGCGGCGATCGTCAGTGTCGAGCTGACGAGGTAGAAGAGCGCCCCGGCAATCATGCTCGGATGGCCGAGGCCGATGGCTGCGAGCAAGGTGCCGGAGGAAACGAGTACCGAATAGGCCGCAAGGCGACCCATTGCCTGTGAAGCGAGCACGCCGATCGCGCCAAAGGCGATTGTCAGCAGTCCGCCTGCAATAAGGATCGGCTGGCCGAAGCCTGCGGAGGCCCCGGCGCTTGTGCCGAAGACCAGCAGCGAAAGCCTGAGGATGACGTAGATGCCGACCTTGGTCAGGATCGCAAATACGGCGGCGACGGGAGGCGTTGCGGCCGAATAGGCCGTCGGCAGCCAGAAGCTCAAGGGCCACATGCCGGCTTTGACCAGGAAGGCGACACCGAGCACGCCGGCGCCGACCTCGACCATCTGGCGATCGTCCGGCGAGAGCGTCGCCAGCTTCATCGAGAGATCGGCCATGTTGAGCGTACCGGTCGCACCGTAGATCAGGCTGACGCCGATGAGGAAGAGCGACGAGGCGGCGAGGTTGATCGCGACGTAGTGCAGACCTGCCTTGACGCGTAGCGGCCCGGAACCATGCAGGAGCAGGCCGTAGGACGCCGCCAGCATCATCTCGAAGAAGACGAAGAGGTTGAACAGGTCACCGGTGAGGAATGAACCGTTGAGACCGGCGATCAGCAGCTGGAACAGCGAATGGAAGTGATGACCCGACGTGTGCCAGCGGGCGATGGAATAGGCCTGGGCGGCAAGCGCCAGTCCGCTCGTGAGGCAGAGCATCAGCGCCGACAGACGATCGAGCACCAGAACGATGCCGAAGGGTGCCGGCCAGTTGCCGAGCTGGTAGACGCCGTTGCCGGCCGGCGCCCCTTCCATCGAGGCAATGCGCATCAGCACCATCGAAAGCACGAAAAGCGCGAGCGTCGAGACGAAGCCCATCACGCCCTTCATCATGCGGTTGCGCTCGTCGATCGGGATCATCGCGGCGCCGACCATCAGCGGCAGCAGGATCGGCAGGATCAGCAGGTGGTGCATCCAGTTAGTCATGGCGCTGCTCCCTGCCGTCGACATGGTCGGTGCCGGTAAAGCCGCGCGAGGCGAGCAGCACGACGAGGAAGAGCGCGGTCATGGCGAAGCCGATGACGATCGCAGTCAGCACGAGCGCCTGTGGCACCGGATCGGTGAAGCGGCTGAGATCGCCCACGCCACCGGGCTCTAGCACCGGCGGCGCGTTCACGCGAACGCGCCCCATGCCGAAGATGAAGAGGTTGACCGCATAGGAGAGCAGAGAAAGGCCGATGATCACCTGATAGGTGCGCGGGCGCAGCAGCAGGTAGACGCCGGAAGCCGTCAGCACGCCGATAGCAACAGAGAGAATGATCTCCATCAGCGTGCCTCCTTTCGCATGGCGCGTGCATGAGCACGCGGCGCGCGGATCGACTGGTGGGCCAGCGCGATGAGGATCAGCACCGTTGCGCCGAGCACCAGCGAGAAGACGCCGAGATCGAAGAATAACGCGCTCGCCAGCGGAAACTTCCCGACGATCGGCAGTGTGACGTATTGCGCATGCGAGGTCAGGAACGGATAGCCGAAGAGCCATGAACCGATGCCGGTGGTCGCGGCGACCAGCAGCCCGATGCTCATCCAGCGCAGCGGGTGGATGCGCAGCCGTTCTTCGACCCAGCGGGTGCCGCCGGACATGTACTGCAGGATGAAGCCGATGGACATGGCGATACCGGCCGCAAAGCCGCCACCCGGCAGGTCATGGCCGCGCAGGAACAGGTAGGCCGCCAGCATGCCGATGACCGGGAACATCCAGCGCATGATGACCGACGGTACGAACAGGTACTCGGCAACGCTGTCGCCCTTGCTGCGATCCGGATGATCGTCGTCGAAGGCGTTCTGGACGCGCTGCTGTTCCGGCGCCTCCAGGCTGTCGGCCTGCGGGCGGAAGCGCAGGAGCAGGGCGAAGACCGTGAGCGCGACGATCGCCAGAACGGCGATTTCGCCGAGCGTGTCGAAGCCGCGGAAATCGACGAGGATGACGTTGACGACGTTGGTGCCGCCGCCTTCCTTGTAGGCGCGCTCGAGGAAGTAGCTGGCGATCGTGTCCGGTAGCGGACGGGTCATCATCGTATAGGCGATGAGCGCCACGCCGCCGCCGGCGGTGACCGCCAGCAGGAAGTCGCGCAGGCGGCGGAAGCGGACCCTGAGCGAAAGCAGTTCGGATTCCTGCGTGTCTTCGATGCGCTTCGGCAGCCAGCGAAGGCCGAGCAGGATGAGGACGGTCGTGACGATCTCGACCAGCAACTGGGTCACGGCAAGGTCGGGCGCCGAAAGCCAGACGAAGGTCAGGCAGGTGGTGAGACCGGCGCCGCCGAGCAGCACGAGTGCAGCCAGACGGTGGAATTTTGCGAGGATCGCCGCACCGATCGCGCAGGCGATGCCGACGGCCCAGAGCAGGGCGAAGGCTGGATCGATGCTGCGAACGAGAAGCGGCGGCAGCTCGTATTGGGAAAGAAGCAGCGGCAGGGCGCCGGCCGCAACGGCGATGAAGACCAGGAAACGCATCTGCGGCTGGAGGCGCCGGGTGCCGAGGCGCTGCTCGAGCGAACGCGCCCATTTCCAGGAGAGCGTCACCAGCACGCGCTCGAAGATGCGCTGGCCGTGCAGGAGGCGGAAGATCGGCGGTCCTTCGACGCTGGTCGCGAGGTAGTTGCGCATCAGGAAGTAGAGGCCGACGCCTCCCGCAAGCGCGACGAAGCTCATGATCAGCGGCAGGTTCCAGCCATGCCAGACGGCAAGGCTGTAGGAGGGGGTGCTGGCGCCGAGGATGGCGACGACCGCCGTATGCAGGAACGGAGCGATGGTAATCGCCGGGATGACGCCGACGACGAGGCAGGCGAGCACCAGGAACTCGATCGGCACGCGCATCCAGCGCGGGGGCTCGTGCGGCACCTTCGGCAGGTCCTCCGGCGTCTTGCCGAAGAAGACGCTGTGGATGAAGCGCAGCGAATAGGTAACCGCAAACATGCCGGCGAGCGTAGCGACATAGGGCGTGATCGAATCGAGGATGTTGGCCTGATGCGTCTCGATCGCTTCGGCGAAGAACATTTCCTTCGAGATGAAGCCGTTGAGCAGCGGCACGCCGGCCATGGCCGCGCTCGCGACCATGGCGAGCACCGCCGTTCCAGGCATGTACCGTATCAGCCCTCCGAGCTTGCGCATGTCGCGCGTTCCGGTCTCGTGGTCGATGATGCCGGCCGCCATGAACAGCGATGCCTTGAAGGTGGCATGGTTGACGATGTGGAAGACCGCGGCGACGGCGGCAAGCGGGCTGCCGAGGCTGAGCAGGACAGTGATCAGGCCGAGATGGCTGATGGTGGAATAGGCGAGCAGGCCTTTGAGGTCCTGCTGGAAGATGGCGAAATAGGCGCCGAGCAGCAGGGTGGAAAGCCCGGCGAGGCCGACGATCCAGAACCACGCCTCGGTGCCGGCCATGACCGGCCAGAGGCGCGCCAACAGGAAGACGCCGGCCTTCACCATGGTGGCCGAATGCAGGTAGGCGGAGACCGGGGTTGGCGCTGCCATGGCCTGCGGCAGCCAGAAGTGGAACGGGAACTGCGCACTCTTCGTCAGCGCGCCGAGCAGCACCAGGATCAGCACCGGCATATAGAGCGACGAGTTGCGGATCATGTCGCCGKAGGCGAGCACGACATCGAGGTCGTAGCTGCCCACGATGCGGCCCATCAGCAGGAGCCCGACGAGCATGCAGAGACCACCGGTACCGGTAACCGTCAGCGCCATGCGCGCGCCATCGCGCGCATGGGCATTGTGATGCCAGTAGCCGATCAAGAGGAAGGAGACGATGCTCGTCAGCTCCCAGAAGACCGCAAGCAGGATGAGATTGCCTGAAAGTACGACGCCGAGCATCGAGCCCATGAAGGCGAGAAACAGCGCCAGGAAGCGCGGCACCGGATCCTCTGCTGCCATGTAATAGCGCGCATAGAGCACGACGAGCACGCCGATCGCCGTCACCAGCACCGTGAATAGCCAGGCGAAGCCATCCATCCGGAGGGTGAAATTGAGGCCGAGTTCAGGGAGCCAGGCGATATCGTAGCGCAGTACGCCGCCTGAGGTGACGAAGGGATAGAGGCCGGCTGCGACGAGGAAACACAGGAGCGCGATCGCTCCGGCGAACCAGGCTGTCGCACCGCGCTGATCGGGCGGAAAGAAGATTGCAAGGAGGCTTCCCGCAAATGGGGCGAGAATGAAGACAGAAAGCAATTTTCCCGCGTATTCGATCGTACCGTTCCCTTCGTTCGGGTTTCATGGAGAGCGGGCACCGGAGCGCCGTGCTTTCAAACGAATGCACAAGGGACGCACCAGGATTTTGATTCTAGAGCATCTTTTCCGCTTTCAGTGGTTCCACTTGAAGCGGGACACTCTAGAGGCCCGAAAGGGCGGTCGCATCAGCGACTGCCGCAGGTGATGCCGCCGATCTCACGAAGTGGAGGCGGGCAATTGTTTTTATGGCGATTCGCGGCAAGGCTGCCAAGCCTTGCGGGTGCGAAAAATGCACGCAACGTGATTTTTGCTGCGGGCTGGCGCGCTTCTCAGGCTGCGAGCCAGCGGCGCTCGAAGGCGAAGGTCGCGAGGTCGTTGGCGTTCATCGGCCGCGCGAAGGCATAACCCTGCAACCCGTGGCAGCCGAGTTCCTTCAGGATATGGGCGTGTTCCAGCGTCTCGACGCCTTCGGCGATGACTTCGATGCCGAGCGATGTGCCGATATCGATGATCGATTCGACGAGGCGTTTTTCGGCGGGCGACTCGAGGATTGGCAGAACGAGCTGGCGGTCGATCTTCAGCCGCCGCGGGGTCAGCTTCAGAAGGCTCAGGATCGAGGCATAGCCGGTGCCGAAGTCGTCGATCTCGATGTCGATGCCGAGCTCCTTGATCCGGCGGATATTGGAAAGCACGGTCACGTCGCTCTCGTCGAAGGAGATCGACTCCAGGAGTTCGAACGACAGGCGGCCCGCCGGTATCTTCAACTGTTCGAGGCGGTCGATCAGGTTCTCATCGTGGAGCCGGGCGTAGGAGAGGTTGACCGAGACCTTGGGAATGTGGATGCCATTGGCCTCCCAGCGGTAGATCTGGAACAGTGCCTGCTCAAGGATCGCCTGGTCGATCGAAGCGACGACGTTGATGTCTTCGGCCGTCTTCAGGAACGTATGGGGACCGAGCAGTCCCTTGGACGGATGGTCCCAGCGCGCCAGCGCCTCGACACCGATGATATCAAGTGAGCGCGGGCAGAACTGCGGCTGGAAATGGGCGATGAACTCGTTGTGCTCCAGCCCGCGAAGAATCTCGTCGGCCGTCTGCTTGGTCTTGAAAACGGCTGTCTTCAGCTCGCCGGTGAAAGTTTCGTGCCGGTTGCGGCCGCGACGCTTGGCCTCGTAGAGCGCAATATCGGCATTGACGAGCACGTGTGTCAGGTCGTCCGCCGCCTTGGCCTGGGCAGCTATGCCGATGCTGACACCGATGCGGCACTCCTGGTCCTTGTAGCGGACGGGAACGCTCATCGCCTCGATGATGCGAGATGCAAGGGCGGCGTCCGGCTCCTGTCCGCCATCCTGGCGCACGATGACGAATTCGTCGCCGCCGATGCGGGCGACGAAGTCCCTGCCATCCGCATTGGCGCGGAGCAGCTCTGCGGCGTGGCGCAGGATCTCGTCGCCGGCGGCGTGGCCGAGCGTATCGTTGATCTGCTTGAACCGGTCGAGATCCATGTGGAAGATGCTGAGCCGGGCCTCCGGCGCGAAATGCCTGTGGCGCTCGGCGAGCACCTGGTCGAGGAAACGGCGGTTCGGCAGGCCGGTCAGCGGATCATGCAGGGCATTGAATTCCATGCGATGGCGCGCCGCCTCGAGCTCCACGCTGTGCGCCTCGGCCATGCGCTTGGCTTCGAACAGGGTCTCGCGGGTCTCGAAGTCGGCGGTGACGTCCCAGTTGACACCGACGACCTTCCGCATGCCATCGGCGCCGATATAGGCGGAGCCGATGGCACGTATGTGGCGCAGACTGCCGTCTGCGAGACAGATGCGGAAGTCCGAGTTGTAGGCGTCGCCCGTTTCCAGCGCTTCTCTGAACTCGGCCTCGGCGCGCTGGACATCTTCGGAATAGAGCGCACTTCTCCAGTCCTCGTAGGTCTCGCGTGCGGAGCCCAAGCGACCATAGAGTTCCCGCATCCGGTCGTCCCAGAGCAGCTTGCCGCTCGCGATGTCCAGCTCCCAAATGCCGATCTGCGAGGAGTCGAGTGCGATCTTCAGGCGGTGGGAAAGTTCCTGCAGCTGTGCCTTGCTGTGCCTCAGTGCGCGGATGTTCATCTGCCGCTCGCTCATCAGGCGACCGGTCAAAATCATCGGCAGGAGGATCATCAGGCCACCGAGTACGATCAGCCCGCGGATGAGCCACGCGTTGCCGGCCGTCGTCGGCCAGCCACCCTTGGGAACGGCTGCGATGTGCCAGGAGCCGCCCGGCAGCAGCACGGTCATCTCGACCGGCGAACGTTTGAAGATCGCGGGGTCGCCGAAGAAGACCTGTCCTGCCGCGCCAGTGCCGTCGCGCCCGGCTATGGCGATATCGATGCCGGGCTGTTCGGAAAGGAGACCGCTGTCACGATAGAGGCGGTCGATGTCGATGATGGCGGAGACGATGCCCCAGAAGCGATTGCTGCCGCCGCCGCCGTCGATCGATACCGGGAAACGGCCGATCAGCCCGCGACCGCCCTGGACGAGGTCCACCGGGCCGGCAAGAACCATCTGGCCGGTGTCCTTGACGCGCATGACGGCCGCGCGCTGCAATTCGTTCTTGCGGTAATCGAGCCCGACTGCCTTCTCATTTCCTTTGACGGGGTAGACGAGAGAAACGATGAGGTTCGGTGCGCCGGCGATGCTGCGCAATTGAGAGCGCTCGTTGAAAATGCCGCGCGAGAGGGCGGCGAAGCGCTTCTGATCCATGCCCGGCTCGGTGACGAGCGTGCCGATCAGGCCGCGCACGAGCTGGACATTGCCGTTGACGTTGGCTTCGAGCTTGGAACGGATCGGGTTGAGCTCTTCGGCGACCCGCGCACGCAGGYGCGCCTCGGCCACCACCTGGTTCTGATTGTCCGCAAGGATGCCGGCGACCAGGACGACGAAAGCCGCAATGACCGCCGGAAGGTAGCTTGGCGTTAAAATCCTGGAGAGCCTCTTCATTCCGAGGTTGAAAGCATGTCTGGCAGGCACAGATCACCCCGGCGGCACGCGAATGGCTTCGTATCGACGGGATAATCCCAAAAGGGTCTTAATAATTCTTGTTTTAGGCGGCTCTTTTATTCGAGGTTCTGCACTCAGTCGCCCTTGTGCTCGGGCAGCTTCTTGCGCTTGGTCTCGGCGAGTTCCTTGAGTTCGCCTTCGGTCATGGATTTCTCCATCCCGCGGGATGCGCCCTTTAGGCTGGACTTCTTGATCTCGCCGCGTTTTGCGGCAAGAGCCGCACCGGCCGCCTGTTGCTGAGCCTTCGACTTGGCTGGCATGGAACACCACCTTTCGGTTGATAGCCTGCTCCCAACGCGCAGCCATCGCCGGTGTTCCCAATATTTCCACCCGAAGGTCGCGATGCTACGTGCCTTCGCGCGCCTCGATCATGGCCTGCAGCGTCTCCAGTCGGTCGGCGTCCCGCGGCAGCTTGTCCTGTCTGAGGCGGGCAATGCGCGGGAAGCGCATGGCGACGCCCGATTTGTGCCGGGTCGAGCGGTTGATACCCTCGAAGGCGACCTCGACGACGAAACCGAAATCGGGCTCGGCCCGCACGGCCCGGACCGGTCCGAAGCGCTCGGTCGTGTTGTCCCGGACGAAGCGGTCGAGGATTTCCAGTTCGGCGTCGGTAAAGCCGAAATAGGCTTTGCCGACCGGAACGAGCGTTTCCTTCCCGTCGATCACGGTCCAGACGCCGAAGGTGAAATCGGAATAGTAGCTGGAGCGCTTGCCGTGGCCGCGCTGCGCGTACATCAGCACCGCGTCGATGTTGAAGGGCGCACGCTTCCACTTGAACCAAGGGCCTTTGACGCGGCCCGGCGTATAGGGTGAATCGAGCCGCTTCAGCATGATGCCTTCGATGACCGGATCGGGCGGGTCGGCGCGCAGCCGATCAAGTTCCTCCCAGGACGAGAACGGCACCAGCGGCGACAGGTCGAAATGCTGCGGTGAGGCGTGTTCGACGAGATCGGCGAGCATTGCTCTTCTTGCGACGAAGCCCTGAGGACGGACGTCTTCTTCGCCTGAAAAGAGAATGTCATAGGCGCGAATGAAGGCGGGGTAGGCGTCGATGAGCTTGTGGCTGACGGTCTTGCGGTTCAGGCGCTGTTGCAGGTCCGCAAAGGTTCGGGTTGCGCGGTTGGTGCGTGCGGTGCCGCCGACGAGCAGTTCGCCGTCGATGACGCCGGTGAAGTCGGCTGCTTCCAGCACGTCGGGAAAGGTGCCGGAGATCTCGTCGCCGCTGCGGGAATAGAGGCGCCGGACGCCGCCGATATTGGCAAGCTGCACGCGGATGCCATCCCACTTCCATTCGGCCGCGAAATCCCTGGGGTCGAGTGCGTCGAGATCGCCGTCACCGACGGGGTTGGCGAGCATGACCGAATGAAAGACCGCCGGGGTCGAGAGTTCGGGTTTCTCCGCTTCTCCCGAAAGCCAGCGGAAGAGCGGCAGATAGGGTGGCGACAGGCCGTGCCAGAGCGTCTCGATCTCGGCCACCTCCTTGCCGCCCATGTCGGCAAGCGCCTGCTTGGCAAGCTTCGCCGAAACGCCGATGCGCAGACCTCCGGTCACCAGTTTGAGGAAGGCGAAACGCGCCGACGTGTCCAAGTGGTCCAGCATGTCGCGCACCACGCTGCGCACGTCGGCGCGTCCGGTCATCTGCAGGCGCTCGATGGCGGCACCCAGCGGGATGTCCGATTGAACGGTACCGACGGGTGGCTCCCAGACGAGCGATACCGTCTCGGCGAGGTCGCCGACATAGTCGTAGGAATACTGGAAGAGCACGGCGTCCATGCGTTCGAGCAGCAGGTCGCGGATCATCGCCGGCTTGACCGTGTTCAGCGACAGCGTGCCGGCGATGGCCGCTAGCGCGTAGCCGCGGCTCGGATCCGGCGTCGTGCGGAAGTAATCGGCGAGCAGCCGGATCTTGGCGTTGCGTTGCGGGCTCAGAACGAGACGATCAAGCAGTTCGGCGAAGGCGCGCATCCCGTCACTCTCCCTCGTCGTCGTAGCCGACGAGATGCAGCGGACGCGCGGCGATGCCCTGAAGCTCGCACCAGCGCACCAGCGCTTCTTCGCGCCCGTGGGTGACCCAGACTTCGCCCGGCGCGATCTCTTTGATCGTCGCCGTCAGCTCGGCCCAATCGCAGTGATCGGAAATGACGAGCGGCAGTTCCACACCGCGCTGCTTCGCCCTTTGCCGGATCAGCATCCAGCCGGAGGCGAAGACGGCGATCGGATCGGCGAAGCGGCGCGACCAGCGGTCGGCGAAGGCGGCGGGCGGACCGATCACGATCGTGTCCCTGAAATCCTGCTTCTCGTCGACGGCAAGCGTTGCCGGGCGCAGTTCGCCGAGGTCTATGCCCTGGCTCTCGTAGTAGTCGCAGAGCCGTTGCAGGGCGCCATGGATGAAGATCGGCTGGTGGTAGCCCTCTTCGCGCAGGAGCGCGATGACCCGCTGCGCCTTGCCGAGCGCATAGGCGCCGACGACGTGGGTCCGCTCGGGAAACTGGGCAAGCGAAGTGAGCAGCTTGCGGGTCTCGGCCCGATCGTCCGGGTGGTGGAAGACCGGCAGGCCGAAGGTGGCTTCGGTGATGAAGACATCGCAGGCGACGGGTTCGAAGCCGGCGCAGGTCGGATCCCACCGCCGCTTGTAGTCGCCGGAGACGACGATACGGGTGCCGTTGGCATGGACCGAGATCTGCGCCGAGCCGAGCACGTGGCCCGCAGGATGAAAGCCCACCTCGACGCCATTCAGCGTCAGCCTTTCCCCGAGTTCGACCGCCTGGCTCGTGCCGCAGAAATCATCGCCGTAGCGAATGCGCATGATGTCGAGGGTTTCGCGGGTGGCGAGCACCTGGCCGTGGCCGGCGCGGGCATGGTCGGAATGGCCATGGGTAATGAGCGCCCTTTCGACCGGCTGCACCGGGTCGATGTAGAAATCGCCAATCTGGCAATAGAGACCTTTGGGGGCGGGATAGAGCAGGGCGTCCGGTTTCATGGACACAAAGATAGCCGGCGAACGCGCGTCCGCCAGCCGTCTTGTTCAAGTTTTTCAAGGCGCAGCATTTGCTGCGCCTCGATCGGGATCAGCCGTTCAGGACCAGCGTGTCGCTGATGAGCTTCAGCGTGCGCGCGGCATCGATGTCGACGCAGGCCTTCTGGCTCGGCAGATCGTCCCATGGGCTCGGCGGGAAGAGCCTGTTGTCGGGGCTTTGGATCGTCTGGCCGTCGGCGATGCCGCCGCAGACGACGCGGATCGATCCGCTCCTGACGGTGAAGAGGTCGGGTGCAACGACATAGGCGCAGGCGCAGCTGTCATGCACGACCATGCCGTCGGGCACGTGCTGCTCGTAGAAGGTCACGTAGAACTTCGAGATATCGGCGAGCAGCTTGCCGGCTTCGCCGCCGCGCTCGGCGATGTCGGCGATCATCGCCTTGGTCATCACGGTCTTGGTGGTGACGTCGAGGCCGACGACGGTGACCGGCCATGGGCCCGCCATCACCACGTCGGCGGCTTCCGGGTCACCGTGGATGTTGGCTTCCGCCGCCGGCGTGATGTTGCCGTTGACGTCGAAAGCGCCACCCATGATGACGACTTCGCGCACCAGTGCGGCAAAATCCGGATCCTCGCGCAGCGCCAGCGCCAGGTTGGTCATGCGGCCAACAGCGATGAGCGTCACTTCGCCGGGATGGGCGCGGACCGTATCGATGATGAAGCGGTGTGCGGGGCGCGGGTCGACCGGCAAGTCGATCGTCTCGGGCACGTCGATGTTGCCGAGGCCGTCATCGCCGTGAATGAAGGTCGGCCAGCCGACATGCGGGCGGTCGGGATTGAGGGTCTTGTCGAGCCCCTTGGCGACGGGCGCATCGATACCCCACTGCTGCTTCAGGAACAGCGCATTGCGGGTGGTGGTTTCGACCGAGGCATTGCCGAAGACGGTGGTGATGCCGATCAGGTCGATAGCCGGGTGACGATGCAGGAAAAGCAGCGCCATCGCATCGTCGATGCCCGGGTCCGTATCAAATATGACTTTGTGCATTTTCGTTCTTCTTTTCTTGTTCTTGTGTTTGACGGCCCGCAATGGAGGCAAGATGGCTGCGAAAGTCAATCTCCCTCCCGGGCGCCCGGGCGGAGACCGAGCGGGTTCGCAGCAGGTTTCCGTGGGAACATCGTGGCGCCGGCGGACATGGCAAGCTCCCTCACATGGATGGGAACGGCTCATCCAGTGTCAACCGGGAGGTAATGTCATGCATAGGCTGGTATTCGTTTCCATGATCGTCATCACCGCGGCGACCTCGTTTGCCGCGCCCTCCCTTGCGCAAAGCGCCGGCGGCAAGGGCCGCGGTGGCGGCAGTGGGCACGGCTCTTCTGATAGCAGCGACTGGTATCCCGGCATCGGCGCCTTCACGCATGGCAATGACAACTACAACCGCCGCCGTCCGAAGGTGATCCTCACGAAATCCGGAGCCTATTGCGTTGAAAACCGGCGGTGGGTGGATGCGTCCGGTATCGCGCACGTCTCGCCCTACCGCGAGTGCCGCAACCGGGTGGACATTGCGATCGATTGATCTGGCCAACCGGCAGCAGTGGCGTGCAGGCGGTAAATGTGTGCACGCCACACTGCCATTTTCGGCGGCCGTACCGGCCGTTTCCGACCGTCTTCTCCGCAGCAGCTTAAACTTTCCGAAAGGTGGCGGGCCTAATGTCAAGGCGCCCCCTTCGGGCTTTTCTGCAATTTCTGGATATGACGGCGGAGTCCCCTCGTGAAGGCTATTCTCGGCAAGTTTCGGCCATCGAAGAGACTGCTCGTCATCCTCGCCGCCGCCTTCGGTGTTTCGGCCGCATCCGGCGGAGCCGCTGTCTATGTCAGCCGGGACGCACTGATGGCGGGGCTTTCCAAGCCGAACACATCCGGTCTCGAATGCACGATGCTGCGCACCCTCAAGCTCAGCCATAACGGCCAGCGCTGGATCCGCATGCACGTCAAGACCGATCGCGCCGATGGCGAGACACGCATGCGCACAGCGCTCCGCGTCGTCGGAGCGCTGGCAAAGTCCGAGAGGGCCGATCTCTATCAGGTCGTCGTGCTCGACGCGGCCGGACCTGAAGATCGGGCGCAGGTCCGCGGTGCTGCAATCGGGGCGGAAGTGCTCTTCGCGCCCGGTCCGCAGAGCGTGCCTGGAATGAGCGAAACATTCCGTGCTTCTTACAATGCCGGCGCGGCCAATTCCGCCGGTGTCTTCCATGGCAAGACGGTCGATCTGTCGTTGGACGATATCCGCACGATGATGGCGGCGATGGACGACCACTCGTCGTGCATCGATCCATCAGCGGATCCGGCCGAGGCCAAGACGGCCGAAGCCGGTGGCGCCGAGCACGAGGCCAAGCCGGAAGAGACCGCCGAGGCGCCGGCGGGTCACTGAGATCGCGCTGCGTCCGGAACTTCGGACATCTTTAGAAAATCAAAAAGGCCCGTCGCGGGTGCGACGGGCCTTCGTATTCGTGGGCGTATGTGACCTTGATCAGTCAGCTTTCTGCCGGCGTGCCGGGAACAGGATGACGTCGCGGATCGACGGCGCGTTGGTGAGCAGCATGATCAGGCGATCGACGCCGATGCCGAGGCCACCGGCCGGCGGCATGCCCTGGTCGATGGCATCAAGGAACTCGTCGTCGAGCTGCTTGGCCTTTTCGCCGCGGGCGTGGGCCTGCTCCAGCTGCTCGACCATGCGGGCGCGCTGTTCTTCCGGATCGTTGAGTTCGGAGAAGGCGTTGCCGAGTTCCCAGGCGTTGCAATAGGTCTCGAAACGTTCGACGAGGCGCGGCTCGCCCGGCACTTCCTTGGCAAACGGCGAGATGTCCTTCGGGAAATGCGTGACGTGCGCCGGCTGGATCAGCGTGCCTTCGACCTTCTCTTCGAAGATGAAGGCAAGGCATTCACCCCAGGTCCAGTCCTTCTCGACCTCGAAGCCGGCAGCCTTGGCGGCAGCGCGGGCCTCTTCGTCGGTCTTCATCGCCAGGAAGTCGATGCCGGTCGCTTCCTTGACGGCGTCAGGCATCGGCACGCGGCGGAACGGACCCTTGAAGGAGATTTCCTTGTCGCCATAGGCGAACTCGGTCGAGCCGTGGATCGCCATGGCCAGCTCACCGAACAGCCGCTCGACGAGGTCCATGATGTCCTCGTAGTCGGCATAGGCCCAGTAGCACTCCATCATGGTGAATTCCGGATTGTGCCGGGTGGAGACGCCTTCGTTGCGGAAGTTGCGGTTGATCTCGAACACCTTGTCGGTGAGGCCCGAGACCAGCGTGCGCTTCAGGTACAGTTCCGGCGCGATGCGCAGGAACATGTCGAGCTTCAGCGTGTTGTGATGCGTCTTGAACGGCTCGGCGGTGGCGCCGCCATAGACCGAATGCAGCATCGGCGTCTCGACTTCCATGAAGCCGTCGTTTTCCATGAAGCGACGGATGCCGGAAACGATCTTGCTGCGTTGCTGGAAGCGCAGCTTCGATTCCTCGTTGGTCATGATGTCGAGGTGACGCTTGCGATAACGCAGCTCGATGTCGGACAGGCCGTGCCACTTCTCGGGCATCGGCAGCAGCGACTTCGTCAGCATGATGATCGATTGCGCGTTGATCGTCAGCTCGCCGCGCTTGGTGCGGCGAACGACGCCGGTGACGCCGATGATGTCGCCGATGTCGATCATCGGCAGCAGCCCGCGGGCTTCCTCGCTCGACACGTCCTTGTGGCTGAAGATCTGGATCTTGCCGGAGGCGTCATGGATGTCCATGAACATGCCGGAGTTGCGCGAGGAATAGACGCGGCCGGCGACGGTCACGACGTCCTGCGTCTCGGTGTCCGGTTCCAGGCCCTCGTACTTGGCGATGAGTTCGGCATTGGTCATCGTCCGGTGGAAATGCGCCGGATAGACGTCGCCGATCTGCTCGCGCAGCAGCTTCAGCTTCTGTGCGCGCACTTCCGTTGCGTCGGAGGAGAGGCCAGTGGTCTCGGTCTTGTCGTTCATCGTGCTCTCCTTACTTTCCGCTGCCGACCATGGAGGCGACCACCTGAGACGCGACCTTCAGGCGCTGGCGTACCACGGCGCGGCCCAGGATTTCCATGCTGTCGAACAGCGGCAGCGAGCGCTGCGATCCGGAAACCGCGACGAACAGCGGCGCCACGATGACCTTCAGCTTCTTGCCCATGCGCTCGGCGACCGCACGCAGTTCCGCTTCGATCGACTCCTTGTTCCATTCGAGGATCTTTTCGAGATCCGGCTGAACGGTGTTGAGGACCTCGAGCAGTTCCTCGGGCGTCGACTTGACGCCGGCGAAGGCTGCCGGCTGTAGGCCGAGGTCGGACTTGAACAGGAAGCTCGCGAGATCCGGCAGTTCGCCGAACTTCGAAATGCGCGACTGGCTGAGCTTCAGGCCCTGGTTCAGACGATCGTTTTCCATGGCCCAGGCAAGAACGCGGGCGGCGAACTCTTCTTCCGAAAGCTTCTCGCGGATCCAGCGGGCGTTCAGCCAGTCGAGCTTCTGGATGTCGAAGATCGCGCCGGCCTTGGACAGGTTCTCCGGATCGAACTTGGCTGCCAGTTCGTCGATCGTCAGAAGTTCCTCGCCTTCTGCGATCTGAATGAAGAACAGGCCGAGGAAGTTCATCAGGGCTTCCGGCAGGTAGCCGAGCGCCGTGTAGTAGGAGATCGAGGTCGGGTTCTTGCGCTTCGACAGCTTCGACTTGTCGGCATTGCGCATCAGCGACAGGTGCATGAACTTCGGCGGCTCGAGGCCGAGATACTGATAGATCAGGATGTGCTTCGGCACGGAAGCCAGCCACTCCTCGCCGCGGGCGACGTGGGTGATCTTCATCAGGTGGTCGTCGACGACGTTTGCCATGTGGTATGTCGGCATGCCGTCGGCCTTCAAGAGAACCTGCATGTCGACGGCATCCCACGGAATTTCGACGTCGCCGTAGACGCCGTCGTTAAACTTGCACGAGCCCTCGGTCGGGATCTTCATGCGCACGACGTGCGACTCGCCGGCTGCAACGCGCGACGTCACTTCCTCGGCCGAAAGGTTGAGGCACAGGCCGTCATACTTCGAAGGCTTGCCGGCGGCGCGCTGGCTCTCGCGCATCTGCTCGAGCCGTTCGGGCGTGCAGAAGCAGCGGAAGCCGTGACCGTTCTCGACGATCTTCTCGACGTAGGGGCGGTACACGTCCTTGCGGTCGCTCTGCCGGTACGGGCCATAGGGACCGCCGATATCAGGACCTTCCGACCATTCGAGCCCGCACCATTTCAGCGCGTCCAGCACCTTCTGTTCGAACTCCGGCGTCGAGCGGGTCGCATCGGTATCTTCGATGCGCAGGATGAACTCGCCACCGTGCTTCTTTGCGAAGAGGTAGTTGAACAGAGCGATGTAGGCGGTGCCGACATGCGGCTCGCCGGTGGGGGAGGGTGCGATGCGTACCCGGACTGCTGAATTTGCCATGGTCTTTGCCCGTCTGACGTGCTTCTCGCCCCTTGCCGGAGAAGAAATCCGGCCGTCGGGCGCGCATTTTATGGGAAGGAAAGGCCCGCAAGGGTGCCGCAACAACGGTATCGGCAGGCTATTCCAATAGGCTCGCGTGAGACCATAGAACGCCTGTCATGTCAACGGAAACCGGATCACGCCGGTTTTTGTTGACACCGTCTGCCCTGAGCGGTAATGAACCAGAAGGTTATTTAACTGAAAGGTTTTTTAGAAAATGCCGGAAGATCGCTTGTCGACAACGCTCTCCGCCCTGGCCGACCCAACGCGAAGGGCGATCCTCGCCCGCCTCGCTCTCGGAGAGGCCTCGGTCGGYGAACTGGCAGAACCCTTCGAAATGAGCCTGCCGGCAGTCTCCAAGCATCTCAAGGTTCTCGAACGCGCCGGGCTGATCAGCCGCGGCCGCGAAGCGCAGTGGCGCCCGTGCCGGCTCGAGGCTGCCCCGCTGAAGGACGTCAACAGCTGGCTCGACGGCTACCGTCGCTTCTGGGAGCAGAAGTTTGATCGTCTCGACGCCTATCTGCAGGAGCTCCAGCACATCGACCCGGGCGCCGGGAAGAACTGATCCCGCCCCATCTTCCGTCGGCAACCAATCTCCTATATGCAGGTCCGGTCGAAAAAGGCAGGACCGGATAAGGTAAGCCCGGTCCCTTCGCAGCGCTTAACGGCTCGCGAAGCTCTGCTCGAACGTCCCGTTCGAACCCGCGACGTGGTTCCGATGCAATCGCATCGGTCCGCGGCGGGTGCATCGACGCAGTCCGCCGCGTTTCTCGAGCACGGAGACTGTGAACATGCGACTGAACCATATCGACCTCTATAGCCCCGTCGTTGTCGAAACGGCTTCCTTCCTCATCAATCACTTCGACCTGACACTGGTCGAAAAGCGCGGCAAGGACGCCTTCTACCGATTGTCGGACGGCTCCGGCCTGGTCCTCGTCATCAGCCCGCCGATCACGGCGCTCGGCGGCGGCGATCAGGTGAACCTCGGCGCCCAGACCTACCACATCGGCTTCCTTTTGCCGGCGCGGTCCGAGGTGGACGACGCCTACCGGCGGGTGCTTGCATCCGGTGGTCAGGTGACCGTGCCAGGGGAGCGGCACGGCGCCTACGTCTTCTACGTGGTCATTCCAGGCAACATCCTGGTCGAGGTCGGCCACCGCGCCGACATCTGAGCAGGATCGGAAGCCGACGGAACGTTTCCCGAGGAGGTGCGTTGTCCAACCAGAAGGCGTGGGGCCAGGCGGCCGGCATGGCTCAGCGAAAGAGGAGGAGCGATCCTGTTTTTCGTTGAAGGCTCGCGGTTGACGGCCGGTCGGTTCGGCTCCGCGCCTTCGTGAACTCCCGCAAGCAAAGAGGCCCGCATCGCCGATGCGGGCCTCTTTGTGATTGGACCGAGGTGGGCTCAGCTCGTCAGTCGAGCTTGCCTGCTTTCCTCAGCCGCGCATTGCGCGCGACCATGTTGAGGATTTCGACGAGGGCCGAGAAGGCCATGGCGGCGTAGATGTAGCCCTTCGGCACATGCAGGCCCATGCCTTCGGCAATCAGTGTCGTGCCGATCATCAGGAGGAAGGCGAGCGCCAGCATAACGATCGTCGGGTTCTTCTCGATGAAGTTGGCAAGCGGATTGGCGGCTACGAGCATGACCGTGACGGCGGCAACCACGGCGATGACCATGATCGGCAGGTGCGGCGTCATGCCGACGGCGGTGATGATGCTGTCGACGGAGAAGACGAGGTCGAGCAGCAGGATCTGGGCGATCGCGGCGCCGAAGCTGTTGATCGCCGAAGAGGCGATGAAGTCCTCGCCATGATCGGCCGGATCGACATTGTGGTGGATTTCCTTGGTCGCCTTCCAGACGAGGAACAGGCCGCCGGCAATCAGGATCATGTCCTTCCAGGAGAAGCCTTGGCCGAAGGTCTCGAAGACCGGCGTCGTCAGCTTGACGATCCAGGCGACGGTGCCGAGCAGGGCAAGGCGCATGACGAGCGCGAGACCGATGCCGATGCGGCGCGCCTTTTCGCGATGCTCCGGTGGCAGCTTGTTGGTGAGGATCGAGATGAAGATCAGGTTGTCGATGCCGAGAACCACCTCCATGACCACGAGGGTGATAAGGGCGACCCAGGCGGCGGGGTCTTGGGCAAGCAACAGGAGGTCCTGCATCGGCGATCTTTCTCTTTCAGTACTTCAAAAGTTCCACAGCGGCCTTGGCGCGTCTGACGGACGTGCGGCGCTGTGGGGATGGCGCGTCGTCGCGCAAGAATCGCCGAAAGTATTTAAGAAACATTGCGGACGTGACAAGCGCCGCCGCCCGTTTGCGGCGGCGCTTTACCGTTTACGATTTGACCGGAATCCACAATTCGACGACGCCCATGCCGGAATGCGGGTCGAAGCGCTCGTCGTAGCGTTCGATGAGATCCGGCGTCTCCCCCTGCTGAAGTCCGGATTCCGGCAGCCAGGTGCCGAAGACATAGTTGGCGGTCTTGGCGATCGCCGAGATGTGGCCGCGATGCAGGAAGACGGCATAGCGCTGCTTCGGAAGCTTCAGCGTCGTAAACCCCTCGGGCAATTCGTCGGTTTCGCTGACTTCTGCCGCTGCCATGTAGAGGAAAGTGCCGGCCTCGCCATTGCTTTGCGAGCAGACGCCGTAGGCAACGTTGCCCTTCTGCCCGGGTATGTTGCCGAAGTGGCGGTTGAACCGCTGCCAGAGCGACGGAATGCCCTCGGTGCGGCTATAGGCATAGGTTTCCGCCAGTCCCGCCAAAAGCAGGGGCGGGCTGTCTTCGAAGCGTGGCGGGTCGATCTTGAGAAGGCGGGTATCGTCCATCCTTAAAGGCTCCATCAGTTCGATGTTTCGAACGTGCCTTTGCTTGCGCACCGTTTCTGGCGTCACGCCGAACTGGTCGCGAAAGGCGCGGGTGAAAGCCTCGTGCGAGTTGTAGCCCGCTTCGAGGGCCACCGAAAGAATGCTGAGGGAACCATCGGCCAGGGCGCGGGCGGCATCGCTCAGCCGCCGGCCGCGAATATAGGCGCTGATCGAGCGGCCGGTAACCAGCCCGAAAACGCGCGACAGATGAAAGCGCGAAAGTCCTGCGGCCCCGGCGATTTCATCCAGCGATATGTCCTTTGCGAAGTGGCTCTCGATGAACCAGACCGCTCGTCCGATGGCACTCATCATCACTCCTTTGGCAGCGCCCTGGTGATAGGGTGTTGCCTCAAGGCGCGCTTGATCGCAATTGCTGGATTGTAACGCCCGGACGGTCGGGAGGGTTCGACCGCAGCCGGTCTATTTCTTGGGTCCGTAGGCGGCCATGAAGACGCGCACGGCAGCGGTCACCGTCGCCTCGATCTGTTCCTTGGGCGGTGCGGAGCACATGCCGCCGAACAGGCGGTGCTTGAAGAGCCCGGCCTGCGCCATCTCGATGAACTGGCGGGCGGCCATCTCGGTGTTCTCGATATCGAGCGCGCCGGTGGGGACCTGGCGGTCGAGATAGGACTTGAGCACGGTGTAGCCGTTTTCCGGCGCCTCGCTGAAGAAGCGCTCGGCCAGGTGCGGCATGCGGTCGATCACGCCGATCACCATGCGCATGGAGCGGATCGTTTCCTCGGCCGTCATGCTGGTCGTCAGCGTCACGCCGAAATCGTAGAGCGATTCCTCGACATCGTCGTGATCGTTGAGCGCGTGTTTGGCGGTCTGGACCACCCGGGTCTTGCCCTTGATGATCAGCGCCTTGAAAAGGTCTTCCTTGTTTTCGAAATAGACGTAGAGCGTGCCCTTGGAGACCCCGGCTTCGCGGGTAATGTCGTTCATGCTGGCGGCGTCGAAGCCCTGGCTCAGGAAGGCACGCCTCGCGCCTTCGAGGATCTGCTCGCGCTTGGCCGGGTCCTCGCCAGCGGCGTGGCGACCGCCACCCAAACAGAGATCTTCTTCCATGCCGGCCATCGGCTGCACGATGTCCTGTTTCCCGGTCTTCGCCGTACTCATGATGGTCGCTTGTTTCCGTCCTGCTCGTATTAAATTTGATTCATCGAACCGCGTGGTTCGATTTCCTCTTGATATGCGACCAGAAAGGGCTTATGTCAAGCTCCGATCGAACCGAACGGTTCAGTTCGTTCAGTAATCTTTAACCAGGCCGGTGCCCAATGTCCGCATCCAACACATCCAGCGCTGCTCGCGTCCGTCCCGTCGACGAGAATTTTGAAGTGCAGCAGGAAACCGCGCTTGAGGCAAAGGCGCCTGCTGCGGAGCAGACCGCTGTCCAGGCTCCCGCTGAAGCGGTGCAGCCGCCGAAGAAGACGCGCAAGCCCATCCTTCCCGTACTCGGTCTGGCGCTTCTGGCTGCCGGCGCCTGGTTTGGCTACGACTGGTGGACCAACGGCCGCTTCATGGTCTCGACCGATGACGCCTACATCGAAGGCGACATCGCGACGATCTCGCCCAAGGTTTCCGGCTATGTCGCCAAGGTCGACGTCGTTGCCAACCAGAAGATAAAGGCCGGCGATCCGCTCGTTACCCTCGACGACGGCGACTACCGCATTGCCGCCGAGCAGGCCGAAGCTAAGATCGCCACCCAGAAGCTGGCGCTCAGCCGTTTCGATGCGCAGATCGCCGGGGCCAAGGCGAGCCTTGCCCAGACCGAAGCGCAGAAGAAAGCTCTCGAAGCGACGGTGCGCGGCGCCGAACTCGCGCAGAAGCGCGCGAGCGACCTCCAGTCCAAGGCCGTTGGCACCGTCGCTTCGCTTGACAACGCCGATGTGGCGCTCGACCAGGCGCGGGCAAATCTTGCCGGTGCCGATGCCAATATCGCCGCTGCCAATGCCAGCATCACCGTTCTCGATGCCCAGCGCACGGAAGCCGAAAGCGAGATCCGCTCGCTGGAGCTTGCGCGCGACAAGGCCAACCGCGACCTCGGCTTCACCGTGCTGAAGGCGCCCTATGACGGCATCGTCGGCAACGTCGCCGTCCAGGTCGGTGACCTCGTCTCGGCCGGCCAGCGGCTCGCAGCCCTCGTACCGGTCGACCAGCTCTATATCGACGCCAACTTCAAGGAGACCCAGATCGCCCATCTGGTGCCGGGCTCCAAGGTAAAGGTCCATGTCGACGCCTATGAGGATCACGCGATCGAAGGCACGGTCGCCTCGATCTCACCGGCCTCGGGTTCGGTCTTCTCATTGCTACCGGCCGAAAACGCCACCGGCAACTTCACCAAGGTGATCCAGCGCGTGCCGGTTCGCATCACCTTGCCGGCCGACGTGCTGGCCGAAGGACACCTGCGTGCGGGCTTGAGCGTCGTCGTCGATGTCGACACACGCACGGCGCCGGATGCGACCAAGATCGCCGCTACAAAGTAATCGGGCCGGACTCGGCGCGCCTTCGGGCGCGCCCGTGCCCCTAGAACGCCGGCGCGCTGCTGCGCGCATCCACGCAAGGAGTGGCTGAGATGGCCGCAACGGCAACAGCAGGTTCGGTGGCGGCCGCCGCACCGAAGGTCGAGGAACATATGGATCCAAGGAGGCTGATCGCCTTCTTCGCCATGGTCGTCGGCATGTTCATGGCGATCCTCGACATCCAGATCGTTTCGGCCTCGCTTGCCGAAATCCAGGCCGGCCTGTCCGCCGGTTCGGACGAGATCGGCTGGGTGCAGACCTCCTACCTCATTGCCGAAGTCATCATGATCCCGCTGTCGGGTACTCTGGCGCGCATCGTCTCGACGCGCGTGCTGTTCTCGGTGTCGGCCGCCGGTTTCACGGCGGCGAGCGCGCTTGCGGCAACCGCGACGAACATCGACCAGATGATCGTCTATCGCGCGATCCAAGGCTTCATCGGCGGCGGCATGATCCCGTCGGTGTTTGCCGCTGCCTTCACCATCTTCCCGCCGTCGAAGCGCAACATCGTCTCGCCGATCATCGGACTGATTGCCACACTTGCGCCGACCATCGGTCCGACGGTTGGCGGCTATCTCAGCCATGCCTTCTCCTGGCACTGGCTGTTCCTCGTCAACGTCATTCCCGGCATCATCGTCGCGACGCTGACCTGGACCTTCATCGATTTCGACAAGCCGGAACTGAGCCTCTTCAAGAAGTTCGACTGGTGGGGTCTGGCCTCGATGGCGATCTTCCTCGGCTCGCTCGAGTATGTGCTGGAAGAGGGGAACGCCAACGACTGGTTCAACGACGATCATATCGTCATTGGTGCCATTGCGGCCGTGATTGCTGCGGTGATCTTCTTCTATCGGGCCTTCAAGGTGGAATTCCCGGTGGTCGACTTGAGGGCGTTCTCCAACCGGAACTTCGCTTTCGGCTCGATGTTCTCCTTCGTGATGGGCATCGGCCTCTACGGCCTCACCTATCTCTATCCGCTCTATCTCGGGCGCATCCGCGGCTACGATTCGCTGATGATCGGCGAGACGATGTTCGTCTCGGGTCTTGCCATGTTCTTCACGGCGCCGGTTGCCGGCTTCCTCTCGGGCAAGCTCGATCCGCGTGTGCTGATGACGATCGGCTTCACCAGCTTCGCCGGCGGCACCTGGATCATGGGGCACCTGACGGCCGACTGGGACTTCTACGAGCTGTTTATCCCGCAGATCCTGCGTGGCGTCGGGTTGATGCTCTGCATGGTTCCGATCAACAACATTGCGCTCGGCACGATGCCGCCGGCGCGCATGCGCGGCGCCTCTGGTCTGTTCAACCTGACCCGAAACCTTGGCGGTGCGGTAGGGCTCGCGATCATCAACACGATCCTGACCCAACGCCAGGACTTCCACTATGCGCGTCTTGCCGAGCACGTGCAGTGGGGCAATCCGGAAGCGATGGAGCGGTTCAACAACATGGCCGCCAACTTCAACGCTCATGGTCTGGACGGCACGACGATCGCCATCAAGCAGCTTGCCGCCCTGGCGCAGAGGCAGGCGATCATCCTGTCCTTCAGCGATATCTTCGTGCTGCTGACGGTGCTGTTCCTGTCGCTGATCCTCGGCGTGATGATGATCAGCAAGCCCAAGGGCGTCGGTCCGAGCGGCGGCGGCCACTAAAACAATATGGAGGATGGGGCGAGCCGGCCCGTCCTCCTCTCCCAAAGAGAAAGCCAGGCGGGCGTCTGCCCGCCTTCTTCATTTCCGTTCCGAGACAGCGTGCACGGTTTACGCGAGGCGGGCGTTGCGGCACACTTCCGCCCACGACTATCGAGGGCGGCGGTATGCAGGGACTGGTTTCGGCGGCCATCTCACGGCGAACTTTCATGTCCGGTCTTGCCGGACTGGGGCTAGGACTTGCGGCCTCCCGCAGCCGCGCGGCCGCTCCCGCCATCGATGCGACGTTCCTGTTCTCAAACGACGTCCATGCCTGTCTCGTCTCGATCGAAGGGCTTGCGCCGAACTGCGCGGGCGAAGGCAAGACCGACGCCAACCTGCTGCGTCACGTGGCGGCGCTCAATGCGGTGCATGCCATGCGCTGGCCGGAAACGGTTGCGGACAAGCCGAGCGGTCTCGCGAGCGCCGGACGGCAGATCGGCAAGCCGCTCGGCCTGGTGCTTGGCGGCGACCTTACCGACGACGGCGGCGGTCAGGTGCGCCAGCCGCGCGAAGGCCGGCAGCTGCAGCAGTTCTCCAGTCGTTATCAGGAAGGGGCCGGGAGCGACCGTGTTCACATGCCGGTCTTTGTCGGGCTCGGCAATCACGACCTCGACCAGGATGGGCCGCCGCCGCACGTCGACTGGTATCGCCGCGAACTGCGCGACTATGTCGAACTCAATCACCGCCAGACGGTGTTCTACAAGCCGCCGGTGCCGGTGACCAACTACGACCCGCTCTCGGATTGCTATTCCTGGGACTGGGGCGGACTGCATCTCGTGCAATTGCAGCGCTTCGGTGGCGACGAGTCCAAGGGAGCCGTGAACGCACTTCCGTGGCTGAAGCAGGATCTTGCGACCTATGCCGGCGACGGCCGGCCGGTTATCCTGTTCCAGCACTATGGCTGGGACGCCTTCTCGACCGAGGTCTGGGATACCAAGTTGAAGACCTTCGACGACAACGGCGACGGCAGCGCGCACTGGTGGAGCATCGCTCAACGCCAGGCGCTGCTCGACACCATCAAGGGCAGCAACGTCATCGGCCTGTTCCACGGGCATCAGCACGAAACGGCGATGATCTATCGGCAGAACGGGCTCGACCTCATCAAGCCGAAAGCGGCCTATATGGGCGGCTTTGCCATCGTGCGTGTCACCGACGGCTTCATGGATGTCGTGCTGGCCGAGGCTGGTCAGCTCCATGGAGAGGTCACCTTCACCGCGGCCTTCAGTAAGCGTCTCGGATAGGTCTTGAAAATCAATATAAATCAATAGTTTCAGTCTCGTGTTTCGCGGTCTGCAGGCGGCGGTGCGGGCACCTGTTTTTCGCGTCCTGCAGATTCTTGATTTACGTACATCAAAAATTCCTCTAAATGCAGAGCCCGGAGGAAAACATGCGCCCGACCGTTCACGATATCGCTGCCGAAGCGGGGGTCAGCCTCGCGACCGTCGACCGGGTTTTGAACAATCGCCCGGGCGTGCGCGGTGTCACCCGAGCGAAGGTCGAGCGCGCGATCACGACGCTCGGCTATGTGCGCGACGTCGCTGCCGCCAATCTCGCCAAGAGCCGCACCTACCCGCTGATCTTCATCCTGCCCGAGGGCGACAACACCTTCATGCGCGGCCTCGTGGCCGAGGTGGAGGCGGCAAAGTTGCGCTCTGCGGTCGAACGCACTGCCATTACCGTGCTCTCCGTGCCGGCCTTCGACAAAGCGGCCCTCGCTGCGGCGCTGGAAAAGGTGCGGGCACTGGCGCCTGCCGGGGTCGCCGTGGTTGCAATCGATGCGCCGGAGGTCGTTGCGGCGGTCGATAGGCTCCGTGAAGACGGCATTGCCGTGGTGACGCTGGTTTCCGATCTGCCGGGATCGTCGCGCGATCACTTTGCCGGCGTCGACAACGTTGCCGCCGGCCGCACCGCTGGCACCCTGATGGGGCGTTTCCTCAGCGGTCGCGTAGGGCCGGTTGCGATCGTCGCCGGCTCGATGCTGGTGCGCGACCACAGCGATCGTCTTGAGGGCTTCACTGCGGCGATGGCCGAAAGCGCCCCGGGGCGTCGGCTTCTGCCCGTCGTCGAAGGCCATGACGATCCCGCCGAGGTCGAGCAACTCGTGTCTGGTCTCATTGCCGATCATACGGATCTTGCCGGCATCTACAGCCTCGGTGCCGGCAATCGCGGCCTGATCACGGCACTCGAAAAGGCCGGGCGTCAGGCCGATGTCTGCGCCATCGCGCATGAGTTGACGCCGCACAGCCGCGCGGCACTCTCGTCCGGTACCCTGGACGCGCTCTTGAACCAGGATGCCGGCCATGAGGTTCGCAGTGCCATCCGCGTGCTGAAGGCCCGTGCCGATGGCCTCGCGGTGATCGGGGCGCAGGAGCGCATCCGCATCGAGATTTTCCTGAAAGACAACCTGCCGGTCGATCCGGCGTAACGATTTGGAGCTGCGCGGTTCCAGACGGCATGCCGGCTGGAATTGCTCAATGGAGGCAATCATGTATCTCGGACTGGATCTCGGCACCTCGGGCGTCAAGGCAATGCTCATCGATGGCGACCAGCGCATCATCGGTTCGGCCTCCGGCGCGCTCGACGTTTCGCGGCCGCATCCCGGCTGGTCGGAACAGGACCCGGCCGATTGGGTGCGCGCCACCGAAGAGGCGATTGCCGGGCTGAAGGCGGCGCATCCCAAGGAACTTGCGGCCGTCAGAGGCATCGGGCTCTCGGGCCAGATGCACGGCGCGACGCTGCTCGACGCCGAAGACCGGGTGCTTCGGCCCTGCATTCTCTGGAACGACACCCGGAGTTTCCGCGAGGCGGCGGCCCTCGATGCGGACCCGCAGTTTCGCGCGATCACCGGCAATATCGTGTTCCCAGGCTTCACGGCGCCGAAGCTTGCCTGGGTGCGGGCCAACGAGCCCGAGATTTTTGCGAAGGTGCGCTGGGTGCTGTTGCCGAAGGACTATCTGCGCCTGTGGCTGACCGGCGAGCACCTGTCGGAAATGTCCGACAGCGCCGGCACTGCCTGGCTCGACACCGGAAGGAGGCGCTGGTCGGAAAGCCTGCTTGCCGCCACCGACATGGACGAAAAGCAGATGCCCAGCCTGGTCGAGGGAACCGATGCGGCCGGGAAGCTGCGTTCGGAATTGGGCGCGCGCTGGGGCATTTCCGGTGACGTCGTGGTTGCTGGCGGTGCCGGCGACAATGCGGCCTCGGCCTGCGGCATGGGGACGGTCGGCGAGGGGCATGCCTTCGTCTCGCTTGGCACTTCGGGCGTGCTCTTCGCAGCGAATGCGAGCTATTTGCCCAACCCGGAAAGTGCCGTGCATGCCTTCTGCCACGCGCTGCCGAATACCTGGCACCAGATGGGCGTGATCCTGTCGGCGACCGATGCGCTGAACTGGTATTCGGGCATCGCCGGCCGCAGCGCCGCGGAGTTGAGCGCCGAACTCGGCGACACCATCAAGGCACCCTCGGGCGTCACCTTCCTGCCCTATCTCTCGGGCGAGCGCACGCCGCACAATGACGCGGCGATCCGTGGCGCATTTGTCGGGCTCGGTCATGAAAGCAGCCGTGTGGTTCTGACCCAGGCGGTGATGGAAGGCGTGTCCTTCGCCATCCGCGACAGCCTGGAAGCGCTTCGCGCCGCCGGCACGGCGCTCTCGCGGGTGACCGCGATCGGCGGCGGTTCGCGCTCGCGCTATTGGCTGAAATCGATCGCGACGGCGCTCAACCTTCCCGTAGATCTGCCCGCCGACGGCGATTTCGGTGCTGCCTTCGGGGCGGCCCGCCTGGGGCTGATCGCGGCAACCGGCGCCGATCCCGTTGCCACCTGCTACGCCCCGCGCACGGCCGAGACGATCGCGCCGGAAACGTCTCTGGTTTCGGCCTATGAGGAGAGCTATCAGCGCTATCGCCGTCTCTATCCGGCGATCAAGGGCGCCGCGTCGTGATGATACGGCGCCTAATGCCTCATTCGGGTGCTGTGCGTTCAGCGGGCCGGAACCTTGTCGAGAAAGCCGGTGACCGTCTTCAGGCGGCCGTTCTCGATCTCGCAGACATCGGTGCCTTCGATAACCGAGGGAACGCCCTCCGGACCGAGCGCCCAGGAAAAGCGGATCGTGTCGGCATAGCCGTCCGCCGCACCCTTCAGGGTGAAGCGGAAGCCGGGAAACTGTCCCTGCACACCGGTAATGAGCGCATCGATGCCGGCATGACTGTCGCCCTGCATGATCGGGTCACGATAGGCGACATCGGCGGCGAAGGCCTTCTCGATCAAGGCCGCGCGCTCAGCAGCGTCGGTGGCGTTCCAGGCGGTCATGTAGGCGTCGGCGATGGCGTTGAAGTCGTGCATCGAAGTGTTCCTTCCGTTTGGCGTTTCGATGCTTCCGGTATCGCCGGACGAGGGAATGAAACCAATTACCTTCCAGGTAATGGCCGCGCCTATCGCATGGGCCATGTCGGCCGAAACCATCCATATCCATCCCATCTTTCAGAGGAGCCAAACCCGTGAGTAAAGGATTTTTCGGCGATATCGCCAAGATTAGATATGAGGGACCGGAGAGCACCAATCCGCTCGCTTTCCGCCACTACAACAAGGACGAGGTCGTGCTCGGCAAGCGCATGGAAGACCACCTGCGCTTCGCGGTCGCCTATTGGCACACCTTCGTCTGGCCGGGCGGCGACCCCTTCGGCGGCCAGACTTTCGAGCGCCCCTGGTTCAAGGACAGCATGGACGCGGCCAAGCTGAAGGCCGATGTCGCCTTCGAATTCTTCGATCTGCTCGGCGTGCCCTTCTATTGCTTCCACGATGCCGACGTGCGCCCGGAAGGCAAGAGCTTTGTTGAGAACACGAAGAACCTGAACGAAATCGTCGATCACTTCGAGAAGAAACAGGCCGAGACCGGCGTCAACCTGCTCTGGGGCACGGCAAACCTCTTCTCCAACCGGCGCTACATGTCGGGTGCGGCGACCAATCCGGATCCGGATGTCTTCGCTTTCGCGGCGGCAACGGTGAAGACCTGCCTCGATGCCACCAAGCGCCTCGGCGGCCAGAACTATGTGCTCTGGGGCGGTCGTGAAGGCTATGAGACGCTGCTCAACACTGACATGAAGCGCGAACTCGACCAGCTCGGCCGTTTCGTCAATCTCGTCGTCGAGTACAAGCACAAGACCGGTTTCAAGGGCGCGATCCTGATCGAGCCGAAGCCGCAGGAGCCGACCAAGCACCAGTACGACTACGATGTCGCGACGGTCTATGGCTTCCTCAAGAACTACGGCCTCGAGAATGAGGTCAAGGTCAATATCGAGCAGGGCCACGCGATCCTTGCCGGCCACTCCTTCGAGCACGAGCTGGCGCTTGCCAACGCGCTCGGCATCTTCGGTTCGATCGACATGAACCGCAACGACTACCAGTCCGGCTGGGATACCGACCAGTTCCCCAACAACGTGCCGGAAATGGCGCTGGCCTATTACCAGGTTCTCGCAGGCGGCGGCTTTACGACCGGCGGCACCAACTTCGACGCCAAGCTGCGCCGTCAGTCGATCGACCCGGAAGACCTGCTGATCGGCCATATCGGCGGCATGGATTGCTGCGCCCGCGGCCTCAAGGCGGCAGCCAAGATGATCGAGGACAAGGCGCTCTCCGCACCGCTCGAAAGCCGCTATGCCGGCTGGCAGGTGCCGGAAGCCAAGAAGATGCTCGACGGCGGTTTCTCGCTCGAAGAGATCGAAGCCTGGGTGCTGAAATCGGACCTCAACCCGCAGCCGAAATCGGGCAAGCAGGAGCTGCTCGAAAACGTCGTCAACCGTTACGTCTAAACCGTGTGATCCGAAGGCGGCCGGGAAGTTTCCCGGCCGCCTTTGTTCCTTGGTCGCAAGTCGTCGGGTTCGCATTCCTGGGCAGAAATCCACCGCCCGTCCGAGCTCATGAGACTGAAAATGAAATCGATTACAGTCCCGAGCTGGGACGCACGGCTGATCGATCTGAAGAAGGCCGCAACCTCGAAGACCTATTGCGACGAGTTTGCCGGCAAGGCCCGCGACAACGGCGTCGAGGTGACGGAGCTTTCGACCCATCTGCAAGGCCAGCTGGTCGCCGTGCATCCGGCCTATGACGAAGCCTTCGACGGGTTTGCAGCACCCGAAGTGCGCGGCAACCCGAAGGCGCGCCAGGCCTGGGCGGTGGAACAGGTCAAGCTGGCGCTGACCGCCTCGAAGAACCTCGGCCTGAATGCCATGGCCAGCTTCTCCGGCGCGCTCGCCTGGCCCTTCGTCTATCCCTGGCCGCAGCGGCCGGCCGGTCTCGTCGAGGCCGCCTTTGATGAACTGGCGAGGCGCTGGAAGCCGATCCTCGACCATGCCGAGGAGAACGGCGTCGACATCTGCTACGAGATCCATCCGGGCGAGGACCTGCACGACGGTATCACCTACGAGATGTTCCTGGAGCGCACCGGCAACCATGCCCGCGCCTGCATGCTCTACGATCCCTCGCACTACGTGCTGCAGTGCCTCGACTATCTCGACAACATCGACATCTACAAGGACCGCATCCGCATGTTCCACGTCAAGGATGCGGAGTTCAACCCGACCGGGCGCCAGGGCGTCTATGGCGGCTACCAGGGCTGGATCAACCGCGCCGGCCGCTTCCGTTCGCTCGGCGATGGCCAGGTGGATTTCGGCGCGGTGTTTTCGAAGATGGCCGCCAATGATTTCGCCGGTTGGGCGGTGGTCGAATGGGAGTGCGCGCTGAAGCATCCCGAAGACGGTGCGCGCGAGGG
>NZ_JBFRGB010000027.1:0-87462 GCF_052115125.1 Ensifer sp. 2TAB8 | reverse complement strand
CACCGACGTGCCGAAGATCGTCGACTGGTACATGGAGGGCAAGATCGAGATCGATCCGATGATCACCCACACGATGCCGCTCGAAGACATCAACAAGGGCTTCGAACTGATGCATTCCGGCGAAAGCATCCGCTCGGTGGTGCTATACTGAGCGCGGGTTGAGGAGTGTTCCAGACTGCAATTGCATTTCACGTTCCGCCGCGCCACCGGCCGGCGGCGCCAGTGAACAGCCGGGCATCGGGCACCGGCCAGAAGGAGGAGAAGCCTATGCCAAGCATTGCCATACATCCGTCCCTCGACAGCGGGTTCAAGGCGACGGACGCCGCCTTTTCCGGCGGCACGCTCGTCTGCAATTGCACGAGCAATCCCGTAAAGGTCCGCGTCAAGGGTGACATCGCCCACAACCACGCCTGCGGCTGCACCAAGTGCTGGAAGCCCGGCGATGCCGTTTTCTCCGTCGTCGCCGTGGCACCGACGGATAACATCGAGGTTCTGCAGAACGGCGACAAGCTGGCGGTCGTGGACCCTACCGCGCTGATCCAGCGCCATGCCTGCAAGGACTGCGGCGTGCACATGTATGGCCCGGTGGAACGGGACCACCCGTTCAAGGGGCTGTCTTTCCTGCACCCCGAACGCTTCCAGGAAACAGGCTGGGCAAAGCCGGGCTTCGCGGCCTTCGTCTCCTCGATCATCGAGAGCGGTTATGATCCGGCGAAGATGGATGGCGTGCGCGCCCGGCTGCGCGAACTGGGTGTGGAACCCTATGACTGCCTCAACCCGGGCCTCATGGATTACATCGCCACATGGACGGCCAAGAAGAGCGGCGCGCTCAAATCGGCCTGAACACGCAGACGCAACCATCTGAAAAACTTCAGACATCAACCCGCAGGTCGTATCGCATGGATTGCCTCAAGCCCGCGTTCAAAGCCGAAATTCTGAGAATTGTCGGTGACGGAAATTTCAAGGACGGAGAGGCCATCTCCACGATCGACTACGGAGTGGCGCCCGAAAATCTGGGGGCGCGCGCCGCCGTGTTCCCCAGAACGGCCGACGAAATTGCGGCGGTCGTCAAATGTTGCCGCGCGCACGGCGTTCCGCTCGTTACTCATGGGGGACGAACCGGGCTCGTCGGCGGTGCCGTATCCAGGCCGGGCGAGCTGGTGCTCTCGACCGCCCGCCTCAATCGCATCCTGCACATCTCGCCGATCGAGCGCGTTGCGGTGGTGGAGGCCGGCGTAACGCTGCAGGCACTGCAAGCGGCCGCCGCCGAACATCGACTGGAGACAGGGATCGATTTGCCGTCGCGCGGGTCGGCAACGATCGGCGGCATGGCATCCACCAATGCAGGGGGCATTGCCGCGTTTCGGTTCGGGGTCATGCGGCATCGCATTCTCGGTATGGAGGCCGTGCTTGCCGATGGCTCCATCTACTCCGACATGACACGAGTCGTGAAAAACGCAGCCGGCTACGACCTGAAACATCTCTTTGTCGGAGCGGAAGGCACGCTCGGCATCATCACGCGTGTTGCCGTCAAGCTCGAACCCCAGCCGGCAGCCACCGCTACGGTCCTCTTCGGTCTGCCGTCTGTGGATGCGGCGCTCGCAGTCGTCCGTCGCGGCCTCGACGCCGAATACGGTCAATTGCGCGCGGCCGAGGCGATCTGGCACACGTACTTCCGTTTGACAGCCGGCCATCAGTCCTGGTCGGCCGCGGACTACAGGACCGACCATCCGATCAACCTCTTGGTCTCTCTCGGTGGGGCTGACGAGGGAGCGTTGCAAGCGGAGCTGGGATGCATCTACGAGAACGTCATCGCCGACCACCCCGACGCCTCGGCCGTGATCGCCTCTTCGGGCGCGCAGGAGGTCGATCTCTGGCGCCTGCGCGAAGACACGGACCTGATCTATCGAAAACATCCGAGCGCGCCATCCTACGATGTCTCGGTCCCGCTTTCGGAGATCGGCGCCTATCTCGAGCGTTGCCTTGAGGGGCTATGGGAACTGGATGCTGCCCTCGACCCCTACGTTTTCGGCCATCTCGCCGACGGAAATCTCCATATCGTTCTCAATGCCGCCGGCAGCGATATCCCAGCCGAAAAGGTCAAGGCAATCGAGACGATCCTTTACAGGGATATCGGGGGGATCGGTGGAGCGTTCTCCGCCGAACACGGGATCGGCATCAAGCGCGTGGGGCAATTGTCGGATATCTCAGGCCCTGTGAAACTGGCGCTGATGCATCGCGTGAAGGAAGCGCTCGACTCTTCGGCGATCCTCAATCCCGGCAAGGTTCTGCTTCCGGTTTCTCTCTGAGGCACATCAGCTCCTCGTGCGTCTCTCGCCGACGACGGTTTTCTTGAGGCGGGCGGGATCAACTCGCCCGCCTCGAATCATTGGGCCAGTTACTTGGCGATCGCCGCGTAGGCGCCGTTGCTCCAGCGGTTGATGTCGTAGCTGGCATCCTTGAGGTCGCCCTTTTCGTCGAAGGCCACCGAACCGACGACGGTGTCGATCGGCTGGCCGTTCTTCAGAGCCTCTGCGACCTTCGTCGGATCGTCCGAACCGGCACGCTCAATGCCCTGTGCGAATGCTTGAATGACCGCGTAGGAGAAGAGTGTGAAACCTTCCGGCTTGAAGCCGCCGGCCTGAATCTTGGCTACCGCCTCCTTCGCCTCAGGCTTGGACTGCGGATCGGACGGGAAAACGAAAAGCGTGCCCTCGCCCGCCGGGCCCGCGACCTGCCAGAACTCCGGCGAGGCGATCGAGTCCGGCATGATCAGCTGGAATTTGTACTTCTGCTCGGCGGCCTGGCGCAGCATCAGGCCGGCTTCCGGATGGTATCCGCCAAAATAGACCACATCGGCCTTGGCCTCCTTCAGCTTCGTCACGAGCGCGTTGTAGTCCTTTTCGCCCGCGTTGATGCCCTCATAAAGGACCTCCTTGAGGCCACTTTCGTTCATGGTCGCACGCACCGCATTGGCCACCCCCTGACCGTAGGCGGTCTTGTCGTGCAGGACAGCGACGTTCTTGCCTGCATATTCCTTGGCGATCCAAGGGCCGATGAAGGCGCCCTGCGCGTCGTCACGGGTGTAGAGACGCATGATGTTGGTCCAGCCCTTGGCCGCCGCATCATCCGTCATGACCGGGTTGGACGAGGCCGGGCTCATCATCAGCGTGCCGTTCTCGGCGTAAACAGCCGATGCCGGAATGCTGGAACCCGAGCAGGCATGGCCATCGACAAAGCTGATGCCGCTCGCCGCGATCCGGTTGGCAACCGAAACGGCCTGCTTCGGATCGCATTGGTCGTCTTCGAACTGCAGCTTGACCTGACGGCCAAGCACGCCACCCTTGGCGTTGATCGCGTCTGCAGCCGCCTGAGCGCCCTGCCTGAACTGGTCGCCGATCGTGGCGAGCGGCCCGGTCAGCGGACCTGCAACGGCAAAGGTCAGATCATCCGCACGCGCGGCTGTCCCCATGAGCAGGCCGAGGGCCGTGCCGATAATCAGAATACGTCTCATTGTCTCAACTCCCTTTTTGTTGCCCGCTTTCACGCGGTGCACTCCTCCAACACGAAACATTCATTCTCGAGGCCGCCGGTCTTTTCGCAAAAGAGCGGCTGGCATTCGAGCCATTCCCATAGATAGGCAGCAAGCCCTCGGTCGACGTGAACACGCAACGTTTGCGTGTCTCCGTGGAAATAGACACTGCAGGTCAGGCCGCAAAACTGCAAGGCGGCGCAGGGGCCGGCATTGTCGGGGTCGATCGTCGTTGCCCGCGCCAGGAGATCCCGCACGCCCTCGCCGCGCGCTTCGAACACACGCTGTGCCGAACCGAGCGCGGTCACTCCATAGCCGTCCTGATGCCAGCCCGCCGCACACGCGGACGCCAGCAATCCGACCACAAGCAACCGGTCGCGCGAGACGCGTACGGCATAGCGCTCGCCCGTGGCGAGACCCAACGCGCCGATATCCTTGGCGAGACCATAGCGCTCGCGAAATCGCTCGATATCGCCGCTGACGAGATGCTGCGTCAGCCCGGAGACGGCACGCACCTCGACCGCTCGACCTGTCAGGCATGCGCTGTTCCAATCAGGCTCGGGCTTCCATTTGCGCGAATTGTCAAGCATGGAGCCGACCCCCATCCGTGTCGAAGGCGCAAGGAGCGACGATACGGGCGCGCCGTAGCTCCCGCAGATGCTGAAACTCGACGATCTCTCCCATACGCGAAAGCCCACGCTCGATGAGCCCGAGCGCAATCGGCCGCTGCAACACAGGGCTGAAATAGCTAGAGGTGACAAAACCGGCACTGCGGATGCCGCTCGTATGACGCTCGATCCCGTGCGCACCGGTCGGCAGAACGCCTTTGCCATCGACGATTTCGAGCCCGACGAATTGCCGCCGATCGGGACGCTGGGCATCCTCCGTGATCAGCGAGCGGCGGCCAAGAAATTCGACCTTCTTCTTCTCAAGCGGAGCGGTCAGGCCGAAATCCATCGGCCGGCTCGTGCCGTCTGAATCCTTGCCGATCACGATGTAGCCCTTCTCCGCGCGCAGGATCATCAAAGCTTCGAGGCCGAGCAAGGTGACGCCGAAGGTCTCCCCTTCGCGCCGCAGTCGCGACCAGAGTGCACCTGCCAGGTCGGCAGGCACGGAGATTTCGTAGGAGCGCTCACCGGTGAAGCTGATGCGCGCGACCCGCACAGGCGTTCCTTCGAAGAGGCCTGATGCGACCGCCATATGCGGCAAAGCAAGGTCGTCGAGCGAGACCCTAAGGTCTATCGTTTCCAGCAGCGCCCGCGCACGGGGGCCCGTGATTGTCAGCGTCGCCATCTCGGCGGTCGCGTCGTGGATGAACACCCGCCGGCGGTCGAAACGATCCTGCCGCCATTCTTCCAGGAGGGCATGAACCCCGGCAACATGCGACGAGGAGCACGAGACAATGAAGCGGTTCTCGTCCAGTCGCACCAGTACCCCGTCATCATAGACATTGCCGGCTTCGGTAAGGATGAAGCCGTAGCGGCACCGTCCTGCACCAAGGGTCGAGACCGTGTTGTAATAGATGAAATCGAGGAAGGACGCGGCATCCGGTCCGAGAACCTCGATCTTGCCGAGCGGCGAGCCGTCGAAGAGCGCGACGCCGTTGCGCGCCGCCCTGGCCTCTTCCTGGATCCGTTCTTCCGGCGAGCCTGCCCCATAGAAGGCCGGGCGAAGCCAGCCGCCATATTCGCGAAACACCGCACCTTCGGCCCTATGTTCCTTTTCGAGCGGCAGCCGCCGCAGCGGGTTCATCCGGGTCCCGGAACGGGCACCTGCGAAGGAGGCGAGCGGCACTGGCGTGAAGGGCGGGCGATAGGTGGTCGTGCCGACCTCCGGGATCCGTCGACCGGTCAGTTCAGCCATCAAGGCCAGGCCATTGACGTTGGAGGTTTTACCCTGGTCGGTCGCCATGCCGAGCGTGGTGTAACGCTTCAGGTGCTCGACCGAGACGAAGTTCTCTCGGACAGCCAATTCCACGTCCTTGGCCGTGACGTCGTTCTGAAGATCGATCCAGACCCGTTCCTTCGCATCGGGCTTCGGCCAGGCGGCAACAATGTCGAGGTCTCTCCCGGTGCCACCTGCAAGCTCCGGCGGAAGAGAGAAATCACCCGCAGCGGCGCCGATCACCTCCACGCCAGCAACAGGGCGGCCGGGGACGAAGGCGAGAATGTCGTCACGCCAGTCGAGCTTGCCCTGCGCCTGGCAATAAAGATGGACCGTCGGCGTGAAGCCGCCCGAGACGAGCACCGCGTCGGCCTCAAGCGTGCTGCCATCAGACAACTGCACGGCGCTGACCGCACCCTTGCCGCTCGCAGATCTGACCGTGCGCCCCTGCAGGACGCGTATCGCCGAGCGGACCTGGCGCGTCGTTCGATAGTCGACGACCGTGACGTCGGCGCCGACGGCAGCGAGCGCCTCCGCCGTCTCGTAGGCGAGCCCGTTGTTCGTTGCGACCACGACCTTGCGACCGGCCGCAACGCCGAAGCGACGGAGATAGACGAGCGCTGCTTCCGCGGACATGATGCCCGGCAAGTCGTTGTTGCCGAAGGGCAGCGGCCGCTCGATGGCGCCGGTCGCAAGCACGAACGATTTCGCGCGGACACGGAATAGCCGGTCCGGCGCACCGTCGGCACCCCGTTGGTTCAGGCCCACCAGACCGTGGTCATAAATGCCGAAGGCCGTTGTGCCGGCCAGCACCAGCGCGCCGGCCCGTTCCAGTTCCTCAACGACATTTTCAGCCCATTCGACGCCCGGCTTTCCTTCCATCTGCCCCTCGTGGAAGAGCAGGCTGCCCCCGGTCCTGACACCGTCGTCGCAGAGCAAGACCCGGCGGCCGGCCCGCAAAGCGGAGCGCGCCGCAGCAAGGCCCCAGGGTCCTGCGCCGATCACCAGCACGTCGCAATGATGGTTGATCTGTTCGGCAAGTCCCGCCCCCTCGGCATTCGTGTCCAGGGTTCCGAGGCCCGCCATCTGCCGGATGCGCGGCTCGAACCGGTGCCAGTCAGGGAACATGAAGGTCTTGTAGTAGAAGGCGGCCGGAATGAAGCGCGAGAATGCGTCGAGGAAGGCATGACGGTCGTTCGCGGCGGTCGGCTCGGCATTGACCGAGCGAACGACCATACCGTCCTCGACGAGGATCTGTGTCGCCCGACTGTTCGGCATGCCGCCTGCGATGTCGATGAGCGCGTTCGGTTCCTCGACCCCGGCACCCCAGAGCCCGCGCGGGCGGTGGTACTTGAAGCTGCGGCCGACAACGGCCACGCCGTTGGCAAGCAATGCCGAGGCAACGGTATCACCGGTGTAAGCCTCGACCACCCTGCCATCAAAGGTAAACTGCAGCGGCCGTGTCCTGTCGATGGCCGTGCCGTCTTCAGTGCGCCATGCCGTCATCGCCGCCTCCATTTGCCAGCGCAATCGCCTGCGCCACCCCGTGGTGCACGGTATCCCGCTCCATGCGGAACACCTCCCCACAGGTCATGTGCATCCAGATCTCGTTTGCCGGGCCCCGCGGGTTGTTGCGGTCATGCAGATAGGCGGTCCATTGACCATCGGTCACATCGCGAAAACCTTCCGGACGCAGATTTCCGGCATCGCCGCCGAAGTGAAACTCGCTCTCGCTCCTTGGGCCGCAGAACGGGCATGGAAAAAGCTGCATTCCGTCCTCCTAGTGCGCGATGCCCGAGCCGGCCGCTTCGTCGATCATGCGGCCACGCGCGAAGCGGTCGAGATCGAATGGACGGCTGACGTCGTGGTGTTTGCCGGTGGCGAGCAGATGGGCGAGCAGAGTGCCGCCGGCCGGGATGGCCTTGAAGCCGCCCGTTCCCCAACCGCAATTCAGGAAGAGGCCAGGCAGCGGACTCTCCCCGAGGATCGGCGAAGAGTCCGGCGTGACATCGACGATGCCCGCCCATTGCCGCATCAGCCGGAGCTGCCGGAAGCTCGGGAACATTTCAAGCAGCCCCGAAACGACGTGTTCAAGCACCGGAAGATTGCCGCGCTGCCCATAGGACGGAACCCGATCTAGGCCGCCGCCGATGACGAGCTCGCCCTTGTCCGACTGGCTCGCATAGGTGCCGGTCGCCGGAGACAGCACGACCGTATCGAGCGCCGGTTTGATCGGCTCGGATACGCAGGCTTGCAGAGCGTAGGACGTTATCGGCAAACGGAAGCCGGCCTTTTCGGCGAGATGAGAGGAATTTCCGGCCACGACCATGGCGACGCGGTCAGCCCGGATTTCGCCCCGGCTTGTCTTCACGCCGCGGCAGCGGCCTCCCTCGACGAGGAATTCCTCCACCTCGCAGGACTGGATGATGTCGACGCCCAGCCTGTCGGCAGCGCGCGCATATCCCCAGGCGACGGCATCGTGCCGCGCCGTCCCGGCCCTTCCCTGCCACACACCGCCGAAGACCGGATAGCGCGCTTCGGGCGAGAGGTTGATCAACGGCAGCACGCGGCGCACGTCCTCGACGTCAAACAGCTCGGCGTCCGTACCGTTGATCTGCATGGCGTTGACCGTGCGCGCGGCCATTTCCATCTCGGCCTCGCTGTGCGCCAAGGTGATGATGCCGCGCTGCGAGAGCATGATGTTGTAGTTGAGCTCACGCCCCAGCGCCTCATAGAGGCGGAGGGCCATTTCGTAGAGCGCGGTGCTCTCCGGGAAGAAGTAGTTCGAGCGCACGACCGTCGTGTTGCGTCCGGTGTTGCCTCCGCCAAGCCATCCCTTCTCGATGACCGCGATGTTGCGGATGTTGTGGTTCCTGGCGAGATAGTAGGCGGTCGCGAGGCCGTGACCGCCGCCGCCAATGATCAGGATGTCGTAGCGCGGTTTCGGATCGGGAGAGCGCCAGGCCTTCTGCCAACCCTTCTGGGCGTTGAGACCTTCCTTGAAGAGCGAAAAGGCGGAATAGCGCCGCGTCATCTGGAGGCACCATCGCCTGGGGGCGTCGCACCTGGCGGATCGGCGGACAAGGCTGGCTGCTGCATTGAATGCCCTCGCGATGGAGGAATCGGCGCATCCGTGGTCCCGCGCGCCCGATCCATACGGGCATCAATAATGATTCTAGACACAAATGTCTAGACGATCGCGTCACCAACGACGCCTGAAAGCACGCTCCTGCCCAGTCGTTCGGCATATTATGGCCAAACAGCGAACTTCAGCGTGTACAGACATGTCCATTTTGACTCAACTATCGGGTTGAACGCGTCGCATGACTGCGGTGAACGACTCGACTTCTTCATCGGAAGGAAGACGACCGGTGAAGCTGAGCAGGTAGGGGCGAAGCAACCGCAAGCGCATTTCGCGACCGTCGCGTATTCCAAGCGTAAAGTGGCCGACTTGCGTGAAATAGAGCACGCGGGCCCGGATAAAGGCTTCTTCCTCGGGATATTCGTACCGCAGAAACATCCGGGTGATCGCATCGACGCGCTGGTCGTCCGCCTGGTCCACCACGCCGCGAACCACGGCATCCACCTGCCCCCAGGACCTGACGGCCGCGTCGAGCCGCGGATCGAACATCGACGGGTCGACCCAGCACTCGAAGATATGGCAGACCGCCTTCGTTACGGTGGGCGCCGGACGCAACGCCCGCTCGAGGATCGGGCTGGTGTTCTTGGTGAGCCAGTGTTCCAGCAACTCCGCGTGCAGTGCCTGCAGATCGGCAAAGAACCAATAGAAGCTCGACCGGGAAACCGCGAGTTTCTTGGCCATGACCTGGATCTTCACATTGGCGATACCCTCTTCGATCAGGGCATCAATGCCGGCATCGATCCAGGCCTCCCGCGTCATGCGGCCAGCCTGCTTCGTCGCTTCCTCTTTCGCCCCACGGGGCTTCTTTACACTCACCATATCTCCTTGGCCGAACCGCCGGCAGTTTGCGGATCTGGTCCTGATGTTGCCCAAAGCGGAAGCGAGATCAAGCTGCTAGGGCGCGCATCGCCGCCACAAGCATCCACGGCCATCGCCTGCACACGGAAAATCATCCGGCACGGAACCTTCACAGTCACACGCCTGTCACCGAAGCCCACGATATCTCGGCACCCTGTTCGACCGCCGGAATGAAACTCGACCATTGCTTCCGCAGTCGGTTCCGGTATCGAGTTCAATGTCCGCTAACTGGGCGGTCCGCACACGCGTCAGACAGAGGCGAGAACGGCCGCCGCCGAAGGCTAGATCCGGTTGCGGCATCGAACGAGCTGGAGTCGCAGCAGAGCCTGGGAGTTGTTGGTGGGGTCATCGGCGAAAACAATGCGTGAGCAGGCAGTAAGACCGTACCAGGGCACGCCGACCGAAGTCTTCGGCGCTTTCTTGAAGCTGGGGCTGACGTCGTTCGGCGGGCCGATCGCGCACCTCGGTTACTTCCGAGACGAATTGGTGGTACGTCGCAAGTGGATCGACGAGGCCGGCTATGCGGATCTCGTCGCGCTATGCCAGTTCCTGCCCGGCCCGGCCTCAAGCCAGGTCGGCTTTGCGCTCGGCCTCCTGCGTGGTGGCCCGCTCGGCGCGCTCGCCGCCTGGGCCGCATTCACGCTGCCGTCTGCGCTGCTGCTGATCGCTTTTGCCATGGCGGCGACCACCTTCGGCGGCCCGATCGGCACGGGCCTGCTGCACGGGCTGAAGGTTGTGGCCGTCGCGGTCGTCGCCCAGGCCGTATGGGGCATGGCAAAGAGCCTCACACCGGACCGCGAACGCGCCAGCATTGCCCTTGCTTCCGTGCTCATCGTCGTGTTTGCGGCGGGTGCGGTCGGGCAAATCGCGGCGATCGCATTCGGTGCACTCGCCGGTGCCATGCTGTGCCGCAACGACTCAGTCGCGGCATCCACACATTTCAGCTTTCGCGTCACACGACCGGTCGGCATCGTCTGCCTCGTCGCCTTCTTCGCCTTGCTCGGCCTTCTGCCGGTCCTTGCGGCAGTTTCCCAGAACTGGGCACTCTTCGACGCCTTCTATCGCTCCGGCTCTCTCGTCTTTGGCGGCGGACATGTGGTCCTGCCTTTGCTCCAGGCCGAAGTGGTCGCTCCGGGCTGGATTTCCAATGATGCATTCCTTGCCGGGTACGGCGCAGCCCAGGCAGTTCCAGGCCCGCTCTTCACCTTTGCAGCCTATCTCGGTGCGGTCATGGGGCCAGCTCCGAACGGCATTCTCGGCGCGGCCATCTGCCTTGTCGCGATTTTCCTGCCCGGCTTTCTGCTGCTCATCGGCGCCCTTCCCTTCTGGGACAGTTTCCGCAAGCGCCCGCTCGCACAGGCTGCGATGCGCGGCGCAAACGCAGCCGTGGTCGGCATCCTCGGCGCGGCGCTCTACAGTCCGGTCTGGACCAGCGCCGTATTGAACGCCTACGACTTCGCTCTCGCGCTGACGGCGTTCATTCTGCTCGTCGTATGGAAGGCGCCACCGTGGATCGTTGTGGCGCTGACGGCCGCAGGCGGAACTGCTCTGCACCTTCTCTGAATTCCGCAGACCATCAAGCGCGCTGGGTGTGTTTCCATCGCAGTTTCTTCGCCAGGAAGAACCGAATTGTTTGTGCGCGCTTTGCCCTTGACCTTACCATCGTTGGAAGCCCCACATTCGGATACGTCAGATCAAATGGAGTTTCCAATGTACCATCTCAACATCCCCGACATGACCTGCGGACACTGCGCCGGAGCCGTCGAGAAAGCGGTAAAGTCGGTCGATCCCAGCGCCAAGGTCGCGGTCGATCTCGATGCCAAGACCGCATCGATCGACTCTCAGATCGGCTCGGATGCCTTCGTTACGGCGATCGAGGAGGCCGGCTACCAGGCATCCTTCAAGAAGTCTTGCTGCAGCCACGTCGGGTGATCCACGCCTGCCAGGGTCGATCAGTCTTTCACGCGGAACTTCGCGTGGCAGGACGTGCAGACCTGCAGCATCGTGTGGAAGGCGTGTTCGGCGGGCATGGACATCGGATCGGGGGCTGCCGTCTTTCTCTTGGCGAGCGGCCCACCCATCTTCGCATCACCACCGTGCATTCGCATACCGGGAGCAAGGACATCCGGGTTGCGGTCTACCGCGATAGAGAGTGCTGCGGCGTAGAGTTCGGCCGCCAGTTTGTCGAACGCCGGTCGCTCGGCTTCGATATTGACGCTGGCCTTTGATCCTTCGGCAGCGACGGTGCCTGCGAACAAGCGCGCCAGTCGTTCGCCTGAATAGGTTCGAACGGTTTCGGCGGCGGCTTTGAATGCCTTCGCATCATAGGGCGATGCGCCTTTGAACATGGCATCGATATTCTTGGCGGCAGCTGCCATCATCTTCATCTCCTGCTGCCGCTCGCGAACGATGTCGGTGGCCGCGCGCTGCGCCATTGCCGTTGAAAAGCCCGCAAAGGCAATCACTGCCAGGACGAGCCCGGACCATTTTGCCGCATTCGAACACATTCGGGTGCAATCCTCCTCGCGAGAGCCGCGCGCTTTTCGCCGATTGATCAAGGTCAAGGCGAGACTTGCAAGCATCACGCACTGTGCTTGAATACAGCACGAGGTGTCGGACGAAAACATGATCGCCGCCAGCCAGATCGCCCGGAAACATGCAGCAGAATTGCTGGCCATCGTGGTCGCCGTTCTGTTTTTGCTCGTGCCTATGGCTGAAGCTGCGCCATTTGAATGCGGGCAACACATTGCGGGCAGCGAGCATGTCGTTTCCCCGCAGGGCAAGACCGATCTCCACGCCGACACGGAAACAGGCAGCCAGAAAGCGTGCTGCAAACGTATCTGCAGCCTCTGCTATGCGCTGTTCCCGGCTCCAGTCTTCGACGAAGTAATCCTGAACAGGGGCGGCCGCCGAGACCTTAATCCGCAAGCCCCCATCTACGGCATCATCTCCCGCCCCGCCATCGGCCCTCCTCGTTCCGCCGGGTGAGCAGCAGTCGCTTTGTCGGCTGCCTTCCACGATCGCACCCAAGCGGCGCGATCCTCGTCGGCATCGGCCGACACGGAGCATGAGGTAATGGATATGAAACGCCGTGAATTCCTGGGCGGACTGATGTCGGGCGCTGTGGTCGCCGCATCCGGTGCCGCATTCCATCCAAACAAGAGCTGGGCTGAGGTCGGCAAGGCAACGTCATCGGGCGCAGGGACCCGTTCGCTTGCGATCACCAAACGCGTCATCGAGGTGAATGGCAAGGCCGCCAACGTGTTCGGGCTTCTCCAGGCCGATGGCACCGCGGGCCTGACGCTCGACGCGGACGGGCCGTTCGACGTCGCCCTTTCAAATCAAGGCGGCGAAGCAACGCTCATCCACTGGCACGGGCTCGCGCCACCGTGGGACATGGACGGCGTGCCGGACAATCCGGCAGCGCTTCTGAAGGCGAATGAGACCCGGCGCTATACGTTTCCGGTCGGCTCCGGCGGCACACACTGGATGCATGCGCATACGCTGCAGGAGCAGAACCTGCTGGCCGCGCCGCTGATCGTGCGGACTGCCGAGGACAGACAGCGCGACGAACAGGAAGTGGTCATCCTTCTGCATGACTTCTCCTTCACGCCGGCCGAGGAACTGCTCGCCAAGCTCAAGGGATCGTCGGGCGGTCACGGAATGGACCACGGCGCGATGATGCAGGGCATGGCATCCAACATGCAGGACCACATGTCCGGAACGGCAATGCCGGGCATGGCCGCCATGGATCTGAACGACATCGAGTATGACGCTTATCTCGCCAACGACCGTACGCTCGACGATCCGGAAGTGGCCATCGTCGAGAGCGGAGGTCGCATTCGCCTGCGCATCATCAATGGCGCGACAGCCACTGCCTTCACGATCGACACCGGCGCACTGAGCGGACAGCTGATCGCCGTCGACGGGCAGTCGGTGCAACCGGTTTCCGGAAACCGCTTCCCGATTTCAATGGGACAGCGGCTCGACATCCGGCTTGCGCTTCCGAAGTCAGCGGAAGCTCGAGCCATCTTCGCGCTGCGCGAAGGTACGGATCATCGCACAGGCATCATCCTGGCGCCGTCCGGTGCAAAAATTGCCAAGATCGCATCGCGTGGAACGGAGCCCGGGCCGATTGTCGGGCTCGACCTCGAAGAGCGGCTCGCCGCTGCCACGCCACTTCCCGTTCGTCCTGCCGACCGTCGGTTCGAATTGACGCTGACGGGCAGCATGAGCGGTTACGACTGGCGGATCGAGGGCGGCGACGACCTTAGCATCCGCGAAGGGGAAAGGATTGAGGTCGTCATGCGCAACATGTCGATGATGTCCCACCCGATGCATCTGCATGGGCATCACTTCCAGGTGGTCGGCATCGGCGGAAAGGCACTCGCCGGCGCTCTGCGGGACACCGTTCTCGTGCCGCCGATGGGGAGCGTTAGCGTCGTGTTCGACGCCAACAATCCGGGCCGCTGGCCCCTCCACTGCCATCACCTCTATCACATGGCATCGGGAATGATGTCCTTCGTCGCCTACGCGTAACCAGGATACGCCCGGCGCCATCCATGGCGGAGGTGCCGGGCGCTAGCCTTGTTATCGGCGAGCACCAACATGGAGAAATCCCATGGACGAGCATAAGCACCATCATCGGCACGAAGCTCACGACCATCACCACCACGCCAATCGGAACGCGACGCCTGCCAAACCCGCAGACAGCCAAGGCTCCACGCAGGATGGCGTAACTTACACCTGCCCCATGCACCCGCAGGTACGTCAACTCGGCCCCGGCAACTGCCCGATCTGCGGCATGGCGCTCGAACCCGCAGTCGTCGCCGGCGATACAGGTCCAAGCCCGGAGCTTGTCGACATGCGACGGCGGTTCTGGATCGGGCTGGTCCTGGCGCTGCCCGTGCTGGCGCTGGAGATGGGAGGTCATCTCACCAATTTGCATATGTTTGTTGGCACGCAGACCTCGAACTGGATCCAGTTCATCCTGGCGACGCCGGTCGTGCTTTGGGCCGGCGCGCCCTTCTTCGAGCGGGCCTGGCAGTCGCTCGTCACCCGTCATCTCAACATGTTTACGCTGATCGCGATGGGTACGGGTGTCGCCTGGCTCTATAGCGTCGTCGCGACGGTTGCCCCCGGCCTGTTCCCCGAAACGTTCCGATCCGACGAGGGAGCAGTCGCGATCTACTTCGAGGCGGCTGCAGTCATCACCATATTGGTGCTGCTTGGACAGGTGCTGGAGCTGCAGGCACGCGAGCAGACAGGGGGCGCGATCAAGGCTCTGCTCGATCTCGCGCCCAAAACCGCTCGCCGCGTCCGCGGCGACGGCACCGACGAAGACGTGGAGCTGGAGGCCGTCGCCGTCGGCGACCGGTTGCGCGTGCGCCCGGGCGAAAAGGTCCCGGTCGACGGCACGCTTCTCGAAGGCCGCAGTTCAGTCGATGAATCCATGATCACCGGGGAGTCGATGCCCGTCACCAAGGAAATCGGCGCGAAACTGATCGGCGGTACGATGAACCGGACCGGCGGCTTCATCATGGAGGCGGGCAAGGTGGGCCGAGACACCATGCTGTCCCGGATCGTCCACATGGTCGCCGAGGCGCAGCGCTCGCGCGCCCCGATCCAGCGGCTTGCCGACCAGGTCTCCGGCTGGTTCGTACCGGTCGTCATCCTGATTGCCGTCATCGCCTTCGCAATCTGGATGATGATCGGCCCGGAGCCGCGCTTCGCACACGGACTGGTGGCCGCAGTGGCGGTCCTCATCATCGCCTGCCCCTGCGCTCTCGGCCTCGCCACGCCGATGTCGATCATGGTCGGCGTCGGCAAGGGCGCCGGCGCCGGTGTGCTGATCAAGAATGCCGAAGCGCTGGAACGTTTCGAGAAGGTCGATACCCTGGTGGTCGACAAGACCGGAACCTTGACCGAAGGCAAGCCGAAGGTCACCGAAATCGTCGCAACGAACGATGTATCAGAGGACGATCTGCTGCGACTGGCCGCCACGCTCGAACGTCCGAGCGAGCATCCGCTCGCAAGTGCCATCGTGGATGCCGCCAATGAGCGCGGCCTGAAACTCGGCTCTGCCGAAGACTTCGACAGCCCGGTCGGCAAGGGCGTGACCGGAGTCGTCGACGGCCGCAGGCTCATCATCGGCAGCCACCGGATCATGTCGGAGGAGAAAGTCGACGTCTCGGCGCTGGCGCAGAAAGCGGAAGAACTGCGCGGCGAAGGAGCAACCGTCATCTTCGCGGCCATCGACGGCCGCCTCGGCGGGCTGTTTGCAATCTCCGATCCGATCAAGGCAACGACACCGGCAGCAGTCGCAGCGCTGATCAAGGACGACGTGCGTGTGGTGATGCTCACCGGAGACAACCGCACCACCGCCAGTGCCGTTGCCCGCAAGCTCGGGATCGAAGAAGTCGAGGCCGAAGTCCTTCCCGAACACAAAAGCGAGATCGTCACGCGCCTGCGCAAGGAAGGCAGGATCGTCGCCATGGCAGGCGACGGCGTCAACGACGCCCCTGCGCTTGCCGCAGCTGACGTCGGCATCGCCATGGGGACCGGAACGGACGTTGCGATCGAAAGCGCCGGCGTGACGCTGCTCAAGGGCGACCTGCAAGGCATCGTCCGGGCCCGACGGCTCAGCCAAGCGACGATGGCGAATATCCGGCAGAACCTGTTCTTCGCCTTCATCTACAATGCCGCCGGCGTGCCCTTGGCAGCCGGGGTGCTCTACCCGGCCTTTGGGTTGCTGTTGTCGCCCATCATCGCGGCCGCTGCCATGGCACTCTCATCCGTCAGCGTAATCGGCAACGCCCTCAGATTGAGGAGCGCTCGCATATGAGGGCGTAGAGCGCCGCGCGAGACCGGCGCAAGCGCCCAATCCGTCAAGGGTGCATGCGCTTGTCGACCGCTGGCCCTTCAAATGTTGCGGCCGCGTTGAAGGGCGGTTCGCCCTGGGCAAGGATAAGGGCACGCCAACCATCGGCCACTTGGAAGCAATGCTACACTGACAAGCGAAAATGTAGCTTTCTTACATTTTGTTTGACGAATGTAGATTCCTTCATTATACCGACACTCACGCACGGCGAGTGAGACCTGGGAGCCCATCAACGCTTTCACAGGGGCCGTTGCGTTCACCTGGAGGAAATCAACATGTCACGCCGTTTTGCGCTGGCTTCAGCGCTCGCAGTCCTGTGCTCGCACATCCTTTCGACCGGCAGCGCCAATGCTGCGGGGATGACCGTCTATTGCCCGATGTCGGAAGATGACTGCGGCGCAGTTTTGAAAGCCTTCAAGGCGGATACCGGCATCGACGCGCAGTTCGTGCGTATCGGTGCGGGTGAAATCCTCGCCCGTATCCGGGCGGAAAAAAGCAATCCGCAGGCCGGCCTCTGGCTCGCAGGAGCGGCCGACAATTTCATCCAGGCAGCCAGCGAGGGCCTGCTCGCCGCTCATAAGGCGACTGGTATCGAGAAGGTCGATCCGCGCTACACCGACAAGGAAGCCCGCTGGACGCCGATCTCGCTCTCGCCGATCGTCTTTGCCTACAGCCAGAGCGTTCTCGACGAAATCGGCGCCAAGCCCCCAACCAGCTGGAAATCCTTCACAGAGCAGGTATTCCAGCAGAGCGTCGCGCTTGCCCATCCGGCCTCTTCCGGCACGGCCTATGTAGCGCTCGCCTCCATGGTCCAGCTCTATGGCGAAGAACCGGCCTTCTCGTTGATGAAGGATATCGACAAGAATGTCGTGCAATATACCCGCTCGGGCGTCGCGCCTTCACGTATGGTCGCCAACAACGAAATCGCGCTCGCCATGGCCTATACGCAGGACATCGAGGCGGCACTCGCCCAGGGCTATCCCGTCGGATACTCCTTCCCGGAAGAAGGCACCGGCTTCGAGGTGAACGCCGCCGCAGCGATCGCCAACGCTCCTGAAGAACAGGCCAAGGGGGCTACGGCCTTCCTCGACTGGGTGCTGACCGACAAGGGCCAGGCCGCCATCGGCGCAACGTTCCGGGGCCCGATCGTTCCAGGCTACAAGAACCCGGAAGCCAAGATCGACCTCTCCAACGTGAAGATGATCGACTACGACTTCACCTGGGCTGGTGAGAACCGCGCGCGGCTATTGGAACGCTACGAAAACGACGTTCGCCACAAGGCCGACGCCAAGTAACGCTCGACCGAATAACGCTCGCCTAGGAGCACCGACATGACCCTCGTCTCGCAAGCGACCCCGTCCGGCCGGACGGGGGCATCGCCGGCCTTCCTTCGCCAGATCGTCGTAGACCCCTGGCTCTTCGGCATCTTCGCCCTCGTCACGGTTTCGGTATTGATCTTCGCGGTCCTGCCGATCTTTACCGTCATGAAACAGGCTGCCGTCACCGAACACGGCTTCGACCTTGCTGTTCTCGTCAATACGCTCTCGCAGTCCTTCGTCTGGGATTCACTGTTCAATACGCTGTTGCTTGGCGCAACTTCGGCGCTCGTCGCCACGGCCGTGGGCTTCCTGCTCGCTTTTTCTGCGACGCGCACGACCATGCCAGGGAAAATCCTGGTGCATGGCGTCGCGCTCCTGCCGATCATCTCGCCACCCTTCGTCATGGCGCTGGCCGTCGTCATCCTGTTCGGCCGCTCGGGCCTCATCACCCGCGAGCTGCTCGGCATCCGCAACGCCAATGTCTACGGCTTCCACAGTCTGGTGCTGATCCAGTCGCTTGCCTTCACGCCGATCGCCTATCTCAACATCCGCGGCATGCTGCTGTCGATCGACAGCGCGCTGGAGGATGCTTCGGCCTCGCTGGGCGCATCGCGCTGGACGACCTTTTCGCGGGTGACGCTTCCGCTTGTGACGCCGGYAATCCTCAGTTCTACGCTCCTTGTCTTCGTCAAGTCGGTCGAGGACTTCGGCAATCCGATGCTGATCGGCGGCAACTTCAACACGCTCGCCGTCGAGGCCTATTCGCAGATGGTCGGCTACTTCAACCTGCAGGCAGGCGCGCTGCTGGCCAGCCTCATGCTGATCCCTTCCATGACTGCCTTCCTCATTCACCGCTACTGGGTCAGCAAGCGCAGCTACGTTACCGTCACCGGCAAGCCGACCGCCCAGACGATCCGTATCTCGGGTGCCGTCGTCATTCCCCTGGCAATCCTCTGCTACACGGTCGTCCTCGCCATCCTCACCTTCTATCTGACGGTGATCTACGTTTCCTTCACGAAGCTGCCGGGCGTCGACAACACGCTGACGATCGCCCACTACGCAACGGTCTTCACGGTCGGCTTCGAGACGCTCAGCAATTCACTGCTCCTTGCAGGCATCGCAACACCGGTAACGGCGATTGCTGGGATGCTGATCGCCTATCTCCTCATCCGCAAGGCATTTCCGGGCAGTTTTCTGTTGCGCTGGGGTACGCTCTTCTCCTTCGCCGCACCGGGAACCATTCTTGGCATAGGCTATGTGAGCACCTTCAACGCGCCGCCGTTGCTTTTGACAGGCACCGCCTTCATCGTCATCGCGGCCATGGTGGTGAAGAACCTGCAGGTCGGCATCGAGGCCGGGTCGAACCAGTTGCGCCAGATAGACAAGTCCATCGAGGAAGCATCCACTATCCTTGGTGCCTCGAACACGCGGACCTTTTTCCAGGTCACGCTACCGCTCCTGAAACCCGCGCTGTTCACCTCCCTCTCCTATGCCTTCACGCGGTCGCTGACGACGCTCTCGGCGGTGATCTTCCTGGTCTCGGCCAACTGGACGCTGATTACCGTCACCATCCTGTCCCAGGTCGAGACCCTGAAGCTCGGCGTCGCGGCCGCCTATTGCAGCATCCTCGTCWTCGTCGTGCTCGCCATTCTGGCGGCCGTGCAACTCGTCCTCAGTTCGACATCGAAGAGGTAAGCCCATGTCGAAAGTCATCTTCTCAAATATCACCAAGCGCTTCCCGGGCGTCGCGGGTGCGACCGCCGTCGATCGGCTGAACCTCACGATCGAGGAAGGCACGCTCGTTACCCTCCTCGGACCGTCCGGCTGCGGAAAGACCACGACGCTGCGCATGCTCGCGGGCTTCGAGACGCCGAGCGACGGCACCATCACCATCGGTGGCCGCGACGTCACGAACGTTCCGGTCAATGCACGCAATGTCGGCATGGTGTTCCAGAGCTACGCGTTGTTTCCACATATGAGTGTGCGCGAGAATGTCGAATACGGCGTGCGGCTGCTGAACCTGCCGCGCAACGAAATGAGGGATCGCGTCGATTCCACCCTCGAAACCATGGCGCTGGCGCAATACGCCGATCGCTCGCCTTCGCGGCTTTCCGGCGGCCAGCAGCAACGCGTGGCGCTCGCACGCGCCGTCGTCACCCAGCCGAAGGTATTGCTCTTCGATGAGCCCCTCTCGAACCTCGACGCGCAATTGCGCGAGCGCATGCGCGATGAGTTACGCTCCATCCAGCTCCGGCTCGGCATCACCAGCCTCTACGTCACCCACGACCAGAGTGAGGCTATGGCGATCTCAGACCGGGTCGTGGTCATGCGCAACGGCATCATCGAGCAGGACGACACACCGCTTAATGTCTACGCCCGCCCCGGCACCGGTTTCGTCGCCGAGTTCATGGGCAAGGCGAACATCCTCACGGGCAAGGTCGAAGCCATCGAGCAACCAGGCCTTCGGGTGCGGATAACCCCGACGGTCGCCTTGACGCTTCCATACAGCGACCACGCCTACAGACAGGGCGACGAGGTCCGTTGCGTGGTGCGCCCGGAGCATATTCGCGTGGATCCGGAAGGCACGGTTGAGGCGAAGGTGCGCCGGGTGGTCTTCCAGGGCGCCCATGTCGAATATCTCACCGATCTGGACGGCCAGGATTGCGTCTTCCTCGACACCGATTACCACCGGACGGGCGTGGCCGAAGCTGGCCAGACACTACGCCTCTCCATCGACAGCCGGCCGGTCTGGATCCTGCCGCAGAATAAAGCCGACGCCATGGAAAGAGCAGCATGACCATCAACCAGCCCATCCTCCACGATCTCCACAAGACAATCGCAGAGGTCGCATGCGAGGCCGCGCTTGCGGCCGGCGCCGTCGCCCGCAAGGGCTTCGTCGAGGCGAGCCCGGAAACGCTGCAAACTCAACAGAAAGCTGGATTCTTCGACATCGTCACGGCCTCCGACAAGGCGGCGGAGGCAACGGCCTGCGAGATCATCTGGTCTCGGCTGCCCGCATCCCGCATCCTCGGCGAGGAAGGCGGCCTGCAGGGCGAAGGCAACACGACCTGGATCATCGACCCGATCGACGGCACCAGCAATTTCGCTTCTGGCCTGCCCTTCTTCTGCGTTTCGATCGCAGCGTATCATGCGGGCGAGCCGGTCTGCGGCATCGTCTACGACCCGATCCGTGAGGAGCTCTTCATGGCGAGCGGCGGGCGGCTCACTTTGAACGGAGCGGAGGTGAAGCCCTTCTTGCGCGGGCGCAGCGACCGTGAGGTCGAACTCCTCAGCAACGCTCCCTACGAGGGCGAGCGCCCTTCGCGGGCAGCGCAGGAAGCCCATGCCGATCTTGTCAATTCCTTCCGTGCCGTGCGCCGTCTCGGCTCCTGCGCACTGCACCTTGCCTATGTGGCTGCCGGACGCGTGGCAGTCGCCTACGAGTCCAAGTTCAGCGCCTGGGACATCGCGGCGGGCATCCAGCTCGTCGAAGCGGCAGGCGGTCTCGTCGCCGTGCAGGACCGGGAGGGCCGGTCACTCGTGCCGCGCGAAGAGGCGCTTGGTTCGGTGAAGAGGCTCGTTGTGGCGCAGGCCGGTTTTGACTATCAATCGTCCTGCCTGCCGAAGCTGATGGCAGACGGCAACTTGTGATCTCCGTGTTCGAAAATCTCCATGTCCCGGAACGAAGGGTTCCATGCTCGATCTGATCAGGCAGTCTCTCTCGCAATTCACCCCCGCCGAACGCAGGATCGCCGAGGCGATCCTCGATACTCCGAGCACGGCGATCACCTGGTCGATCACCGATGCGGCCCGGATCGCCAATGTCAGCGAGCCCTCGATCATCCGGTTCTGCCGGCGGCTCGAATGCGACGGCTTTCCGGACTTCCGCCTGAAGCTCGCCCAGCAGCTCGCCGTGCGTCAGGCGCCGGCAAGCCCGGCAGAAAGCGGCGCCGACCCATTTACGGGGCTGGTCGACGACGTTTTCAACCGCGCCGCGGAATCCTTGCGCGAAGCCCGGCACGATCTCGACCTCGAGACGTTGCGCCGGGCCGTCGATCTGCTCGCCAGGGCCCGCCGCATCGACGTCTACGGCTATGGCGGCTCCGGCTTCCTCGCCGGTGAAACTCAGCACCGCCTCGCCTCGCTCGGCATAGCAAGCGTTGCCTATTCCGACCCGACCCTGCAGATGGTGTCGGCGCCTCGTCTTCGGGAAGAGGATGTGCTTTTCGTGCTCTCCTTCTCGGGCCGCACAAGCTATCTAATCTCGAATATCGAGATTGCAAAAAAGGCCGGCGCACGTATAGTTTCCATCTCTCCCGGCGGTTCCGTCGTCGCTTCCCTCGCCGACGAAAACATCAATCTCAACGCCTACCGCGCCTCGACCCATCCCCTCATCGTGCCGACCGGGCGCGCCCCGATGTATGTGATGCTCGACGTGCTTTTTGCCCTGCTTGCGCGCAGATGCGAGGCGGGCGCTTCATGAAACCGGATGCAAGGATGACGACATGGAAACGACTTTCTCTCCAGTGCTGACCGTTTGCGGTATCGAGGAACTCCCGGGTCAGAGCAGCCGAAACGTGACCCATGTTCTGTCGATCGTCGACCCGGAGCTCCCGGAACTGGAGGCTTTCGGAGCCTACGGCCAGCACCACCGCACGACGCTTCGCTTCCACGACATCATTACGGCGGCGCCGAACCGGGTCATGCCCCATCCGGATCACGTTGAAGCCGTCCTTCGCTTCGGTACAGATTTTCTGATGCGGCAAGATCAGGACGCGGCGAGCCATGTGTTGGTTCATTGCCATATGGGCGTGTCGCGCTCGACGGCAGCCATGCTGACCCTGATGGCGCAGGCAAACCCCGATGAACCCGGCGAAAGCCTCTTTAGCCGCCTCGCCGCCATCCGCCCGCAAGCCTGGCCGAATTCCCATATGGTTGCCTTTGCCGACGAACAGCTCGACCGTCGGGGAGACCTCACTGCAGCGCTTCGCCGTCACTACGGTCGGCAAATCAAGAGCCGACCCGAGTACACCGAGTGGATGACGACACTCGGCCGCGAAGCTGAACTGCAAATGGCCGTCCACGACTGACCGCTGGAGGCCCGTCTTTACCGGCGTCGATGCTCGGCATGGATGTTAGAATTCCTTGCCGAGCGTCGGCGCTGGCGACGTCGACGCACCAGAAGGAAACGGCATGACGAACACGCCAGACGTCGAAGACATTTCCGCGCTGATGGTTGCAAGCTTCCACCAGCTGACCGGCAGAAGCCTGGTCGAGCCTCCAGCGGATAGCGGGTGGCTCTATCAATCCGCTCCGTTTGCCTTGCTCGCACATGATCGATCCGAAGACCCGCGCTTCGTTTACGCGAACAGGACGGCCCAGGCCTGTTTCGGATACGCTTGGGAGGAGTTCATCGGGATGCCGTCACGCCTTTCTGCCGAGGCTCCGGACCGGGAGGAAAGGCAGCGCCTTCTGGACGCCGTCTCCGCCAGGGGTTTCATCGACAACTACCGCGGCGTTCGGATTGCGAAATCCGGGCGCCGGTTCTGGATCGAAGAGGCGACCGTCTGGCAGCTTGTTCGCTCCGACGGTGTCCGCGTCGGCCAGGCCGCCGTCTTCCACACCTGGAAGGACCTATAATCGGCGCATTGCCGCGACCCGAGCACGTGAGCGGAAACGAAGCAGGCGCCAGCAACTCCGTCTTCGCTCGCCTTAACGCGAGTAGCGTTGGGGAGCCACGAGCGATCGCAGTCCCCAACGTCGCTTCAATGCTTCAGAATTTGACTGAGGAATAACTTCGTCCGCTCGTGCTTCGGATTGGTGAAGAACTCGTCGGGGTTTGCTTCTTCGACGATCTGTCCGGAGTTCATGAAGATCACGCGATCGGCAACGGCCCGGGCAAAGCCCATCTCGTGCGTGACGCAGACCATCGTCATGCCGTCCTTCGCCAGGCTCGTCATCGTCTCAAGGACCTCGGAAACCATTTCCGGATCGAGTGCGGAGGTCGGCTCGTCAAACAGCATCACCGCCGGCTGCATGCAGAGCGAGCGCGCGATCGCGACGCGCTGCTGTTGGCCGCCGGAAAGCTGGACGGGAAACTTGTTGGCCTGTTCCGGGATTCGTACGCGCTCCAGGAATGTGAGCGCGCGTGCCCGTGCCTCTGCTTCCGACACGCCGTTGATCCACATCGGTCCGACCATGCAGTTCATCAGCACGGTCATGTGCGGAAACAGATTGAAATGCTGAAATACCATGCCAACATTGCGCCGCACGTCCGAGACATTGCGCATCTTGGTATGCAGGTTGATGCCGTTGACGACGATCTCGCCTTCCTGGTGTGCTTCCAGACGGTTGAAGCAGCGGATCAAGGTGGATTTGCCGGACCCGGACGGGCCGCAAATGACGATGCGCTCGCCTTTGCGGACCCTCAGGTTGATATCCGTCAGCACCTGGAAGGTGCCGTACCATTTGGAAACGTTCCTGGCGTCGATGATGGTTTCAGTACTCATCTGACCTTGCTCCTGGCATAGTGACGTTCGATGCGGGACTGGATCAGCTCGAGAACGATGGACATCGCCCAGTAGAGCATGGCGGCGGATATGAGCATTTCCATATGCTGGAAGGTCTTCTGGCCAAGTGTGCGGGCGAGAAACATGAGTTCCCAGACACCGATGACGGAGACCAGCGAGCTATCCTTCAGCATGGAGATGAACTGGTTTCCAGTCGGCGGGATGATCACCGGCAACGCCTGAGGCAGGATGACCTTGCGCATCGTCAGCCCGAAGCCGAAGCCGATGGAGCGCGACGCCTCCCACTGGCCGCGGTCGATGCTCTGAATGCCGGAGCGGAAGATTTCCGTCATGTATGCGCCGTAGCAGAGCGAAAGTGCCAGAATGCCCGCCGGCACCGCGTCGATGATGAAGCCGAGTTGCGGCAGGCCGAGATAGATCAGGTAAACCTGCATCAGCAGTGGCAGACCGCGAAAGAAGGACGTGTAGAAGCTGGCGATCGCATAGGCGAAACCGTTCGTCGAGAGCTTGGCCACGGCGCCGAGGATGGCGATCGCAGATGCAATCACGATCGAGATCGCCGAGACGTAGACCGTCGTTACCAGCCCCTGCGTGATGAGGAACGGCAGCTTCTCCTCGATGAAGGGCAGGCTGAGGTGGAAGGTCTGGAAGAACGCAAGGAACAGCGCCAGCAACTCGAGCCAGACGACGGCGATCTGGACCCTGAGGCTCGCAAAGCCGATGAGCACGATGTTGAGGCAGAAGAGCACTGCCACGACGAAGGCGGTCGCAAAGCGGCCGTAGAACCCACTCTCAAGCGGCTCCCCGATCACCGGACGCATCAGTTCGCCCATCGTCGTGCCGGTCAGGCCGAAGGCCGTGAAGGCAATGAGGACGGCGGCGAACATGCTGGCCACGAACCACGGCTTGTGGACGAGTATTTCGGACTCGACAGTATCCGGATAAAGCATCTTTGGTCCCTTTGGACAACGTGCGGTCCGGTTGCCCGGACCGCCAGATATGGCTGCCTTACTTCACGACGGTGTAGTCGACGCCGTACCACTTCTCGGAAAGCTTGCTCAGTGTGCCGTCGCTCTGCATTGCCTTGATCGCTTCGGCGATCTTGTCATTCAGTTCCTTGTCGCCGCGTTCGATGGCGACGGCGAGCGGCTCGTAAAAGACGGGGTCGCCAACCTGCTTGATCGGATATCCGGCCTTGATTGCGTCGCGAATGCTGGGCAGTGACGACACGACTGCGTCGAGGCGCACGCCGTCACCGAGGCGCAAATCATCGAACGCGGTCGTCGAGTTGGCGTAGGATTTCACCTCCTTCGGCTTGAAGGTGTATTCGAAGGCAGGCGCGCCGGCGGCATCGAGTGTCAGATCCTGTTTGGCATAGGCTTCGAAGGTGGACGTCGCCGTCGCACCGACAACCTTGCCGTCCAGATCGATCAAGCCGACGACAGGGCTATCCTTGTGCACGGCTACAGCGGCCGGGGTGTAATAGTACACCGCAGGGAAATCGAAGACCTTGGCGCGTTCCTTTGTTGGCGTCATCGAGCCGACATGCATGTCCCAGCGCCCCTGCCAGTTGCCGGCGGTGATGATGTCCCAACCGGGCGTAACGAACTCGACACCCACACCCAGCCGCTTGGCGAGTTCCTTGGCGACATCGACATCGAAGCCGTCCATCTCGTTGTTCTCGTTCATGAAGGATTGCGGCGCCCAGTTGGCGTCGGTCGCTACCTTCAGGGTCTTTGCGTCGAGCACGTGGTCGAGCACGGCACCGGCATGAGCCGGAACGGTTGCGAGCGACAGGGCTAGCGATGCGGCCGCGGTGAGTTTTGAGAATGTGTTCATGCTGTCGTTCCCTTTATCGTTCTGTTTTTGACAGGGTCCTCTTCCTGCCAACGGGTTGATCTTGGGTTCTGAGGCAGCCATCCGTCTTCCGGTGATCCGAGGTAGCGCGGGGCCGCCCTTTCCTAAAAACAGTGGAAGTCAGCGCTCTCCTTTCTCGGCCATCTCATCGCGGACGCTGCGCGCCACCCGGAAGGCCTCGACGCCTGCGGGAATGCCGCAGTAAACCGCGATCTGGACGAGTGCCGCGCGAAGCTCCTCATCGGTCAGGCCATTGCGGATCGCCCCGCGATAATGGATGGCGAACTCGTGCATGCGGTTCAGCGCCGCGAGCATTCCGAGGTTGAGCAGGCTGCGGCTCTTCAGATCGAGGCCTTCGTCCGTCCAGACGGTGCCCCAGCAATATTCGTTCAACAGATCCTGGAAGGGACGCGAGAAGGCATCGCAATTGCCGATCGCCCGGTCGACATAGGCATCGCCAAGCACCTCGCGTCGGACGGCCTCCCCCCTTGCCCGAAGTGCCTCATCCATCGACCGCCTCCCCCTGGCTCATGAACTCGCCCATCAGCGTCGCCACGACGTCGGGCGCCTCGATGAGGATGGAATGGCGCAGGCCTGGCAGGATGCGAAGCTCGGACCCGGGAATGCGCTCGTGCATGTAGCGCGCCATGCGCGGGTTGGAGCCGGCATCGTCTTCGCCGGTAGTGATCAGCGTCGGGCAGCGGATCTGGTCGAGAAAGCCGCCGAAATCCGTTTCCGCCAGCACGCGATAGGCGGCGGCGTAGCAGTCGGGATCGTTTTCGGCATCCCGCGCCCTTAGCCGTTCGATCACCTCCGGGTTGCTCTCCTGGAACTCTTCCGTCAGCCAGCGCGACAGCGAGGCATTGTGATGATCGGTAGGCGTTCCGGCCCTCAGCGCCGCGAGGCGATCAAGAACACGCTCCCGCTCGACCGGCGTGCGGCCGGCGACGGTCGACAGAAGCGCCAGCCTGCGCAGGCGGCCAAGATGGGTGAGAGCCAGACGCTGCGCGATCAGCCCGCCGAGCGAAAAGCCTGCGAGATTGAAAGTGGGAAAACCCGCAGCGTCGGCGAGGCTTAGCGTCTCGTTGACGAAGTCATCGATCTCGTAGCGACCCTTGACCCGGCTCGACCGTCCATGCCCGCGAAGGTCGAACGTCAGGATCGTGAACCGATCCTTCAGCCGTTCGACCACGCCCGACCATGCCTCGAGATAGGAGCCGACGCCGTGAATGCAGACGAGCGGTTCGCCGTCACCTTCGATGCGATAGTTGAGTGTCACCTCTCCAATGGTATGGCGCTGAGCCGCTGCCATGGTCAGGCTCCCACCGCAACGCGCTTCTGTTCCTTCTCACGCGCCGCGAAGAAGGGCATGACTTCCTTGACGAACAGCTCCAGCGTCCGCTTCTGCAGCTCGAACGGCAGATTGAAGGTCAGGCCCAAGCAATACTGATCGACGCCGGCAGCCTCGTAGACCAGCAGCTTCTCGATCGCTTCGTCCGGCGTACCGAACATCAGGTTCTTGCGGATATTTTCGGGGTTGTAGTTGTCCTTGCCCTTGACCGCTTCGTACGGCACCGCCTCGGGAAAGCCGTTGTGCACCGTGCCGATGTTCTGCATGAGGTTTTCGAAGGCGCGGCCGTAGTCCATGCTGTGCTTGACGGCGCGCTCCCAGCCGTCCGGCCGGTCGTAGACGCAGGTCCGGCGCTGCATCATGAAGCGCGGACGCGGTACTTCCGGATGGTCGGCGACGGCCTTGCGGAACTTCTCGGCGAGGACGTGGATTTCGGCCTCCGGAGCGGAAAGCGGCGTCGACAGGATGCTCGCGCCGTTCGCGATCGCCCAGTCGAAGGTTCCCGGATCGCGCGCCGCCACCCAGATTGGCGGGTGGGGCTGCTGCAGCGGCTTCGGCACCGCGGCCGTGACCGGAAAATTCCAGTATTGCCCCTCATGGGCATAGTCACCGGACCAGAGCTTCTTCACGGCCGGCACGATTTCCTTCATGTAGGCCACGCCCTCCTGCTGCGGCATGCCACCCGCCATGCGGTCGAACTCGTACTGGTAGGAGCCGCGCGCGATGCCGAACTCCAGGCGTCCATTGGTCAGGTGATCGCAGAGCGCCGACTCGCCGGCGAGCCGGATCGGGTTCCAATAGGGCGCGACCAGCGTGGAGGTCCCCAACCGGATGCGATCCGTGTGCTGTGCGAGCCAGACCAGCGTCTGGAACGGATTGGGGGAGATCGTGCATTCCAAAGTATGGTGTTCTGCGGTCCACAGCGCTTCGAAACCACCCTCGTCGGCAAGCCGCGCGAGTTGCAGCAAGTTGCTCTTCACCTGCTCCATCGGAATGTCGGGGGAGAAGCGTTCCATCGTGAGGGAAACTGCGAACTTCATGTTTTCTGCCTTTCCTTTGCCCGTACTTTTGCTGTCATTTCAGACGGATGACGAAGGGGTCCTGCATCGCGCCGGAGTAGTCGACGATGACGTTTTTCAATCGCGAGAACTCGTGCATGACCTCGAAACCGCCGCGCCGGCCGTACCCGCTTTCCTTGAAACCGCCATTGGCGGACATGAACGAAGCGGAGCGGTAGGTATTGATCCAGACGGTCCCCGCATCGATCCGGTTGGCGAAGCGCAGCGCCCGATCGATGTCCTTGGTCCAGATGCCGGAGGCGAGGCCATAGCGCGTATCGTTGGCGAGCTCGATCATCTCTTCCTCGTCGCGGAACGGCATGACGCCGACCACGGGACCGAAAAGCTCGTCGCGCATGAAGGTCATGTCGTTTTGCGCATCGATCATCACGGTCGGCTGGAAGTACCAGCCCCCCGGCGAAAGCCAGTGCTGCTGCGGGCGTCGCCCGCCGGTGGCAACACGCGCCCCTTCCTTGATGCCGGAGGCCACGTAGGATTCGACCTTGGAAAGCTGGTCGGCGAGCGCGAGCGGGCCGACATCGGTGTCGTCGCTGGACGGGAGGCCGACACGTATACGCTCCGTTCGAGCGACCAGCGCCTCGATAAAGCGATCGTAGACGCGCGCTTCGACAAAGCAGCGTGAACCCGCGACGCAAGTCTGGCCGGCGGCTGCGAAGACGCCCGAGACGACGCCGTTGACCGCATGTTCGATATCGACATCGCCGAAGACCACGTGAGGCGACTTGCCACCAAGCTCCATCGAGCAAGGAACAAGGTTTTGCGCGGCGTTTCCTGCTATGCGCCGACCGGTGGCCGTGCTGCCTGTGAAGACGTATTTCGCAATGCGGGGATGACGTGTCAGCGCCTCGCCTGCGCTCTGGCCCGTACCCGTCACGACATTGACGACGCCGGCGGGAAAGCCCGCCTCGTGAATCAATTCCGCAAGCGCCAGCGTCGAGGCGGTCGCATGTTCCGAAGGCTTGATGACGACCGTATTGCCGATCGCCAGGCACGGCGCCAGCGTACCGGTCAGAAGCATCAACGGCGAATTCCACGGCGTGATCATGCCGACGACGCCCAAGGGTTCGCGCAGGTTGAAGTTCAGCGTATCGAGACGATTGATCGGGATGGTCTCGCCCTGCAGCTTGTCGGCCATGCCCGCGAAATAGTGGTAACTGTCGGGCATGGAGCGCATCTGCGCCCGGGTTTCCTTCAGAAGTTTGCCGTTGTCGCGCGTCTCGATTTCCGCGAGCGTATCGGCATTGGCGCGAACGAGTTCGGCAAGCCGGCGCATCAGCGCGCCGCGATCGGTCTGCGTCATGCGGCGCCAGGTCGGATCGCGGAAGGCGGTGGCGGCAGCAGCCACTGCCGCACCGACATCGTCCGCATCCGCTTCGGCAAAATGATACCAGGGCTCACCCGTAGTCGGGTCGAAACTGGCGATGTAATTGCCGTTCTTCGGTGCCACAAACTGCCCGCCGATGAACAGCAGCTGGCGCGAACCCTCGATGGAACTGACCGTCGTCTTCATATCATTGTCCTTGGTCTTGGGAGGTCTGAAGCCAGGTGCGGGCTTCGCCGTCGATCATCGCCACGCGGCCGCCGTCGTCGGAATCCATGTAGATACCGAAGCGGCCCGCCTGCCGCTCGCGCACGTAGCGGCGCAGCATGGATCGCAGTTCGTGCGTCGCGATCGCTTCGTCAGGAAGATCGTCGAGCGGAAAGAAGCGCAGATCGGATGGCAGGCTCGTGCCGCCGCCCTCGCCCGCCAGCCGGGCACGATAGACAAGGTAGCCCGGGTCACTGTCGGCAACATCGAAAACCGAGTAGAGGAAGGTCTCATCCGGGACGAGGCTGAGCGCGTCGCCACCATCGATGACGAGCTGGCTGTCCGCCTTGCGGCGCCGTGCTGAAGGCAGAACCCAGCCGCCCTTGCCATCCGAGCGCAGGAGCAGGCCGTCACCGGCCTCGATCAGATAGCCGATGATCATTCCATGCGATGCGAGCCAGCCGCTCGGCAGCGGGTCTTTCACACTGGCATAGCGGCCGCGGCAGAAGCCGAGCGGTGCGGTGGGGCTGGTCCCGAATGCCCTAACCTGGCCGATCAGGATCGCATGATCGCCGGCGTCCACGGTGTTGAAAGTCGTGCAGTCGAACCAGGTCAGGCTGTCGGTCAGGACCGGCGCGCCCGTGTGGATATGATCATGCGTCACCGACTGGAACTTGTCGGGGGATTTCGAGGCAAAGTTTCCGGAGACGTCAACCTGTCCTTCATGGAGGATATTGACCGCAAAACATCCCGCATTGGTGAAGGCAGGATAGCTCGACGCGGATTTCGCGACGCAGACCAGTAGCAGCGGCGGATCGAGCGAAACCGACGTGAAGGAATTCGCCGTCATTCCACGCGGCGTGCCGTCTTCGTCGCGGGTGGTGATGACGGTGACACCGGTCACGAACGTGCCGAAAGCGCGACGAAGCGCAATCGGATCAATCGGCACGTCCGTCGATGCTGCTGTCTCAACCATGCGCTTCTCGCCTCCTCGCCATCAAGTTGGTTGGAGGCTAACGCCGTCATGGCGACCATGCTTCCATGGCTTCAAAGGAGAGGAAAAAGAACTTCTCCATCGATCCCGAGGAGACGATCGAAGGCCGAGAAAGCGGGTGGCGACGAAGTCGCAAGGCGGCTCTCGCCCGATGACGATATGCTAGTTGCTGGCGGTGGAGCGGTTGTCGATGACGCCGTGCAGGCGGATCGCAAGCTCGACGGCAAAGCGCTTTTCTGGCGTCTCGACATCGACCCCGAACAGCTCCTGGATGCGCGCCAACCGATAGCGCAGCGTCGTCACATGCAGGCCCATCGCATCGGCACAGGCCTGATTGCGGCAACCTTCCTGCAGATACACCGACAAGGTTTCAAGGTAGGGAGTACCGTTGTCCCGGTCGTGGTCGGCAATTGCGCCCACGCTCTCCTGCACGAAGCCGCGCACGTCACCCGCCTCGCAGGCGGCGACCAGCATCGGCAGCGGACCGAAATCCTGGGCGGAGACCGCCCCGGTCAGGCCGAAGGAACGTCCGATGCGGATCATCCGGGCACAGCGCTCCCAGGCTGGCGGATAGTCCGACAGGGTCGCACACCGGTTGCTGGCGACGACGATGGGCGCCTCATCGAAGTAGCGGCCGAGTTCCTCGGCGATGCGCCGGGCGAGCTTTGTCGTGCGCTCCTGCCGCTTACCCGTATCATGGGGGACGAGGCAGACGACGCCGCCCTCGACCGCGATCAGGTTCGCCTGAACGGACGCCTGCTGCATGACACGCGATAGCGTGTGCTCCACATCGACGGAAGCGCCGCCAAATGCCTTCGTCTTGTCCGGAAAATCGACGACGATCATCTGTTGAGGCGTTGAGAAGCTGAGCCCGAGCCGTTGAGCCCGCTGGGCGACATCGCCGGCATTGCGCCATCGCGCCTCCACGACCTCGAAGAGGAGTTCGGTCTGCGTTCGGGTCTCGAAGCGAAACCGGATGAAGCTTCGCATCATTTGCACGCTCAATGCGAACTTGGCGCTGTCGAGCATCAGGAGATCGAGATCGCTGAATTCGCGCGTCGTCGGGAAGATGATCAACGCTCCAACCAGTTGATTGTCGACCATCAGCGCTTCGACGCGGGCGGTTATCTTGAACCGTTGCATGCCGTCGTCGAGGTAGAGGTTCACGGCATCGGCCGTCCCGCGCTCGACGGCGTCACGAGCTGCCTTCATCAGCGGTCGGCTAAGGACGCCAGAGGCCGCCTGCTGCCAACTGGCCTCGTCGTAAAGCGCGTTCGGCGAGCGGCCGGCGACGACCTGATTGGCTGTAAAATCAACGACTACGGCTGGATTCGGCAACATCATCCCGACCATCGTGGAAAGCGATGCGACCGACCCATCGCTCAACACATGTTCGAGCAGAGACGTATGTGCCTCCAGTGCGCGTTCCAGCCGCTGGGCAGATCGCTTCTCGGTTTCGAGACGGTGTTCCCGTTCGACGGCGATGGCGCCGAGGTGGATGATCGTGCCGAGAAAGGCGAGGTCGTCTTCCGACACCTCGGTCACCTCGCGGGCGATGACGCTCAGGACCATCGGGCGCCCTTCGGCATCCCTGCAGTTCATCGGCATGACGAGCACCGTTCGATAGTCGCGCTCGAAGGCTTCTTTTCGATAGCCAGGAAAGTCGCCCGACTCGCGCGCATCCCGGATGTAGACGGGCTCGTTGCGCTGCAAGGCGATCAGCGAGGGGCTGGTCGCCAGCTCCCATTTATCGGGCAGCTGCCGTTCTATCAGCGTTGGGTCATAGCGGACGATGACATAGGCATAGCCATGCGCAGCATCGATGCCCATGATCGACCCCAGCGCCCAGTTTGCATGGCGGCATGCGGCAACGATGAGCTGCTGCAGCGCCGTCTGAAGGTCGCTACCGCTGTTGATCTGGCTCGCGACGTCGCGCAGCGACAAAATCCGGGACTTCTGATCCAAATGCCTCGCCTCTTGATTTCTATCAATCAACATGCGCACCGACACCGGACAAGTCTACTTCGTTTCGATGGATATCTCCGGTCAAACTTTCTATGAAAGGTAGTACCTGCAAACGCCGAGTTCGTGGCCATCGAACTGCCGATGACCACGAAGCCCACGGCTCAATTCAGGCTTCAGTCAACACTTGCTTTTTCGAGCACCGAGATCGCCAGAACCTTCGCGCCCGTCTTGATGGAAATCTCCGGGGCCGGAGCGAAAAATGGCGAATGATTGGAGGGAACGGGCCTGTTCTCTTGGCTGGCTTTTTCGACCTGTTCAGGTGAGCTTCCGCCAACCCAATAGAAAATGGAAGGCACGCCGGCTTCTATGAACTCGGGATAGGTTTCGACGCCTAGCGTCGGCTGGACCGCGGCCGGAACGTACTCGACGCCATCAAAGGACGCATCCAGTGCCGGCTTGATATCGCCGATCAGCTGTGACGAATTCGTGCCGGCCACAGCGCCGCCGCCGATACGCAGCAGTTCGGGTTCCGGCGCCTTGGCCGATTGCGCGGTCGTTTCCGCAACGCGCTGCATCGCCTCCAGCAGCAGCTTGCGCGTCTCCGGCGTCGTCGAACGCATGGTCAACTTCAGCTTGGCCTGGTCCGGGATGATGTTGCCCGCGGTCCCCGCCTGAAAACTTCCGATCGTGATCACTCCCGGTTCACGAGGATCTTTCTCGCGGCTGACGACCGCCTGGATATCGGTGACGAAACGGGAACCCAGGACGATCGGATCGATCGAGAGATGCGGCGCGCTGCCGTGGGCTCCGCGACCCTTGAAGGTCAGGTCGAACGTATCGGAGTTCCCGCTGAAGGCACCGTCTTTCACAGTGATCTTGCCGGCAGGATCACCGTTGACGTGCATGGCGAAGCCGAAATCCGGCTTCGGAAACTTCTCGAACAGGCCTGCCTTCAGCATGGCCGTTGCGCCGCCGCCGATTTCTTCGGCCGGTTCACCGACGAGCAGCAGCGTTCCTTTCCAGTCATCCTTCATCTCGACCAGCAATTGGGCCGCCCCAAGCCATGACGTCATATGGATATCATGGCCGCAGCTATGGGCGACAAAGACCTTTGCCGTCTCATCTGTGTTTCCGGGCCATTGGGTTGCCGCCACCTGTACGCGGCTGGCGTAATCGAGCCCGGTCTTTTCCTCCATCGGCAGCGCATCGAGTTCGGTTCGGAGCATGATCGTCGGGCCGTCGCCATTCCTGAAGACACCGACGAGACCGGTATCCACACCGAAGCCGACGGTCACCTCGAAGCCGAGCTTTTCCAGTTCCCCAGCCAGTCGCTTTGCCGTCCGCGTCTCATGAAAGCCAAGTTCGGGATTGGCGTGGAGATCCTTGTAGACCTTCTCAAGCTCCGGATACTTCTGCTCGATGAGCGTATCGAGCCTTGCGCTCTCGGCGTAAGCAACGCCCGCGGAAAGCTGCAGAACAAGCATCAAAGCAGTCGTGTTCGCCAGTATCGTCTTCATTTGGTTCCCTTCCATCTGGTGGTCGCCTGTTGGCGGGGCCATGATGGGCGGGCGCGGAGACGGGGGCATTCTCACGGACGGAGGAATACCGATGCCATTTTTTCTCCCCTCTGAACTAATGGCCGAAATTCCTCGAAAAGAACGGCGATGATTTAGATTTTGCTCATTAAGCGACATGCGTTCCGCGCAGGGACCTGCTTGTTTTTGCAGGAACGATCGGCGCCCACTTCCTCGAAACAGCGGAAGAAATATGCAAGCGCCCCGGTAAGTTGCCGCAGGTTTCCACTATCAGCGGCGTTCCAAATGACCCTCGGCATCAGAAAAATTTGCACCTTCCTGGAAGAAACCCTCGTCGAAGGCGGCAAGGCGGCGCCGCGCCCGGTCAACATCGTGGTGGTGGCTGCGGTTATCCAGAACCCCTGGGCGGGGCGGGGCTTTGTCGAAGATCTGCGGCCGGAAATCACTCGCATCGCCGGTGAACTCAGCATGGAGATGACGGACCGGCTGCTCCGCCAGATGGCGGCGGACAGGATCGAGGCTTGCGGCAAGGCCGCGGCCGTCGGCATCGCCGGCGAAATTGAACATGCCTCGGCAATGATCCACACGCTGCGCTTCGGCAATCCCTTCCGCGAGGCAATCGGCGGCACCAACTACCTTGAATTCGCCAACACCCGCAATGCGCCAGGTGCGCTCTTGTCGCTGCCGATGATGCACAAGAGCGAGAACGGCAGGCGATCGCACTTCCTCACCGCCAACTTCCAGATCGCCGACGCCCCAGGGCCGGACGAGATCATCGTCGCCATCGGTGCCTCCGACAGCGGCCGCGCCCATGCCCGCATCGCCGACCGCTTCCAGGACATGGCCGAGATGGAAGCCGAAAAAGCGGCATCGCAGAGCAGCACTTGATAAGAGCGAGCGTTCGGCGGCGCAGGAGCTTGCCATGAAACTCGATGCGATCGACCTGCGTATTCTGGATGCGATCCAGCGCAATGGCCGTATTACCAAGCTTGCGCTCGCCGAAACGGTCGGGCTTTCTCCGACGCCCTGTTGGATACGGCTGCGCAAGCTGGAAAAGGCTGGCGTCGTCTGCGGCTATCACGCACGCATCTCCATGCGAAGCATCGCACCGGTTGCCAACGTCATGCTTGAGGTGACGCTCGCCAACCATCGCCAAGCCGATTTCGACAGGTTCGAACGGGCGATCCGGGATATGTCCGAGGTCGTCTGTTGCTGGTCGGTCGGGGGCGGCGTCGACTACATCCTAAAACTGGTCACCGCAGATATCGACGCCTACCAGCGCCTGATCGACGCGCTGCTCGATCGCGAGCTCGGCATCGCTCGCTACTTCACCTACATCGTCACCAAGACCGTGAAGGAAGAACCGACGCTTCCCGTGTCATTGTTGGTCACCGATGCGACCTAGCTGGTCTCTCACCGTAGCGTACTCGTGCTTCGGAGCAGAGCGCGCCAGATACTGGCTCGCTCTGCCAAGCCAAGCGGCACTCGCCGCCCACGCGCCCCGGGCGGCCAAGCTTATCCCGTGACAATGGTTGCCAGCACGCTGACGCAATCTCCGGATTTGACGAGACCGGGGAAATGGCGAGCGACAAGGATGCCGTCCATCTTCGCATGCACCTCCAACGGTTGAGCGCCCGTGCGGCCGACGGGGTAGATGCGGGCGACAACCTGCCCGCTCTTCACCGTATCGCCGAGATCGACGAACGGTTCGATGAGGCCGCCATCCTCGGCGAAGGAAAAGCAATTGCCGTCCGGCATGTCGAGCCACGTGGTTTGTGCAGCGTCGATCGGCCCTTTTACGATACCTGCCGCCTTCAGCACGTTCGAAACGCCCGTCTTGGCGATGGCAGCACTCCTGGCCGTCGCCGTCCCACCGCCGCCGAGCTCGGTGGTAATGAAGACCTTGCCCATCTCCTCCGCCGCCGTGTCGTACATTCCGACGGCATCGATCTCCAGCATCTTCATCGACCAGGGGGCACCGAAGGCGCTGACGAGGGCGAAGGCTTTTTCCTCCTGCGCCTTGTCTGGCAGGATGTGGGCCGCGCAGAAGGGCAGGAAATCGAGCGTCTTTCCGCCCGAATGGAAGTCGAGCACGATATCGGCGAGCGGCAACAGCACCCGCTGGAAATAGTCGGCGATCTTCTGGGTAACCGTGCCGTCCGGCGCACCCGGAAAGCTGCGGTTCATGTTGCCCTTGTCGATCGGCGAGGTGCGCGTGCCGGCGAGGAAGGCCGGATAGTTCATCGCCGGCATGATGATGACGCGGCCCGTCACGTCCTCGGCTTTGAGCTTACGGGCGAGATCGAAGAGCGCAATCGGCCCTTCATACTCGTCGCCGTGATTGCCGCCGGTGAGAAGGGCCGTCGGGCCCTCCCCGTTCTTGACGACCGTCACCGGGATCATCACCGAGCCCCAGGCGGAATCGTCGCGGCTGTAGGGCAGACGCAGGAACCCGTGCTGCACGCCTTCGGCCAAAAAATCGACTGTAGCGCTGATCGGCGAAGGACGAAGCGAAACCTCCCGCATGGCTTAGTCCTTCACGAGAAGCTTGCGCGGCACGTTGGCGAGGCACTCGACGCCGCTCTCGGTGATCAAGATGCTTTCCGTGGTCTCGAAGCCCATGTCCTCGAGCCACAGCCCCGTCATGAAGTGGAAGGTCATGCCCGGCTTCAGTTCGCTCCGGTCGCCGGGGCGCAGGCTCATCGTGCGCTCGCCCCAGTCCGGCGGATAGGACACGCCGATGCCGTAGCCCGTGCGGTTGTCTTTTACGATGCCGTACTTCTTCAGCACGGCAAAGAAGGCGTTGGCGATATCCTCGCAGGTATTGCCGGGTCGCGCTTTTTCGAGGCCGGCCTCCATGCCCTCCAGCGTCGCCTTTTCCGCGTCGAGGAACGCCTGCGTCGGTTTGCCGAGGAAGACGGTGCGCGAGAGTGGCACGTGGTAGCGATGGTAGCAGCCGGCAATCTCGAAGAAGGTGCCCTCGCCTGTCTTCATCGGCCGGTCGTCCCAGGTCAGGTGCGGTGCAGAGGCCTCCACGCCCGAGGGCAAGAGGGGCACGATCGCCGGATAATCGCCGCCGATGCCGTCGACGCCACGGGTTCCGGCATCATAGATTTCCGCGACCAGATCGCATTTGCGCATGCCGACCTCGATCTTGTCGAAAATGCGCTCATGCATCTTTTCGACGATCCTTGCGGCGTTGGTCATGTAGCCGATTTCCGCCTCGCTCTTGACCGCGCGCTGCCAGTTTACGAGGGCGGTCGCATCGACGAAGCGGGCATTCGGCAGGTGCTTCACAAGCGAAGCGAAGGCGGCGGCGGAGAACCAGTAATTGTCCATCTCCACGCCGATCGTCAGCTTGTCGAGACCGCGTTCGGCAAGCTTGCCCGAGAGGTAATCCATCGGGTGGCGCTCGGTAGACTGCACATAGTGGTCCGGATAGCCGATGATGTTCTCGTGCTTGAGGTAGGCGGTGAACTTGGCGCCGTTGGCATCCTGGCCGCGGCCATACCAGATCGGTTCGCCCGTCGGCGGCACGACGACGCATTGGTGCACGTAGAAGGACCAGCCGTCATAGCCGGTCAGCCAGTTCATGTTCGACGGATCGCTGACGATCAGCACATCGATGCCCTTGGCCTCCATAGCTTTCCGCGTTTTTTGAAGACGCGCTTCATACTCCGGAAGTGAGAACTTCAGGTTCGCTTGTTTCATCGGTTTTTCCTCTATACCCGGCGAAAAGCCGGTCTCAACTCTCGAAGATCGTGCCGGCGCCCGCCGCTGCCGCGCGGGCGGCAGCAAGCGTTGCGATGGCCGTGTCCTGAATGCCCGTGCCGGTCAGGTCCGCCACGGTGATCTGCTCGGGGCCGCTACGGCCCGGCTTGCGCCCGGCGATGATCTCGCCGAGTTCGGGGAAGATGGTGCCCTCCGCCACGAGGCCCGCTTCGATGGCATGGTGCAGTTCGCCAAGCCTGCGCGTCTGCTTGAGGCTGTCGGCGACATAGAGGCCGGCGCCGGTGACAATGGCGGGCTCGATCTCGTTCTTGTGTTCGGCGTCCGACCCCATGGCCGTGACATGCTGGCCGGGCCTGAGCCAATCGGTCTGAAGTACCGGTGTTTCGGAAGGCGTGGTGGTGACGATGATCTCGGCGCCATCGACCGCAGCGCGGCCGTCGGCCTCCGCTCGAACCGGAAAGCCGAGCTTCACCGTCAAGTCCGCTGCGGCGGCCTCGGCTTTCGCAACATCCCTCGCCCAGATGCGCGCTTCGCGGATCGGCCGCACGAGGCTTAATGCCTCAAGCTGCAACCTTGCCTGCATGCCTGCGCCGAAGATGGCGGCAACCGTGGCATCCGAGCGCGAAAGGTGCCGAGCCGCGACTGCGCCGGCCGCGGCGGTGCGCACATCCGTCAGGTAGCCGTTGTCGAGCAGCACGGCCTCTACCAGGCCGGTTTTCGCGGAAAGCAGGACCATCAGACCGTTGGTACTCGGCAAGCCGATCTGCGGATTGTCAAAGAAGCCAGGACTGATCTTGATGGCGAAACCGTCGAGACCGGGCACGTAGGCGGTCTTCACATCCACCTCACCGCGCACCTCGGGCATGTCGAGCCTAAGGATCGGCGGCATGGCGACCGCCTTTGTGGCGAGTGCGTGAAATGCCTCCTCAACACACGCGATGGCCGCAAGATCGAGCGGGACGATGCGCCGCAGTTCTGCCTCGGTGAGAATCTTCATCGTCGTCATGCCGCTGCCTCCGCAAGCGGATCGACCCCACCATTGATGACCCGCCGGTGCAGGTCCATGTCGACATTGCGGCCGGAGAGGATGACCGCCACTGGCCCGCTCAGCCGGCCAAGCCGCCCGGAAAGCAGGGCTGCAATGCCGACGGCCGCTGCCCCCTCGATCACCTCGCGCTCCGCGGCATAGGCGTGCCTTATGCCGGCCGCGATCTCTTCCTCCGTAAGCAGGACCACGTCATCGAGCAGCGCTCGGCACATTTCGAAGGTCACGGCGTTGTCGAGGCCGATGCCGCCACCGAGGGAGTCGGCAAGACTTGCCACCTCCTCGACCTGCATCGGCCGCCCCGAGTCAAGGCTCGCCTTCATTGCAGCACCCCGATCCATAGTGAGGCCGATGACGCGGGTCTTCGGTGACCGCGCTTTCACGGCCGCGGCGACACCGGCCGCGAGCCCGCCGCCCGAAAGCGGCACAAGAACCATCGCCACGTCCGGCATCGCGTCAACGATCTCCAGGCCGAGCGTACCCTGGCCGGCGACCACGGCGCGGCTGTCGAAGGGTGGCACCATGACGAGACCGTCTTCGGCCACCAGCCGATCCACCTCGACCTGCGCCTCATCCTGCGACTTGCCGACAATCAGGACATTGGCGCCGAGCCTGCGGATCTCCGACACCTTGTTGTCGGGCACGAGCCTGGACATGCAGATCGTCGCGACTGATCCTTCGGCCTTGGCGGCATGAGCGAGCGCCCGGCCGTGATTGCCCGTAGAGGCGGCGACGACACCCCTCGCCCGCTCTTCTGGCGTCAGCGAGAGCACGGCATTCGTGGCGCCGCGGAGCTTGAAGCTGCCCGTCGTCTGGTGATGCTCAAGCTTGAGGCCGACAGGCACACCGCAGCGCTCGGAAAGCGAAGCGGAAAGCACGAAAGGCGTATTCAGGACCCGACCGTCGATGCGCCGGGCCGCCTGTTCGATATCCGCCAATGTCACAGGGAGGTTCGACATCGCTATTGATCCGAATAGGCAAGCGTCATGAGCTGCCCGAGCTGCGGACGCGATGTCTCATTGCCGCAGAGCCGCAGGCAAGCCCAGGCTGTGGCTAGGTTGCTGGTGACGACCGGCTTTCCGATGACGGCCTCAATCTCTGCCGCGACGCCTGCCGCCCGAACAGCCGTGCAAGATATGAAGAGCGCGTCGCTATCGGGTGCAGTCGCTTGCCTCGCGAAGGCAACGACTTCGTCCGGGGAAATGCGTGCCATCTCCCGGTCGTCGGTGAGGCCGAGGTAGGTGAAGCGGGCGATGTCGAAGCCGAGTGACAGGAAGTAGTCCGCCATCGGCTTGCTGGTTTCGATCGTGTAGGGGGTCAGCACGGAAATGCGCTTCGCGCCGAACGCCTTGAGGCCGGAGGCAGCTGCCGCAGTGGGCGTGACGACGGCGGCACTCGGTTTGGCGGCGCGCACGGCAGCCTTCACTTCAGCGTCGCCGATGACGACGGAGGCGGAGGTGCAGGAATACATGACGACGTCGAGGGGCTCGTCCGGCAGGATCAGCGCGGCCGCGGACGTCAGCGAGGGCTGCATGGCGCGCAGGTTCTCCGGCGTCACGGGATTGGCATAGGGAATGCGGGTCGTGTAGACGCCGATCCGCTCGCTTGCCACCATGCGCTGGAAGTCCACTTCCGTCGTGTGGTCGGTTGCAAGGATGATCAGGCCAACGCGTTTGTGAAGCGGACGGTCGTCCAGCTTCGGCGCGCGCGAGGCGAGAGTAAGGTCGAACGACTGCATCAGCGTTCCTCCACTCGGGCGTAACGTTCTTCCAGCCAGCGCAGGAAGACGACGGAGATCAGGCTCATGATCAGGAAGAAGACCCCGACCAGCGTCATCGGCTCGATATAGCGATAGCTGCTGTTGGCGACGCTCTTCGCCTGGTTCATCAGCTCGAGCACGGTGATGGCGGAGAGCAGCGGCGTCTCCTTGAACATGGCGATGAGATAGTTGGCGAGCGCCGGGATCATCGGCGGGATCGCCTGCGGCAGAATGACGTGGATCCAGGTCTGGCGGCCGGTCAGGTTCGTCGCCTTCGCCGCCTCCCATTGGCCGCGCGGCACGTTCTCGATACCGGCCCGGTAGACCTCCGCCGCATAGGTTCCATAGTGGAGCCCAAGGCCGATGATGCCCGCAAGCATCGCCGGCAGGCGAATGCCGATATCCGGCAGGACAAAGAAGATGAAATAGAGCTGCACAAGCAGCGGCGTGCCGCGGATGAACTCGACGATGAAGGTTGTGGTCTTCGCGATCGGTTTCGGCGCGGTCATGCGCAGGATGGCAAAGACGAGGCCGATGGTGGCGGCGAGTGCCGCGCCGAACACGGTTGCCAAAATGGTGATCTTCAGGCCCTCAAGCAGGGTCGGCATGATTTCCCACACGAAATTCCAGTCCCATTCCATCGTCAGGTCCTCACGCCATCGAGGCCGCGCGTTACCCGACGTTCCAGCCAGCGCATGCCGTGGGAGATGGCGAGTGCCATCAGGAAATAGAGCACGAGGATCGTTGCAAACGGAATGAGCGTGCTGCCGGTCTGAGCCCGCACCACCTGCGCCTGGAAGGTCATGTCGGTGAGCGAAATGAGCGAGACTACGGCCGTGCCCTTCAGAAGTTCGATCGCATTGTTGCAGAAGGTCGGGAGCATCAGCGGCAAGGCCTGCGGAAGGATGACGTAACGCATCGACTGATAGCGGGAGAGATTGAGCGCAATGCAGGCCTCGCGCTGCTCGCGGCCGATCGCCTTGACCGCGCCGCGCACGACTTCAGCCCCATAGGCTCCGACATTCAGCCCCAGCGCCAGAACGCCGGCCTGAAGCGGCGACAGCGTGACGCCGGCGAAGGGCAGCACGAAGTAGACCCAGAAGAGCTGAACGAAGATCGACGTGCCACGGAAAAACTCGATATAGGTGGTGGCAAGCGCGCGAACCGCCAGGAAGCGACTGACGCGCCCGAGGCCGGCCACAAACGCCATGACGACGGCGAGCATCGAGCCAAGCACGGTGAGCTCAAGCGTCACGAGCGCGCCTTGCAGGATCAGCCCTATGTAACCGTTCCAGTCGGTCATCCGTTCTTCCATGTAGCAAGGAGATGGCTGCCTCTCCCCAGTCCGGGGAGAGGACGATGTCCTGCGGCGCCTACTTGGCGGCGCAGAGCTTTTCGCGTGTCGTCGACATCGCGGCTGCAGCCGAGAAGCCGTAGGGCTCGATGATCTTGGCAAATTCGCCCGATTGCTTGAGCTTGGCAAGTTCCACGTCGAAGGCGTCGCGCAAGGCTTCCTCACCCTTTTTGAAGGCTGCGCCATCGCAATAGACCGGAGCACCTACCACCGGGGCGACGACCTCGACGCTGGGGTCATTCGCCTTGCTGACGAGATCGTTGATCGAGAGCACCGGCAGGGAATAGACGTCGATACGGCCATCCTGCAGCATCTTCAGGCCGCTCTGGCCATCCGGCACGACAATGACGCGATCACGCGGAACGCCGGCTTCGAGCGCGAGCTTCTCTTCCGTGCCGCCGCCTGGCGCACCGATCCTGGCATCCGGATTGTCGGCGATATCCTTGTAGCTCTTGAGCTTGAGCGGGTTGCCCTTCTTCAGCGCGAAGGCTTCGGCGTCGCACAGGATCGGCTCGGAATAGGCGACGGCGTTGCAGCGCTCCGGCTTCATGAAAAGGCCGGCGGTAATGACATCGTGGCGCCCGGCCTGCAGACCCGGGATCATCGCGCCATATTCCGAAATCGAGGCGACGATGTCTTCGACGCCGAGGCGCTTGAAGACCTCGCGCGCCACGTCCGGTGCGGCACCGGAAACCTTGCCGTCGGCGGCAACTGCCGTAAAGGGCGGTTCGTTGGCGATGGCCACACGCGCAAAACCCTGTTCCTTCAACTCCTCAAGCTTACCGTCGGCCCAAGCCGGCGCCGCGGCAACGACTGCCGTCAGGGCGCCCGCGCCGGCGGCCATGGTCAAAAAGGTCCTCATGCTCATAGTTGCGAACTCCTCTGGCTGTCCCTGTTGTTGTTTGGAGCCTTGTTTCCAGGTGGCAGAGCCACTCAGACGCGGTGCCCTGCCGCAATGATCTTGCGCAGGAAGGTCTGCGTGCGTTCCTGCTTGGGATTGCGGAATATCTCGTCCGGCTTGCCTTCCTCGACGATCTTGCCGCGGTCGAAGAAGAGGATGCGGTCGGCAAAGTCGTGGGCAAAGCCCATCTCGTGGGTGACAAGCAACATGGTCATGTCGGTCTCGACGGCGAGCTTGCGCATGACGTTCAGCACCTCTTCGACCAGTTCCGGGTCGAGCGCGGAGGTCACCTCGTCAAACAGCATGATCTTCGGCGAGAGCGCGAGCGCCCGGGCGATCGCAACACGCTGCTTCTGACCACCGGACAATTGCGCCGGCATGCTCTTGGCCTTGTCGGCCATGCCCACCATGTCGAGAAGCTCCATCGCCCGCCTCTCCGCCGCCGGCTTCGCGACGCCTTTCGTCAGCATCGGCGCCAGCGTGACGTTGTCGAGCACACATTTGTGCGGGAAGAGATTGAAGTGCTGGAAGACCATGCCGATCTTCTCGCGCATCTTGTGCAGATGACGATCGTCGGCCGGCGCGAGGCTGCCATTCTTCGGCATGTGAAAGAGCTGGTCGCCGTCGACCTCGATATGGCCGCCGCTGATCGCTTCCAATGTCATGAGAATGCGCAGGATCGTCGTCTTGCCCGAGCCGGACGGGCCGATGAGCGCCAACTTTTCTCCGGGCAGCACGTCCATCGACAGACCGTCGATTACGGTCAGCGGGCCGTAACGTTTGGTGATGTTGTCGATGCGGATGATCGGCGCTGCCATGCATGTCTCTCCCTATTGAGACAAGTGATGGCGCAACGATGCGCGGCAATCAAAATCATGTCAATCCGAATAATAATATCAGTACAATTATTGTTCGACTGCCCAATTGGCGGGCATTCCATTCAAATCGCGAGCAGCAACGCCTCCGGGTTTCCGCTGGCCAAGGAAGCGAGAATGCCGAGACCGGTGCGCAGTTCCTGCTCGGTCGTCGAGCCCAAAGATATGCGCACCGCCGGATGCCAGCCCTGGTCCGCCGTGCGGAAGGAAGAGCCCGGCGCAATCGCGACACCCCGCAAGCGGGCCTGAGAGACGAACCCTTCTTCCGTATGCCCCTCCGGCAACGGCAACCACACATGCAGGCTCTGCGGATGGCTGTAATAGGGCAGGCCCGCCAGCGCCTCCTCCGCGATCGCGTGGCGAACACCGAGCGCCCGGCGCTGCCAGTTGACGAGTTCCATCGCCGTGCCGTCACTGACCCAGAGCGTTGCGATCTCCGCAATCGACGGCGTTGCCATCCAGTTGGAGACGAGATGACGATTTGCGACGGCCGCGACGTAACGGTCCGGCGCGGCAAGATAACCGATGCGCAGGCCCGGCACCGTGATCTTGGTGAAGCTGGTGACGTAGAGCGTACGCTCCGGGGCATAGGCCGCGATCGGCGGCGCGCGGCCTTCCACCAGCGGCCCCAGAATGTCGTTCTCGATGATCGCGATATCGTGGCGCCGCGCGACCTCGGCAAGTGCCTGCCTGCGCTCGGCGCCCATCAAGGCCGCTGTCGGGTTGATCACCGAGGGCTGCAGAAAGACGGCGCGAATGACACCTGTTCGGCAAGCTTCATCAAGGGCTTCGGGGATCATGCCTTCGCGATCGATCGGCAGGCCCTCGAGATGAAGGCCGAGATAGCTGGAAAGCGGCACGAGCGTGTGGTGGCTGATCGCTTCCGTCGCAACGGTCGAGCCTGGCGGAGCGACGCTCATCAGCGCCACCGTCATGCCCGAGGTGGCTCCGTTGGTGAGGCTGATGTTGAGCGGAGACGCATCAAGTCCGCAACGCGACAGCCATTCGGCCGCAACATTGCGATGGCGCGGGAAAACCATGTTGGGCCGGAAGGACAGCGCCGAGCTCGAAGGCAGGTTTTCCGCCAGCCACCCGAAGGCCGCACGCATGCGTTCCAGATGGAGCTGCTCGCACACGGGCTTGAGGATCGAAAGATCGACAAGCTCGCCGAGACGTTCGGGCAGATAGGGCGGCTCGGGTTCCTTCGGCCTTGTCTGCACAAAGGAGCCACGGCCGATCTCGCCCGATATCAGCCCCCGTCGGATCAGCTCGTCATAGGCACGGCTGACGGTCTGCACGGAAAGCTTCAGGTCGTCGGCAAGCTTGCGATGGGGCAGAAGCCGCGTACCGTTCGGCAAGTGGCCTTCCTGGATGGCGCGAGCGATCTGCTCGGCGAGGGAGAGATAGGCCGGCCGGCGCAATTGGGATATGTCGGGTCGCCAGTTTGTCATGATTTCAACAGTGCTCAAATTCAGTTCAATTGACAACGTCAAAATGCCTCACCATTGTCTTTTTCTCGGCTTTGACATGACCCCCGCCCGGAGGGCGCCTGAATGAAACTCGACGCCATCGACCTGCGCATCCTGGAAGCAATCCAGGAAAACGGGCGCATCACCAAGCTGGCGCTCGCGGAAAAGGCGGGGCTTTCGCCAACGCCCTGCTGGCTGCGCCTGCGCAAGCTGGAAAAGGCAGGCATCGTGATGGGTTATCATGCCCGCGTTGCGGTCAGACGCGTTGCGCCGGTTGCCAGCGTGATGATGGAAGTGACGCTCGCCAACCATCGGCAGACGGATTTCGAGCGATTCGAGCGGGCCGTCGCGACAACGCCTGAAATCATCGCGTGCTGGTCGGTCGGCGGCGGCGTCGACTACATCCTGAAGATCATGGCGCCCGATATCGACGCCTACCAGCGCCTTGTCGACAGCCTGCTCGACCGTGAACTCGGCATCGACCGCTACTTCACCTACATCGTCACCAAGACGGTGAAGGAGGAGACCGTGCTTCCGCTCGAGATGTTGCTTCCCGCCTCCGAATAGAGAGATTGTCTACGGCCGGCCCCACCTTTGGCCAAAGTCTCTGGCCGCCACCCCGGCAATAGACAATCTGTCCCTCGCCCTCTGGCAGACTTCCTCCACACAACAAGAGGAGGCCGCCATGACCGCCGTATTTGCCCGAACGACCTTTCACGACGCGCTTGCCCGCCTTGCCGATCCGCACCTGCTCAGGGAGCTTTCCTATGTCGGCGGCCGCTGGATTGCCGGTCATGCCGGCGCCGGTTTCAAGGTGACGGATCCCGCCTCGTCGGCGACGCTTGCCTGGGTCGCCGCCCTTGATGCCGAACAGACCGGCGAGGCCATTTCGGCGGCAAGCGACGCCCTGCCCGCCTGGCGCAGCATGCTGCCGCAACAGCGCGCCGCGATCCTGCGCAAGTGGCACGACCTGATGCTTGAGGCGCGCGAGGATCTTGCGCTCTTGATGACGCTGGAACAGGGCAAGCCTCTTGCCGAGTCCCGCGGCGAGATCGACTATGCCGCATCTTTCGTCGAATGGTATGCCGAGGAAGGAAAGCGCCTCAACGCCGAAAGCGTCACCAGCCATCTGCCCGGAGCCGAGATGATCGTGCGCCGCGAGGCGCTCGGCGTCGTCGGCATCGTGACGCCGTGGAATTTCCCCTCCGCCATGATCACCCGCAAGGCTGCTGCCGCACTTGCGGCCGGCTGCACGGTCGTTGCGCATCCCTCCAGCGATACACCGCTTTCGGCACTCGCCCTTGCCGAACTCGGCGAGCGGGCTGGGCTTCCCGCAGGCGTCTTCAATGTGGTGACCGGGGACGCCGCCACCATCGTCGGCCGCATGAATGCCGATCCGCGTATTCGCGCCATGAGCTTCACCGGCTCGACGGAGATCGGCAAGCTGATTGCTGGCAAGTGCGCGGAGACCATGAAGCGGCTGGTCATGGAACTCGGCGGCCATGCGCCATTGATCGTCTTTGCCGATGCCGATGTCGATAAGGCCGCCGATATCGCCGTCGCGGCAAAGTTTGCGACCTCCGGCCAGGATTGCCTCGCCGCCAATCGCATCTATGTCGAGCGGTCGATCCTGAGGGCGTTTGAGGTGGCTTTTGCTGCGAGGATCGCGCGCCTGAAGGTCGGTGCAGGCCTTGACCGCGACAGCGAGATCGGCCCGCTGATGCACGAACGGGCGATCACCAAGGTCGAGGACCAGGTGGCCGACGCACTTCGGCTCGGCGCCAAGCTTTCGGTCGGCGGAAAGCGCCATGCGGCAGGACCACTCTTCTTTGAGCCCACGCTGCTGACCGACGTGCCTGACGAAGCGCTGATCATGCGCGAGGAAACATTCGGCCCGGTCGCCGCGGTCACCGCTTTCGACAGCGAGGACGAAGTGATCGCGCGCGCCAATGCCACCGACTACGGTCTCGTCGCCTATGTCGTCACCGAGAACGGCGCACGCCAGATGCGTCTTGCGCGCGCTTTGGAGTACGGGATGGTCGCGATCAATCGGGTGAAAATCACCGGCGGACCGATCCCCTTCGGCGGCTGGAAGCAGTCGGGTCTGGGCCGCGAAGGCTCGCGCCACGGCATCGAGGCCTTCACCGAACTCAAATATCTCTGCATCGACACGGCCGCCTGAACGCGGGCGCCACATTTCATACGCGAAAGGAAAGACCATGCTCGAGAAAAGCAACGAACTCAGCGCCTGGGACCGTGATCACTTTTTCCACCCGTCCACGCATATGGGCATGCACGCCCGCGGCGAGACGCCGACCCGCGTCATCGGCGGCGGCGAAGGTGTGTACATTACCGACACCAGCGGCAGGACGAGCCTTGATGCCTTTGCCGGCCTCTACTGCGTCAATGTCGGCTACGGCCGGCAGAAGATCGCCGACGCAATCGCCGAGCAGGCCAAGAACCTCGCTTATTACCACGCCTATGTCGGCCACGGTACGGAAGCGTCGATCACGCTTTCCAAGATGATCATCGAGCGTGCGCCGGAGGGCATGAGCCGCGTCCATTTCGGTCTTTCAGGCTCGGATGCCAACGAGACCAACATCAAGCTGATCTGGTATTACAACAACATCCTCGGCCGGCCGGAAAAAAAGAAGATCATCTCCCGCTGGCGCGGCTATCACGGCTCCGGCGTCATGACCGGCTCGTTGACCGGCCTGCATCTCTTCCACAACGCCTTTGATCTGCCGCGCGCGCCGATCCTGCACACGGAAGCGCCCTACTTCTTCCGCCGCCCTGACCGCTCGATGGATGAAGAGCAGTTCTCCCAATATTGCGCAGACAAGCTCGAGGAGATGATCCAGGCCGAAGGCCCGGAGACGATCGCCGCCTTCATCGGCGAGCCGATCCTCGGCACCGGCGGCATCGTGCCACCGCCGAAGGGCTACTGGCAGAAGATCCAGGCGGTGCTGGACAAGTACGACATCCTGCTCGTCGCCGACGAGGTGGTGACCGGATTCGGCCGTCTCGGCACGATGTTCGGCTCCGACCACTACGGCATGCGGCCTGATCTCATCACCATTGCCAAGGGCCTCACCTCGGCATACGCGCCACTTTCCGGCACGATCGTCTCGGACAAGATGTGGCAGGTGCTAGTGCAAGGATCTGACGAACTGGGTGCGATCGGCCATGGTTGGACCTATTCCGCCCATCCGATCTGCGCAGCCGCGGGCGTTGCCAATCTCGACCTGATCGACGAGTTGGGCCTGGTTGAAAACGCCGGCAGCACCGGCGCCTATTTCCGCGCGGAGCTGACGAAGGCGCTTGCCGGCCATCAGCATGTGGGCGAAGTGCGCGGTGACGGACTGATGGCCGCGATCGAATTTGTCGAGGACAAGGACGACCGGGTCTTCTTCGATCCGGCGAAGAAGGTTGGCCCGCAAATCGCGGCCGCCCTGCTCGAACGCGGCGTTATCGGCCGCGCCATGCCGCAGGGCGATATCCTGGGCTTCGCGCCGCCGCTCTGCCTGACAACCGGCGAGGCAGACATCGTCGTGAAGGCGGCCGCCGGCGCGATCACGTCCATACTCGGTGCTGGAAGGTGAAGTTCGGCCGACGGGGTCGCTGGCAAGCGCGAACGAGGAGGAAGCGGGTGCGATCGTTTCCGTCCTCGCCAGGCCCGGTCGCGCCAGCGACCGGGCCTGGCGACTGTGTGTGTCCGATGAAGTCGCGGCAACCGCCCGCGGTGAAGACTACTGCTGGTTCTCGGCGTTCCGCAGATGCTGCGCCGTGGTGAGATAGTAGTTCCGGGCAGTGGCGTTGATCTGACGCTCGCCGAGCTCGGTCAGCGCCCTCGCCTTGATCGCCTTGGCCTGGATGTTCTCAGGGTCGGAGGCCAGTACATAGTCGATCAGTTCCGCGCCCCACTGGAATTCCTTGGCCTCGATTGCTTCCTGGGCGCGGGCGATCATCTTCGCTGTCCCTCCGGCCATTTCGAGCATTTTTCGAGCGCGCTCGGTGGGCGGCAGAGGGTTCAAATTCGTGGCATTTCCATCGAACCAGCCGACATAGTCGGCATAGATGCCGCGCACCGCCCATGCGACTGTGCCGTAGTATTCTTGCAGATAGGGGCTCCTTGCGAGTTCGGAAGAGAGCTTCACTTCCTGAACGAGTTCGTCCGGCGTTTTTCCCTGTTTGATTCCGGCAAGCGTTTGATCGAGGACCGTCTTGATCCCGTCCCGGTAGTCGGTGAGCGCCTTGCGGACTTCGTCCTTTCCGAGGATAGGTCGCATGTGACCCTGGATCATGTAGGTGGCGTCCAGCGCGAGCATCTTGTCGAGGCTTGCGACCCACTTCTCCGGCGGCCGCAGCTTGAGGCCGCGGATCGGCGAGAGGTTCGGGTAGGATTTCAGGAAATCGTCGCCGGGGATCAGCACGCCCTTTCCGGGAATCCAGACGGCCGTGTTCTCCGGTGACTCTCCGGGCGTATGGATAAGTTGCATCGAGACACCGGCGAGCTCGACGGTCTCGCTCTCGCCGCTGAAAGTGCGGGTCGGCGACAGGAAGCCCTCCCGGGTATGCGGCGTGGCGCGGCCGTATTCGAGCTGCGTGCCCGCGTTGATGAACAGATCGTCGGTCAGCTTCGTTCCGAAGGCATCGCCGCCATCCCTCGGACCCCTTCCGAACTCAGGGCCGGATTCCACCAGCGTCTGATGGCTGTAGATTTCGGGATTGTCAGCTCCGGCAAATACCTTCGCCCCGCCAGAATGATCCGGGTGATTGTGGGTGTAGATGATTGCCCGGACAGGGCGCACGAAGCGATCACCGAAGGCGTCCACGATCGACTTGGCGTCGACAGGATTGGCGGATGTGTCGACGATAATCGAGCCGCCGTCGCCTTGGATCAGCGTGACGTTACTCGCCGAATAGCCGACGGCGGCAAAAACGCCCTCCGTGATTTCGATGACATCCTTGCGGAATTCGGCGGAACTCGCACGCAATTGCTCACGCCCGGCGAATTCATCTGCAGAAGCGGGCAATGCCTGCCCAGGAGTTGGTGTGACCATCAAGGCTATTCCTACTTCACGGCTCCGCGAGCCTGGCGTCAGGAGTGACGGCCATTGGCCGTCCATCGTTGCGGCTGCGACTGCAGCGGATCTGGTGGACGTGATATTGGAATTACTGGCCGGTGTCCCGTCCTTCCTTGCGACCAAGACGCACCCGGCGATCACTACTCCTCTTTTCGCGCCACACGCCTCAGACCTCGCCCCCCGGCCATAGAAAGTCGTCTGTCTTTGCGCTGGTTCAAACAGTCCGGTCTCACCTGCCCTTAGGTTCACACCGAGATTGCCGGATCGTCGTTGCCTGGAAGCGGAAGGTGCTTCGACGCAACGTTGGACATGGAACACATGCAATGCGAGCAGCGGACCCAGCTATGACATCGACATTGGCCCAAACCAAAGAAGACATCGGCCGCGCGATCGCGCGCATGCACGGCGCGGTCTTGAGCAGCGCAATCGACTGCGAATGCCGAGACCGGGTGGGCGAGGCACTGCGCGACCTTGAAAGGCTGGAGCGAGAGCGGATCGAGCGGAGCCTGTTGGCAGCGGCCAGCGACCAGCGCCAAAGGATCGAGGCACTTCTGGTGCTGCTCGGTGACTTCGACCCCAACGAAACGGATGCCCTCGACGACGGCACCATGGCGGAGGCGAGCCTGCTCTTCGCCGATATCGCTGCTGCCGCGGAGTTGGGTTCCTATTTGCTACGACAATCGCGCCAGGTTCGCCATTCATCCGGCGGAATGCAGGAGGCTGCCAATCATGCCACGCCGAGAGAGTGAGTTTTATCCAGCGCGCTTTGCAGGCTTGCAGCGACGCGACGCCTCTCAGCGGAGCCGGTTCAGAGACGCGCTTCTGGACATCGCCATGTCCCAAACCGTTGCGCTCGGGGATATGAGCTTGCTTCTCGAAACCCTGCAGGACGACAGAACAGCCGGCAGTTCGGACTGGCGTTGATGTCGCCCGCCATTTCGTTCTGGCGTTTGCGCCGGAAATCCGGCGTCAAGCCGGCTACGGCTTCGCTGTGGCGCCGAATGCGTCCGCCATTTTCCTGACTGCGGCCTCGATTTCGCGCGGCGTGTAGGCCGCAAATCCCATCAGGAAGCCGGCCTTGGGCGTGCCAGCGGCGTAAAGATCGGACAGTCCCATGATGTCGATCCCGGCACGTCTTGCGGCGTCGATGGCTATGCGTTCCGGTATGTTGCCGGCCAGTACACAGGGCATCTGTAGCCCGCCGATGGGGACCTGCGCTTCGACATAGCTCGAAAGATGCTTGTCGACGAGGGTTGCCAGTAGGTCGAGCCGGTCGGCGTAGACGCTGCGCATGGTGCGGACATGCGCACCAAAATGCCCGCCTTCCATGAAGCGGGCGAGCGTCAATTGCGCCAGCGGGGCGGTGTGCCCGTCAAGCAGCGTGCGCGCGACCGTCATCGGCTGCACAAGTTGGGGAGGCAGCACCACATAGCCGATCCTCAAGCCCGGAAAGAGCGATTTGGTAAAGGTGCCGATGTAGATCGTCCGGTCGTGCGGATCGAGGCCCTGCACGCAGGCCGTCGGCTTGCCGGCATAATGGAATTCGCTGTCGTAGTCGTCCTCGATGATCCAGGTCTGATGGCGTTTGGCCCACTCGATCATCGCCAGGCGGCGCTCCAGCGCCAGCGTCGCTCCGGTCGGGAATTGATGCGAGGGCGTCAGGAACACGGCCTTGGCTTTGCGCGGTTCGGCCATGATCTCCCCGACGACGAGGCCCTGGTCATCGACGCGAACGGGAACGCATTCCAGCCCCGCCGCGTCGAAAGCCTTGCGCGCACCGTAGTAGGCGGGGTCTTCGATGAAGATCCGATCGCCGGGGTCGAACAGCATGTTGGCGCAAAGTGTCAACGCCTGCTGCGAACTCGTGAGGACCAACACCCGATCGGCCGTGGCGCGCGCGCCACGCTCCAGATTCACGTAGTCGGCGATGGCACGGCGAAGCGCTTCGGTCCCTTGCGGATCACCGTGAAGGAGCACCTGGGTACCGCTTTCCCGGAAGACCTGTCGTTCCAGGCGTTCCCAAATCCGGAGAGGGAAATTCCGCGTCTCCGGCACGCCATGCGCGAAGGGTCGCGGCGCAAGCAGTTCGCGCACACCGCCACTTTGAAACATCGCATCGCCACGTCTGCTGAGGTTCGGAGCCTGGTTGCGCAGCAGCGTATCTCGCCGGGAAAGGCGCCGACCGGGTGCGAACTCCTTCATCTCGGCCACGAAACTCCCGCTTCCCACCCGGCGCTCGATGAAGCCTTCAGCATGAAGTTGACCATAGGCTGCTTCGACGGTGTCGCGGGATACGCAGAGCGACTGGGCGAGCGCGCGTGACGCCGGCAGCGGCTTTCCGGGCCCAAGCACGCCATCGAGGATCAGTTGCCGGATCGCCCGCTGTATCCGCGCGTGAAGCGGCATCGCGGCATGCGCCGGATGGGCGAGCCAAGCCTTCACGGACTCCAGTTGCGAATGCTTGAACAAATGGTCTGACCCTACCTAACAAAGTGGATGGGAACATCAGTCCATTGGACGGCTAAATGTCAACGCACTTCGTCGGCCATCCGCCGCAGAATTCAGGAGTACCATCAAGACATGCCTTCCCATCCATCGCCCTCTCCCATCCGCCTGTACGACCTGACGCACCCCATCGTGGCGGGCCTGATCTCCGTCATCGTCAATTACGGCGGCACATTTATCCTCGTCTTTCAGGCCGCGAAGGTCGCCGGCCTCAGTCCGGAGCTGACCACGTCTTGGGTATGGTCCGTCTCCATCGGCGTGGGGCTGTCCGGGCTCTTCTTGAGCTGGCGATATCGCGAGCCGATTATCACCGCCTGGTCGACACCGGCGGCGGCGTTCCTCGTGACGGCACTGGCGACGACACCCTATGCGGAGGCCATTGGTGCCTACATGGTCTCGGCCGCAGCGTTCGTCGCACTTGGCCTTTCCGGCTACTTCGAGAAGGTCATCGGGCTGATCCCGTCGGGCATTGCCTCCGGCCTATTGGCCGGCATCCTGCTGCAGTTCGGGATCGGTGCGTTCGGCGGCGCCAGCGTCGATCCGCTGCTCGTCGGCTTGCTGATCGTTGCCTATGTCGTGCTGAAGCGCTTCTCCGCCCGCTATGCGGTGGTCGGCATCCTCATTCTTGGGCTCTCGTTCCTGCTTGCAGAGGGCCGGGTCGACCTGTCCGGGCTGAAGCTGGAATTCGCGGCACCCGTTTTCACCATGCCGGAATTCTCGCTGAACGCACTGCTTTCCGTCGCATTGCCGTTGTTTCTGATCACGCTGACCGGCCAATACATGCCGGGTATGCTGGTGCTGCGAAATGACGGCTTCAAGACCAGCGCCAACCCGATCGTCACCGCGACCGGCCTCGGTTCGCTCATCATGGCGCCCTTCGGCTCCCACGCTTTCAATATCGCGGCCATCACCGCGGCAATTGCCACCGGAAAGGAAGCGCATGAGGACCCGTCCAAGCGCTGGATCGCGGGCATCGCAGCAGGCTGCTTCTATGTGCTCGTGGGTGTCTTCGGTGTGACCCTCGCTGCCGTGTTCATGGCATTCCCCGCAACATTCATCACCACGCTTGCGGGCCTCGCGCTGCTGGGCACGATCGGCGGCAGCCTTGCCGGAGCGATGGCCGATCCGACATCGCGCGAGGCTGCTCTCATCACATTCCTGGCGTCTGCCGCCAACATCAAGCTTCTCGGCATTGGCGGAGCTTTCTGGGGTCTGGTAATCGGCCTCGTCGCCTATATCGTGCTGAACGGGCGCCTGCCGCAACGCGACAGGATCAAGTTGGCCGGGACCGAGGGAGCCGCCAAATGAGCGCCGGCCTTCCGTCATCTTGATCCCTGAGAGCTTTGGCGAGGCCGGCCGCCGTGCGGGCCGCCGGCCTTGCCCGCTACCCGATTAAATGTCCCAATCGGAACCCAGCGCGTACGCCTCGATGTGGTCGATCTTCATCTCCGCTCCATCGGCAAAATCGTCATTCGGCGCTTCGGCCATTCCTCCGACCGCAAGATTGACGAGCATATACATCGGCTCGTGCATATCCGCGGGCGTGTCGGTGCGGGCGATCTCCGTGTCGTCGAAGTACCAGACGATCTCGTCTTTCGTCCAAAGCACGCCATAGTCGTGAAACCCGTCGGTATCGGCGACCTGCGCCCCGTCTCGGCTCACGGTGTGCTCACCGCTTTCATTGGAATGGGCGGTGGTGACGACGGTATTCGGGTCCTGCCCGCGCATCTCGACGACGTCGAGTTCGGGCGGCCAGGAGCCGTCGGCGGGTAGCAGCCAGAAGGCGGGCCAGGCGCCGTGGTCGTCCGGCATGTCTGCCCGCATTTCGAAGTAGCCGTAGGTCTGGGCGAAGGACGAGTAGGTCGTCAGCATCCCGGACGTGTAATCATAACCACCGATCTCGGACTGGATTGCTTCCGATGCGCGCTCCGCGGTGATCGTAAGTACGCCGTCCCCGACCGAAAAAGGATTGGCAGCAGCGGTCGGCTCGTAGCCCGGATTGACATACCACTGCAGTTCGCCGTTTTCAGTGAGCGTCGCCCCCTCTTCCGGCGCCCACCAGTATTTCGCATCCCAGACACCGCCCGTGTCATCGCGGAGTTGAAGCGTGTCGAAATCGTCCGAGAAAGTCTGCGTGAAGGCCGACCGGTCCAGGCTCAACTGGAACTGGCTTTCCTGCAATTGCTCGGTCGCCGTATCGGCGAGCACCAGGCTTTCGCCATCGGCGAGATGAAAGCGGAGATCGTCGCCCTCCTGAACGGAGTTGGCCAGAACCTGGTCGAACGACGTGATGCCATAACCGTCGAGGCGAACAGTGTCGTTGGAGCTGAAATCGGCAATGACGTCGCTGCCATTGCCGCTCTCGAACACGAAAGTATCGGCTCCACCGCCGCCAATCAGCACGTCATTGCCTGCGCCTCCGTCGATGGTTTGGCTACCGGAACCGCCGGTGATGATGTTGTCGGCACCGTTGCCGAATGCATGTCGACCATCGCCGGTGACGGTCAGGTTCTCGAAATTCTCCGGCAAGGTGTAGCTCATCCACGTATCGATCGTGTCTACACCTTCGCCGGGCGCCTCTTCGGCCCGGTTCGTCGATGAATAAAGGTAGTAGATATCGTCGCCCGTGCCGCCGACCATCGTTACGTCGACGGAACTGTCGCCCCAGATGGAATCGTTACCGGCGGTGCCGTAGAGGGTCGGTCCGGATCCGGTCGCGGAAAACCATGCCGTCGAGCTTCCGCTGTAATAGAGCGGTTGTCCTAGGGCGTTCATGGCAGTTCTGCTCATCGAGAAGTCTCCTGCTGGATTGTGCCCCTTCCCGGTGAGCACCCCTAGCATCTCCGACTGTGGCCTGTCGCCCACACCTCCAACTCTTTTGCCCGCCGACATCAACGCATCGGTGCGCCGAACAATCGGAAGGCAGCGGATGCGCCCGCGACGACGGTGAGCACGCGAACGACGTGATGCAGCACCACAAACGGCACTTCCACGTTGAGCGAAAGGGCAATCAGGCTCATCTCGGCGACGCCACCGGGCGAATAGGCGAGCACATAGGCGATGAACCGGTCCCCGCCCATGAACGACAACAACCCGGCAAACATCAGCGTCGATAGGAGCATCAGCACCGTGGCGCCGGCGGAAAGCACCATTGCCCGCACTACCATGCGCGGTGACGCGTTGGCGAAGCGGCATCCGATCGTCGCGCCAATGACGACCTGTGCCGCAGCAAGGGCAATGGCAGGCAACTCGAAATCGGTCACACCGGCCAGATGAAGCACGGCGCTCGCAAGCATCGGCCCGACCAGAAACCGCGCCGGCAATCGCAGGACGGTACCAAGCGCAACGCCGCCGATCACCGCGCCGGCAAACCACAGCACATCCGCTACCGACACTGCGGTTTCGCCGGCGGACACGACGCCCGTTCTGTCGATCGCGACGCCCGTAAATGTCTGGATCAGAAACGGCAGCGCCAATACGACCAGGAAAATTCGGGCGGCATGGATGAGCGCGATCATCCGCTCGTCGCCGCCCTTTTCCGCGCCGAGCGTGATCATTTCGACGAGACCGCCAGGCATCGCGGAGAAGTAGGCGGTAACGGGATCCAGCTTGGCGAGGTACCGGAAATAGGCAAAGGCCAAGGTGCCGGTGATGACGATGAAGGCAATCAGGCCGCTGAGCGATACGATCCAGGCCGAGACATGTCCGTATGTTTCCGGCGAAAAGGAGGTGCCGAGCATCGCACCGATCACCGCCGTCATCGGTGGGCGCGCGTGCTTCGGCAGGGAGACGGGAACGCCTGCAAAGGCACAGACGGCCGTGGCCAGCATGGCCCCCAACAGCCATGCAAGCGGCATATGCGCCAGCCACATCAAGAACCCGCCGAACGCACCGATGCAGAGCGTCAGCGCAAACCGGCCGCCCGCCTTGCGAAGTCCGTCGCGGCTCACCGAGCGCTCATGACCTGGCGCGTGTGCGTTACGACGGGCGCCGCCGCGAAGCAGGGACCGACGATCTCGCGCCAGGTCTGAAAATCGGCAGAGCCTCGAAACCCTTCCATGTGATCTTCGACCGTTTCCCAATCGACGACGAGTCGATAGACCTGCGGCGTCTCGATGACACGGTGGAGGGAAACCCCGTGACATCCCCTGGCACGGAGGAAAAGCGGAACAGCCTTCTCGACGCCTCGTTCGAAATCACCCTCCAGCCCCGGCTTGATGGTCAATTCTGCAACTTCCTGGATCATACCGACGCCCCCGGCTTGTGGCCATGCTCGGCGTCGATCGTGTGCTCCTCGCCGGTCGCGATCATCGTCCGAGTGGCATCAATCGATGCATAGACCCAGAAGATCCGCATGGGCCCCGTCTCCGACGCATTGATGAAGCGGTGCGGAACGTTCGCCGGAATCCAGGTCGTGTCATTGGGCCCGAGGGGATAGCGCACGCCATCGATCTCGGCGATCGCCTGACCATCGAGGATCATCACGCTTTCCTCGCAATTGTGCTTGTGAAGGCCGATCGCAGCACCTGGATCGAACGCGGTGATGCCGTTGATCATGCTCGTGGAGCCGCATTTCCGCGTGACCAGCGGCGTGGTGCGTGCGCCGTTGCCACGGTCGTTGGTCTTCAATTCCCTTGGCCGCAGGATGGCCGGCATCACCTTGCTCATCGTGCTCCTCCCTGTGCGGTCGCCGGCGTCTGGGTGGGGCCAATCCACACGGTCTTGATGTTGACGAATTCGCGGATGCCGTAGACCCCGAGTTCGCGCCCGTAGCCGGAGCGCTTGATGCCGCCGAAGGGGTAGCGAGGATCGGAAGCGACCATACCGTTGATGAAGACGGCGCCGGCTTCGATCTCGCGCGCAAGCAATCGGGCGCGTGCGAGATCGCTGGTCCAGAGCGCGGCACCGAGCCCGAACTCCGTCTGGTTGGCGAGCGTCACCGCCTCCTTGGCATCTGTCACGCGGATGATCGCCGCAACCGGCCCGAAGGTCTCCTCGCAAAAAGCAGCCATGTCGGGGCGAACGTTGTCGAGGACCGTCGGCGGATAATAGAACCCGTCGCCGTCGAGCGGCGCACCGCCAACGCGTAGTGTCGCGCCGGCAGCAAGCGTGCGCTCGACCTGTTTGTGCAGGCCGGTCATCAGGTTCTCCCTGGCCATCGGGCCGATATTCGTTTCCCGCTCCATCGGGTCGCCGATCTTCAGCTTCGCCACCTCTTGCAGGAAGAGGTCAACGAACCGGTCGGCGATGGTTTCTTCTACGATGAAGCGCTTGGCATTGACGCAGGATTGGCCGACATTGATGTAGCGCGCCTTGACCGCGATCTTCGCCGCCTCTTCGAGATCGGCGTCGGCGAGCACGATGAACGGGTCCGAGCCGCCGAGCTCAAGCACCTGCTTCTTCAACGCCTTGCCGGCCTGCGCGGCGACAATCGCCCCCACCTCCGTCGATCCCGTCAGCGTGACGGCCGCGATCCGATCGTCGGCGATGATGCCGGCAACCTTCGACGGCTCGATCAGCAGCGTGGCGAAGAGACCTTCAGGGCAGCCGGCTTCCCGCATCACCTCTTCGATCGCGAGCGCACATTCAGGGACATTGTTGGCGTGCTTCAAGATTGCGCCATTGCCTGCTGCAAAGGCAGGAGCGGCAAAGCGGAAGAACTGCCAGAACGGATAGTTCCACGGCATGATCGCCAAGACGACACCGAGCGGATCGAAAGCGATTACGCTTTCAGCCGCGTTCGACGCCACCGGTTCATCCGCAAGGTACTTCGGCGCATTCTCGGCATAGAAATCGCAGTTGTAGGCGCACTTCTCCACCTCGGCCTCAGCCTCTGTGATCGGCTTGCCCATCTCGCGGGTTATCATTGCGGCATAACGGTGTTTTCCGGCCCGCAGCACTCGCGCCATGGCGGAAAGAAGCGTGCAGCGCTCAGCAACTGGTACTCTTCGCCAGGCGGCCTGTGCCTTCGCTGCCGCGCGCAACGCCTGGTCGACATAGGCATCGCCGTGAAGGTCGTAGCGCGCAAGCTCGCGGCCGTCGGCCGGATTGGTGGAAACGATCATGCTCTTCTCCTGATTTCTGATCTCGCCCGCCAGGCGGCAAGAAATGTCAAACTCTCGACTGTGTTCGCCGAGGGTGTGAACTCGAAGCCGATGGCACCCTGAAAGCTCTGCGCTTCAAGTGCGGAAAGGACTGGCTCGAAATCGATCGTCCCGGTCCCCGGCTCCTGTCGGCCCGGATGGTCGGCGATGTGGATGTGTCCGATCCGATAGGCATTTTCCGCGATCCACTGAGCCGGATCGATGCCGGTCGCACGCGCATGGAAGGTGTCAAGCAGCAGCGAGAGATTGCCGGGACCGAAGACATCCTGCACGCGGCACGCCTGCTCCAGTGTGGAGAGCGCATAGCCCGGCACCGACCGCTCACTGATCGCCTCGATCAGGATCTTTACCGGCGTACCGGCCGTTCGCTGAACGGCGAAGTGCAGGTTCTCGAAGTAAACGCCTTCGGCCTCTGCATCGCTTCCTTCAGCCGGAATGCCGGCCATCGGGTGAAGGTAGGGCGCATCGACGGTGAGCGCGAACTCAAGGGCGCTATCGAAGGCTGCGCGAAACTCCGGCTGCCGGCCCGACAGCGCGGCAAGGCCTTTTTCGCCCTTCGCGAGGTCGCCGAACGCGCAGGAGAGCTGCGCAAAGCGGAGACGGTGTCTCTCCAGCAGACCGCGGATGATCGCTGGCTCGAACGTCTCCAGATAAGGGTGTTCGACGGCATCAAAACCCATCGCAGCAGCCGCTCCGAAGCGTTCCTTGAAGGGTAGCTCCTTGAGGAGATAGCCGATATGGGCCGAGAAAATGGACTGCACGGTCACCGCACTATCCCCTCAGCGAAGATCGCGGGCGCTGACGAGCACGCCGTCCACATCTGCATAGAGGTAGGCGCCGGGCGCGAAGGTGGCGCCGCCAAACTGGACTGGTGTCTCTTTCTTGCCGGCGCCGTCCTTCACGGACTTCTTCGGTGTCACCGAAAGGCAGAAAACGCCCACGTCCATCTCCGCGATCTCGGCACTGTCGCGCACCGCGCCGTTGATCACGATGCCGGCCCAGCCATTGTCGCGAAGGATCATCGCGATCTGGTCGCCAAGCAACGCGACGCGGCTCGAGGCGCCGCCATCGACGACCATGACCCTGCCCTCGCCTGGTTTCTGCAGCTCGGCCTTCAACAGAGCATTGTCCTCGAAGCATTTGACGGTCGCGATCGGACCGCTGAAGGACTTCGTCTTCCCGAGTTTCAGAAAGGGAAGATTGCAGAAGTGCACCTCCTCCCCATGCGCATCGACGAGATCAGCCGTTTTCATCGGTATTTCCTTCAATAGCCGCCGAAGACGGCCTTCAGTTCCGTGACGTTTTCAGGGGAAAGCATGCGCTTCGGCGCATCGCGCAACAGCACCAATAGCTTGGCAGTTTCCTCCAGCTCCTCGGCTGCGTAGACCGCCGATGCGATATCCTTGCCAGTAACGACAGGGCCATGATTGGCAAGCAGCACGGCGGCATAGCGACCACCGAGTTCCCGGATCATGTCGCCCATGCTTTCGTCGCCCGGCTTGACGTAGGGCAGCAGCTTCACTTGCCCCACGCGCATGACAACGTAAGGGGTGAGCGGCGGAATGCAGTCGTCCGGATCAATGTCGGCAAGACAGGAGAGAGCCGTGGCGAAGGTCGAATGAAGGTGGACCACCGCGCCCGTCTGCGGCCGTGTTTCGTAGAACGCGCGGTGCAGGAACACTTCCTTCGAGGGCTTGTCGCCGGATATGTGGTTGCCCTCGCGGTCGAGCTTCGAGATGCGTGCCGGATCGAGAAAGCCGAGGCACGAATTGGTCGGGGTCATCAGGATCCCGTCCTCGACTGCAGCACTGATGTTGCCGGCGGAGCCGACCGAGAAGCCACGGTCGAACAACGACTTCGAAAGCCGGGCGATCTCGTCGCGTATCCTGTTTTCAGCACTCATCTGCCTGCAAGCCTTTCCAATGCTTTGACGAAGAAATCGGGGCTGCCGAAATTGCCGGACTTCAGCGCGAGCGCCACGGGACTTGCCCCGCCCGACAACAGCACCGGCACCCCGGGATCGATTTCCGGCCCAATCGTCAGCGCGCCGAGATCGAGTGCCGAGACGACCGCCCCGGACGTTTCGCCACCGGCAACGACGAGGCGACGGACGCCAGCCTTGACCAGTTCCTGCGCCGTTTTGGCAAAGAGATCATCGAGCGCTCCGGCAACAGCTTCCCGGCCGAAGCGCGCCTGGACCGTCTGGACCTCCTCGGGCGTGCCCGAGGAATAGACGAGCGGCGCCCTGCCCTCGTTCGCGCGCAGGAAGGACGTCAGCTCGGCGGTCGTCACCGAGCCGGCCATGACGCCGGCAACGTCGATGGCAAGCGTCGGGTGGTTCTTGCGGTGGATCTCGACCTGTTCTCGGGTCGCACCGGAGCAGCTTCCGGCGAGAATGGCTTCCGGTCCGTCGACGCCGGCTACGCCGGCGCCGGTCCCGGCAGCAAGGCCTTCATGGATGAAGTTTGCGGCAAGACCGATCGCGATGCCGGAGCCACCCGTGACAAGGCGATCTCCCGCCGCCGCACGACCGATTGCGACGAGGTCGTTATCCGTGATTGCATCGACGATGACGAGCGTGCGATTGCGCTCGCCGTTCTCCCGCAGTGCTGTTCCGATTTCGGCCGCCCCTTGCCGGACGACGGCGATATCGACATGTCCAACCTCAGTTGTCGACTGGAGCCGCAGCCAGCGCCGGATATCCGCGTCGGTCATCGGGTTGAGCGGGTGGCTTTGCAGGCCGGACTCGCTCAGAAGGCGATCCTTCACGAAGAGGTGGCCCTGATAGACCGTTCGGCCGGCACCGGGAAAAGCGGGGCAGGCGATCACGCCTTTGACGCCCAAGGCCTCGGCAAGCGCTTCGGCGACGGGGCCGATATTGCCCGCCGGAGTGGAATCGAAGGTCGAGCAGTACTTGAAGACGATCTGCTGGCACCCCTGATCGAGCAGCCAGCGCAGGCTCGCCAGCGACTGCTCGATGGCCGAAGCTGCCTCGACCGACCGGCTCTTCAGCGCAATCACGCCAGCCTCCACATCGGGTTCGGCCTTTGCGCGCGGGATTCCAAGGTATTGAACGGTGCGAAGACCACCCTGCCCCGACAGACCCTTGGCAAGCGTGTTCGCGATATCGCTTGCCCCTGTAAAATCGTCTGCAATGACGCCAAGCAGCATTGAAGGTGTACTCCCGAATGTCAGGCTGCGCCGAGAAGGCGCTTGAGTTTGTCGATGGCGGCATCCGGGCTCGACAGGACCGGTATGTTCGTCACCGCCCGCACCGCAGATACGGCGCGTGCCGTGGAAAAATGCGCAAGCACGATGCTGTCGAAGCCACGCAACCCCGCCGCAGCTTCGGCGACGAGCCGATTGTGGGTCTCTGCATCACCCGCCCGCACCGCCTCGATCGCGCCGTGCACCAGAAAGCTCTCCATGGTCGCGGTCGGATCGATCCTTTCGGCCTCCTCCCAAAACTCCGCCTCCATGCCGTCGCGCGCAGGCGGGAAGGTGTAGAGCATGGCAGTCCTGCCGCCTTTCCGGATCGCAGCCTCAAACATCGCCTCGTTGGGTTTCAGCACCGGGATGTCGACGGTCGTCGCCGCCTGCTCGATCGCCCGCCCGAAGGCCGAGCAGGTGAAGAGCACGGCCGCACTCCCGATCTGCCGCGCATATCGGGCCAGAGCCTCGATACGCGCCGTCAGGGCTTCGGTGATGTCGGTGCTTGTGGCACGGTCGGGCGAAAGGCTGTCCTCCAGAAGGTTGACCACATCCGCGTCCGGCCAAGCCGTTGCGAAAGCAAGTTTGATCGGTTCCATCGCGATCGGCGTCGCGTGGATGAGCGTTATCCGGGGCTGTCTCGACATGAAAATCCCTTTGAATGGAGCGGCCGCCGGGAGGAACGGCGACCGCCAAGCGCCCGCTAGCGCTGGCCCGCCGAAAACACCCAGACGCTCTCAGACGGGATTCGTGCCCAGACAGTGCCGGTCGCCAGCTGCCGTGCGCCGTGTGCCTTGGCGACGAAATCGCCGCGACGCAGACGGTATTCCCAGCGGTCGCCGAGATAGATGCTGTCGTCGAGGTTCATCTCAAGCCCGCCCGCCTCGGGCTGGTCGCTGACGCTGATCTGCTCGACCCGGATCACCGCACGCGCGTCGTCGGATGCGTTGACGCCGGATGCCTCGCGCACCGTGCCATCGAGGCTCCAGTTGTCGCCGCCGATGACGGCGCTACGGCCGTTGATCGATTTCACCTTCGCCTTGACGATGTTGTTCGCGCCCAGGAAGTCTGCCGAATAGAAGCTGTTCGGATTGGAATAGATCTCCTGCGGTCCGCCTTGCTGGACGATGCGACCGTCCTGTAGCAGGAGAATGTTATCGGCAGCGGCCAGCGCCTCGCTTTGATCGTGGGTGACGAGGATCGCGCAGATCTCGAGGTCGAGGATCAGCTTGCGGATCCAGTAGCGCGCCTCTTCTCTGAGCTTCGCATCGAGATTGGAGAGCGGCTCATCGAGCAACAGCACACGCGGCTCATAAACCAGCGCCCGGCAGATGGCGACGCGCTGCTGCTGGCCGCCCGACAATTGCGAGGGGAAGCGATCGGAAAGATGGCCAAGGCCCATGCGTTCCAAGATCGCCTGCACACGCTTTTCGATATCGGCCTGCGTCACCCCGCGCAGCTTCAGGCCGTAGCCGACATTCTCCTTGACGGTGCGATGCGGCCAAAGGGCGTAGGATTGAAACACGAGGCCGATGTTGCGCTGTTCGGGCGGAAGCGCGAGCTTCCTTTCGCCATCGAGCACGGTCTTGCCGCCGATGACGATCTGGCCGATTTCCGGCTGCTCGAGCCCGGCGATACAGCGCAACAGCGTGGTCTTGCCGCTGCCCGAGGCACCAAGAAGGGCGACGATGGAGCCGCGCTGCGCGGTGAAGGACGCACCTTTCAGGATCTGCAGACCGCCCAGCCACTTCTGGACATTGCTGACAACGAGTTCAGTCATGGATTTTTGCTCCCAAACGGAGGGCGAGTGCGAGACCTGCGCCCGTCAAGACGATGCTGATGAGGGAAAGAGCGGCGATCGTGTTCATGGCGCCGGTCTGAAGAAGCGAGACCATCAGCGAACCGATGACTTCCGTGCCGGCGCCCATGAGGTAGACGCCCGTCGCATATTCGCGAAGGAAGATGATCATGACGAGCGCCCAGGCACCGGCAAGACCCGGCCGGACGATCGGGATCACCACATCCTTCCAGGTGCGGCCGATCGTGGCGCCCGTGGTGCGGGCGGACTCTTCGAGCTCCGGGGCGACCTGGATCAGTGTTCCCTGCAGGAGGCGCAAACCATAGGACAGGCCGACGACCAGATAGGCGACGAAGAGGCTGACCAGCGTTGGCCTCAGCGGCGTGAGCAACGGCACGAACAGGAAGACCCAGAAGAAGGCAAGGCCGACGACGAGGCCCGGAAGCGCACGCGGCAGGAGGACGATATAGTCCAGCACCGTGTTCGACATGCCCCAGTTGCGGTGACCGGCCAGGCCGACGGCGAGATAGRTCGCCACGGCTGCAGCACCACCGACGACCGACAGGATGATCGTATTGACGATGCCATTGTAGAGGCTCGGCACTTCGAGCATGCGGCTGAAGTTGGAGAGGGTCAGTTGGTCGAAGAGGTTGACGCCCTCGCCCCAGGCATCGACGAACGCGCGCACCGTGATGCCGCCGATCGGGAGAGCGACCGAGACAAAGAGCCAGAAACCGATGACCGAAAGGGCAATGACCTGGCCGCTTGTGCCGAGTTTCAAGGTGGCGACGCGGGCACCCTTGCCGCCGAGTGCGGCATACTTGCGGGCATTGCGCAGCAGCCTGCGCTGCATCCACACAAGCGGCAGCGTGATCAGCACCAGCACGACCGCGACGACAGCCATGAGCTGATAGGTCGGCGTGCCGAAAAGCGTCGTCAGCTTGTAGATATAGGTGGTGAGCACCATGATCCCGTTCGGATCACCAAGCACGAGCGGAATGCCGAAGGTTTCGAAGCCGAGCAGAATGTTGAGGGCCGCCGCAAAGATCAGCGCCGGCAGCACCATCGGCAGCGTAACGTCGCGCGAGACCTGCCAGATGGACGCGCCGGTGGTGCGGGCGGCTTCTTCGAGGTCCGACGGCAGATTGCGCATGGCAGATGAGACATAGAGATAGACGTGCGGAACGTGGCTGAGGCCGGCAATCAGGATCATGCCCGGCAGGCTGTAGATGTTCCACGGCACGAAGCCGAGAATGTCGCGCACGAAGAGCGACACGAAACCCGTCGGGCCGACCGAGACGGTGTAGCCGAAGGCAAGCACGATCGACGAAATGAACATCGGCACGAGCACGAGGATCTCGAGCAGGCGCTTGCCCTTGATGTCGGTGCGCGTAATCAGGAAGGCGAGCAGGCCGCCGAGCGGCACCGCGATCGCCACCATGCCGAACGAGAAGATCGCCGTCGTGCCGAGTGCACGATAGAAGTTCTTGTCGGTGAAGACGTATTTGTACGCATCGAGGCCGAAGTGCGCACGGGGGCTGAAGAACGCGGCCGTCAGGAAACTCTGGTAGATGATCAGGCCGACGGGTGCCAGGACGGCGACCGCGAGCAGACCGATGACGATGCGCCGATAGAAGTTTGCATTGCCATGCCGCGGCATCTTTGCCGGATACTTCTTTTCGGCTGCGGCTTTCGTCAGGGGGACTGCAGCCGGTGCTTGGATGTGGGTAGACATTCTATGCCTCTCGCAAACGGTGGCGGAACCGCGGCGCCAGAGCGCCGCGGTCGGCTAAGCATCAGCGGCTGAGGGCGGCTTTCCAGTCGTTGAGGAACTGAACGCGCTTCATCTGGTCCATGTATTCCAGAACACCCTCGTCGACGGCGATCGGCTTCAGGCCACCACCGACACGCTCGTTGAGCGTCTTGATGTTGAGGCCGGCGGTCACGTCTTCACGGATCGACGGCAGTCCGCCTTCCGCCAGAAGCGACTGGCCTTCGGACGACAGCATGAAGTCGACGAAGAGCTTGGCCGCGTTCGAATGCGGAGCATCCTTGGTAATCAGCGCCAGACGCGAGAAGGCGGGCGTATAGTCCGTCGCGAAATGCACGCCGAGGTTCGGGCTCTCCTTGACCCAGTCGAGCGCGTAGGAGCCGATGATGTTGATGGCGATGACGTTTTCGCCCGAAACCACCGTTTCCTTCATGCCACCGGAGCTGGAATAGATCTTGGCGCCATCGTCGCCCATGGCCTTGGCAAGATCCCAGAAGTCCGGTCGGTTACGCGCATCGTTGGAGTGGTGCAGGAAGCCGGAACCGCTCTTTTCCGGATCGAAGGTCGCAACCTTGCCTTGAAGCTCGGTCTTGTTGTCCTTCAGGAACGTGATCATGTCGGCATAGGTCTTCGGAAGCTTGTCTTCGGAAAGGGCCTTGGTGTTGTAGATCACGCCGATCGGCTCGACGGTGGTGGCGTAGAGCGTGTTCTTGTAGTTTGCCCAGCTCGGAAGGTTGCCGGCTTCTGGTGAAGCGTAATCGGCCGCGTAACCATCCTGGACCAGCGTCATCTGCAGGTCCATCGCTGAGCTCCAGACGATGTCAGCGGTGGTCTGGCTGGCGGCAGCCTCCGAGATCACCTGGTTATAGGCACCGTTCGTCCCGAGATCGTTGTAGGCGATCTTGATGCCGTATTTCTTGGTGAAGGCATCCTGCAGCTTCTGCGACTGGGCCGCATCGGTCGAGGTGTAGATCGAAACGGTCCCTTCCTGCTTGGCCTTGGCGATCAGGTCCGCATAGTCGGCAGGGTAGCCCGCGGGCACTTCCTGCGCTTGTGCAGCAAAAGCCGTCATGAACGCGGTGACCGCAACGGCCCCAAGGCGGCCGGAAACATGCTTGTTCATCTTCTCTTCTCCCAAAAGACGCCCGGCTCCAAATCTCCTCCGGGCAGTTCCGCGAGGGCCGTTGCCGCCCTCGCGCCTCCATGTCCGTACTTTGGCTTTTAAATATCCAAAGTACAAACTCCGATCAGGCGTTCGCAAGCTTCCGCTCGCCCTCGCCGCTGCGAACGGCACGCGCCACGAGCGAACCGAATGCATCCGTGCCGATGCTGCCGCCGAGGTCGCGCGTCCGGGACGCCGGGTTCGCAAGAACCTCGTCGACCGCACGCTCGATTTCCGCGCCCGCGGCCTCGAATTGCGGCAGACCGCGCTGCTCGCCGAGCCAGCTGAGCATCATGGCTGCGGACAGGATGAGCGAAGTCGGATTGGCGATGTTCTGGTTCTGGATATCGGGTGCTGAGCCATGCTGCGCCTGGGCACAGACAAGGCCGGTCTCGGCATTGGCGTTGATCGAACCGGCCAGGCCAAGGCTGCCGGAGAGCTCGCTGGCGAGGTCCGAAAGAATGTCCGAGTAGAAGTTCGTCGCGACGATCACGTCGAAGCGCGAGGGGTCGCGGACCAGATGGGCGGCCATCGCATCGATGATGAATTCGTTGAGCGTGACCTCGGGGAATTCGGCAGCGACCTTGCGTACCTGCTGAAGGAACAGGCCGTCCGTGAGGATGAAGTTGTTGGCCTTGTGAACTGCGGTCACCTTCTTGTTGCGCTTCATGGCCAGCAGGAAGGCCTGGCGCGCGATGCGCTCGCAGGCAGACGCGGTTATCTTCCGCACGGAAAGCGCCACATCCGGCGTCGGCATGAACTCACCCGTACCGGCATACATGTTGCGGTCGGGATAAAAGCCTTCCGTCGCCTCGCGCATGATGACGAGGTCCATCTTCTTGGCGTCGTTCAGGAACGGACGGGAGCGCGCCGGACGCACGTTCGCGTAGAGGTCGAGCTTGACGCGGAAGCCTGCCGAGACGTTCACGCCACCCTTGTCGCGGGCCGGATAATCCATGTGGGACTGGGGCCCAAGGATGATGCCGTCGAAAGTGCGGGCGCGATCCAGCGTCTCGTCGCGCAGCGTCGAGCCGTACTTCTCCAGGCTCGTGAAGCCGGTGTCTTCGAAATGGTATTCGAGGCCCAGACCGAAAGCCGCGTCGGCTGCCTTCAGAACCTCCATGGTTGCCGCAGTGATCTCCGGACCGATCCCATCACACGGCGTCACGAATATTTTCATCAGCTAATCTCCCATGAGGCGACGAGCGAAGTCGCCGCTCTACGTCACGGGCGGATTATTGGCTTTTTAAATCTGAAAATGCAATCCCTATTTTTCGAGATTGTCTTTTTCATGCGCCTGGTGCGACCAGGACCAGGTAATCGGCGACTTCTTGGACAGTGCGCCGCCAAGGTGGCGACGCATCGCGTAGGAGGCTTCGACAACCTCGCCGCGCTCAAGAAGATCAAGGATTTCGAGGTGTTCCTGGCATTGCCGTACCGTGCGGCTGCGGTCGACGCGGGACCGATATTCGAGGAGGCGTCGCATGCGGTTCACCCGCACCAGCGAAATGTGAAAGAAGGGATTGTTCGACATCTTGATGAGTTCTTCGTGGAAGAGCGCACCATTGTGCAGCAGGCGCTCCGCCGGCAGTCGCTCGATGTCCGTCTCCAGCATGCGCATCTGAATGCGCCGCTGCTCATCGATGATCTTTCGATCGAGGCTGAACTCCGGCTCGAGCATGGCAGCCGGTTCGATCAGCATGCGGAAACGATAAATCTGCTCGAAGGCCTCCGGTGTCTTGGCGACCGGCAGGAATCGCCAGCCGTAACCCTGCTTGCGCTCAGCCCATCCTTCACGGGTCGCGCGCATCAGCACGTCGTTGAGCTGGGACTTGGTCAGTTCGTAGCGCTCCCGCAACGTCTGCTCCGTGACCTCCGCCGGGATGCGATCGGTCAGCCAGTCCTCGGCAAGGCGCTGGTAGTCGTTCGCAACTTCGAACGGTTCGGCATCTTCACGGACCCGCTCGGCGATGGCGCCCGGCGGTTCTTTCACGAAGAAGCCGCGGTTCTCCTTCTGCTCCAGCAGCCCCTGCCCGGCAAGGATCTCCATCGCCTCGCGGACCGGTGACCGGGAAACGCCGAAGCGGTCGGCCAATTGTTGCGTCTTCACATGGTCGCCGACGCTCAACTCCCCGGACGTCACGAGCAGGCTGATTTCGTTGGCGATAGTCTGTGCCAATTGGCTGGAGCGCATGTCGGTAGTCCCCGGATTCGTAAAACTTTGCCGGGCGCCACGATATTTCACCGCGCACGCAAAGGGAACCGAACTCCCTTTTTTTTGCATATTCCGCCAACGAAAAAGCCAATGGAAGGGCTTTCATTGATTGACTTTGGTATTATTTTGGCTTTTTAGTTTTAAAAAAGCAATATTGGAGGAATCGACATGGCGTTGCGCATCCCTTCGGTCCACGGAACGCTGAACGTTGTGGACCTCCGCGCGGATTTCGGACCTGACTTCGAACGCCTGCCCTGGGTCCTGCGCATTCTGCTTGAAAACGTCGCACGCAAGGACACCGCCCAGTTGGCCTCGACTATCGCGGCGCTCAAGTCCTGGCTCGAGGCAGGGATGAGTGAAGCGGAGATCGCTTTCCACCCTTCCCGGGTCCTGATGCACGACACGACCTGCGTGCCGGCTCTCGTCGATATTGCCGCCATGCGCGATGCTATCGCGGAAGCCGGTGGCGATCCGGACGCGTTGAGCCCGGTGCTCCCGGTCGATGTCTCCGTTGATCACAGCGTCGCCGTCGACCGGTACGGCCAACCCGACGCTCGCCGCTTCAACATGCAGCGCGAAATGGACAGAAACAGCGAGCGCTATCGCCTGATGAAATGGGCGACCCAGGCCCTGCCGGGTGTCAAGGTGCATCCCCCGGGGACGGGGATCATGCATACGATCAACCTCGAGCAGCTCGCAACGGTGATTTCCGTCGAGGAACGCAGTGGGGAACGATGGGCCGTGCCGGATACGCTGATCGGCACCGACAGCCATACGCCGATGATCAACGGCATCGGCGTATTGGCCTGGGGCGTCGGCGGCCTGGAGGCCGAAAGTGTCTTCTTTGGTTTTCCGGTGACGCTACGCATTCCCGATGTGGTCGGCGTGCGGCTGAAGGGAAGGCTGACGCCAGGCGTTCTCTCGACCGATCTCGCGCTGGAAGTGACCCATCTGCTGCGGCGTCATGGAATATCAGGCGAATTTGTCGAATTTTTCGGCGAGGGTGTTTCGACGCTTTCGGCCGGAGATCGCGCGGTCGTCGCCAACATGGCGCCGGAATACGGTGCCTCGACGGGTTACTTTCCGATCGACGAACAGGCCCTTGCCTATCTCAGCCAGACGGGCCGGTCTCCGTCCCATTGCCAACTCGTCCGCGACGCGGCGAAGGGGCTCGGCCTCTGGTTCGACCCTGCAGCTTCGCCGCGCTATACCCGCGTGATCGAGCTCGACCTCGCGGCGGTCGAACCATTGATAGCCGGCCCACGCCGCCCGCAAGACAAGCTGCCACTGGCCAATGCCCTGGTTGCACTTGAGACCGCATGCGGCCGGCCCTTGGAGCAAGGCAAACCCGGCATACCGGACGGCGCAATCGCGATCGCCGCCATCACGAGCTGCACCAACACGTCGGATCAACGACTGCTCGCCGCGGCAGGCCTGCTCGCCCGCAATGCCAAACGCTTAGGCCTGCGCCCGCCCTACTGGGTCAAGACATCGCTGGCACCCGGCTCGCCATCCGCCGAACTGTTTTTGAAGCGAAGCGGCCTGCTTGCCGAGCTTGAGGCCGTCGGTTTCGGCATCGTCGGCCACGGATGCACGACTTGCATCGGAAACTCTGGCCCCCTTCAAAGCGAGATGGCCGACGCGATCGCCGTCGGAACGATCGCGGCAGCCCTGCTTTCAGGCAATCGCAACTTTCCCGGCCGCGTGCATCCAAGTCTCCAGTTCGGTTTCCTGGCATCGCCGCCGCATGTTCTGGCCCTATCCTTGATTGGAAAGTTCGTTCCGGACCCGATGAACACTGAGATCGCACAAGCCACGGACGGAACACCCATGCGCCTCGGAGACTTGATCCCTGCCGACGTAGAGATCGAAGCCGTTCTCCAACAACACTCCGATCCGCAGGACTACCACCGCGCGTTCCTGAACGCGGAGCGAAACGAGGCTTGGCATGCGTTGGCCGCGCCAACGTCATCGACGTTCCCGTGGGATGAAGCCTCAACCTACATCCGACGACCACCCTTTGCCGTCGCGGGCGCGCCCAGCCGCGTCGGGACCTATGTGGCGCACCCTTTGCTCGTGCTCGGAGATGACATGACCACGGATCACATCTCTCCGGCCGGCCAGATCGGTGCCACCAGCTATGCCGGCCGCCACCTCGTTGCCGCCGGTGATCCCGCGAACGATCTCAACGTCTACGCCGCCCGTCGCGGCAACTGGAGGGCGATGGTGCGCGGCCTCTTCGACAATCGTTCGGCCGCCAACCACCTCCTCGATGGCAGGCCCGCGTCAACGACCGTTCACGCACCGACAGGGGAAGAGGCCCCACTATGGGAGGTGGCCGAACGCTACCGATCGGAGCAGCGCTCCGTCGTCGTCGTTGCAGGAGAACGCTACGGCGCCGGATCGTCGCGTGACTGGGCGGCGAAAGGCATCGGACTGCTCGGGGTGCGGGCTGTGATCGCCTTGAGCTTTGAGCGGATTCACCGCACCAACCTGATCGGCATGGGTGTTCTTCCCATCATTCTCCAGGAGGAGAAGATGCCGCTGGTATCAGCCCTCGACCTCCTGGAGATCGACGCGACGGCTATTTGTCCACGTGGGCCGGTGCCTTTGGTTCTGAAACGCACCTCCGGCGAAAACGTAACACTGGCGGCTCGGGCGGCGGTGGAAACGGAGCAAGAGGTAGAGACCCTGCGCGCAGGCGGGATGATCCCCCAAATTCTCGACCGCCACCTCAGGGCGCACAGCCTGGTGCCATAACAGGCGGGACAAACGCCGGGGCACCCGGGCCTCAACGCATATCGCTGGTGGCGCGACTTCCGATTGCGCCACCATGCGGAATCCGCCCGGCGCTTCCTTGCCGATCGGTAGATATGGATTGTCGATAGGCCTGGAGTGTGTCAGCTTCCCGCTTGGGAGGCCGATCGATGACAACGCAACTATCGCATATACGTGAGATAGAGCGTGTCGGCTTGGGCGCTGCGAGCCCGCGCGATGCACCGGTCGTCCAGTCCTGGCTGCGCTGCCTCAACGATTACAAGCTGGATCCGACGATCGCGCAGGAAGCCTATATCGTTCCGGGATCGAAGCTGCGCGAGCATCGCGAACAGGCGGAAGAACTGATCCGCATCGGTCGCTCGGGCCTTGAGGGGCTGTTCAACCAAGTCGCCGAACAGAACTATGTTCTGTTGCTGTCCGATGCACGTGGCGTCACGGTCGATTTCATGGGCGATCCGACCTTCGACAATCAGTTGCGCAAGGCGGGGCTGTATCTTGGCTCGGAATGGTCGGAAAGCCGCGCGGGCACTTGCGCCGTCGGGGCCTGTATCGTCTCGGGCGAGCCGGTTATCATTCATCAGGACGATCATTTCGACGCCAGCCATATCGGGCTGACCTGTACCGCGGCGCCTGTGTTCGACACGCTCGGCGATCTGACCGCCGTGCTCGACATCTCCCAGCTCCGTTCCCCCACCGCCAAGACAAGCCAGCAACTGGCCCTGCATCTGGTATCCGCCACTGCGCGGCGGATCGAGCTTGCCAACCTCATGACCCGTACCCGCAACGACTGGGTCCTGCGGCTTGCGCGCTCCCCGGAATTCCTTGACGTCGACCCGGACGCCGCCATCGCCCTTGATGGCAGCGGACGCATCACCGGCATGACCCACGGCGGCTTCGGCGCGCTCGCCCGCTCGATGAACATCCGCGGCCTCAGGACGCGCGATTTCCTCGGCCTTCCGGTGTCCGAGGTCTTCGATATCGACGTGGACGACCTGCCAAACTTCATGCGCGGCTGGCCGAATGGCGAGCGCCTGCTCCGAGCCAAGAGTGGGCTGGTTCTGTTCGCCAGCGCCATCGCGCCCGTTGTCAGCCACCGCGCGCCCGCCGTGCCCGAACCGCGCCTCCCCCGAGCCCTGCGTGATCTCAGCCAGGGCGACGCCGCAATGGAGCGGGTGCAGACCCGTGCGGCGAAGCTGGCCACCCGCCGCATTCCCATTCTCATTCAAGGGGAAACGGGCAGCGGCAAGGAATATCTTGCTCGCGCAATCCATGACAGTTGCGGCGACAACGGCAATTTCGTCGCGGTCAATTGCGCGGCAATTCCCGAGCACCTCATCGAATCCGAACTGTTCGGTTACGCGCCCGGGGCATTCACCGGCGCCAGCCAGAAGGGCAAGCGCGGCCTGATAGAGGATGCCGACGGCGGAACACTGTTCCTCGACGAGATCGGCGACATGCCGCTCGCGCTGCAAGGCCGGCTGTTGCGCGTGCTCTCGGAAAACGAAATCCAGCCGGTCGGCGCGCTGAAAGCCCGCCCGATCCGCCTGCGCGTCGTATCCGCCTCCCACCGCGATCTGGCGGAGCTGGTGAAGGAAGGCCGTTTCCGTGAAGACCTTTATTACCGCCTGAACGCCGCAACGCTCTCACTCCCCGCTTTGCGAGAGCGTCACGATCTCGGCTGGCTGATCGACCAATTGCTCCTTCGCGTCGAGAAGGAAAACAACGAGTCCTACCGCGTCGACAAGGGCGCCCGGGCAGTCTTGCTCGCGCATGAATGGCCAGGAAATCTGCGCGAGCTTTCCAACGCTCTGCGGGTGGCTGCCGCCCTTTCCGAGAATGGCCTCATCGATACCGAGTGCCTGCCGGAACATCTTTTCTCCGCCGCCGTCCGCTCACTGCCGGGCGAGGATGATGCGCTGCGCCAGGCGCTCAGAGACTGCGGCGACAACGTCTCGGCACTTGCGAGAAAGCTCGGCGTCAACCGTTCCACCATCCACCGTCGCCTGAAGCGTCTCAACTGACGCAACGCCTGCAACACCTGTTGCGCGGCAACTGTTGCATTCCCCGACGTTTTCGGCGGCGCCGACTTTTAAATAATTGATATCGCAAAGCAAATAGGCGTCACTTCGATCTGGCATGCTGCTTGCTGCACCTCCTGTGCAAGAACAACGGGAGGAAACACAATGAAAGCTCTGCGCTTTCACGCAGCCAAGGATCTACGCATTGACGATGTCGGCCCTCCGCCTGGGCCCGGACCGGGCGAGGTGTTGGTGGAGAATAGTTTCTGCGGCATCTGCGGGACCGATCTGCACGAATACGCCTATGGCCCGATCTTTATCCCCAAGGAACCGCATCCCTTCACGGGTGCTCATGGACCACAGATCCTCGGCCATGAATTCGGTGGCGTCGTGAAGGCGATCGGCGAAGGGGTTAGCCATGTGAAGCCGGGCGACCGGGTCTCGATCCAACCGCTGATCATGCCGCGCCGCGGCGACTATTATGCCGATCGCGGTCTGTTTCACCTGAGCACCAACCTCGCCCTTGCGGGCCTCTCCTGGCACTCTGGCGGGATGGCGGAAGCGGCCCTTCTCAACGACTACAATGTCCAGCCCATTCCCGATGCGCTGTCCGATGAGGAGGCCGCGCTGATCGAGCCGACCGCAGTCGCCGTATATGCGTGCGATCGTGGCGGCGTCACCGCCGGCAACAGCGTGCTGGTCACGGGCGCGGGACCGATCGGCATTCTCGTTGCCATGGCGGCGCGCGCCGCCGGCGCATCGAAGATCTTTCTCTCCGATCTCAACGAGACGCGGCTTTCGCTGGCGAAGGAAGCACTCGGCGAGGTCCGCACCATCAACCCGAAGATGGAAAAGGTCAGCGATGTTGTCCAGGCCGAAACCGAGGGCGGCGTCGGCTGCGACGTCGCGATCGAGTGCGTCGGCAACGAACATGCGCTCAAGAACTGCGCGAGCGCCGTGCGCAAGCAGGGCGTCGTCGTGCAGACCGGCCTTCATCCCGGTGAGAACCCGCTGAACTGGTTCGACGTGACCTTCAAGGACATCGATATTCGTGGTTCGTGGGCCTACCCGACCCACTACTGGCCGCGCGTGGCGCGCCTGATCGCCAGCGGCCAGATACCGGCTCGCCGCATAGTCACGAAATATGTCTCGCTCAGCGAAGCCGTTTCGGCAGGGTTCGACCAGTTGCTCGATCCCGCCGGCACCCATCTGAAAATACTGATCGACCTCAAGCGTTAGGCCGGTCCGCATCGCGGGACGGTTGAGGAGCCGTCCCGTTTGTCATCACAGAGCAGGAGGATAAAGGATGCTCGAGAAGACCCCCACCACCCGCGTTCAGGCACAGCTTGATGCCCTTGGCGCCGCACTCGAAACCGGCCGTATCGACGATGCGGTCAACCTCTTTGCCGAGGAGTGCTACTGGCGCGACCTCGTCGCATTCACCTGGAACCTCAAGACTGTCGAAGGTCGGGATCAGGTACTCGACATGCTTCAGGCACAGCTTGCCTCCGCAAAGCCCTCCAACTGGCGCGTCGCCGCCGGCGAAGAAGCAACCGAGGCGGATGGCGTGCTTGAAAGCTGGATCTCGTTCGAGACGGCAACCGGACGCGGCTACGGCCTCGTGCGCATCAAGAACGGTCTGATCTGGACGCTGCTGACGGCACTGGCCGAACTCAAGGGCCACGAGGAGAAATCCGGCTTTACCCGCCCGCTTGGTGCCAAGCACGGCCAGAATGTCGGCGCGAAAACCTGGAAAGAGGAGCGCGAGCACGAGGAGCGCACCCTCGGCTATGAGAAGCAACCCTATGTCGTGATCATCGGTGGCGGACAGGGCGGCATTGCGCTCGGCGCCCGGCTTCGCCAACTCGGCGTACCCGCCATCATCCTCGAAAAGAACGACCGGCCAGGCGACAGCTGGCGCAAGCGCTACAAGTCTCTCTGCCTGCATGACCCTGTCTGGTACGACCATCTGCCCTACATCGATTTTCCGAAGAACTGGCCAGTCTTCGCGCCGAAGGACAAGATCGGCGACTGGCTGGAATTCTATACCAAGGTGATGGAGCTGAACTACTGGACACGCTCTACCGCCAAATCGGCAAAGTGGGACGAAGCCGCAAAGGAATGGACCATCGTCGTCGACCGCGACGGTGAGGAAGTGGTGTTGCGGCCGAAGCAACTGGTCTTTGCGACAGGCATGTCCGGCAAGGCCAACATTCCGAACTTCAAGGGCCGCGAGCGCTTTGAGGGTGACCAGCATCATTCCTCGCAGCACCCGGGGCCGGATGGCTACAAGGGCAAGAAGGTCGTGGTGATCGGCTCGAACAATTCGGCCCATGACATCTGTGCCGCGCTGTACGAAGCGGGCGTCGACGTCACGATGATCCAGCGCTCGACGACCCATATCGTGAAGTCCGACACACTGATGGATATCGGCCTCGGCGGGCTCTATTCCGAACAGGCGCTGGCAAATGGTGTGACGACGGGCAAGGCAGACCTCATCTTCGCCTCGCTTCCCTACCGGATCATGCACGAGTTCCAGATCCCGCTTTACGACAAGATGCGCGAGCGCGACGCCGATTTCTACGCGGCGCTGGAGAAGGCCGGCTTCCAGCTGGATTGGGGCGCGGATGGCTCCGGTCTCTTCATGAAGTACCTGCGCCGCGGGTCCGGATACTACATCGATATCGGCGCGTCGCAGCTGATCATCGATGGCAAGGTGAAGCTTGCCGCTGGACAGGTGGAAGAGATCACCGAAACCTCCATAAAACTCTCTGGCGGCAAGGAGATTCCCGCTGACGTCATCGTCTATGCGACGGGTTATGGCTCGATGAACGGCTGGGTCGCCGATCTCATCGACCAGGAGACAGCCGACAAGGTCGGCAAGGTCTGGGGGCTCGGCTCCGATACGCCGAAGGATCCCGGCCCCTGGGAGGGCGAGCAACGCAACATGTGGAAGCCGACGCAACAGGATGCCCTGTGGTTCCACGGCGGCAACCTCCACCAGTCGCGCCATTATTCGCAGTATCTCTCACTGCAATTGAAGGCACGAATGGAGGGCATTGAGACGCCGGTCTATGGCCTGCAGAGCGTTCATCACAAACGCTGACGAAACGACGAGAGGGCGGCTTGCCCGCCCTCTCTCACCATGCCGAGCCTAGCGGGCGTTGTTGCGAACGGGCGACGGCCGAGTGCGCCGATGGCCCGAGACTTCGGCACCCGCCTCGGGTGACAGTGCGAGAAAGCGCAGCGCCGAAACGAAGCCAATGGCAGCGATAACGAGGAAGGCCGCGCGGATATCCGCAAGCATGCCGGCATCGCCGCCTCCACCACTCAGATAGGATGCAAGGCGAATGACGGCCGCCGCAACGGCGATGCCAAGCAGTTGCGAAAGCTGCTGCAGCATCGCCGAAATGGTCGTTGCCGCGCTTCGCTGTGCGGGCGTCACGTCAGCAAAAGCGATTGTCGTCAGCCCCGTGAACTGCATCGACCGGGAAAGGCCGCAGGCAATCAGCAGCACCCACATGAAAATGCGCGGGGTCTCTCCGTCGACGAATGCGAAGGCACCGATCGTCGCGGCGGCGATCACGCCGTTTACGACAAGCAGGGTGCGGAAGCCGAAAAGACGCAGCGCCGGTGTCGTCACGCTCTTCATCAGAAGGTTGCCGAGGAAGTAGACGAAGACCAGCGAACCTGTCTCCACCGCATTGAAGCCCAGGCCGACCTGGAACAGCAGCGGCAACAGGAATGGCGTCGCGTTGACTGCAAGCCGCCCGGCCGTGCCGGCCGAAAGCGTCGCGAAGGCGAAAGTCGGGATCTTCAGCACCGCCATGTCGAGCAGAGGATGCGGCGCGCGCCGCAGGTGACGGATGGCAAAGAATCCGGAGAAAAGGCCGGCGGCCAGAAGACCAAGCGCGCCGGCTCCACCGCTCGACGAGCTCGAAAGCTCCAGACCGGCAAGGGTCAGCGCGAGCGCGCCTCCGGTCAGCACGAAGCCGGTTAAATCAAAGGGCCGCGCTCCCTCGGCCGGCGCGCGTGGCACAAAGAAGGCGACGAGCACGACACCCAGAATGCCAAGTGGCAGATTGATGAAGAAGTTCCATTCCCAGCCGGCATGGGTGGTAATCCAGGCGCCGATCAGAGGGCCGATCACGGGAGCGATCAGGGCCGGCCAGGTGATGGTGGCAATCGCCCGCACCAGTTCGCCCTTCGGCGCATCGCGCAGCACGAGCTGACGTCCGACCGGCGTCATCAGCGCGGCGGACGCACCCTGGAAGAGCCGCGCTGCAGTGAATTCGCCAAGCGATCCTGAGAAGCCGCAAGCAACGGAGGCGAGCGTGAACAGCGCGATGGCGGCGAGAAAGACTTCCCGCGCGCCAAAACGCTCGGCGAGCCAGCCGGCCGGTGGGATGAATACGGCCATCGCCAGTAGGTAGGCGGTAAAGCCAATGTTGAGCGTCACCACATCGGTCGCGAACGACGTGGCCATGGCCGGCAGCGACGTCGCGATGATCGTGCTGTCGAGCATCTGCATGAAAAAGGCGACGGCCACGACGGCCGGGACGATGCGGGTACGGTGAAATGGAAGCGGAGAAGAGGAAATGGAAGACATCATTCTAGAAGAAGAGAGGGCGGAGACGCAGGTGCGCCGCCGCCCGAACCTACAGGATCAGTTGCTGGCAGCAACCCTTTTTAGAGCCGCATCGTAGAAGGAACGGTCAATCCAGGTCTCATAGTTGACCTTGCCCTTCAGCAGCCCGGCCTCGGCCATGAAAGCCTCCTCACCCTGAAGCGCCTTCAGCGCCGCATCCGTGATTTCCGGGTCCTGGAAGAATTTTCCATCCGGGTAGGTGGCGCGGACTGCCTTGTCACTGCTGCCTGTCTCCTTGACAAAGATCGCGGTCGTCTCTTCCGGGTTGCCGTCGGCCCACCGGGCAGTCGCGATATCGACAGCCAGCAGACGCGTCACGATTTCGGGATACTTGCGGGCGAATTCACCGTTGACACTGAGGAGATGTGGAACCGCCCAATCGGGGCTGCCCGACACGCCGGCGTCGAAGATCACTCGCGCTCCGCCTTTTTCAACAAGCGTCTGGACCGGGCCAGTGCTTTCCACGATGGCGTCGACGTCACCACGGGCCAGCGCCGGGCCGGAACTTTCGATACCGAGGTTCAGGCTTTCTATATCCGCGAGGGAAAGACCTGCGGCTTTCAGTGCCTTGGCGAAGGTCGAGTGACGCACCGTACCAGAGAGATAAGCGACCTTCTTGCCCTTCAGGTCCTCGATCTTCTGGATCGCGGACTCCGGCTTGACGACGATCTGCGTCTCGTTCGAGCGGTTCCAGCTCGAAAGGCCGATCAGCTTCACGTCGGCGCCGGTCGCGGCAAGGCGAAGCGACGGGTTGTTGCCGATATAGGTGAAGTCGATCGCCCCTGAACCGAGCGCAACGGTGGCAGCCGAACCGCCATCGAATGTCGTCAGCTCGATCTTGATGCCATCCTTGGCAAACTCGTCCTCCAGCAGCTTCTTGTTCCGGTAGAGGATGAACTTCAGGTGGCCCGGTGCGGTGGAGCCGATGCGGATGACCTCAGGCTTCGCCTCGTCGGCGAGGGCCGGCGCGGCACCGGTGACCGGCAGGAGCGAAAGTGCGATCGCCAGTTTCAGGAGCGTCCGGCGGAGCGGATTGGATGTCATGGAAGGATCCTTTCGAATTCGAGAGTTCGTTTGAAGAGAGGCAGGGCTCAGTTCGGTCCGCTTTCAGCGTTGCCACGCCAACGGGTGGCGCGCCGTTCCCCGGCGACGAGCAGGTAGTTCAGAAGGAGGCCGATGATCGTCAGCGTCAGGATGCCGGCATACATCCGGTCCGTTTCCAGCATCAGCGAGGAGTTCTGGATGAGGTAACCGATGCCGGATTGGGCCGCGAGCATCTCCGCCGCGATGACGGAGAAGAGCGAGGTCTTCACACCAAGGCGAGCGCCCGCGACGATCGAGGGAACGGCCGAGGGCAGAATGACCTTCTTGAAGAGATCCCAGTCCGATGTCCCCATGGAGCGGGCCGCCTTGATGAGCAGCGGGTCGACTGACTTTACGCCGACGATGGTGTTGATCAGCAGAAAGAAGATGGCCGCGTAGAAGGTGATGGCAATCTTCGACGCCTCGCCGATGCCAAGCAGCAAAATGAAGACCGGCAGCAGGGCGAATTGCGAGGTATTGCGCAGGGTCTGGACGAGAAAGTCTGACGCCTTTTCGAAGAGCGGATAGCGGCCCATCAGAAAGCCGAGCGGCACGGCGACGACGACCGCAAGCGAAAAACCGATCGCGGCGCGCTGCAGGCTGATGCCAATGTGGTCCGCGAGTTGACCGGAGACGGTCATCTCCCACAATACCGAGAGCACCTGGCTGAGAGGCGGGAAGAACAGTGCGTTGATCCAGCCGGCACGCGGTGCGATCTCCCAGAGCAGAGCGAAAGCGACCAGCGCCGGCAGGCCCAACGTGATGGTTGAAAAAGTTTCACCGAGGACCGTCGGCACTTTTTCGGCCGCGCGCTTTCGGCGCGACGAAAAGGTGTTGCGGAGCGGCAGGTTGCGGTCGGCGATCAGACTCATCGGATCCTCCCTCAATTGGCATAGTTGGATGCGAGCGCCCAATCACGCTGGGCCTTGACGACCTCGTCACGCAGGCTTTCCCAGACGCGGCCGCGATAGGCATTGAAGGCGGCGCTGTTGCGGATATCGAGGTCGCGCGGGCGCGGAAGGTCGATCTCGACGATTTCCTTGACGCTCGCCGGGCGCGCGGTCATGACGACCACGCGGTCGGCGAGGTAGATCGCCTCGTCGATCGAATGGGTAACAAAGACGACGGTCGTCTTGATCTGTTCCCAAATGCGCAACAGTTCGCTTTGCAGAATGTCTCGCGTTTGGGCGTCAAGTGCCGCGAAGGGCTCGTCCATCAGCAGCACCTGCGGATCGGTGGAGAGCGCCCGGGCGATTGCCACACGCTGCTGCATGCCGCCGGAAAGCTGCGAGGGGAAGCGGTCTTCGAAGCCCTTGAGGCCGAATAGATGCAGGAAATGACGTGCCTTCTCGCGACGCTCCGCCGCCGGCACACCGCGCACCTCCAGCGCATATTCGATGTTCTGCAGCGCCGTTCGCCAGGGAAAGAGCGCATATTGCTGGAAGACATAGGCGGTGCGGGCATGCGGTTTGGAGACCTCAATGCCGTCGATGCGGGCGACGCCGGAGGTCGCCTCGGTCAATCCGGCGATGACATCGAGCAGCACCGACTTGCCGCTGCCGGACGGCCCGACGAGGGTAATGAATTCGCCGCGTTTGATGGTCAGGTCGACGCCATCCAGCACCGCAATGCGGTTGGAGGCGACGCCGTCGACCGTTACGGTCTGGCCCTGTTTGAGCGTAAAGGTCTTGCGCAGTGCGCTGACGGCTATGCGTTCCATGGTCGAACTCCCTTCAGACCTGCGCCACGCGGATGTGACGGGTCGGATCATCTTGCGCGCCGCCGGCGCGGCCGCGATTCCAGCCGAGCGAGCGGGCGTAGGCGCCAAAAAGGTCGCGTTCCAGCACCTCGGCCTCCGCAATGCCGACCGGCCCGTGCGCCGCCTCGGCGACATAGAGCGCATCCGTCGGACAGTAGATTTCGCAGAGAAAGCAGGTCTGGCAGTCGTCTTGCCGGGCAATGACCGGCAAGCCCGTTTCGTCGCGATCGAAGACGAAGGCAGGGCAGATCCGTTCGCAGATGTCGCAGCGGATGCAGCGGTCTGCGGAGATGACTTCAATCATCGCTCAACCCTCCCTGGCCGCTTCAAGCACGAGATCTTCACGCACGGCGCTCACCCGATCGAGGCCGGAGACGATGATGCGCCTCGCCTGCCCGTCGTCTTCCGTCGGAAAGTCACTTCGGCGGTGCACACCTCGACTTTCCGTGCGCAAGAGCGCCGCCGCGACCGTCCAACGGGCGCTCGCCGTAACCGACGCCACCTCGCGTGCGCGAAGACGGTCGATGCCGACCGCGGGCTTCGCCTGGTTGAGGCCGGCCCAAACGTCTTCCAGAATGCGGCGGCTCGTCTCCAGCGCACCCGCCCTGCGCCAATAGCTCCTGTCGAGCGGCACGATCTCGTCGTGCACGGTGCGGGCGGCCGCGGCAAGATTGACGTCCTCGCGCTGTCCCTCGCCGCGCAAACCCGTTGCACCAAGCGGCCGCAAGCGCGCGATATCACGGTGCTTTCTGCTGCGTGCGTGGTGGGCAGCGCCATGACCGGCCCACCAGCCGCTGGCGATCGCCCAGGAGGCGTTGATGGCGCCGCCGCCGGAAATGCCGCCTGTCACGTTTTCGCGGCTAGCGGCGTCACCGGCAGCGTAAAGCCCGGCAATGCCAGTCCCACAATCGGAGGAGACGATGCGGATACCGCCGGTGCCACGCACCGTACCCTCGTATTTGAGCTCCACCCGGAACAGTTGCTCGAACGGGTTGATCCCCATGCGATCGTAGGGCTGGAAACAGTTCGGTTGGCCACGACGCAGCCAATCCTGCATGGCGGGCTCGGCGAGATCGAGCCGGGCGTAGACCGGGCCGGACAGCAGTGCCTCGGCCACTTGCCGCTCGCCGCCGCCAATACCGTTCGTCACCGGCTCGCCGCGCGCGTCGCGTAGCACTTGACCGTTCTCCCGGTAGAAGGTCGCCCAACGGAAGGGCAGCCCCTTGTTCAGCGAGGAACCGTGCGGTGCGAGCGTGTATTTGCCTGTGAACTCCATGCCGGAAAGGGAGGCACCGGCCTCCGCAGCGAAGAGATAGCCGTCACCGGTGAGGCCTGTTCCGCCAAGGATGCGTTCGAAGAAGGCGCAACCTCCGGTGGCGAGCACGACCGCGCCAGCCGAAACGGAAAAGCTCGCGCCATTGCGGCGCGCGAGCCCAGCCGCCCCACCGACATGATGCTCGTCGCCGAGCAGTTCCAGGATCGGATGGTGGTCAAGGATGGTGACGCCGGCCTGCTGCACCCGCTGGCGCACGAAGCGCATGTAGTCCGGACCGCGCAAGTTGGCGATGTAGAGGCCACCATCCTCTTCGCTCGGAAAGGGATACCCCCATTCGACGAGCTTCAGGAGGTTTTCATAGGCCCGGTCCGCCGCGCGCAACATCCAGCGGCGGTCGGCAAGGCCGGCCGTGCGCTTGAAACGCTGTTCGACCGAGGCCGCCCGCCCCTCTCCCGGTGGCACGCACCAGGTCCCCGTATTGGACGGAGCCGTTGCGCCGCTCGTGCCGTGATAGCCTTTGTCCGCCAATACGACGCGCGCGCCGGTCTCGGCGGCCGAAAGCGCGGCCCAGGCGGCGGCAGGACCGCCACCGACGACCAGCACATCCGTTTCTATATGTCGCCCCTCTTCGGTGGGCGGTTCCTTGCGACGCGATGCCATGATGTACCGGTATAGGAAAGGGAGGAGCCGGCCGGCGCGACGACCGGCCGTTTGTGAATGCAGATCAGGCGGCGGTCGAGAACCAGGACGGTTCGTTGCCGGCTGTCCATTTGATGTTGCAGCCGATCGAGGGAACCTGATCTGCGTCGGCCACCTCACCCTTCAGTACGGCCTCGACGGCCGCGTGCAGATCCGCACCCGTCACATCCTTGCCGTTGCCGGGCCGCGCGTCGTCGAACTGGCCGTGATAGGCAAGCTTGCGATCACGGTCATAGAGGAAGAAATCCGGCGTGCAGGCCGCACCATAGGCCTTGGCGACACGCTGCGAAGTGTCCTTCAGATAGGGGAAGCCGTATCCGTAGGTCTTCGCCTCAACACCGAGCCGTTCCAGCGTTTCTTCCGGATGCGCTTCGGCGTCGTTGCTGTTGATGGCGACAACCGCAAGCCCCTGCCCGGCATGGTCGCGTGCAAATTGCGCCAGCGCTTCACGGATCAGCACCACGAATGGGCATCGATTGGAGATGAAGGCGACGAGCAGCGCCGGGCTGTCCTTGAACTCGGCCAGCGTGAACAGGTTGCCGTCGGCATCGGGCAAGATGAAGTCCGGGGCGCGGGTTCCGAGCGTAATGGGATTGGATTCGGTTTTGGGCATGGTATCCTCCTGGCGAGCCAACAGGACTATTAACGTATAAATTCCATAGATTTTATAGATATCTAATTGCTCGAAATTGCGGGCTTCTGAGATAATGTTGCCGTGCGTCAGCGCGAAACCGCACGTTCTTTCCGCCTAAGCGCCGTCCTGCCCGCGCAGACTGCTTGTTGGGTGCGGATCAGCGACCAGTGTCCCGCCCCTCTTAAACGGGTCGTGCGCCTTCGGCAGGAAGGTGCGCTCGAAATGCGGCCCCAGCCGCGCCGCTGGCCGTTCGCATCGAACATGTGCAGAGCTTCGGCGCTTGCCCCAACTTTCACCTGGTCGCCGATCGCGTTTCGGGCACGGCCGGAAACGCGAAAGATCAGATCGGTGCCGTTGTCGAGCCTGCCGTGCAGCAGGCTTTCCGCACCGACCAGTTCGATGCCGTCGATGCGGACCGTCGCCTCGAAGGCCGGGGCCGGAGCCCCAGCCGAGATCGGCGAAAGATCTTCGGGACGGACGCCGAGCGTAAAGTCGCCGTCGGGACGCGCCACTTGCGGGGCGAGCGACCATCCCGCCGACGTATCCTTGCCGTACAGCAGGTTCATCGAGGGAGAACCGATGAAGGTGGCAACGAAGGTGGTTGCGGGTCTTTCGTACAGTTCAAGGGGCGTGCCGACCTGTTCGATGCGGCCGGCGCTGACGACGACAAGCCGATCGGCAAGCGTCATCGCCTCCATCTGATCATGCGTGACATAGACGCTCGTCGTACCAAGGGAGCGCTGGAGCCGCTTGATCTCGATACGCATCTGGCCGCGCAACTTGGCGTCGAGGTTCGAGAGAGGCTCGTCGAAGAGGAAGGCGGCGGGTTGGCGAACGATGGCCCGCCCCATGGCAACGCGCTGGCGCTGGCCGCCCGAAAGTTGCCGCGGCTTGCGGTCGAGATAGGGCTCGATCTCAAGCGTCTTAGCCGCAGCGGCGATGCGCCGCTCGATCTCGGCTGGCGGCGTCTTCCGGTTCTTGAGGCCATAGGCGAGGTTCTGCCGCACCGTCATGTGCGGATAGAGCGCGTAGTTCTGGAACACCATCGCAATGTCGCGCTCCGCCGGTTCGACATCGTTGACCCGGCGCCCGCCGATCAGGATATCGCCGCCGGTGATGCTCTCGAGGCCGGCGATCATGCGCAGAAGCGTGGACTTGCCACAGCCCGACGGGCCGACCAGGACGACGAACTCACCGTCCAAGATGTCGAGCGAAACGCCCTTGATCGCGTCCACCGGACCATAGCTCTTGCGGACGTCTTTCAGCTTGATCTCAGCCATTACTTTTCTGTCTCCACAAGGCCTTTGACGAACCAGCGCTGCATCAGCACCACGACGAGAATAGGGGGAATGATCGCAAGGATTGCGGTCACCATGACATAGTTCCAAGGCGTAGAAGCGTCGGTGAAATCGATCATTCGCCTGAGCCCGATGATGATCGTATTCATCTTTGCGTCGTTGGTGACGAGCAGCGGCCAGAGATACTGGGTCCAGCCGTAGATGAAGAGAATGACGAAGAGTGCCGCGATGTTCGTTGCCGACAGCGGCAGCAGGATATCCCGCATGAAGCGGAACGGACCGGCATTGTCGATGCGCGCAGCTTCCACCAGTTCTCCCGGTATCGTCAGGAAGAATTGGCGAAAAAGGAACGTCGCCGTTGCCGAAGCCATCAGTGGCAGCGTCAGTCCGGCATAGGTGTCGATCAGACCGAGGTCGACGATCACCTTGTAGGTCGGCAGGATGCGCACTTCGACCGGCAGCATCAGGGTGATGAAAATCATCCAGAAGAACAGAATCTTCAGCGGGAAGCGGAAGAAGACGATCGCGAAGGCGGAGAGGAAGGAGATCACGATCTTGCCGACGGCAATCGCGATCGCCACCACCGTCGAATTGAACAAGAGGCGCTCGAGACTGACGCCGACTACGCGCTCGACGCCACCGCCCACCGCCTCCCGGTAGTTCTCGACGAGATGATCCCCGACCGCCAGCGACATGGGCGGGCGCACGATCTCGATCGAAGTGTGCGTGGAGCCGACGAAGGTGTAGTAGATCGGCAGCGCGACGATGATGATCCCGATCACGAGCACCAGGTAACTGCCGCAGGGCCGCCGGCCGCGCCATGCGCAGCCTTCTTGTCCCGGACAGTCGAGGAGATCGAGATCCAGTTCGGCCTTGCCAACTGAGCCGCCGCGCCTTGCGGGGTACGGCGGCCCTTGGGGCTTACCAGTCCATGACGACCTTGCCGGAATTGCCCGAGCGCATGGCCTCGAAGCCGTCGCGGAACTCGTCGATCGTGATGCGGTGGGTGATGACCGGGGCAAGGTCGAGACCGCCCTGCACGAAGGCAATCATCTTGTACCAGGTCTCGAACATCTCGCGACCATAGATGCCCTTGAGGTTCAGCATCTTGAAGATGACCTTGTTCCAGTCGATCTCAAAGCCTGCCGGCGCAATGCCGAGGATGGCGATCTTGCCGCCATTGTTCATCTTGTCGATCATGTCGCGGAAGGCAGGAGCCGCCCCCGACATTTCCAGCCCGACGTCAAACCCCTCGGTCATGCCGATCGCCTTCATCACGTCGGCAAGGTTTTCCTTCGACGCGTCGACGACGTGGTCGATGCCGACGCTCTTGGCGAGCGCGAGACGCGTCGGGTTGATGTCGGTGATCACCACCTTGCGGGCGCCGGAGCGCTTGGCGACCATCGCCCCCATGATGCCGATCGGGCCGGCGCCGGTGACCAGCACGTCCTCGCCGACGAGATCGAAGGAAAGGGCCGTGTGCACGGCATTGCCGAACGGATCGAAGATCGCCGCGATCTCATCGGGCACGTCGTCGGGGATCGGCACGACGTTGTATTCCGGCAGGCAGACGAATTCGCCGAAGGAGCCCGGCCGGTTGACGCCGACGCCGAGCGTGTTGCGGCACAGATGCCCGCGGCCGGCGCGGCAGTTGCGGCACTTGCCACAGACGATATGGCCCTCGCCCGAGACCCGCTCGCCGACATGGTACTTGGTGACGGCCGAGCCGACCTCGGCGATCTCGCCCATGAACTCGTGGCCGACGACCATCGGCACCGGAATGGTCTTCTGCGCCCACTGGTCCCAGTTCCAGATGTGCACGTCGGTG